>NZ_CM135809.1:2362500-3030000 GCF_048538155.2 Paracoccus sp. T5
GCGCCGCAGCGGCCGCGCCGCCGCCCTTGTTCTGACCCGCCGGATCGGCGCGGACCTGAGCCTGGCCCAGGTTCTCCACCGTCAGGATGCCATTGCCCAGGCATACGCCCTGCAGGCCCAGAAGGGTCAGTCCGCGCGAGCTGTCGTTGCAGACCGTGTCGTAATGCGTGGTCTCGCCTCGGATCACGCAGCCAAGCGCCACAAAGCCGTCATAGCGGCCGCTGCGTGCGGCCAGTGCCACGGCGATCGGGATCTCCAGCGCACCGGGCACCTCGATGACCTCGAGGGTGGCGCCGCCCGCATCGGCGGTGGCACGCGCCCCGGTCAAAAGACCCTCCGCGATCTCGCGGTAATAGGGAGCCACGATGGCCAGCAGGCGCACTGGCGCCTCCAGGCGCGGCAGCGGCAGTTCGTGATGTTCGGTCAGCGACGCCATCTCTCAATCCTCCGCGATAGGCCGGGTGGAATGAATGGAAAGCCCGTAGGCGTCAAGCCCCACCACCTTCACCGGTGCGGAATTCGTCAGCAGGATCAGCTGGGACAATCCCAGCGCCGACAGGATCTGGGCCCCAAGGCCGTATTGGCGCAACGTGTGCGGCCCCACCTCTCCGGGTTCCGCGATCGCCTCGGACAGGTCGCGGATCAGCACGACGACCCCCCGCCCCTCGGCCGCGATCTCGCGCATGGCTGCCGGCAGGCTGCCCGAACCCTCCCGACCGATGCCCAGCACGTCATGCAGCGGATCCAGCGCGTGCATGCGCACCAAGACCGGCCCGTCGCCCGACAGCTCGCCCTTGGTCAGCACGATATGTTCGATGCCTTGGGTTTCGTCGGCGAAAACGCGCATCGTCCAGTCGCCGCCGTGCTGCGAATGGACCGGGCGCTGCGTCCGTTCGGCGATCAGGTTGTCATAGCGGCGGCGATAGCGGATCAGGTCGCTGATCGTGCCGATCTTCAGCCCGTGCCGCTGCGCGAAGGCCACCAGGTCAGGAAGGCGCGCCATGCTGCCATCCTCGTTCATGATCTCGCAGATCACGCCCGAGGGGTTCAGCCCCGCCAGACGCGAAATGTCGACCGCGGCTTCGGTATGGCCCGCCCGGACCAGCACGCCGCCGTCGCGCGCCCGGAGCGGAAAGATGTGGCCGGGCGTCGCGATATCCGGCGCCCCCTTGGTCGGATCGATCGCCACGCTGACGGTGCGGGCCCGGTCATGGGCGCTGATGCCGGTGGTGACGCCTTCGCGGGCTTCGATCGACATGGTGAAGGCGGTTTCGTGGCGGCTGGAGTTCTTGGGGCTCATCAGCGGCAGACCCAAGGTCTCGATCCGCTCGGCCGTCAGTGACAGGCAGATCAGGCCGCGCCCATGGGTGGCCATGAAGTTGATCGCGTCCGGCGTGGCCATCTGGGCGGGAATGCACAGGTCACCCTCGTTCTCGCGGTCCTCGTGATCGACCAGGATATACATGCGCCCGTTGCGCGCCTCGTTGATGATGTCCTCGATCGGAGAGATCGCGGCCGACAGGTCGCGCTCAACGGGGCCGGGCTGTTCAAACTGCATGGGGTCGTCCTTTGAGAGAGCGCGTCCCGCTGGCGCCGCCTGCCAGCCGGCCCGCGGCCGTGATCTTGCGCTTGCAACGGGATGGGCCGGCCATCGAAGCGGTGCCTTGGGGCAGGTGCGGCTTCGCCCCGGACCAGGCGGACAGCGGTACATCCGCCTGTCCTCCACGATGCCCGATCCCGCCGCGTGCCATTCCGGCCCCTAATGTCCCAGGCTTCCGGCCTCGGCCAGCCGGGCGACATAGCGGGCCATGGTGTCGATCTCCAGGTTCACCGCATCGCCCGTCGCCGCGTCGCCCCAGGTGGTCACCTGTTGCGTGTGGGGGATCAGGTTGATGCCAAAGCGAGAGCCCTCCACCTCGTTCACGGTCAGCGAGGTGCCGTTCAATGCGACTGATCCCTTGGGGGCGATGAACCGCGCCAGGGCCTGCGGCGCCTCGAACAGCAGGCGCAGGCTGTCACCCTCGCGCGTGGCGCTGACGATCCGGGCCACCCCGTCCACATGCCCGCTGACGATATGGCCGCCAAGCTCGTCGCCGACCCGCAGCGCGCGCTCCAGATTCAAGCGCTTGCCCAAGGGCCAGCCGGCGGCGCCGATGTTGGTCTTGGACAGCGTCTCGGCCGAAATATCCACGTCGAACCAATCGTCGCCCTTGGCGATCACCGTCAGGCAGACCCCGTCGCAGGCGATCGAGGCGCCCAGGTCGACCCCCGCCATGTCATAGCCGCAGCCGATGCGGGCGCGCATGTCGCCCCGAAGCTCGACCGCCTGCACGATGCCAATATCCGTGATGATGCCGGTGAACATCGCCGCCCTTCCGCTTTTTCCTTCCCTCCGACCTAGGCCATTGCCGCCGGGCGTTCAAGCGGCAAGCCCGGCGGGTCGCCGGCGCCAACCCGCCCGGGCGCGACAAAAATCTGGAACAATCGGTTCAGGCATGGCATGTCGGAGAACAGACCCCGCCCCTGCCCTGCGTGCACATGTTCCATCCCGGCTCGCCCTCATCGCCCCAAATTCCCCGCGATGTCCTGCAAGGGCCGTCCGCAGAGGTCGTGGCGCTGGCCCCCGAGCAGCGGGTCTTCCTGATGCTGCAGGGACCGCACGGGCCCTTCTTCGACCGGCTTGCCCGCCTGCTGCGCGCGGCCGGCGCCGAGGTCTGGCGCTGCGGCTTCAACGCGGGGGACGAGTTCTTCTGGACCGACCAGCCGCGCTTCATCCGCCACACGGGCGGGGTGGCCGAATGGCCGGACCACCTTCAGCGCATCCTGGACGACAGGGGCATCACAGACATCGTCCTTTATGGCGATGTCCGGGCGATTCATGCCACCGCCCGGCAAGAGGCCGCGCGGCGCGGCATCCGGGTGCATGTCTTCGAGGAAGGCTACCTTCGCCCCTACTGGATCAGCTACGAACGGCACGGGTCGAACGGCAACTCGGTCCTGCTCCAGATCCCGCTGGCCCAGATGCGGGCGGCGCTGCGCGAACAGATCAACGAGGTCCGCCGCCCGCCCGCGCATTGGGGCGACATGCGCCAGCACAAGTTCTATGGCGCCTTCTATCACCTGCTGATCCTGATCGCGAACCGCCGCTATCGCGCCTATACCGGCCATCGCGCGATCTCGGTGATGCAGGAGTTCCGCCTGAACCTGCGCCGGCTGGTGCTGTCGCCCATGTACAATGTCGGTCGGGCGCTGCAGTGGCGGCACATGCGGATGTCGGGCTGGCCCTACAACCTGGTCCTGATGCAGTTGGAGCATGACTCGAACTTCCTCGGCCACTCCTCCTTCACGCGCAACGCCCAGTTCGTCCAGACCGTGATCAAGGCCTTTGCCCGCTCGGCCCCGCGCCATCACCACCTGATCTTCAAGGCCCATCCGCTGGAGGACGGGCGCGCCGGCAACAGGGCGGCCATCCGCGCGGCCGCAGCACAGCACGGGGTCGCCGAGCGGGTCCATTACATCCGCGGCGGCAAGCTGGCCGAGATCCTTTCCCATGCCCGCGCCGTCGTGACCGTCAATTCGACCGGAGCCCAGCAGGCCCTGTGGCGCGGCATCCCGGTCAAGACGCTTGGCCGCGCCGTCTATGAAAAGCCCGGCCTGGTGTCGGAACAGTCGCTGGACGATTTCCTGGCGGCACCGGACGCCCCCGACCCCCAAGCCTATCGCACCTTCCGGGACTACCTGCTGCAGACCAGCCAGGTCCCCGGCGGGTTCTATGCCGGCCGGTCGCGCGCGCATGCGTTGCGGCTGGTGGTCGACATGCTGCTCTCGGTAGAGGACCCCTATGAAGCGCTTGCCTCCGGGCACATTCTGCCCCGGCAACAATTGGCGGATCGGCGCGACTGAACCCATAAAAATGGCAAGATAAGGTGGCCTCGGAAGCCATGTATTGCTAGAGTTACGCGAAACTGGCCTCCAGCTGGCCGGATTGTAGAACAGGAGTACCAGAGGTGACAGTTTCCTTCCGCACGGCAGCCCCCCTGAGGCTGTTTCTGATCGCATCATTGACCTTGCTGGCGGCCTGTGCCCTTCCGCGGTCAGGTCCCAACAAGAACGAGATCTTCGATGGCGCGGTCGAGCGTGGAGGGAACACCCAGGTCATCTACGTGAACGACCACGTGACCCGCGCCTCGAGCTTCGCACCCGCCTACGGGTTCTCGAACAGCTTCCGTGCGGCCGGTCAGGTTGGCGCGGACGAGATCCGGCCGGGCGACCGCCTCGGCCTGTCGATCTGGGAAAACGTCGATGACGGCCTGCTGACCTCGCTCGGCGCCAGCTCGACCAGCCTGACCGAGATCCAGGTGGACAGCGACGGCTTCATCTTCGTGCCCTATGCCGGACGGGTGCGTGCCGCCGGCAGCACCCCTGACCAGCTGCGCGAGACGATCACGCAGCGCCTGTCGACGCAGACGCCGGACCCGCAGGTGACGGTTCAGCGCGTGGCCGGCGACGGCGCAACCGTTTCGGTCGTGGGCCGCGTCGGCGCGCAGGGCGTCTATCCGATCGAGCGCCCGACCCGTTCGCTGTCCTCGATGCTGGCCCGTGCCGGCGGCGTCGCCATCGCGCCCGAAGTGGCCGTGGTCACCGTCAAGCGGGGCTCGGACAGCGGCCGCGTCTGGCTGACCGACCTTTACGCCAATCCCGGCAATGACATCGCCTTGCGCCCCGGCGACCTGATCGTGGTCGAAGAGGATCAGCGCTCGTTCACCTCGCTTGGCGCCTTGGGCGGCCAGACGCGCGTGCCCCTGGGCAACGAGATGATCAACGCGGTCGAGGCCATCGCCATGGTGGGCGGTCTTGATTCCTCCCTGGCCGACCCCACCGGTGTCTTCGTCCTGCGCGACGAGCCGGAATCGGTTGCCAGCCGCGTCCTGGGCAAGCCCGTGCAAGGCACGCAGCGTTTCGCCTATGTCTTGGACCTGACCCGTCCGAACGGGCTGTTCTTGGCGCGGGACTTCGTGATCCGGGACGGTGACACGGTCTATGTGACCGAGGCCCCCTATGTTCAGTGGCAAAAGACCCTGTCGGCCGTCACCGGCAGCGCGGCCACCGCGGACAGCCTGTCCTCGATCGGCAACTGACGCAGGCATGATCCTGCAGGACCTTCAAGCCGCCGGGACCTCCCGGCGGCTTTGCGTTTTCAACCTTGGCTTCCTGACCGGCCCCCGCATTTCCCGAATCCTGGCCTTGGCCGGATACCAGGCCTCCATCGGGCTGCCGCGCCCGGGCGATGCGGTGGGAATATGGGGCGCAAGCCCGACCGCCTGGCGTGGACAACGGATGGCACGGCGGTTCGGCTGCCCGATGTTCACGGTCGAGGACGCCTTCCTGCGCTCGATCCTGCCGGGGCGGACGACAGGATCGCTGGCGCGCCGGGGTCCCATCGGACTGCTGATAGACCCCGTCGGGCTGCACTTCGATCCCTCCCGCCCCTCGCTGATCGAGACGCTGGGGGGCCAGCCGCTTTCTCCTCGGCTGGCCGATCGGGCGCGGACCGGACTGGCGCGACTGCGCGCGGCGGATCTGTCGAAATACAACCTGCACGACACCGCCGCCGCCGCACCTGCCCCGGGCTATGTCCTGGTGATCGACCAGACGCGCGGCGACGCCTCGTTGCAGGGCGCGGGCCGGCCCCTCTTCCTGCGCATGCTGCAGGCGGCGCGCGACGAAAATCCCGGGGCCCGCATCGTGATCCGCACCCATCCCGAAACTGCCGCCGGCCTGCGGCCTGGGCATCTGGGGGCCGCGGATCTGCGCCGGGGCGATCAGATCTGCGACGCTCCTGTCTCTCCCTGGCGGCTGGTCGACGGTGCGGATGCGGTCTATGCGGTCAGCTCGCAACTGGGCTATGAGGCGCTGCTGGCGGGGCATCGGCCGCGCCTCTTCGGCCAGCCCTTCTACGCGGGCTGGGGCCTGAGCCGGGACGAACGCCCCCTGCCCCCCGGCCGCCGCGGCACCGCAACAGCCGAGGCACTGTTCGCGGCCAGCCATCTTCTGGCGCCGACCTGGTACGATCCCTGCCGCGACCGGCTGACCGATTTCGAAGGCGCCGTGGACCAGATGGAGGCCGAGGCGCGCGCCTTCCGTCAGGATCGGCAGGGTCACCTGGCTTATGGGATGCGCCTCTGGAAACGGAGGTTCCTGTCGCTGGAATTCGGCGATGCGGTCCCGCTGCGGTTCACGGGTGCGCCTTCCGGCAAGGTCACTCTGGCTTGGGCCAATGCCGCAGACGCGGTGCCCCAGGCAACCCGGGTCGAGGACGGATTCTTGCGATCGCGCGGCCTCGGGGCGGCCTTGACGCCGCCCCTGTCGGTGGTGGCGGATGATCTGGGGATCTACTTCGACCCGACCAGGCCCTCACGCCTGGAGGCGCTGGTGGCTGCCGGTCCGCCTCCGGGCGGCGCGGAAAGGGCGCAGCGGCTGATCGGCGCCCTGATCGCCGCGCGGGCCACGAAATACAACATGGGCCATGCGGCCCCGCTGCCACCCGCCGAAGGGCGCCGGCGCATCCTGGTGCCGGGCCAGGTCGAGGACGACGCCTCGATCCGCAAGGGCGCGGGGGCCGAGCGGACCAACCTCGCCCTCCTGCAGCGCGTCCGGGCTGCCAATCCGGATGCCCAGATCATCTACAAGCCGCATCCCGATGTCGAAGCCGGACTGCGGCCGGGCATGATCGACCGGACCCGATTGGCGGGCCTGGCCGATCATGTGGCCCAAAACGCCGATCCGGTCGCGCTGATCGAGGCGGTGGACGAGGTCTGGACCATCACCTCGACCCTCGGTTTCGAGGCCCTGCTGCGTGGCATCCCCGTCACTACGCTCGGCGCGCCCTTCTATGCGGGCTGGGGCCTGACCCGGGACTTGGGTCCGGTGCCGCAGCGGCGCCAGGCGCGACCGGACCTGGCCCAACTGGTCCATGCCTGCCTGGTCGCCTATCCCCGCTATCGGGACCCTGTCACCGGTCTGCCCTGCCCGGTCGAGGTTGCGCTGCAGCGGCTGGCCGAGGGGCGGGCGGGGCAACCGCCGGTGCTGCGCCTGCTGGCCAAGGCGCAGGGCGCGATGGCCGGTCACGCTTGGCTGTGGCGCCGCTAGATCGCCCGCCAGCGGTGGAACAGGTCGGGCCCGATCGGCCGGCTTTCGACAAGGCGAAAGCGCGGGGCCTGCGCCAGCCGCGTCCAGCCCGTCGCCCCCAGAAAGGGGCGCGCCTCGGCCCCAAGGGCCAGACCCGCGGTATAGCCGATCACCTGATCGACAACGCCAGCGGCCAGAAGGCTCGCGGCCAGCGCGCCGCCCCCCTCGCAGAAGATCCGCGTCAGCCCGCGCTGCGCCAGGTCGGCCAAGACCGCCTCGGGCTCCCCTTCGACGCGCCACAGCGGGCCGTGGTCAGCGTCCTGCGGCGCAAGCGGCGGCAGGGCCTGGGCCGAGACGACCACGCGCACCGGCTGCTGAGGCGTGTGGATGCCGCGCACGTTCAGCTGCGGCAGATCCGCCCGTGCGGTCCCGCCGCCCACCATGATCGCGTCATGCTGGGCCCGCAGCGCATGGACATGCGCCCGTGCGGCGGGCCCGGTGATCCAACGGCTCTCGCCGCTGGCCATGGCGATGCGGCCATCGATGCTGCTGGCCAGCTTCAGCGTGACAAAGGGCCTGCCACGCGTGATCCGGCTGAGAAAGCCCGCCTGAAGCTCGGCGGCCTCGGCCGCCAGCACATCCTGGGTCAGGGCAACGCCCGCGTCGCGCAGCATCCGGTGGCCGCGCCCCGCCACGCGCGGATCGGGATCCGTCAGCGCGGTCACCACGCGCGCCACGCCCGCCTGTACCAGCCCCTCGGCACAGGGCGGGGTGCGGCCGTGATGGGCGCAGGGCTCCAGCGTCACATAAGCGGTCGCCCTGGCCGCCAAGGCACCTGCGGCATCCAGGGCCATCCGTTCGGCATGCGGGCGGCCGCCAGGCTGGGTCCAGCCCCGGCCGACGACCCGCCCCTCGCGGACCAGCACGCAGCCGACGGCCGGGTTCGGCCAGACATTGCCCAGACCGCGCCGGGCAAGGCGCAAGGCATGGGCCATGTGCCAAGCATCATCTGTCGGCTGGACGGTCAATCCTGGGCGGCGCCGGGGCGCAGTTCGGACACGAACTTGTCGAAATCGTCCGCATCCTGGAAGTTCTTGTAGACGCTGGCAAAGCGGACATAGCCGACGTTGTCGATGCGCGACAGCGCCTCCATCACGATCTCTCCGATCATCTTGGAGGGGATGTCTGTCTCGCCGGTGCTCTCCAGGCGGCGGACAATGCCGCTGATCATCTGCTCGATGCGCTCGGGCTCGACCGGGCGCTTCTGCATGGCGATGCGGATCGAGCGGGCCATCTTGTCGCGGTCGAAATCCTCGCGCTTGCCACTGGACTTCACCACCACCAGGTCGCGCAGCTGGACACGTTCATAGGTCGTGAAGCGCCCCCCGCAGGAGGGACAGAAGCGGCGACGGCGGATGGCGACGTTGTCCTCGGCCGGGCGCGAGTCCTTGACCTGCGTGTCGACGTTTCCGCAAAATGGGCAGCGCATCCCGTTGTCCCTATCCTCGGTCGATCCGCAGCCACTATAG
This sequence comes from Paracoccus sp. T5, assembly GCF_048538155.2. Classification (GTDB taxonomy): domain Bacteria; phylum Pseudomonadota; class Alphaproteobacteria; order Rhodobacterales; family Rhodobacteraceae; genus Paracoccus. The sequence continues at coordinate 2,371,158 of NZ_CM135809.1, forward strand.
GCACATTGGCAGGGATTGGGTAGTGTTATCCACAGCCCACAAGATAGGCGTTCCGGAACCTGTGGCCCGAAAGCCGCGTTGGCAGGGCATCTTTTCCCGCAAGCTTCACATGATTGGAAAATCCATGGCCAAGACCCTGTTCATCACCGGGGCCTCCTCGGGTATCGGCGCGGCGACGGCGCGCGCCGCGGCTGGCGACGGCTGGAACGTCGCCCTCTTTGCACGGTCTGCCGACAAGCTCTCTGAATTGGCCGGCGAGCTTGGCGACCGCGCGCTGGTCGTCACCGGCGACGCTACCAATATTGATGACCTGCAGCAGGCCGTCGCCCGGACGGCCGATCGGTTCGGCGGGATCGATGCGGCCTTTGCCAATGCTGGCCGGGGGCTGGACAAGCCCGGCACCGAAGCGGGCGATCTGGATGACATCCGCGGGATGATCGACCTGAACGTGATGGGCGTGATCCTGACCGCGCGGGCGGTCCTGCCGCAATTGCGCAAGACCAAGGGCACGCTGGTCATGACCGGATCGGCCGCAGGCCGGCGCCATATCGCCGGATCGATCTATGGGGCGACCAAGTGGTTCGTGCACGGCTATGCCGGAAACCTGGCCGAGGAGATGCGCGAATGGGGTGGCCGCTGTTCGGTCGTGGCGCCCGGCATGGTGGACACGGCCTTCTTCGACAAGGGCGCGCCTGACAAGCTGCAGCCCGAGGATGTCGCGGCGGCAGTCCTGCACATGATCTCGGCCCCTGAACGGGCGGCGATCCGCGAGATCTTCCTGATGCCTCAGTCCTGAACCGGCTGGAACAGCGCCGTGACCTGCCGCTGATGCGGCGTGCGGCGATGTTCGACCAGATAGACCCCCTGCCAGCGGCCCAGCATCATCCGGCCGCCGGCGACCGGGATCTGCAGGCTGACCGGCAGGATGGCGGCCTTCAGATGCGCCGGCATGTCGTCCGGCCCTTCATAGCGGTGCGTGATCCAGCCCATCGACGGATGATCCGCCGGCGGTGCCAGCCGGTCCAGCCAGGCCAGCAGATCGTCCTGAACCTCGGGGTCGGCATTTTCCTGGATCAGCAGCGAGGCCGAGGTATGGCGGATCATCAGCGTCAGCAGGCCGTCGCGCACCCTGCTCCCCTCCAGCCAATCGGCCAGTTGGCCCGTGATCTCGTGGCAGGCGGGGCCGTGGGTGTCGATGGTCAGCTGGTGGATCACTCGGCCGCCTCCGGCCCCTGCAGCGCGGGGGGCAGATCGTCGTCCTCCCGGTCGTGGTCCAGTTCGATCTGCTTGCTGGCCCGCGCGCCCAGGCCGCGCAGCATCTCCACCTGCCGGATCACGTTGCCTGACCCGCGGGTCAGGCGGTCCATTGCCTGCCCGTGGGCGCGGTTGGCCTGGTCCAGCGCCTTGCCGACGCCCTCCATCGCATCGACGAAGCCCGCGACCTTGTCGTAAAGCTGGCCCGCGCGGCGGGCGATCTCCATGGCGTTGCTTTCGCGCCGCTCGACCGCCCAGATATGCTCGACCGTGCGCAGGGTCAGCATCAGCGTGGTGGGCGTGGTCAGCCCGACCCGCCGCTCCATCGCAAAGGCGGCAAGGGTCGGGTCGGCACGCAGCGCGTCCGAGAATGCGCCCTCGATCGGGATGAACATCAGCACGTAATCGACCGAGGCGTCGTCCATCCGGTGATAGCCCTTGCCCGACAGGGTCTGGATATGCGTGCGGATCGCGGCGACGTGGCGGCGCAGCGCGGCCTCGGCCTCGGCCGGATCCTCGGAGGTGACTGAAACCTCGTAGTCATTCAGTGACACCTTGCTGTCGATCACCATGACCTTGCCGCGCGGCATCTTGACCACAACATCCGGCCGCCACAGCTTGCCGTCTTCGTCGCGCCAACTGTTCTGCAGGTCGTAATGGGTGCCGGACAGCAGCCCCGATTCCTCCAGGATGCGCTCCAGCACCATCTCGCCCCAGGCGCCCTGGCGCTGCTTGTCGCCCTTGAGCGCGCGCGTCAGGTTCACCGCCTCACGGGAGATCTGTTCCGAGCGGTTGTGCAGCGACAGGATCTGCTCGCGCAGCCGGGCGGATTCCTCGTCCAGGATCTTGTTGCGGGCCTGCAGCTCGGTCTGAAAGCGGCTGACCTGGTCGCGGAAGGGGTTGAGCAGCGCGTTCAGGTTGTCCTGATGCGCCTGCTGCAGGTCGGCCTGCTGGACGCGCAGCGTCTCGGCCGACAGCAGCTTGAACTGCCCGGTCATCTCGGCGCGCAGCTCGCGCAAAGTGGCGACCTCGCGGGCGCTGGCCTCGGCATCCTTCTGGGCGCGCAGTCGGGACTCCGCCAGCTGCGTCTCCAGACCCGCGGCCTGCTGGCGGGCCCGGTGCAAGGCGTCGGTCAGCCCGTCCCGCTCCTCCGTCAGGTCCGACAGCCGCGACTGATGCGCGTCAAGCCGCGCCTGAAGCTGACCCAGAGCCAATTCCTTTTCATGCAGGCGCGTCTGGGCCTCCATCCGATCCTGGGACAGGCGGTCCGACAACTGCCGCGCCTCGGCCTGCGCCGAACCCAAGGCCGAACGCCAGCGCAGCCCCAGAACCAGCGCCACCCCAAAGGCCAGCACCAGGCTGACCAGCAGTGGCGTCACCATCCTTGGATCAGAGAACAAGCCCGTCACATTCGCACCTTCGCCGTTTTGACCGGTGCCAGTGTTCACATTTTGTGCCGGGTGCGCAAGCGCAGGTTCAGGTGGTCAGTGACATCATGAACGACACGACGCCGCCCGAGTAATCGCCGGGATCGACGGTGGAATTGTCCGAACCCGCGAACCAGTCCATCAGCGACGCCCGCCTGCGATCGGAAAAGTGCATCCGCCAATCCTGAAAGCGGCGGTGGTCCAGCGCGCCCTGGTCCAGGAAGGTGATGTCCTGGTGGCGTCCATCGCGCAGGATCAGCTTGCCGACCTGCACCAGCGCAGGCGCCGGCCCCTCCAGCCACTGGAAGAACAGGCCATCCTCATGGTGCAAGCACCCGGTCAGGCCAAGGGCCTGGTTCCGGCGGCGCGCCGCTTCGAGGATGTCCTGCAGGTCGCTGCCGTCCAACCAGGGCTGGGCGGCGCTGCGATAGAGAAAGAAGCCCAGTCCCTGGACCGCTTCAAGCCTACTGATCAAGGAAGGACCGCAGCTTCCTGCTCCGCGACGGATGCTTCAGCTTGCGCAGGGCCTTGGCCTCGATCTGGCGGATCCGTTCGCGGGTGACGCTGAACTGCTGGCCGACCTCTTCCAGCGTGTGATCGGTGTTCATGCCGATGCCGAAACGCATCCGCAGGACGCGTTCCTCGCGCGGGGTCAGGCTGGCCAGGACGCGGGTCGTGGTCTCCTTGAGGTTCTCCTGGATGGCGCTGTCCAGCGGCAGGACGGCGTTCTTGTCCTCGATGAAGTCCCCAAGCTGGCTGTCCTCCTCGTCCCCGATCGGGGTTTCGAGGCTGATCGGCTCCTTGGCGATCTTCATCACCTTGCGGACCTTCTCCAGCGGCATCTGAAGCTTCTCGGCCAGTTCCTCGGGGGTCGGCTCGCGGCCGATCTCGTGCAGCATCTGGCGGCCCGTCCGGACCAGCTTGTTGATCGTCTCGATCATGTGGACCGGGATGCGGATCGTGCGGGCCTGGTCCGCGATGGACCGGGTGATCGCCTGGCGGATCCACCAGGTCGCGTAGGTCGAGAACTTGTAGCCGCGGCGATACTCGAACTTGTCCACGGCCTTCATCAGGCCGATGTTGCCCTCCTGGATCAGGTCCAGGAACTGCAGACCGCGGTTCGTGTATTTCTTGGCGATGCTGATGACCAGGCGCAGGTTCGCCTCGACCATCTCCTTCTTGGCCTGGCGCGCCTCCTTCTCGCCGCGCTGGACCTGGGCCACGATGCGGCGGAATTCCTCGATGTCGACGCCGACATACTGGCCGACCTCGGCCATGTCGGCGCGCAGCTTCTCGACCTGGTCGCGCGACCGGTCGAACAGCGCTTGCCAGCCGCGACCGGCCTGCCCGGCCATGCGGTCGACCCAGCTGGGGTCAAGCTCGGCGCCGCGATAGGCGTCGATGAATTCGCGCCGGTTGATGCGCGCGGCATCGGCCAGCTTGACCATGCCGCTGTCGATCGTGACGATTCGCCGGTTGATGCCGTAAAGCTGGTCGACCAGCGCCTCGATCCGGCCGTTGTTCAGGTGCAGCGAGTTCACCAGCACGACGATCTCGGAACGCAGGATCTGGTAGTCGCTCTCCGCGCTGGCCGAGAAGGTGTTGTCCTCGTTCATGGTCGCAGACATGCGCTGGTCCTGCATGTCGGCCAGACGCTCGTAGTAATTGGCGATGGCCTCCAGCGTCTCCAGGACCTTGGGCTTGAGCGAGGCCTCCATCGCAGCCAGGGACAGGTTCGCGCCCTCGTCCTCGTCCTCGTCCTCATCGGTGCGCAGCGGGTTGCCGTCGGCGTCGAACTCCTCGCCCTTGGGCGCGGCCGTGCCGGTCTCGCCCTCGACGGTCAGCTCCTCCTCGTCACCCTCCTCGCCGTCCATGGACTGGCCGAAGGTGGTTTCCAGGTCGATCACGTCGCGCAGCAGGATCTCCTCGTCCAGGAGTTCCTCGCGCCACAGCGTGATGGCCTTGAAGGTCAGCGGGCTCTCGCAGAGGCCGGCGATCATGGTGTTGCGGCCGGCCTCGATGCGCTTGGCGATGGCGATCTCGCCCTCGCGGGACAAAAGCTCGACCGAGCCCATCTCGCGCAGGTACATCCGCACCGGGTCGTCGGTCCGGTCCAGCTTTTCCGTCTCGGTCGAGGCCACGGCCAGTTCGCGCGAGCCTGAGCCCGTCGTCACCAGCGCGCCGCCCTCGGCCTCCTCGGCGCCTTCCTCGTCCTCGATGACGTTGATGCCCATCTCGGACAGCATCGACATCACGTCCTCGATCTGCTCGCTGCTGACCTGCTCGGGCGGCAGGACGGAATTCAGCTGATCATAGGTGATGTAGCCCCGCTCGCGCGCCTCGGCGATCATCTTCTTGACCGCCGCCTGGCTCATGTCCAGCGTATGGGCATTGTCGTCCTTGTCGGTCTTGTCGTGGTCGTCGTCTTTGGCGGCCATCCAGGGCTCCTTCTCGGCGCGGTCATGGGCAGTCGATTCGCGCGAATCAGCGAGTCGCCGCAAAATTGTTCCGGTTCTAGCGCGCTTCCCGAACGAATCAAAGGCCGGGCGCGCCGGTGATTCGCACCCTTGGCCGGATGCGATTCGTCGTCATCTGCGTGGCGGCTTGCGCCAGATCTGTCCCGAAAGCCAGTCCGACAGCTGCGCCGAAAGCGCATCGCGATCCTCGTTGAGGTCGCTGGTCGTCTCCATCTCGGGCCGTTCGGCGCGATGGCGGGCGCGGGCAATCTGGCTGATGCGCCAGGTCAGGCCCTCGTCGGCCTCGCCCTGGATCTCGAATTCCGCGCGTGCCAGTTCATGGCTGGCGGCGCGGGCGGCTTCGAGGCGATCCAGGAGATTGCCCAGAATTGCGGCTGCAGCCTCGTCCTCCTGCTGCTCGATCACGGTGGGGGTCAGGCCCAGATGGGCGTCGCGCCGCAGCGTTTCAAGCCCGCGCCGCCCCGCCGGGCTGTCGTCCTGCGTCAGCAGGTCATGCAGCAGCGCCGCGCGGTCGGCGTCGCGGGGCACCAGCCGTTCCAGGCGGGCCTCGGCGGCCGGGATCATCGCGGGCCGCAGCGCGCAGATCAGCAGCGCGGCCCCTTCCAGAAGGTCCGGTCCCTGTTCGGGCATGTTCAGCACGACGGGCGGGATCGGCGCGCGCGGGGCGGTCGAGGTCCCTCCGCGCCGGCCCTGGCTGCGTCCGCCCGCCCCGCCCCTGCCGCCGGGCGCGGCCTTGCCCTGGCGGTTGCCGCCGCCGAACAGCTCCCACCGCTTGCGGCGGATCTCCTCGGTGTAATGGCTGCGGGTCAACTCGTCGGGAATGCGGGCAACGGCCTCTTGCAGGCGCCGGTCCAGCGCGGCCTTGCGCTCGGGACTGTCAAAGACCTGCCCCTCGATCTCGCGCGCCCAGAGCAGATCCAGCAGCGGCCGCGCCTGATCCAGCAGCGCGCCCATCGCGCCGGGCCCCGCGGCCTTGATCAGGTCGTCCGGGTCCTGCCCCGCCGGCAGGATCACGAAGCGCAGCGCCTGGCCCGGCCCGGTCAGCGGCAGCGCCAGGTCGACCAGCCGCTGTGCCGCGCGTTGCCCCGCGGCGTCGCCGTCCAGCGCGATCACCGGCTCGGGGGAAACACGCCACATCAGGCGCAGCTGATCCTCGGTGATGGCGGTGCCCAGGGGGGCCACCGCGCCTTCGAAGCCCGCGCGCACCAGCGCGATCACGTCCATGTAGCCCTCGGCCACGATCAGCCTCTGGCCCTTGGACACGGCCGCCCGGGCGGGCCCGAGGTTGTAGAGGTTGCGCCCCTTGTCAAAGAGCGGCGTCTCCGGGCTGTTCAGGTACTTGGCCCGCGCGTTGGGATCCATCGCCCTGCCGCCAAAGCCGATGCAGCGGCCCTGTCCGTCCCGGATCGGAAAGATGATCCGCCCGCGGAACCGGTCATAGGCCGCGCCGCCGCCTTCGGGGCGGGCGGACATGCCGGCCTCGACGATCTGCGCCTCGTCAAAGCCCTTGTCGCGCAGGGCGGCGGTCAGGGCCTGGCGGCTGTCAGGGGCAAAGCCGATCTCGAACTGGTCTTCGGCGGCGCGATCAAGCCCGCGGCGGGTCAGGTAATCCCGCGCATCGGCGGCGGCGCCGGTCTGCAGCTGCAGGCGGAACCAGCGGCAGGCCGCCTCGGTCACCTCCAGCAGCTTGGTGCGACGGTCGGTGCGCTCGCGCGCCCGGGGGTCGGGTTCCGGCATGGTCAGCCCGGCTTCGGCTGCCAGCAGCTTGACGGCCTCCATGAACTCCATCCCGTCATGTTCGCGCAGGAAAGTCAGGGCGTCGCCCTTGGCCTGGCAGCCAAAGCAGTAATAGAAGCCCTTCTGGTCGTCGCAGTGGAAGCTGGCAGACTTTTCCTGGTGGAACGGACATGGCGCCCACCAGTCGCCGCGCGCCTGGTTCGACTTGCGCAGATCCCATGTCACCTTCTTCCCGATCACGCGGCTGATCGGAACGCGGTTGCGAATCTCGTCAAGAAAGCCGGGGGGCAAGGACATGGGCGCGATTATCCGGGATGGCACGACACGCGGCAAGCGCAGGATTGGATTGTGGTGAAGCAGGGACGCCTATGCCGCGCCCACCGCCCCCCGCGCAAGGCCCCAATAGATGTCGGCGATCCGGGCCCGGTCCAGGCGGCCGCCCTCGCGGTACCAGTTGGTGACGCCGGTCAGCATGGCGATCAGCGCCAGCGTGGTCAGCTTGGGGTCCTCGATCCGCATGAGGCCCGCCGCGATCCCGTCGCGCAGGATGCCCTCCAGCAGCGCCTCGTACCGGCCGCGCAGTTGGGCGATGCGGGCAAAATTGTCGGGCGTCAGGTTGCGCAACTCCATGTAGGAGAGAAAGACCGCGTCCGGGTGATCGAGGCTGAAGCCGATATGGAAGCGGACAAAGCGTTCCAGCCGCGCCAGCGCATCGGCGCGCGGATCGTCGGACCAGGCCGCCAGCAGATCCTGCATGTGACTTTCCAGCAGGTCATGCAGCAGGGCCTGCTTGTCGGGGGTGTAGGCATAGAGCGCGCCGGCCTGCACGCCGACGGCCGCCGCGATCTGGCGCATCGAGACGGCCGCATAGCCCTGTCGCGCGAACAGGCGACGGGCCTCATCGCGAAGCAGGGGGCCGGTGATCTCGGCGCGGGAACCTTGGGTGCGGGCCATGCGGTCTTCTAGCGCGCGGGTGCAGGCCAAGGGAAGCACCAAGGAGCGCGTTGCCGCCGCGCCCGCAGGACCTTAAGCTGGGCGCATGAAAGCATTCGCCGCCCTGACCCTTGCCCTGCTGGCCGGCTGTGCCGGTGGGGATGCCTATCCCGACCTGCTGCCGACCAACCGGATCTTGGCCGAGCCTGATCTGCCCGCCCATGCCGCCCCGGCGGCGTCCGGTGCCGCGCCGGTGGCCGCTGCAACGACCGGGCGCGCCGACGCGCTGCGTGCCCGTGCCGACGCCCTGCGGGGCCCGGTGGTGGACCCGGCCCTGCAGCGCCGCGCCGGAGGATGATTGCGCGGCACCGGGGCAACTGGTAACAACTTCTGACCAGTTCTCGAAAGGCCATCCCATGCCGGTGATCACCTCGATCGACGACCTCAAGGCGCTGCACCGCGCGCGCACGCCCAAGATGTTCTACGACTATGCCGAATCGGGCAGCTATACCGAGCAGACCTTTCGCGAGAACACGACCGACTTTGCCAAGCTGAAGCTGCGCCAGAAGGTGGCCGTCGACATGTCGAACCGCACCCTGGCCAGCACCATGGTCGGGCTGCCGGTGACGATGCCGGTGGCGCTGGCCCCCGTTGGGCTGACCGGCATGCAGCACGCCGATGGGGAGATCCATGCCGCCCGCGCGGCCGAGAAGTTCGGCGTCCCCTTCTGCCTGTCGACCATGTCGATCTGCTCGATCGAGGACGTGGCGGCGCATACCACCAAGCCCTTCATGTTCCAGCTTTACGTGATGAAGGATCAGGAATTCCTGGCCGCCATCATCGACCGCGCGAAGGCCGCCAACTGCAGCGCGCTGGTCCTGACGCTGGACCTGCAGATCTTGGGCCAGCGGCACAAGGACCTGAAGAACGGGCTGTCGGCCCCACCCAAGATGACCCTGCCCACGGTGCTGGACCTGGCCACGCGCTGGCGGTGGGGCATGGGGATGCTGCGCACCAAGCGGCGGTTCTTTGGCAATATCGTGGGCCATGCCAAGGGCGTCGGCGACACGTCCAGCCTGATGAGCTGGACGGCCGAGCAGTTCGACGAGCGGCTGGACTGGGACAAGATCGCCCGCATCCGCGACATGTGGGGGGGCAAGCTGATCCTGAAGGGCATCCTGGACCCCGAGGATGCGCGCATCGCGGCCGATTTCGGGGCGGATGCGATCGTCGTCAGCAACCATGGCGGCCGGCAGCTGGACGGGGCGCTGTCCTCGATCCGGATGCTGCCTCATATCGTCAAGGCGGTGGGCGACCAGGTCGAGATCCACATGGACAGCGGCATCCGGTCGGGTCAGGACGTGCTGAAGGCACTGGCGCTTGGGGCGCACGCGACCTGGATCGGGCGGGCCTGGCTGCATGGGCTGGGCGCCATGGGCGAGGCCGGCGTCACCAAGGCGCTGGAGGTCATCCGCAAGGAGCTGGACATCAGCATGGCGCTGTGCGGAGAGCGCGACCTGCATCGGGTGGGACCGCAGAACCTGCTGATCCCGCGCGGCTTTCTGGACGAATACCAGCTGGGCTGAGCCGGCGGCCTCAGCCGGACGGGGCCGGGGGGCTGCTGGCCCATTTGCCGCCAAGCCGGCCGATCGACGGCAGGTGCGGCAGGACAGATGTGGCCAGGAACGGCAGCAGCAGCGAGGTGGCGAAGATCAGCCAGACGTGGGTGATCCCGACCGTGACGAAGGCGATGATGATGCCCATGTGCATCAGGTAGATCAGGACCGACGCGCAGGTCAGGTTCACACGCGTGGCGGGCAGGCTGATCCGCAGCGTGGCCAGGACGATGACCAGCGGCGCCAGATAGAGCAGGACCGGAAACTCGGGCGGGTCCTTCATCGGGATCGCCCCTGCCCCGGTCACCCACCGCACCTCGATCATCCGCAGCACCAGCAGGAGGGGCACCATCGCCCACAGCACCCGCGCGCCGGGCAGCCCGGCCCGGCCGCGTCGCGCCAGCCAGTCGGCAAGCACATAGCCCTGCACCACGAAGGGCAGAAGATACAGCGGACCGGCACGCCGCACCATCAGTTCCGGCCCCAGAAAACCGTAGTGGAAATTGTACTGCGTCAGCGTGGCCGCCATCGCACCGACGACCGCGACGCCGACCAGCGCCGGGATCTCCCAGGCCGCGGGCACCAGCCGGCGCACGACCCACAGGATGGCAACGATCTGCGTCAGCGCCACGATGTACCACAGGTGCATCGGGCCCTTGAGCAATTCGGCCAGGACGGCCGCCGCATCGGGCATCTGGCGTCCCCAGACCGGCAGATAGATCGCGGCCCAGATCCCGTAGAGCACGACCAGCCCGCGCAGCCATGCCGACAGGCGCCCGCGGACGGCGGTGTGGTAAAGTCCGAACCCCGACAGCAGCGCGAATGCCGGCACCACCAGGCGCAGGACGCCATAGCCGATCTCGGCCTTCCAGCGGAAATCATAGCCGGTCATCAGGACGGAATGCGCAAAGACGACGCCGGCGGCCAGCAGCACGCGCAGGTAGTCGATCGAAGCATATCGCGTCACATGTGGTGACATCGCGCGGGTCCACTTTAAAAAACAACTCGGTAACGGTGCGACGGATGCTGCCGGACTGAGCCTCACCTAGGCCGACACGATGCCGTCAGGTCAAGAAAAAATGATCGAAGCCATCTTTCAAATCGTTCGAACTTGCAGTATGGCACCGGCCTTGCCGTCACGCACCCTTGGAGGGTGGCGGCATCAACGCCAATGTAAGGAATATTATCATGGCCAAAGAGATCCCGGATCTGGTGGCCGAGGCACGCGCGGGGACAGGCAAGGGGGCCGCCCGCCAAGCTCGCCGCGAAGGCAAGGTGCCCGGTATCGTGTATGGTGACGGCAAGGAGCCCGTCGCGGTCGCGTTCGACTTCAACAAGCTGCTGACCAAGCTGCGGGCGGGCCGTTTCCTGTCCACGCTGTGGAACCTGAAGGTCGAGGGCCAGGAGGACGTTCGCGTCGTCTGCCGCGGCGTGCAGCGCGACGTGGTCAAGGACCTGCCGATCCACATCGACTTCATGCGCCTGCGTCGCACCTCGAAGGTGAACCTGTTCATCCCCGTCGAGTTCGTGAACCACGAGAAGTGCCCGGGCCTGAAAAAGGGCGGCACGCTTGTGACGGTCCGTCCCGAGGTCGAGCTGGTCGTGACTGCGGGCGACATCCCCGATCACGTGACGGTGGACCTGGAAGGCCGCGAGATCGGCTCCACGATCCACATCAGCGACGTGACCCTGCCGGCCGGCGCCAAGCCGACCATCGACCGCGACTTCGTGATCGCCAACCTGGCCGCGCCCTCGGCGCTGCGTTCGGGCGGTGACGACGAAGAGGCCGAGGCCGACGCAGCGGCGGAATGATCCCGCGCGCTTCGGTCGCATGACCTTGGGGGCGGTGCCGATGGCGCCGCCCCTTTCCATTCCGTCCTGCCCTTGCTAGCCCAGCCACATGGAGACATGCATGGAACCCGTCCACATCGTCGGTGCCGGCCTGGCCGGTTCGGAAGCCGCCTGGCAGATCGCGCGCGCGGGCGTGCCCGTGGTGCTGCACGAGATGCGGCCCCAGGTCGAGACATTTGCCCACAAGACTGGCGACTGCGCCGAGATGGTCTGTTCGAACAGCTTCCGCTCGGATGACGACGTGATGAACGCGGTGGGCCAGCTGCACTGGGAAATGCGCGCGGCGGACGGGCTGATCATGCAGATGGCCGGACGCCACCGCCTGCCCGCGGGCGGTGCCCTGGCCGTGGACCGCGAAGCGTTCTCGGCCGCGGTGACCGAGGCGCTGCGGGCCGAGCCGCTGATCCGGATCGCGCCGGGCGAGATCACCGAACTGCCCGCCGACGGCAACTGGATCGTGGCGACGGGGCCGCTGACCTCGGACGCGCTGGCAGGGGCGATCCGTGGCGTGACCGGCACCGAGGCGCTGGCCTTCTTTGATGCCATTGCCCCCATTGTCCATGCCGAGACGATCGACATGTCGGTGGCCTGGGAACAGTCCCGATATGACAAGGGCGAGACAGAGGCCGAGCAGAAGGCCTATATCAACTGCCCGATGACCAAGCCCGAATACGAGGCCTTCATCGACGCCCTGCTGGCTGCCGACAAGACCGAGTTCCACGAGGGCGAGACGGCGGGCTATTTCGACGGCTGCCTTCCGATCGAGGTCATGGCCGAACGGGGCCGGGAAACCCTGCGCCACGGACCCATGAAGCCCGTCGGCCTGACAAACGCCCACAAGCCCGGGGAAAAGGCCTATGCGGTGGTCCAGCTGCGCCGCGACAATGCCTTGGGGACGCTCTATAATATCGTGGGCTTCCAGACCAAGATGAAATATGGCGCGCAGACGCAGGTGTTCCGGATGATCCCGGGCCTGCAGAACGCCAGCTTTGCCCGGCTTGGGGGCATCCACCGCAACAGCTTTCTGAACTCGCCGACGCTGCTGGACGACCGGATGCGGCTGCGCTTGCGGCCGAACCTGCGCTTTGCCGGCCAGGTCACGGGGGTCGAGGGTTATGTCGAAAGCGCCGCGATGGGCCTGCTGGCGGGGCGCATGGCCGCGGCGCAGGCCTTGGGCCGGGACCTGCCGCCGCCGCCCTTCACCACGGCCATGGGGGCCTTGGTCAACCACATCACCGGCGGCGCCGAGGCAAAGACCTTCCAGCCGATGAACGTGAACTTCGGCCTTTTCCCGCCGCTGGAGGAGGCGCGCAGCGGCCGTCGCGGCCGCAAGGACCGCTATCCGGCCTACACGCAGCGCGCCAAGGATGATTTCAGCGCATGGCTGGCGACCCAATAGGCGCGGGCGCGGTCACCCGCTTTGCGCCCTCGCCCACCGGGCTTCTGCATCTGGGCCACGCCTTCTCGGCCCTGACGGCCGCGGCGCAGGGCCGGTTCCACCTCCGCATCGAGGACATCGACCGCGACCGCTGCTGCCCGGAATACGAGGCCGCGATTTATGAGGACCTGGCATGGCTCGGCCTTGACTGGCCGCAGCCGGTCATGCGCCAGTCGGACCGGATGCCCGCCTATGCGGCGGCGCTGGCGCGGCTGGCGCCCCTCACCTATCCCTGCCGCTGCCGCCGGGGCGACATCCGTGCGGCCCTGTCGGCCCCGCAGGAAGGCGTCCTGCCCGCGGGACCGGACGGCCTGATCTATCCCGGAACCTGCCGCGGCCGCGACCTGCGCGATGCCGGTCAGGGTGACGTCATCCGGCTGGACGTCGGCCGGGCCTTCGACAGCCTGGGCCTCGACCGCATCGGGTTTCATGACCGCACCATCATGCCCGACCAGACGCACAGCCTGACAGCGGCCGAGTTCCTGGAGGGCATCGGAGACGTGATCCTGTCGCGCCGCGGCATGGGCACGTCCTACCACCTGGCCGTTGTCGTCGACGATGCCGCGCAGGGGATCACGCTGGTCACGCGCGGCAAGGACCTGTTCGATTCCACCTGGATCCACGTCCTGCTGCAGCGGCTGCTGGACCTGCCGACGCCAGACTATGCCCATCACCGGCTGATCCGGGACGCCGAAGGCCGCCGGCTGGCCAAGCGTGACGATGCCCGTGCCATCCGCCACTATCGCGGCGAAGGCGCGACGCCGGCTGACATCCGGCGAATGGTCGGCCTCTGACCCTTGCGCGTTGCGGAAATACCCCCAAGGGAGTCGCCGCTCAGGCGACGGGGGCAGCGTCCCCCTGCCCGGCCATCGGCTCCATGATGACCTCCTCGGCGCCGTCCCGGATGGCGGTATAGAAGCAGCTGCGGCGGTTGGTGTGGCAGGCCGGCCCCTCCTGCCGGACCAGCACCAGAAGACAGTCCCGGTCGCAGTCGACGCGCATCTCGGCCAGCGTCTGCAGGTGGCCCGAGCTTTCGCCCTTGACCCAGAAGGCCTGGCGCGAGCGCGACCAATAGGTGACGCTGCCCGTCTCCAGCGTCCGGGCCACCGCATCGGCGTTCATCCAGGCCATCATCAGCACCTCGCCAGAGGCGGCATCCTGCGCGATGGCCGGGATCAACCCGTTGGCGTCGTATTTCAGGCTGAGAGCGTCGAACATCGGGTTTCCTTTCGCAGGGCGCGTCCCTATCTAGACCCGACGGATGCCGCGGGAAAGACCGCCAGGAGGATTGATGGCCGACAGCGATCTCATGCAGCTCTACTCGCGCCGCATCCTGGCGCTGACCACCCATATCCCCCACCAGGGCCAGCTGGAGGCACCGCAGGCCTCGGCCATGCGCCGCTCTCCACAATGCGGCTCGTCCGTGACGGTCCATGTGGCCCTTGCGGAGGGTCGTGTCGCCGATTTTGCGCAGGAGGTGCGGGCCTGCGCCTTGGGCCAGGCCTCGGCCTCGGTCCTGGGCCAGTCGGTGATCGGTCTGGACCGGGCGCAGATCAGCGCAGCGCGCGACCAGTTGCGGGCCATGCTGAAGGACGAAGGCGCAGCCCCCGCCGCGCCGTTCGCGGAACTGGAGGCGCTCCTGCCGGCGCGGGCCTATCCCAATCGCCATGCCTCGATCCTTCTGGCATGGGACGCGACGCTGGATGCGATGGATCAGGTCGGAGCCTGATTTCCTGAAACAGTTATAAAAAAGGCCGGCCCCTGCCAGGGCCGGCTCAGTTGCGCGTGCTTGGACAGAGGCGGCGCACAGGCGGGCGCCAGCCTCGCAACGCGGGGCAGATCGACGGCTCAGGCCTGCAGGATCGCAGGCAGCCACAGGACGATGATGGTGGTGACGGTCAGGGCGGCGGTGCCGACAAGGTCGTGGATGAATTCGCGGGTCATGGGCAGCAACTCCTCTCTGTTGCCGCTTTGTTCTCACAATCCTTCGATTCGGTAAAGAACAATTTAAGAACATTTGGGTATTAGCCCACCTGGATCAGCCGAATCGCTTGGTCCTGCTGCATCAGCCACATCAGCAGGCGGACCATCCGGCCGCGCGGACTGTCCAGCGTCGGATCGCGCTCCAGCAGGTTGCGGGCGTCCTGCCGGGCCACCGACATCAGCCCGGCCTGGTGCTCCAGATCCGCGATGCGGAACCGCGGCAGGCCGGACTGTGCCATCCCGATGACATCGCCGGCGCCGCGCATCTCCAGGTCGACCTCGGCGATGCGGAACCCGTCCTCGGTGTCGCGCAAAGTGGTCAGGCGGCGCGCACCGGTTTCGTTCAGGGGCGGGTGATACATCAGCAGGCAGGTCGAGGCGCCCCGCCCCCGACCGACCCGTCCGCGCAACTGGTGCAACTGCGCCAGACCAAAGCTTTCCGCGCGTTCGATCACCATGATCGTGGCCTCCGGCACGTCGACACCGACCTCGATCACCGTCGTGGCCACCAGCAGCTGCGCCCGCCCGGCCGAGAAATCCGCCATCGCGGCATCACGCTGGTCGGGCGGCATCTGGCCATGCACCATCCGCACCCGTTCGCCGAACAGCGCGCGCAGATGGGTAAAACGCGCCTCGGCCGCGGTCAGGTCGGTCACCTCGCTCTCGTCGACCAGGGGGCAGACCCAATAGGCGCGCGCGCCCTGTTCCAGCGCGGCGCGCAGGCGGGCGGTCACCTGCTCCAGCCGCTCGTCGCTGATCATCACGGTGGTGATCGGCTGGCGGCCGGGCGGTTTTTCATCCAGCACCGACAGGTCCAGATCGCCATATTGCGACAGCGCCAGCGACCGGGGAATGGGCGTCGCCGTCATGATCAGCATGTCGGGCGGCACCTCGCCCTTGGCCGACAGCTCCAGCCGCTGCGCCACGCCAAAGCGGTGCTGTTCGTCGATGATGGCCAAGCGAAGATCGTGGAACTGCACGTCCTTCTGAAAGACCGCATGGGTCCCCACCAGGATGTCGATGCCGCCATCGGCCAGATCCGCCAGGATCTGGGCGCGCAGGTCGCGTTTGTCGCGGCCGGTCAGAGCGGCCAGCCGAACCCCGGCGGCGCGGGCCAGCGGTTCCAGTGCGCGGGCATGCTGGCGGGCCAGGATCTCGGTCGGGGCCATCAGGACCGCCTGCCCCCCCGCCTCGACCGCAACCAGCGCCGACAACATGGCCACCAGCGTCTTGCCCGCGCCCACATCGCCCTGCAGCAGCCGGTTCATGCGGCGGTCGCTGGCCATGTCGGCGGCGATCTCATCGACCGCGCGGGCCTGCGCACCCGTCGGCGGCCAGGGCAGGCTGTCCAGCACCATCCGGCGCAGCTGCCCATTACCGGGACTGGCGCGGCCCTTCAGGCGCCGCCTTTCCCGCCGCACCAGCGCCAGGGTCATCTGATGGGCCAGAAACTCGTCATAGGCGAGGCGCGCACGGGCCGGGCTGTCCGGCGACAGCGCCGCGGCCGAGGCCGGCGCATGGGCCTGCGCCAAGGCCTCTGCGAATGACGGCCAGCCGCGCGTCGCCTTCAGCTGCGGATCGATCCACTCCTCCATCTCGGGCAGGCGGTTCATGGCGGCATCCACGGCCTTTGACATCCCCTTCTGCGTCAGGCCGGCGGAGAGGGGATAGACCGGTTCAAAGGCCGGGGGCGGCGCCTCATCCTCGCGCAGGATGTGGTCGGGATGAACCATCTGCGCCAAGCCGTCGAACAGCTCCAGCTTGCCGCTGACGAGGCGGCGGCTGCCCTCCGGCAGTTGGCCCTCGATCCAGGCCTCGCGCGGGCGGAAGAAGACCAGCGTCAGGTCGCCCGCGCCGTCGGTGCAATGGACGCGCCAGGGCCGCCCGCGGACCTGCGGCGGGTGATGGCGCAGGACCGTGACGACCAGGGTCACGATCTCGGGCGCCCGGGCCTCGGCAATGCGGTCGAGGCGACGGCGGGTGATGCCGCTGGCGGGCAGTGTCAGGATCAGGTCGCGCGGCTTGTCGATGCCCATTTGTTCCAGCGCGGCGCGGCCCTTGGGGCCGATCCCGGGCAGGGTCTCGACGCCCGCGAACAGCGGAAACAGCGCCGGAGGGCGGCCCTTGGGCTGGGTCATCCCGCCCCCGCAATGCGCAGCCATTCATCCTCGTCGATCACCATCACCCCCAGTTCGGTGGCCTTGGTGGCCTTGGACCCCGCGCCCGGCCCGGCGATCAAGAGATCGGTCTTGGCGCTGACCGAGCCCGCGACTTTGGCGCCCATCGCCTCGGCCCGGGCCTTGGCTTCGGCGCGCGTCATGCGCTCCAGCGTGCCGGTAAAGACCAGCGTCTTGCCCGAGATCTCAGTCTGCCGCGCATGGGTGCTTTGGGCGGGCAGCACCGTCAGCTGCGCGACCAGCCGGTCGATCCCCTCCCGCTCGGCCGGCTGCACGAAGGTCGTGACCAGCGAATTGACCAGCACGCCGCCGACCCCGTCGATGCCGGTCAGACCCGCCCAGTTGGGGCTGTCAGAAAGGGTGGCCCGGCGGGCCTTGTCATCGGGCGCGGCAAAGGCGGGTTCCCGGGCGGCCCCGTCGATGGCCGCGACCAGTGCCTCCCAGGTTCCGAAATGGCGCGCCAGGGTGGCCGATGCCACTTCGCCCACATGGCGGATGCCCAGGGCAAAGATCAGCCGGGCCAGCGGAATGCGCCGCTTGTCCTCGATCGCCGCGAACAGCTTTTCGACCGAGCGTTCGCCGAACCCCTCGCGGTTCCTCAGGCGCGCCAGATTGCGACCGTCGCGGGCGGCCAGGGTGAAGATATCGGCCGGCTCGCGGATCGGCAGGACGGGATCGGCAAAGAACATCTCGATCTGCCTGGCGCCCAGCCCGTCGATGTCGAAGGCGGCGCGGCTGACGAAATGCTTCAGCTTTTCCACCGCCTGCGCCGGGCAGATCAGCCCGCCGGTGCAGCGGCGCACGGAGTCGCCCGGTTCGCGAATGGCCTCCGAGCCGCATTCGGGGCAGAGGGTCGGAAAGGCATAGGGCCGGCTGTCCTCCGGCCGACGCGACAGGTCCACATCAGCGATCTTGGGAATGACATCGCCCGCGCGATAGACCTTGACCCAGTCGCCCTCGCGGATGTCGCGCCCCTCGCGGATGAGGGCGCCGACATTGTCGCGCCCGGCGATGTAGTCCTCGTTGTGCAGCGTCGCGTTCGAGACGACGACCCCGCCCACGGTCACCGGCTCCAGCCGCGCGACCGGCGAAAGGGCGCCGGTGCGCCCCACCTGGATCTCGATCCGATCAAGCCGGGTCCAGGCGGTCTCGGCGGGAAACTTGTGCGCCAAGGCCCAACGCGGCGTGGTCGAGCGAAAGCCCAGACGCCCCTGATAAGCCAGGTCGTTGACCTTGTAGACGACGCCGTCGATGTCATAGCCCAAGGTCGCACGCTGCTGCTCGATCTCGGTCCAGACAGCGATCATCTCGGCCGTGTTGCGACAGAGGCGCGTCAGCGGATTGATCCGGAACCCCAGCGCCTGCAGCCGTTCGACCGCTTGCATCTGGGTAGGGGCCAGGGGCTGGGACAGCTCGCCCCAGCCATAGGCGAAGTAGCGCAGCGGCCGGCGGGCCGTCACGCCGGGGTCGATCTGGCGCAGCGACCCTGCCGCCGCATTGCGCGGATTGGCAAAGACCCGTCCCCCTTCCGCGGCATTCAGCGCCGCGAAATCCTGGTGGTCCATATAGACCTCGCCCCTGACCTCAAGGATCCGGGGAACATCGCCGGAGAGAGAATGGGGGATATCGGCGATCGTGCGGGCGTTGGCGGTGACATTCTCGCCCACCGTGCCGTCGCCCCGGGTGGCCGCCTGCACCAGCACCCCATCCTCGTAGCGCAGCGACAGCGACAACCCGTCGATCTTGGGTTCCGCCGTAACCTCCAGCACCGTGTCGGCCGGCAGGTTCAGAAAGCTGCGGACCCGCGCGGTGAAATCCTGCACATCCTCCTCGGTGAAGGCATTGCCAAGTGACATCATGCGCTGCGCATGGGTCACCTTGCCGAAACCCTCGGCCGGGGCGGCCCCGACCTGGGTGCTGGGACTGTCGGGCCGGGCCAAGTCCGGAAAGGCCGCCTCCAGCGCGATCAGCCGCGCCTTGATCGCATCATAATCGGCGTCCGAGATCTCGGGCGCGTCCTGCGTATGATAGGCTCGGTTCGCGCGGGCCACGCGGGCGGACAACTCTGCCATTTCGGCGGCTGCCTCATCGCGATCCAGCTTCTCGACCGGTTGTCCGTCGGACTGTGCCTGCGCCATCTTTGCCCTCTCTGCTTTCGACGGCCCGCTCGCGGGCCGCTGTCAGCTTCGGGTATCGCCCAAGGCCGCGCGATCGTCCAGAAGGCGCGATGGCAGATCAGGCGCCGATGGCCAGGCGCTCGTCATTGGCGGGGCCCGGCTCGCGCAGCACATAGCCGCGGCCCCAGACCGTCTCGATGTGATTCTCGCCGCCCAGCGCCTCGGACAGCTTCTTGCGCAGCTTGCAGATGAAGACGTCGATGATCTTCAGCTCCGGCTCGTCCATGCCGCCATAGAGGTGGTTCAGGAACATCTCCTTGGTCAGGGTGGTGCCCTTGCGCAGGCTCAGCAGTTCCAGGATCTGGTATTCCTTGCCGGTCAGGTTCACCGGCTTGCCGCGCACCTCGACCGAACGCGCGTCCAGGTTGACGACGATCTCGCCCGTTCGGATCAGGGCCTGGCTGTGGCCCTTGGACCGCCGGATGATTGCCTGGATGCGGGCCTGCAGCTCCTCGCGGTTGAAGGGCTTGGTCATGTAGTCGTCCGCGCCGAACCCGAAGCCGCGCAGCTTGCTTTCGGTGTCGTCCGATCCGGTCAGGATCAGGATGGGCGTGTCGATGCGGGCAAGCCGCAGGTGGCGCAGAACCTCCATCCCGTGCATGTCCGGCAGGTCGAGGTCCAGCAGGATCAGGTCATAGTCGTAGAGCTTGGCCAGATCGATCCCCTCCTCTCCCATGTCGGTTAGGAACACGTTGTAGCTGGCTGCGGTGAGCATCAGCTCGATCGCGCGGGCGGTGCTTGGGTCGTCTTCTACCAAGAGGATTCGCATGGCTAGGTCTATTCCCCCGATTCGCCGAATGTCATGTCGTGACCATCTCTCGAACAGGTTAATATGGTGTTACCTGCCTCTCCTCCGTTGTGGCCTAGTCAACTTGCGGTTGTCTATATTTTTGTAGTGCGCTGGCCTTCAAAGCCGCCATGCCGTGTCGCGCGACGGCATGGCACCAGCTGTCGAACTCCTCCTCCGACAGGCCGTATCGGCGCAGCGCATCCTCTCGCTTGATCAGCCCGTGCAGCACGGCCAGCACCACGGTCTGCTTGCGGCTGGCGACCCAGCGCGTGTCAGGGGCAGGCAGGTCCGCCACGCTGAGGATGCGGCCGCCGTCCAGGGTCACGATGCGCGGACCGAGGGATTTTTTCACGAACATTCCAGGCGTCCTTCGTTCAGGTTCTGCAAGTTCTGCGCGAAACCGCTTAAGCCACGGTTAGCCGGACCTGGATTCCGGCCTGCTGCGGGGTTGAGAATGGGCAGCATTTGCTTATATTTTGACGCAGTTCAGCTGCACCGGCCCCAGCCCCGAGGGCGAAAGATCATCCATGACCCTGCTTGCCCCCCATCGCGCCCCCGCGCGTGAGACCGACTTGAACAGCCTGGGCTTTGCCAAGCCGCCGGCGCAGACACGGGTGGTCGTGGCGATGTCGGGGGGCGTCGACAGTTCGGTGGTGGCAGCCAAGCTGAAGACCGAAGGTTATGACGTGATCGGGGTCACGCTGCAGCTTTACGACCACGGCGCGGCTCTGGCCAAGAAGGGTGCCTGCTGTGCGGGGCAGGACATCCACGACGCGCGTCGCGTGGCCGAGCGGATGGGCTTTCCCCATTACGTCTTGGATTACGAGAACAAGTTCCGGGAATCGGTGATCGACGAATTCGCCGATGCCTATCTGTCAGGCGCCACCCCGGTACCGTGCATCCGCTGCAATGAGCGCGTCAAGTTCCGCGACCTGCTGGAAACGGCGCGGGATCTGGATGCCGATTGCATGGCAACGGGGCATTACATCCAGCGCAAGGACGGCCCCCACCGGGCCGAGCTGCACATGGCGGCCGATCCGAACCGCGACCAGAGCTATTTCCTGTTCTCGACGACGCAGGAACAGCTGGATTACCTGCGCTTTCCCCTGGGCCATCTGGTCAGCAAGGCGGAAACGCGGGCGCTGGCGGCTGAATACGGGCTGGCGGTCGCGGACAAGCCCGACAGCCAGGACATCTGCTTTGTGCCCAACGGCGACTATGCTGCCGTGATCGAGAAGCTGCGCCCCGGCGCCGCCGACCCGGGAGAGATCGTGGACATGGACGGCAAGGTGCTGGGCACCCATCGCGGCGTCATCCACTACACGATCGGCCAGCGACGCGGGTTGGGCATCGGGGGCTTGGGCGATCCGCTTTACGTTGTCCGGCTGGAGCCCGAGACCCGCCGCGTGGTGGTGGGTCCCCGGGCCGCGCTGTCCACGGCCACGGTCAACGTGACCGAAGTGAACTGGCTGGGCGATCAGGCCTTCGAGGGCGAGATCGCCTGCTTGGTCCGCATCCGCTCCACCCGGCCGCCGCGTCCCGCGATCCTGCGCCCCCTGCCCGGCCGCCGCGCCGAGGTCGAGTTGCTGGACCCCGAAGACGGCGTCAGCGCCGGCCAGGCCTGCGTCTTTTATGCCGCCGAGGGCACGCGTGTGTTGGGCGGCGGCTGGATCAGCCTGCGTCGGCGGCCAGCTGCCTGATCCGCTGCACCATCGCGCGCAGGCCGTTCGACCGCTGCGCCGACAGGTGTTCGTCCAGGCCCAGGCGGGCCAGCGCGGCCTGCGCATCGATCGCCGCGACCTCTCCGGTCTGCACCCCTGAATACAGCGCGTGCAGCACCGCGATCAGGCCGCGCACGATCAGCGCGTCGCTGTCGCCCTGAAAGTCGAACCTGCCATCCTCGATCCGTGGCAGGATCCAGACCTGGCTGGCGCAGCCGTCGACCTTGGTGGCCGGCACCTGGAAAGCCGGGTCCAGCGGCGGCATGGCCTTGCCCAGTTCGATGACATGGCGGTAACGCTCTTCCCAGTCGTCGAGAAAGTCGAAGGTCTCGGCAATGTCTTCGAATGCGGGGGTCGCCATGGGTCTCTCCTGTGTCGGGGCAAAGGGGTAACGCGCCGGGGCGCCGAGGTCAAAGAGGCTTTTCCGCGCGGCCCCTTTCGCCTATCACCAAGGGGAAATGCCCGAGGATTGGACCATGACCCGACTGACCATGCCGCTGCTGATCGGCGCCCTGATCCTCTCCGGATGCGGCCGCATCGGGGACAGCGGCTGGAACCCGCTGCGCTGGCGCGGCGCGGCCGCCACACCCGAGACGCTGGCACCCGAGGGGGGCTATGATGTCAGGGCAGACGTCCGGCCCGGTGTGCCGCGGATCGTGGAGGCCAGCTGGGAGCCCCTGGCGGAAGGGCGGCTTCTGGTGGTGCGGGGCTTTGCGCCGACCAAGGGCTATCATTCGGCGGCTCTGGTGACGGCACGTTCGCAGCCGGTGGGGCGCCTTGGGCCGGACGCGGACGGTGTCCTGCGCCTGCGCTTCGTGGCCCTGCCCCCGCCCGCGGGCAGCCCGGCGTCGCGCCTGGCCGCAGATCCGCAGACCGACCAGATCGTGGTGGCCCTGCCCCTCAGCTTCCGCCAGCTGTCACGGATCGCCGGCGTCGAGATCAGTGGCGCAGGTGACGTCGTCACGCTCGGCCAGTAACCAGCTTGCACCACCGCCACAGCCGCGCTAATCCGCCTCTGTCGGAGGCGTGGCAGAGTGGTTGATTGCACCGGTCTTGAAAACCGACGTGGGTGAAAGCCTACCGTGGGTTCGAATCCCACCGCCTCCGCCACTTTCCTTCTTTAATACCTGCAGGCTGCTGTTCCCCTCCCCCGGTGAGGCAGGTGGACTTGCTTAAATCAGGCGCGGCTCGGGCGATGCCCCCTGCCCGCCGCTCGCTACTCTCATTGATGGATTTTAACCTTGTTTAGCTGGCCCACAGCCTGGTCCGCCTCCGCAATGAGGTCGCGACCATTGCAGCAGATGCAATGTCCAACAATGGTGCAAAGCAGGCCATAGGGCGACAGAACTGCGCCTTGTCCTGCTCTTCTTCTATTTTGCCAGTTCTGGCCGGCGACTGGGTGCCAAATGCCAAACTTAACCTCCGGAGAGCCGATCATCCGGCAGTTGTGGATTCACCAACCAGCCTTGAGATGAGGGGCGGGGTCTGCTTATGTCGGCAACAAAATCGTGGGAACTGCATTAACATGACCTCTAGCTCGTCGTCTCCGTCAATTGTTGTTTTGGGCGGCTCTAATTCCTTGCTTAACAAGGGTTGGACTGACCACCTCAAGGAAATCCATCCAGAGCCCGAGCAAGTCATCAATCTCAGTATCGGGGCGGCCACTACCGCGATGGCCCTATACAGGCTCTTGACGTGCGCCAACCTGCCGAAAGACCCCGTAATTGTCTGGGAATATGCCCTAAATGAATCCAACTACTTTTCACATAATGAATCAGCATCTGTACTGATAGAAAACCTGGAATGGCTTCTGGAAATATGTGTTCGCCGCAACTACCGCTTCATCCCTGTTATCATGTACAACAAGAAAGAAGCGATGAGCTTCGAGAGAAACCACTACCGAAAGCTGCTTGGGGAAACTCTGGCTAGCCATCGCCTGATTTCGATCGACCTCCAGGAATTGTGGCAAGAGCGTTTTGCCTCGCTGGACGTCAACAGCCTGTACAAAGATAATCCGCACTATTCGACGGAGACCGGCTTGCTTCAGGCTCTGGCCGAAACGGTACTAGAGCAAGCCGCTCTGGCACGCGTGCCGCAGAGAGACCCAGGACTGCAACAGCGTTTCATGAATCGCAGCCTTGAAATCCTTCGCCCCACAGAGGGAGTGGGCAAAAAATTTAAGAACCGGCTGATGGACTGTGAAATTTTTTCACTTGATACGGAGATGAATTTCAAGGCTTCGGGCCGCTTGCTCTCATGCTATCTCATCTCCACCAAGCTTGAACCGGCGATCTTCTTTCATACAAAAAACGCAAAGCGTGGGCCATATTCAACTCAGATCAGCCCGAAGGAGGGAGGCCCGGTCAAGCAACTGAAGCATCTCCTGCTTTGGTCGCCAGAGGAGCCACCGCTACAGGTGGAAAATGAACTCCGGCTTACACCTCTTCCTTTTTACGATAAAAAACCCGTGGTGCAGCACACGATGGCTTGGAACAAGCTTGATGCAAAAGAACCATCAGGCGAAGGCGGCCTGATCGGGGTTCTCATGGAAATAAGTCATTAGCCGGGGTTGGGGTCAGAGCGGATGGGCATCAAATGTTCGCGCTTCACCAGCACAACAATACGAGTGGCCTCGAACCTTTATTCCCCGCGCCGCGACAAACAGGAACGATCTCTCGGCAGCGCCAGTATCGTGATCCTGCCCACGCGGCCACTTCAAAGAAATTTCTGATGCAAATAATCAACTTTACTCGGCCATGAGGTGAGAGCTACATCAGAAGCCGACGCTGCCGAGACCCGTCCTCGCGGCGCCGAAGCTTCTACAGGGAACAGCCGTCATGAGATCCTGCCTTGCCACCTTCCTGCTTTCCTCTGCCCTGCTGTCGGCCCCTGCGCTTGCGACCGAGCCTGCCTTGGTCGTGTCGCACTATGCGGATTTGGCCGAGGCGGAATATGACGACAGCCTCAAGGCCGCCCAGGCGCTGCGTGTGGCTGTTCAGCAGCTGATCGATGCCCCGTCCGACACCAGTCTTGCCGCCGCGCGCCAGGCTTGGCTGGAGGCCCGCGTTCCTTATCAGCAGACCGAGGCATTCCGCTTTGGAAACCCCGTTGTCGATGACTGGGAAGGGCGCGTGAACGCATGGCCTTTGGACGAAGGTTGGATCGACTATGTCGCCCAAGGGTCCGCGCAGAACGAAGAAAACGGCCTCGCCACGCTGAACTTGATCGCCACCCCGCATTTCACCTTGTCGGGAACGGAGATCGACGCGACCGAGATCACACCCGCACTGATCGGTCAGGTCCTGCACGAGGCCGACGGGATCGAGGCGAATGTCGCATCGGGCTATCATGCCATCGAATTCCTTCTATGGGGGCAGGACCTGAACGGAACAGGCCCCGGCGCGGGGCAGCGTCCCCATACCGATTTCGTGCAGGGCGATGGCTGCACCGGTGGGAATTGCGACCGTCGCGCGGACTATCTGGTCAGCGCGACCGATCTGCTGATCACCGATCTTGAAGAAATGGTTGAAGCCTGGGGCGCGGAGGGCGCGGGGCGCCTGGCCGTCACGGCCGATCCGCAGGCGGGCCTGCTGGCCATGCTGACCGGCATGGGCAGCCTGTCCTATGGCGAGCAGGCGGGAGAGCGGATGAAGCTGGGCCTGATGCTGAACGACCCCGAGGAAGAGCATGATTGCTTTTCGGACAACACGCATAACAGCCACTACTACGACGGCCTGGGCATCCGGAACGTCTATCTGGGCGAATACACCCGGCTCGACGGCACCCGGATGACAGGACCGTCGCTGTCGGATCTGGTCGCTGCGGCGGACGCGGAGGTCGATGCCCGCCTGCGCGGCGAACTGGACCAGTCGGTCGCGCGTCTGGCGGAGATCAAGTCGGCGGCCGAGGGCGGGCTGGCCTATGACCAGATGCTGGCCCCCGGCCATGCCGAGGGAGAGGCGCTGATCATGGGCGCCGTCGATGCGCTGGTCACGCAAACCGCCTCGATCGAACGGGCGGTCGCAGCCTTGGGTCTGTCTGGCGTCGCCTTCGAGGGCTCCGACAGCCTGGACAGCCCGACATCCGTCTTCCAGTAAGGCCGCAGGCACATGGCGCTGCGTCATGATTGGATGGCCTTGGCGCTGGCGGCGCTTCTGGTTGCCCCGGCCCTGGGGCAGGTGCCGGACGCGGCCCCGCTTCTGGACGACCGGCACCTGGACGTTGTGGCGCGGACGCGCGCCGAAGCCGAACGCATCCGGGCGATCCTGGCGCCGCCCGCCCGCTTCGATGCGCCGGAGCCCTTCGAGGATCGTCCCGCAGGTGCCGCGACGGTGCGCGCCCGCGACACGGCAGATGCCTTCAGCCAGTCCTCTGCCAACATGCCCTTCGCGCATGAGATGGACTTCAAGCTGGGCAATGCGCTGTTTCGCAAGACCTGGGTGGCGTCGCCGGCCTCGACGCTGGCCTCGGACGGGCTGGGGCCCCTCTACAACGCGCGCGCCTGCCAGGACTGCCATGTAAAGGACGGGCGCGGGCATCCGCCATCGGGCGCGGATGATGCCCGCGTGTCGATGTTTCTGCGCCTGTCCGTTCCGGGTGGCCCGGCTCCGGCAGGGATCAGCGGCTGGCACGCGACCCGTCCCGACCCGGTCTATGGCGCGCAGTTGCAGGATTTCGCGACCTTCGGCCTGGCCCCCGAAGGGCAGATGCAGATCACCTGGACCGAGCGCCCGGTCCTGCTGGCCGACGGGACGGTAATTCGGCTGCGACAGCCCGATTACGCCATTGCCGATCCGGGCTATGGCCCGCTGTCGCCCCACCTGATGATGTCGCCCCGCGTCGCGCCGCAGATGATCGGCCTGGGACTTCTGGAGGCGATCCCGGCCGCCGACATTTTGGCGGCCGAGGATCCCGCCGATGCGGATGGCGACGGGATCTCGGGGCGCGCCCAGATCGTGATGTCGCGCGTCCATGGCGTGCCGATGCTGGGCCGCTTTGGGCACAAGGCTGGCAATGCGACGGTGCTGGAACAGTCGGCCGAGGCTTTTTCGGGCGACATGGGCCTCTCCACGCCCTTGCTTCCCTCGCCGCAGGGCGAATGCAGCCCGTCCCAGGCAGCCTGCCGCGACGCCCCGCATGGGCAGGAGCCCGGCATCCGCGACGGGCTGGAGGTCGATGCGCTCAGCCTGGACCTCGTGGCGCATTACGCCCGAAACCTGGGCGTGCCCGCGCGGCGGAACCTGGACGAGCCGCAGGTGCTGCGCGGCAAGGCGGTGTTTCACGACTTGGGCTGCGCTGACTGCCACCGTCCCAAATATGTGACGCATCGGCTGCACGACCAACCCGAGCAAAGCTTTCAGCTGATCTGGCCCTATACGGACCTGCTGCTGCACGACATGGGACCGGACCTGGCCGACAACCGCCCCGACGGTCGGGCCGACGGTCGCGAATGGCGCACGCCGCCCCTCTGGGGGATCGGCCTGACGCAGGCGGTCAGCGGGCACACCCAGTTCCTGCACGACGGCCGCGCCCGCAGCCTGCTGGAAGCCGTGCTGTGGCATGGAGGAGAGGCCGCGCCCGCCCGCGATGGCGTCGTGGCCCTGCCGGCCGATGACCGCGACGCCCTGATCGCCTTTCTGGAGAGTTTGTGATGCTGCGCCCTTTGATCCTGCTGATCGGGCTGGCGGGCGGGGCCGCGCAGGCGGACGTCGCCGCCGCCGTCCGTGACCACATCCTGCCCCGCCATGCCGACTTCGCGGCTGCCACCGCTGACCTTGCCCTCGTCACGCGCGACAGTTGCGCGCCGGATCGGGTCGGCCCGTCCTATCACGCCGCTTACGACGCCTGGATGGGGGTGCAGCATATCCGGCTTGGCCCGGCCGAGGCCGATGGCCGGGGATTGGCGATCGCCTTCTGGCCCGATCCCAAGGCAAGCGGACTGCGCGCGCAGCAGGCGCTGCTTGCCGCCGACGCTGCCACGCTGACCCCGGACAGCATGGCAGAGCAGTCGGTGGCGGCGCGTGGGCTGACCGGGCTGGAACGCCTGCTGTTTCCGGCAGAACCCTGGCCCGCCGACCCCTGCCCCCTGATCCGTGCCACTGCCGCGGACCTGGCGCGCATGGCCGCCGACCTGAACCGCGATTGGCGCGAGGATTTCGGCCCGCTGGTCCTGACGGCCGGAGAGCCCGGCAACACGCGATTCCTGACGGAGGCCGAGGCTCGGCAGGCCCTCTTTACCCAGATCGTCACCGGACTGGATTTCATCCGGGACCAGCGGCTTGGCAGGCCGCTTGGCAGCTTTGACAGCCCGGCCCCCGACCGTGCCGAAGCGCGGGCTTCGGGGCGCAGCCTGCGCAACATCGCGCTGTCGCTGGCCGCAATCCGTCAGATGGCCGCCGCACTGGTCCCCGAGGCGCCGCAGAGCCTGGCGGCGCTGGATCGTGCGTCGGACATGGCGCGGGACCTTGACGATCCGCTGCTGGCCGGGGTCGCCACGCCCCAGGGGCGCCTGCGGGTCGAGATCCTGCAGCAGGCGGTCGATGCCGCGCGCGTCGCGGTGGTCGAGGAGATGGGCCCTGCCCTTGGCGTGACCATGGGCTTCAACGCGATGGATGGCGACTGATGACGACGCGACGGATGGTCCTGGCCGGCCTGGCTGCCGCGGCTGTGCCGGTCCCGGGATGGGCCGATCTGGGCAGCCCGGCCTGCCTGGCGGCAGGCAAGGCCGGCGATGTCCATGTGCTGCATGGCCTTGCGGCCGACGGGCGCAGCCTGTTTGCCATCGACTTGCCCGGCCGGGGACATGCCGCCGCCGCCCATCCCCGCCTGCCGCTGGCCGTGGCCTTCGCGCGCCGTCCGGGTACCTTTGCAGTGGTGCTGGATTGCCGGACGGGTGCGGTCCGAGGCCATCTGACACCCCCGGAAGGGCGCCAGTTCAATGGCCACGGCGTGTTCTCCGCCGATGGCGGGACGCTGTTCACTTCCGAAGTCGTGTCCAAAACCTCGCAGGGGCGGATCGGGCTGTGGGAAACGGATCGCTTCACCCGCATCGACGAGTGGGCTTCGGGCGGCATCGGCCCCCACGACCTGAAGCGCCGACCCGACAACAGCATCGTGGTGGCAAACGGCGGCATCGCGACCGATCCCCAGGACCGGTCGAAGCTGAACATCGAGACCATGCGTCCGAACCTGACCCTGCTGTCGGCGGATGGGCAGGTGCTGGACCAGGTTGAGCTGCCGCCGGCGCTGCGGCAAAACTCGATCCGCCACCTGGCCCTCAGCGCGGAGGGTCTAGTCGCCTTTGCAATGCAATGGGAAGGGGCCCCGGCAGAGGCCGTTCCCCTGCTGGGCCTATGGCGCCCCGGCAGCCCGCCCATCCTCTGCACACCGCCCCTCCCCGAACTGTTGCGACTGCAGGGCTATGTCGGGTCGATCGCCATGGCAGCCAACGGCCTTGTTGCCGTGACCTCGCCGCGCGGAGGCGTGGTGATGATCCATGCGCCTGACGGGACGCATCTTGCCACCCACAGCCGGGCCGATGCCTGCGGCGTGGCGCCCCAGGGCGAGGGTTTCATCGTCAGCGATGGCAGCGGCGTCCTGTGGTCCTGCACCACGGCCCTTTTCCGTCCCCTGCGGACCGCCGGTCCGGCCTGGGACAACCACTTGGTCGCCCTGACCTGAGCCCCTGCGCCCTTTGGCCGGCGCGTCGGCGCCTCCGTTCCCGACAGACTGCGGGCACTGCCTCGGAAACGTTGCTCTTCAAGAGGCTCGATCTGACTGAATGCCGCGCGTCTGCGACAGGGGTCGGGATCAGTGTGGCCACCGCGATCGCGAATGGCGTAACGCGGATCTTCCGGCAGGTGCCGCCGCTGAGCGTCGCGGGTGCCTTGGCTTTTGGAGAGCAGGCCGGCCCGATCCACGGCAGGCGTGTTTCAGACCGTCAGGGCAGCGCCTGAACCACGGCCGACATGCCGGGACGCAGGCCATCGGCGCCGGGCTGATCGGGGTCGATGGTGATCCGGACCGGCAGGCGCTGGGCGATCTTGGTGAAGTTCCCCGAACTGGCGGTCGCGGACATCAGGCCGAATTCGGATGCGGTCGCCGGGGACAGGGCTGCGACATGTCCGGTGAAGCGTTCCCCGCCCAGCGCATCGACCGTAAACCCGATTCGTGTGCCGGGGACCAGGCCGGCGATGTTCGTCTCGCGGAAGCTGGCGATGATCCACAACTTCTGGCCGACATGAGAAACAAGGGCCGTTCCGGGCGTCACATATTGCCCGACATGGACCCCCAGCTGCCCCAGCCTGCCGTCCGCAGGCGCGCGGACGACGGTGTTGTCCAGATCGATCCGGGCCAGTTCGACCGCGGCCTCGGCGCCCTCGATCTCGGCGTGGCGGGCGTCCAGGGCGACCTCGGCAGAGCGGATGCTCTCGGTCTGGACCTCAAGCTGGGCCGCGGCCTGGATGCGGGCGGCCTCGGCCTGCTCCAGCGCCAGTTGCGCCTGGTCGGTCGCGGATTGCGAGGCGACACCGCGATCCAGCAACTGGCCCGCCCGATCCGCCTGCGAGCGGGTATTGGTCAGGGCCGATCCCGCCGCATCCAGCCCCGCCTGGCTGGCCCGGGCGGCGGCCTCGGCCGAATGGACGCTCTGCTCGGCCACCTTCAGGGCTGCCCGGGCGCCTGCCAGCTGCGCCTCGGCCTGGGCCAGCCTCTGCCGGGGGATGCGGTCGTCGATCCGCGCGATCACGTCGCCCGCTTCGATGTCCTGGTAATCCTGCACCTCGACCGCTGTGACGTAGCCGGCGACCTGGGGGGCGATCTGCGTCACCTCGGCACGAAGATAGGCATTCTCGGTCCGCGGGGTTGCTGGAGCAAAGGGCGGCAGGTGCCAGGCGAACAGCAGCAGCAGGACGCCGGCGGCGCCCAGGATCAGGGCGATGACGGTCGGCAGAAGGGCGGTCTTTTTCATGGGTCGGTTTCCATCAGCTTGAGAGCCATACGGTCGCGCAGCAGGTGCAGCACCAGCGCCGCGGCCGCGATCAGCGCGGCCCATCCCGTCAGCGCATAGGCATCGGCATAGGCCTGGGTCCACGCCTGCAGGCTGGCCTGCTGCGCCAGCTCGGTCGCGGCCTGCATGCGGCGGAGGGCCGTGTCGGGCAAGGTGCCGGCCAGCCCGGCCATCCGGCGTGCCAGGGCCTGCACCGTCGCCGGGTCGGTCGGTGTCACCTGCGCAGCAAGCTCCTGCAGGTGCAGCGCCTGCCGGTGCGTGGTGAAGGTGGTGAAGAGGCTTGAACCCAGCACGCCGCCAAGGCTCTGGGTCGAGATGAAGACGATGACAAAGGACAGGATGTACTGCGGCCCCTTGGACAGCGCCGAGATCAGCCCGGCCATCATCGCGGGCGGCATGAACAGCATTCCCGCAAAGCCCACCAAGGCCTGCGTCGCGATCATCTGCGCTGGCCGCCAGTCGGGCGTCACCTGCGCATCCAGAAAGGCGGCGCCCGCGATGATCAGCAGCGCCACGAGGTGAAAGGCCGCGACGCGCTGCGGGCGCATCCAGGCGATGCAGGCCAGCGCCCCCATCACCCCGGCCAGCGAGATGACCGCGAACAGCGCGACCATCTGATCCGAGCCCATGCCCAGCACCTGGAACATCCGCGGGGCACCGGCCGACTGTTCGGACAGGATCAGGCGGAACAGCAGCAGCGTGCCCGTCAGGTGCAGGATCGCGGGGCTGGCCAGCCAGCGGATGTCCAGCAGCGGCGCGCTGCGGTTCAGTTCGACCGCGACGGCGAGGGTCAGCGACAGGACGGCTGCCGCCAGCAGGACGCCGATCCAGGAAACATCCGTCCAGTTGTAGATCGGCCCCATCACGAAACCGATGATCAGCCCGCCGAAACCCAGGCCGATCAGCATGAAGCTGAGAAAGTCCAAGGGCTCGATGACCTTCTGGCGCGGGATTGGCCGCAGCGGCAGGGCCAGGACAAGCATCAGCGATACCAGCGCCATGCCCAGCCCGGCCATGTGGACGTTCGCCATGCCGCCATCGCCGATCAGCGACGGCCCGATCACGCGCGCCAGTGACGGGCCGGTCATCAGCACCACCATGGCCAGCGGCAGGCCCAGCACCATCTTGGCCTGCGGCGACAGGGGATCAAGCATGTAGAGGAAGGCGAGGGTCGACAGGGGCGCGGCCGCAGCCCCCGCCAGCGCCTGCAGGACCAGCGCCGACCGGAAGTCGCTGACCCAGATCGAGGCCAAGGCGACCGCCGCATAGATGACGACGCCAATCTCGGCAAAGCGGCGCAGGCCGAACTGGGTGCGGATCTTGATCAGCAGGACAGGCAATGCCGCGCGCGGGATCATGTAGACCGCCAGCAGCCAGGCCGCCGAGGTCGTGGTGATCCCCAGATCGCCCGCCAACTGCGGCAGGCTGGTCGACACGAACCCCTGCTGCAGGCCCTGTGACAGTCCGATCACCGTCGCTGCCGCCATGAAGGCCAGTGCGCGCCCCGCCGGCAGGGGCGGATGCGGCACGGGGGCCGCGGCAGGTGCCGCGGGCGCGCTCATGACTTGTCCATCCGCTTGAGGTTCTGGGTGATGCGCGTCAGCACCTCGGCTGCCTTGGCAAGGTCCTCGGGCGGGATGCCTGCCAGCACCTCGCGCCGCAGACGGCCGGTGAATTCGACGATGGCGCTGTCCCGGCCGCGGGCGGTCAGGACCAGCGCGTTCTTGCGCCCGTCGCCATCCAGCGGCTCCCGCGCGACGAAACCGTCGGCGACGAGCGCGTCGATCTGGCGCTTCAGGGTGGGCGCCTCGATCGCCAGCTCCGCCGCCAGTTCGGTCTGGGTGACACCATCGTGCCGCGCCAGCGCCGTCAGCGTCCGCGCCCGCGACAGCGTCAGGCCATGGTCCCGGGCACGCCGGTCATAGGTGCGCCGCAGGGTGCGGATGACCTGCAGCAGGATGTCGATGAACGGCGCGTCACGCAAAACCTGGCCTCCAATGCTCTTGGTTAGCTAGCTAAGTATCCGGCCATATGGGGTCAACGGGCGCCGCAGCAGTTTTTTGCACGTTGTGCATATAACCAGAAGCCTGCTGATGGCATGAGGGAGTCCCAGTCCATCCGGTTTTGCTTAAAACCGTTCGTAACAAAGGTGACATCCTCGCCAACTTGCTCCGACGCCATGAGCTGGTGGGACCTTCGGTCAGCCTAGGTAATGTTGAGACGGCCGAACCTTGCGGTGTCGCACAGGCAATACCTGTGACCGCCCTCGACCATTCCCTATTAAAGATGTGCCTGCACCAAAGGCGACGCAGAACAGTACAGACCTCGGAATAGGTCGTGACCGAAACGGCGTCGAGTTGCCGGAGGCTGATTTGGTTGGCTATATGGCAGCCGGCACATGCAGGTGGGCTCTACGTCTACCATTACTTCGTCCCGCCGGCGCTTTATGAGCATGTCCCGGCAATTCCTCCACCTCAGCGAAGGTCCCGCAAAGCTGCTGCGCAGCCTGATCTGGATCCTGATCTCCTTCGTGCTGGCCGAGATGTCCTGGCGCCTGATCGAAAGCCCAGCGATGCGCCGCCGCCGCCAGCCCGCCGCAGCGACGCCGGCCTGAGGGGCGGCCGGCCCGTGTCGCCCGTTGTGGACCACGGGACGCCGCGCCGGCCCGATCCTTGCGTCAGAGGAGAAAGTCGTTCGCCGTCAGCGAGGACACCCCGACCAGCCGGATTTCCAGATCCGCCAGGCCATCGCCCGTGACATCCGCCCGGACGATCACGTCCCGGTCGCTGCGCGCATACCAGACGCCGTGGGACGACGCGGTGGTGCCGGTAAAGGAGAAGGCATCATCAGCCTGGGACAGGGGTCGTGCATCGATGCCGCTGAGTTTGATAACGTCCGTCCCCGACACAAAATCATGGATCATGTCCCGATTGCTGCCCGCGGCCGAATCGGAGATTCGGTTGAAGACAAAGACGTCTGCGCTCCGGTCCAGGCCCCCATGCATCACGTCGCGTCCGGCACCGCCGTAAAGCGTGTCCGCCCCGCCGCCGCCCAGCAGCGTGTCGGCGCCCCTGTTGCCGCGCAGCAGGTTGTCCTGGCCATTGCCGGACAGCCAGTCGTCGCCCCTTCCGCCCAGCACATTCTCGATGTCGCGGATAACGTCATTGCCGTAACCGGTCTGCTGCGCCGTCTGGATCGACAGGTCAACCCTTGCGCCGATGGAGCCCGACACGATCAGCCGGTCAACGCCTGCGCCCCCGTCGATGATGTCGTCGCCCTCCTCGAGGTAGAGGCTGTCGTTCCCGTCGCCACCCAGCAACTGGTCCGCCCCCGCCCCGCCAAAGAGCTGGTCGGCGCCCGCGCCGCCGACCAGGGTGTCGGACCCATTCCCCCCATAAAGCGTGTCCCTGCCGGCCCGACCGTCCAGCAGGTCACTGCCGTCGCCGCCGGCCAGGATGTTCGCCGCATCATTGCCGAACAGCCGGTCATGGCCCAGGCCGCCGATCGCATGTTCGATCTCGACCAGCACATCATTGCCATAGCCGGTGTTCTGCGCCCTGGTCAGGGCCAGGTCGATCTCGGCCGCCACGGCGCCCAGAACCACCACGGTGTCGCTGCCCGGACCGCCATCCAGCCGGTCATCCCCCTCGTCCATGTGCAACTGGTCATTGCCGCTGCCGCCGAACAGCTGATCGTGCCCGGCGCCGCCGAACAGGCGATCGTCGCCCGCGCTGCCATGCAGCGTGTCGTTGCCCGCATGGCCCTGGATGGTGTCGTTGCCGTCCCCGCCGTCGATCTCGTCGTCGCGGTCGGTGCCGTCGATCAAATTGCCTAAGGCGTCGCCATAGGTGACCTGCCCCAGCGTCAGGTTGTCCAGGTCGCCGGGCCGTACCTCGACATCGCCCACGCGCGCCACCAGGGGTCGACCGGGATCCTGCCACTTGCCAGCCCAGGCCTCCTGCGCAGGCGCGACGGCCCAGAGGTCGACATAGCTGGACAGCTGGCCCGTGTACCAGACGTTGCCCGGCATGTCGGCCGCACCATAGCGTCCGACCACCTGGCCGTCGATGATGAAGACGGCCTCGGTCTCGCTGATGGTCATCTCATAGCTGTGCATGCCCTTTGCGGCATCGAAGCCCAGGTCCACGATGATCGGCTGGCCGTTGTTGGTCAGGGTGATGTGCCGGCCATTGGCGTCCTGCATATGGATGCACAGTTGCACCTTGGTCGTGTCGCCGCCCACGAATTCGAAATCGAACTCCAAGGTCGGGTCGTTCTTCCAGTCCGACTTGTAGAGGAACATGCCGAAAACCGCGCCGGGCACCATCTCGGGCACCTGCGCCTGCCAGGTCCAGGTGCCGGTGGTGGCCTTGGCCATCGACTGGATCTCGGCCCCCTGCACGGGCCGGGCCGATCCCGCGGGCGCCCTGTCCAGCACGAACTCGATGGCGCCGTCGGCGGCCTTGCGCACGTTCTGGCTGGCCCATTTGGTGATGCTGGATTGGCCGGCATTCCAGTCCGAGATGATCCAGCTGTCCGACGTGAGCCTTTGCCCGAGTTGCGCCAGGTGAACCGATTGCGCGTCATAGGTGATTGGCATGCCCGCTCCTGAATAGAAAGTTATTGAAGGACCGCCACCCTGCCGAAGCAGTCCCCGGCGGCGTCCGCACAACCTAAAGGAGAAATTGCTACAAAAGCCTTTTAAGCGGTGGATGTCCGGCCTGGCTACTATTCACAAGGATATGATGGATAGAATATGACTCTCCTTGAGGATGAGTTGCGGCGGGATCCTGCCTGCGCATGCAAAAGGCCCGCTGTCGCATGGACAGCGGGCCCTTCATGTCATCAGGGGCGGATGTTCGTCCCCTTCGGGTTCGGGACCTGCCCGACCCCGTCTTTTCAGTCCTCAGCCCATCCGCTCGGAGGCGTATTCGTTGGGGCTGGCCGGGAAAACGACGGTCTTGTCGCCGCTGATGAAGACGCGGCGGTGGATATGGGCGTGGATCGCGCGGGCCAGCACCTGGCTCTCGACGTCGCGGCCAAGACTGACGTAATCCGACGCGCTCTGGGCGTGGGTCACGCGAACGATGTCCTGCTCGATGATCGGGCCCTCGTCCAGGTCGGCGGTGACGTAGTGGCTGGTGGCGCCGATCAGCTTCACGCCGCGCTCATAAGCCTGCTTGTAGGGGTTCGCGCCCTTGAAGCTGGGCAGGAACGAATGGTGGATGTTGATGATGCAGCCCGACATCTTCTGGCAGATCTCATCGGACAGGATCTGCATGTAGCGCGCCAGCACCACAAGGTCCGCGCCGCTTTCCTGCACGACGCGCATCTGCTGCGCCTCAGCCTCGGGTTTGTTGGCCTTGGTCACCTTGATGTAGTGGAACGGAAGATCGTGGTTCACGACGACCTTCTGGTAATCCATGTGGTTCGAGATGACGGCGACGATGTCGATGGGCAGCGCGCCGATCCGCCAGCGATACAGAAGGTCGTTCAGGCAGTGCCCGAAATGGGACACCATGATCACGACCTTCATCTTCTGGCAGGGGTCATGGAAGGCATAGTCCATGCCGAAGGTCTGGGCATGGGCGGCGAATTCCTCGCTCAGGTCCTCGCGCGACTTGCCCTGTTCGGACATGAAGCTGAGGCGCATGAAGAAGCGGTCGTTCTCGAGGTCGGTGAACTGCGAGCTGTCGTGGATGTTGCAGCCGCGCTCGGCGAGGAAGGTCGAGATCGCCGCGACGATGCCGGTCCGGACGGGGCAGGAGACGGTAAGGATGATCTGGGGCATGGATTCTTGGCACCTTTCCAAGGGCTCGGCATGAGGGCAGGCCGCTGCCGACGCTGCCGAATGTTGTGACGGGGTCCTGCTGCCGCTTCGAGGCGCGCGCGGGCACAAGGTGACGCGGGCGCAGGCCGGATGAGGGCCGAAATCGGCGGGATTGCGGGTGCGACGCCCGGTCGGGCGACGCTCTGGATGTCGTCCCGGGCAGTTAGCCCCAAGCGCCAATCGGTCGCATGAATGTTCGCGACATTCCGATAGGAGATGTGCGCCCGGCCCCTGTCCGCCTCCGGAAGTTGCCCTGCGCGTCAATCTGTCACGCTGCTGCGGCGTCACACAGGAGTCATGAGGAAGGGGTAGAGAACCGCTGACCCTGCTGCGCGGGTTCCCCGCTGCGCCATTTC
This sequence comes from Paracoccus sp. T5, assembly GCF_048538155.2. Lineage (GTDB taxonomy): Bacteria > Pseudomonadota > Alphaproteobacteria > Rhodobacterales > Rhodobacteraceae > Paracoccus. The sequence goes on from NZ_CM135809.1 coordinate 2,407,932, forward strand.
GTCGCGATGCTCCTGCGACTGCGTCGCACTCGTCCTGCCCAACCGGCCGCGATCCGGGAATAACCGCAGGACTGAAAAGTTCGCCAGTCTCCAAAGCCCAGCTCAGCCGCCCCTGCAGAAGCATAGCGACACGACCTCGCAGCACCGCATGCGCCCAGGCACCCCCGGCGGGTCGCAGGGATCGCGCGGCTGCTGCCGCTGCACCACGACAAGACGGAACACGCATGGCTGGACCAACCTCGGCAGGCGGACGCCAACTCAGGAGGAGAGATCTTGACCTACAATCCGAAGGCGGGCAGTGCCATGCACCAGCCCGGTAGCCCCTCGACCAACGGTGTCATCGACACCGATTACCAGGTCGGCCGCGACAACATCGCGGGAACGGTGGGCCCGTTCGATTACAACATCCACAACCCGGTCTTCGCGATCTCGGCCATCAGCGTGATCGCCTTCGTGATCTTCGCCATCGCCATGCCCGAGACCTCGGGCGCGATGTTCTCGACCCTGTTCAACGAGGTCACGCAGGGCTTCGACTGGTTCTTCATCGGTGCCGCCGACATCTTCGTGATCCTGTGCCTGGTGCTGATCCTCAGCCCCTATGGCAAGGTGCGCCTTGGCGGACGCGACGCGGTTCCCGACTTCAGCTATCTCAGCTGGTTCGCGATGCTGTTCGCGGCAGGCATGGGCATCGGCCTGATGTTCTACGGCGTGTCCGAGCCGCTCAGCCACTTCTCGTCCTCTCTGGGCGGAACGGCTGTCGGGGCGGATGGCGTCCGCACGGACTGGGCCCCGCTGGGTGGCGGCGCTACCCAGGCCGAGGCGATCCGGGTCGGCATGGCCGCCACGATCTTCCACTGGGCGCTGCACCCCTGGGCCATCTACGCGGTGGTGGGCCTCAGCCTGGCGCTGTTCAGCTACAACAAGGGCCTGCCGCTGACCATGCGCTCGGCCTTCTACCCGATCTTCGGCGAGCGCGTCTGGGGCTGGCCTGGCCACATCATCGACATCCTGGCGGTCTTTGCCACGCTGTTCGGTCTGGCCACCTCCCTGGGTCTGGGTTCGGTGCAGGCCAATGCCGGCTTCAACCATCTGTTCGGCATGCCGATCAACGAAACCTCGCAGATCATCCTGATCATCGGCATCACCGCCATTGCGCTCTTCTCGGTCATCCGCGGCCTCGAGGCCGGGGTGAAGCTGATGTCGCAGATCAACATGGGCCTGGCCTTCGGCCTGCTGGCCTTCGTGCTCTTCGCGGGGCCGACGCTGCTGCTGCTGACCGACATGGGCGACTTCCTGCTGGCCTATCTGCAGTACCTGCCGGCGCTGTCGAATCCGGTCGGGCGTGACGACGTGAACTTCATGCAGGGCTGGACCTCGTTCTACTGGGCCTGGTGGATCAGCTGGTCGCCCTTCGTCGGCATGTTCATCGCCCGCGTCTCGCGCGGCCGGACGGTGCGCGAGTTCCTGATCAGCGTCCTGCTGATCCCGTCGCTGGTCTGCGTGGTGTGGATGTCGATCTTCGGCGGTGAGGCGATCAGCCAGGTCGTCCGTCAGGGCTATACCGCCGTCAGCGAGGCCGATCTGCCGCTGCAGCTGTTCACCATGCTGGAGAACCTGCCGCTGTCGGGCATCACCTCGTTCGTCGGCATCATCCTGGTGATCGTGTTCTTCGTCACGTCGTCGGACTCGGGTTCGCTGGTGATCGACACGATCACAGCAGGCGGCAAGGTCGATGCGCCGATGCCGCAGCGGGTCTTCTGGTGCGTCTTCGAAGCCATCGTCGCGATCGTCCTGCTGCTGTCGGTGGGCGGGCTGAAGTCGCTGCAGTCCATGGTCATCTCGACCGGCCTGCCCTTCACGGCCCTGCTGCTGATCATGTGCGTGTCGGTCTGGCGGGGCCTGGCCAGCGAGCCGCGCTGATCCCGCGGCGCCCCGGCGCCGCACCCAAAAATTCGAACCCCCGCGGGACGCAGGTCCCGCGGGGGTTTTTCATTCGTCTGGCCCCGTCAGGCGGCGATGGCCTGCCGCATGGACAGGGGCGTGTCGCCAAAGCGGCGCCGGAACATCCGGCTCAGATGCGACGAATCGCAGAAACCGCAATCCACCGCGATCTGTGAGATCGACTTGTCGCTGGTGCGGATCAGGTGATGGGCCAGCGACAGGCGGATGCTGAGAAAGGCCGCCTGGGGCGAGGTATTCAGCGCGTTGCGGAAATGGCGCTCCAGCTGCCGCTTGCTGTGGCCGATCCGGCGGGCCACCTCGGCCACCGAAAAGGGCGCGTCGATGTTCTGCTGCATCAGCAGCAGCGCCCGCAGCACGATCGGGTCGCGGGTCTTGAAGTCCATGGTGATGCCGGGCTGCGGCTTTTCCGCCTGCAGGGCCTCGTCGATGATCATGATGTGCAGGCTCTTGCTGGCCTGCGCGCGACCGACATGGCGATCCACCAGGAAGGCTGCCAAGTGGGCCGAACTGGCGCCGCCCGAACAGGTCAGCCGGTCGCGATCGACCACGAAGATCTGGTCCGTGACCGGGTTCAGCCCCTCGAACTGCTCAAGGAAGTCGGCATGGTGGAACCAGCTGACGCAGCAGCGATAGCCGTCCAGCAGCCCGGCCTGGTGCAGCAGGAAGGCCCCGGTGCAGACGCCCACCAGCGGCACGCCCTTCTGCGCGGCCTCGTGCAGGAAGCGGACATAGGGGGCGCGCAGGGTCTTGGTGTCCTCCATCAGCCCGCCGATCACGACGATATAGTCGAATCGGGTCGGGTCCCCCAGGCGTTCCTTGGGCTGGACGGTGATCCCGCAACTGGAGGCGACGGCGTCCATGTCATCCGACAGGACCGTCCAGCGGCACAGGATCGGGCGCGAGCGGTCGCCTTCGTCCGCGGCAAGGCGCAGCACGTCCACGAAATTCGCAAAGGCGCAGAGCGTGAAGCGCCGCGCCAGGATGAAGCCGACCGACAGGCGGACATCCTCGTTCGCGCCGCGGGCGGCACGGGCGGGCATGCGGGGCCGCAAGGGATTGGGGGAGAGTGCGGGAATCTGTTCCATAGGTCCTGCCGTTCCTGCGCGCGGGGTGACGCATTGTCGTAGCCGTAATCCCCCGATGACGCAAATGTTCTGTCGCGGCCGGCTGTAATATTGCATTCATACGCTCAAGAAGGCCGGCGCTACTGCTGATTCACCGGCCCCGCGATGCGCCGCCTGCAGGGTCGGTGCCGGGGGCCAGGGTCGCGTCCGTCCTGTCGTCCGCAGCCGCGGGCAAGGAACCTAAGGCCCGGTTCGCCGGAGCCACGACGAGGAGGAGCTGAAAATGAAAGTTCTGGTCCCTGTGAAGCGGGTGGTGGACTACAACGTCAAGATACGCGTGAAGTCCGACGGGACGGGCGTGGACCTGGCGAACGTGAAGATGTCGATGAACCCCTTCGACGAGATCGCCGTCGAGGAGGCCGTGCGCCTGAAGGAATCGGGCGCCGCCAGCGAGGTCATCGTCGTTTCCGTCGGCCCGGCACAGGCGCAGGAGGTGCTGCGCACCGCCTTGGCCATGGGCGCCGACCGCGCCATCCTGATCGTCGCCGAGGGCACGGTCGAGCCGCTGACTGTCGCAAAGCTTCTGAAGGGCGTGGCCCAGACCGAGGAGCCCGGCCTGGTCATCTTGGGCAAGCAGGCGATCGACGACGACTGCAACCAGACCGGCCAGATGCTGTCGGCCCTGCTGGGCTGGGCCCAGGCAACCTTTGCCTCCAAGCTGGAACTGTCGGGCGACACGGCCAAGGTCACGCGCGAGATCGACGGCGGCCTGCAGGTCATCGACGTGACCCTGCCGGCGATCGTCACCGCCGACCTGCGCCTGAACGAGCCGCGCTATGCCAGCCTTCCCAACATCATGAAGGCCAAGAAGAAGCCGCTGGTCCAGCAGACCCCCGAGGATTACGGCGTCACCCCCGCGGCGCGCCTGTCGGTCCTGCGGGTCGAGGAACCTTCCGAGCGCCAGGCCGGCATGCGCGTCTCCAGCGTGGCTGAGCTGCTCGACAAGCTGAAAAACGAAGCTGCGGTCATCTGAGCGGACAGGGAACACAGACATGGCAATTCTTCTTCTTGCAGATCACGACAACGCAACCCTGTCCGAGACCACCGCGCGCGCCCTGACGGCCGCCTCGCGGATCGGCGGCGAGATCGACATCCTGGTGGCCGGCAAGGGTGCCGGCGCCGCCGCCCAGGCCGCGGCCGGGCTGACCGGCGTGCGCCGCGTGCTGCTGGCCGAGGCCGATGCGCTGGAGCACCGCCTGGCCGAGCCGACCGCCGCGCTGATCGTGGCGATCGCCTCCAGCTATGACACCATCATCGCCCCCGCCACCAGCACCGGCAAGAACGTCCTGCCCCGCGTCGCGGCGCTGCTGGACGTGATGCAGGTCTCGGATGCGATCGAGGTCGTCTCCTCCGACACGTTCAAGCGCCCGATCTATGCCGGCAACGCCATCGAGGTGGTGCAGTCCCGCGAGGCCGTCCGCGTCGTGACCGTCCGCACCTCCAGCTTCGATGCCGCCGCCGCCGGTGCCTCCGCGGCGCCCGTCGAGGCCCTGCCGGCCGGAGCCGAGGGCGCCGAGCTGTCGCGCTTTGTCGAGAACCTGCTGTCGCACAGCGAGCGTCCCGAACTGGGATCGGCCAAGATCATCGTCTCGGGCGGCCGTGCCCTGGGTTCGCAGGAGCGGTTCAACCAGATCATCAACCCGCTGGCCGACAAGCTGGGCGCCGCCGTGGGCGCCAGCCGCGCGGCGGTCGATGCGGGCTATGCCCCCAACGACTTCCAGGTCGGCCAGACCGGCAAGATCGTCGCCCCCGACCTTTATGTCGCCTGCGGCATCTCGGGCGCCATCCAGCACCTGGCCGGCATGAAGGACAGCAAGATCATCGTCGCCATCAACAATGACGGCGAGGCGCCGATCTTCCAGGTTGCCGATTACGGCCTGGTAGGCGACCTGTTCGAGATCCTGCCCGAACTCGAGCGCCAGCTGTGATGTCGGCCGAAGCGCAGGTCGAGGACCAGCCGGTGACCGCCCAGATCATCGACGGCAAGGCCTTTGCCGCCAGCCTGGGCGAACGCATCGCGGGACATGCGGCCGCCTTCGCCGCCCGGACCGGTCGCGCGCCGGGCCTGGCGGTGGTGCTGGTCGGCACCGACCCGGCCAGCCAGGTCTATGTTCGCAGCAAGGGCCGCATGGCCCGCCAGCTGGGCATGGAAAGCTTTGAGCATGTCCTGTCCGAGGATTGCACCCAGCAGGAACTGATGTCGCTGATCGGGGACCTGAACGCCGATGACACGGTGGACGGGATCCTGGTTCAGCTTCCCCTGCCCGGCCACCTGGACAGCCTGGCAGTCATCAAGGCCATCGATCCCGACAAGGACGTCGATGGCCTGCATCCGGTCAATGCGGGCTATCTGGCCTCGGGCATGCCGGGGCTGGTCTCCTGCACGCCGCTTGGCTGCCTGATGCTGCTCCGCTCCAGCCTGGGCAACCTGTCAGGCCTGGACGCGGTCGTCGTCGGCCGCTCGATCCTGGTCGGCAAGCCGATGGCGCAGCTGCTGCTGGCCGAGAACTGCACCGTCACCATGGCCCATTCGCGCACCCGCGACCTGCCCGCCAAGCTGGCGCAGGCGGATATCGTGGTCGCCGCCGTCGGCGCGGCCGAGATGATCCAGGGCGACTGGATCAAGCCGGGCGCCACGGTCATCGACGTGGGCACCAGCCGCGTCACCCGCGACGGCAAGGCCCGCCTGGTCGGCGATGTGCATTTCGAAACCGCCGCCCGCCGCGCCCGCGCGATCACCCCGGTTCCGGGCGGCGTCGGTCCGATGACGATCATGACGCTGATGCACAACACGCTGATCGCAGCCTATCGCCGCGTCGGCCTGCCCGCGCCCGATCTAAAATGACGCACGGCCCCGGGCGCCGCACGCTCTGTCATTCGGCCGCCGGACGTGATTGTCTGGCGGCCGCCTTTCCCGTTTCAAACATCTCGAAAGCAAGGAATCCGTGATGTCTTCATTCCCAGAGAGGGCCAGGGTCGTTATTGTCGGCCTCGGTGGAATCGTCGGGGCCTCGGTCGCCCATCATCTCATCGAGAACGGGTGGGACGACATCGTGGGCATCGACAAGTCGGGCATCCCGACCGATATCGGCTCGACCGCCCATGCCTCCGACTTCTGCTATGCGACCAGCCATGACCTGCTGTCGTGCTGGACGACCATGTACTCCATGGATTTCTACGAGAAGCTGGGCAACTACAAGCGCATCGGCGGCCTGGAAGTCGCGCGCGTCGGCGACGACGCCCGCATGGCCGAACTGAAGCGCCGCGTCGACAGCGGCAAGGCCTTCGGCACCAACGTCAAGATCATCTCGGCCGCCGAGGCCAAGGAGAAGTTCCCCCTGCTGGAGGAAGACCAGATCCAGGGCGCGCTCTGGGATCCCGATGCGGGCCTGGTCGTGCCGCGGTCGCAGACGGTCGCCGGCAAGCTGGTCGACATGGGCGTGAACGCCGGCAAGCTGAAGATCTTTGCCAACACCCCCGCACTGGAACTGATCCACGAGAACGGCCGCATCAAGGGCGTCAAGACCTCGCGCGGGACGATCATGGCGGATTACGTCGTGGTCTGCGCCGGCCTCTGGGGTCGCCTGATCGCCGAGATGGCGGGCGAAGACCTGCCGGTGATGCCGGTCGACCACCCGCTGACCTTCTTCGGTCCCTATGACGAATTCGCCGGCACCGGCCTGGAAATCGGCCGTCCGCTGCTGCGCGACCAAGGCAACTCGGCCTACCTGCGCGACACGGGCGATCCCAACACCACCGAAGGCGGCCAGATCGAGTGGGGCTACTACTACGAGAAGGACGTCCGGATGGTCCATCCGCGCGAGCTTCTGGAAAAGGATCAGGCCCGCCTGTCGCCCTCGCAGCGCGACCTGGTGCTGGACGACGTGATCGAGCCGCTGGAGCGGGCGATGGAGCTGACGCCGATCCTGGCGGAATTGGGCTTCAACGAAAGCCACTCGTTCAACGGCCTGCTGCAGACGACCACCGACGGCGGCCCGTCGATGGGCGAAAGCCGCAAGATGCGCGGGTTGTGGTATGCCGTCGCCATCTGGGTCAAGGACGGCCCGGGCATGGGCAAGCTGATCGCCGACTGGATGACCAAGGGTCGCACCGACATCGACCATCACGCGATCGACTATGCCCGCTTCAACGACTTCCAGCTGTCCGAGGACTATATCTGGGGTCGCTGCGAGGAAACGGCTGCCAAGATCTACAACCCGCCGGTCCACCCGCGCGAGCCCTTTGCCAATGCCCGCGGCATCCGCCGTTCGCCCTTCCACGAGCGTGAGAAGGAACTGGGCGGCTACTTCATGGAACTGGGCGGCTGGGAACGCGCCCACGGCTATGCCGCCAACGAGCATCTGCTGGAGAAATACGCGGACCAGGTGCCGCTGCGCGAGAACGAATGGGACAGCCGCCATTTCTGGCGCGTGTCCAACGCCGAGCAGCTGGAGATGAGCGCCGACTGCGGCATCATCAACCTGTCGCACTTCCACATGACCGACATCGAGGGCCCGGACCACGTCGCCCTGATGGAATGGCTCTGCGCGGCCAAGATCGGCGGCGACGCCAACATCGGCAAGGGCATCTACACCCACATGCTGGACGAGGAAGGCATGGTTCGCGCCGACTTCACCGTTTTCCGCATGGGTGACCGCTGCCGCCTGGTGAACGGTGCCGATGCCGGCCCGCGCGACCTGATCTACATGCGCCGCGTGGCCCAGGACAAAGGCTTTGACGTCACCATCACCGACGTGACCGAAAAGTTCACCACCATCGGCATCTGGGGCCCCAACGCGCGGGAGAACCTCAAGAAGGTCGTGGCCGATCCGGACGCGCTGGACGCGGCGAACTTCCCCTTCGCGGCCATCCGTGAGATCGAGATCGCCGGCTGCAAGGTCATGGCCTTCCGCATCTCCTATGTGGGCGAACAGGGCTGGGAACTGCACCTGCGTTATGATGACGGTCTGGCGGTCTGGGACGCGCTGCGTGGTGCCGGGGTCATGGCCGTGGGCGTCGAGACCTATGCGAACTCGCGTCGCCTGGAAAAGTCGCTGCGCCTGCAGAACGCCGACCTTCTGACCCAGTACAACCTCTACGAGGCCGACCTGTCGCGTCCGAAGGTCAAGGAGGCCGACTTCGTCGGCAAGGCCAAGCACCAGGAGTATCGCGAGCGCGCCAACCAGCCCGCCATGCTGTGCACCCTGGTGATGACCGACAACGTCGACAGCAACGGCGTCGCGCGCTTCCCGGTCGGCACGCTGCCGGTCATGGATCCCGAGAGCGGCGAAGTGCTGATCGACGAGTTGGGCCGGCGGTCCTACACGACCTCCATCGCCTATGGTCCCAGCGTCGGCAAGAACATCGCGCTGGCCTACCTGCCCTGGGCCTATTGCCAGGAAGGCCGGAAGCTGAACGTGTCGTATTTCGACGAGATCTACCCGGTCGAGGTCGTGGGCATCGGCTACAAGCCGATCTACGACCCCGAGAACCTCAAGCCCAGAAGCTGAGGACAAGATCAGCTAACCTGAACAAGAACCCCGGCGGAGCGATCCGCCGGGGTTTTCCCGTTTCAGGTCAGCTGGACATTCGAGGCAAGCCAGTCCGCCAGCAGCCGTCCGTTGGCCGAAGCCCGGCCATGGACCCGCAGATAAAAGGGAAAGGGCGAGGGCATGGCCTCGGGGACCAGCTGGATCAGCGGGCCTTTGTTCAGATAGCTGCCCAGCAGACCCTCCCAGCCAAGCACGGCGCCCATGTGATCCTCGGCCGCCTTCAGCGACACCAGGTAGTTGTTCAGCACGAAGGACGGTCCCTGGGGCGGCGCCGCGCCCAGATGCTCGAACCAGTTCTGCCAGCCGGTCCAGTCGCCGGCATCCGAGCGCGTATGGACCAGCGGCACGCGGGTCAGGTCCTCCAGCCGGCGGATGCCGTGCCGCTCGGCCAGCTCGGCCGTGCCCAAGGCCAGGATGCGGTCGCGGAACAGGATGATCGTCTCGTCGTCCTGCGGGTCAGGATCGCCGTAATGGATGCTCAGGTCCACGCCTTCGGGCACCTGCCCGTCCTGCACCGCCTGGGAGATGGCGATCTCGGGATAGGAGCGCCAGAACGCGGCCAGGCGCGGCATCAGCCACATGGTGCTCATCGCCGTCGTCGCCGCGATGGACACGCCTGACCGGACATGCCGGCTGCGGATGCGGGCCACGATGTCGGAAATGCCGGTGAACCCCCGCTGCAGGGCCACGAACAGCAGCGCCCCCGCCTCGGTCAGCTCCACGCCCCGAAAGCGGCGGGTGAACAGCGGCTGCCCCAGCTCCTGTTCCAGCGCCTTGATGCGGTGGCTGACGGCGGCGGGCGTCACGTTCAGCTCGGTCGCGGCGCGCTTGAAGCTGCGGTGCCGGGCGGCGACTTCGAAACAGGACAGGTCGGTCAGCGAGGGCAGGTCATAGGGCTTGTTCATGCAAAATGTCGCTTTCCGAAGCATTCCGTCGCAATCCCGCGCGCGGCGAGGGTGACGTTAGAACATCTAACTCCAATTGAAATTTTTCCAGATTGTCAATCGTAGCAGCAAATGGCTTCGTCTGCCGAAGCTAGTCCGCCCTCAGGAGCCCGCCATGCACCGCCCCGACAATTTTGTTTCCGACCTGCTGTCCAGCCACAAGCCCGGCCACGGACTGCCGCAAGCCTTCTACACCTCGCCCGAGATGTTCGAGCGGGACATGGAGACGATCTTCTACCGCGAATGGCTCTATGCCATCCCGGCCTGCACCCTGGACAAGTCCGGCAGCTTCCAGCGCCTGCGCATCGGTGCCTATGACGTCATCGTGCTGCGCGACAACCAGGGCGGCATCCGCGCCTTCCACAACTCGTGCCGCCACCGCGGGTCGATCATCTGCAGCGCCTCGCAGGGCCGCGTGGCCAAGCTGACCTGCCCCTATCACCAGTGGACCTACGGCCTGGACGGCCAGCTGGTCTGGGCCCGCGACATGGGCGTCGACTTCGACCCGACGCAGTACAAGCTGAAGCCCGTCCATTGCCGCGAACTGGCTGGCCTGGTCTATATCTGCCTGGCCGAGACCGCGCCCGACTTCGACACCTTCGCCGCGACCGTGACGCCCTATCTGGGCGTGCATGACCTGTCGAACGCCAAGGTCGCCTTCCAGTCCACGATCATCGAGAACGGCAACTGGAAGCTGGTCTGGGAAAACAACCGCGAGTGCTATCACTGCGCCGGCAACCACCCCGACCTGTGCCGCACCTATCCCGAGGATCCGTCGATCACCGGCGTCAGCCCCGACGGCACCTTCCCCGAGAAGGTCGAGAACCACTTCAACCGCATGGAATCGGCCGGGGCGCCCTCGCGCTTCCAGATGGGTGCCGACGGGCAGTTCCGCGTGGCGCGGATGCCGCTTCTGGACGGTGCGGAAAGCTATACGGTCAGCGGCAAGATCGCCGTGCAGAAGCGCCTCGGCCAGGTTCCCTTCCTGGATGCCGGCACGCTGCTGATGTTCCATTATCCCACGACCTGGAACCACTTCCTGACCGACCACTCGATCACCTTCCGCGTGACCCCGATCAGCCCGATGGAGACCGAGGTCCAGACCACCTGGCTGGTCAACAAGGACGCCGTCGAAGGCGTGGATTATGACCTGAAGAACCTCACCACGGTCTGGGAACACACCAACGACGAAGATCGCCGCGTGGTCGAGCATAACCAGCAGGGCATCTGCTCGCCCGCCTACCAGCCTGGCCCCTACTCGACGCTGCACGAGGATGGCGTAATCCAGTTCGTGAACTGGTACCTGGACCGCGTCCGTGCGACCGAGCGTCCGACCGCCATGGCGGCCGAGTAACGGCACCGGCCGCAGCAACATCCGGTCATCACTGCGACCGGGATGTCTTCCGAACCGCCCGCCCAGTCACCTGGGCGGGCGATCTGCTTTTGCCTCCGCCGTCATGTGCCCATGCCACCACGGCCGCAGCCCCGCCGCGACCACCGGATCAGGTCACTGCTGCCGGACCAGGGGACGGGCCGGCTGCGTTTCCGACGTTTCGGGCCGCGCCCGCCGGATTTCCGCAGGCGTCAGGCCCCGTTCCGCCTTCAGCATCCGCGACAGGTGCGGCGCGTCGCAGAAGCCGCAGGCCAGCGCGATCTCGGTGATGGGATGGTCGGTCGTGCGCAGCCGGGTCAGGGCGCGCTCGATCCGGATCTCCAGATAGATCGTGCGGGGCGACTGCCCCAGATCCGCCTGGAAGCGGCGTTCCAGCGTCCGCCGCCCCACCCCCAGCTCGGCGGCCAGGTCATCGACCGTGCGCGGCAGCTCGATGCTCTGCTGCATCTTCAGCAAGGCGCGCTTGACCAGTTCGTCGCGCGGCTGGCGCGCCAGCGCCTGACCGGGCTGCGCCCGCTGGCCGCTGAGCACGTCGTCGATCATCATGATGTTGAGGCTTTTGGTGGCCGCCGACTGGCCGATATGGCGCTGCACCAGGAAGGCGGCCAGATGCGCGGCACCATGCCCGCCCGAACAGGTCAGGCGGTCGCGATCCACCACGAAGATCTGGTCCGAGACCGGCCGTTCGCTGTCAAAGCGGTCCAGGAAGTCCTGGTGGTGGAACCAGCTGACGCAGCAGCGGTACCCCTGCAGCAGCCCCGCCGCCTGAAGGGTGAAGACGCCGGTGCAAAGCCCGATGATGGGCACCCCGCGCGCCGCCGTGGCCTGCAGGAACTCCATCGCCGCGGGGTCCAGCATCGCCCGGTCGCTGATCAGCCCGCCGACCACGACCAGATAGTCGAAGCGCCCGGCCTGGCGCAGCCGCGTGTCGGGCTGGACGCGGACGCCGCAGCTGGAGCGGACGCTGTCCATCCGGTCCGACAGCACCGTCCAGTCGCACAGGATGGGACGCGACTTGTCGGCCTCGTCCGCCGCCAGGCGCAGCACGTCCACGAAATTGGCGAAGGCCGACAGGGTGAACTGGTCGGCCAGAAGAAACGCGACACGGAGGCGTTTCTGGACGGGCTGGAGATTCTGGGCCATGACGCGATCCTGCACGAACGGTGACGCAATTCTTCAACCCTGACCTTTGCCTTGAAAGTAGATTGCTGTCCAGTCCTTCAAACACGGCGGCATCGACATGACGCACTTCTCTGCCTTCTCCCTGCTGAAGCAAGCTCTGAACGGCCACAAGGGCTGGCGCGAGCAATGGCCCGACAGCCAGCCCAAGGCGGAATACGACGTGGTCATCGTCGGCGCCGGCGGTCATGGCCTGGGTGCCGCCTATTACCTGGCCAAGGAACACGGCATCACCAATGTCGCGGTGATCGACAAGGGCTGGCTGGGCGGCGGCAATACCGGCCGCAACACCACGATCATCCGGTCGAACTATCTCTATGACGAAAGCGCGCGGCTCTATGACCACGCCCTGGACCTGTGGGAAAACCTCAGCCAGGAGCTGAACTACAACGTCATGTATTCGAAGCGCGGCGTGATGATGCTGGCGCACAACGTCCATGACGTGCAGTCGTTCCAGCGCCACGTGCATTCGAACCGCCTGAACGGCGTCGACAACCGCTGGCTGACCAAGGAAGAGGCCAAGGCCTTCTGCCCGCCGCTGAACATCAGCCCCGACGCGCGCTATCCCGTCATGGGCGCGGCCCTGCAGATGCGGGCCGGCACGGCACGCCACGACGCGGTGGCCTGGGGCTATGCCCGCGCCGCGGCGGCGCGCGGCGTCGACATCATCCAGAACTGCCCGGTCATCGCGATCCGCCGCGGCCCCGACGGGGCGGTGCTGGGCGTCGACACCGCCAAGGGCTTCATCAAGGCCAAGAAGGTCGCCGTCTCGGCCGCCGGCAACACCAGCGTCGTCATGGACAGCGCGGGCGTGCGGATGCCGCTGGAAAGCTATCCGCTGCAGGCGCTGGTCAGCGAGCCGATCAAGCCGATCTTCCCCTGCGTCGTGATGTCGAACAGCGTCCATGCCTATATCAGCCAGTCCGACAAGGGCGAGTTGGTCATCGGCTCGGGCACCGACCAGTACACCAGCTACAGCCAGCGCGGCGGCCTGCCGCTGATCGAGCATACGGTCGCGGCCATCTGCGAGGTCTTCCCGATCTTCAACCGGATGCGCATGCTGCGCAAATGGGGCGGGATCGTGGACGTGACCCCCGACCGCAGCGCCATCCTGGGCAAGACCCCGGTCAAGGGCCTTTATGTCAACTGCGGATGGGGCACGGGCGGCTTCAAGGCGACCCCGGGGGCCGCGCATACGCTGGCCTGGACCGTCGCCAAGGACGAGCCGCATCCCATCAACGCACCCTTCACCCTGGAACGCTTCACCACCGGCCGGCTGATCGACGAAGCCGCCGCCGCCGCCGTGGCGCATTGAGGAACCGGACCCATGCTGCTGATCCACTGCCCCTATTGCGAGGCAACCCTGCCCGAGCTTGAGTTCGCCTATGCCGGCGAGGCGCATATCGACCGCCCCGCCGACCCCTCTGCCCTGTCGGACGAGGAATGGCGCGACTTCCTGTTCATCCGCACCAACGCCCGGGGCCCGCATTTCGAGCGCTGGCGCCACATCCACGGCTGCGGACGCTTCTTCAACGCGGTGCGCGACACTGTCAGCGACCGCTTCCTGATGACCTACAAGGCCGGCGAGGCACGCCCGGTCCTGAACGCCCTGGAGGCCGCGGAATGAGCCGTTACCGTATCCCCGGCATGGGCCGCGTCGATCCCGCGGCGCCGGTCAGCTTCACCTTCGACGGCCGCCGCTACACCGGCCTGCGCGGCGACACGGTCGCCTCGGCGCTGCTGGCCAACGGCGTGCACCTGATGGGCCGCTCGTTCAAGTATCACCGCCCCCGCGGTCCCGTCAGCGCCGGTTCGGAAGAGCCGAACGCCCTGATCGGCACCTCGCGCGGCCCGGGCCGGTTCGAGCCGAACACCCGCGCCACCGTGCAGGAACTGCGCCAGGGCCTGGTGACCGAGAGCCAGAACAAGTTTCCGTCGCTGAAGTTCGACATCGGGGCGGTGAACGACCGCGCCTACATGCTGTTCTCGGCCGGCTTCTACTACAAGACCTTCATGTGGCCGCGCAGCTTCTGGGACAAGGTCTATGAGCCCTTCATCCGTGCCGCCGCCGGCCTGGGCAAGTCGCCCACCGAGGTCGACCCGGACGAATACGCCTCGCGCTACCTGCACACCGACGTGCTGGTGATCGGCGGCGGCGCCTCGGGCATCGCGGCGGCACTGGTCGCGGCACGCTCCGGCGCCCGCGTGGTGCTGGTGGACGAGAACGCCGAGATGGGCGGCTCGCTGCTGTCCGATCCTTCGGTGCGCATCGACGGCCGCGGCTCCTGGGCTTGGTTGGCCGAGCAGCTGTCGCAGCTGCGCGCCGCCGGTGTCCGCGTGATGACCCGCACCACCGCCATCGGCTATTACCACCAGAACTTCGTGGGCCTCTGCGAGCGTCTGACCGACCATCTGGACCAGCCGCCGCATGGTGCGCCGCGCGAACGCATGTGGCGCGTCCGGGCCGAGCAGGTCGTCCTGGCGCAGGGCGCGCTGGAAAAGCCGCTGGTGTTCGACGGCAACGACCGCCCGGGCGTCATGCTGGCCGGCTCCGCGCAGACCTACCTGAACCGCTATGGCGTCAAGGTCGGCGATTGCGCCGCCGTGGTGACCAGCCATGACAGCGCCTATTACGCCGCCTTCGACCTGGTGGATGCCGGCGGCCGCGTGACGGTCATCGCCGACACCCGCGACCAGGTCCGCCCGGACCTGGCCGAGGCTGCCCGCCGTCGCGGCATCCAGCTGCTGACCGGCCACACCGTCACCACGACCTATGGCCGCCTGCGCATCAAGGGCGTCCGCGTCAACCCGGTCAAGGGTGGCCAGGTCGGCGCGGGCCGCAAGATCGCCTGCGACACGCTGCTGATGTCGGGCGGCTGGACGCCGTCGCTGCATCTCTTCTCGCACACCAAGGGTTCGCTGACCTGGGATGCGGACAGCCGCACCTTCCTGCCCAACCACAAGACCGAGGCCTGCCAGATCGCCGGCGCCGGCCGCGGGCTCTGGGGCTATGGTCCGGTGATCGAGGATGGCGTGAAGGCCGGCATGGCCGCTGCCGAGGCCCTTGGTCGCACCGGCACCGCCTTCGGCGCAGGCGTCGAGGGTGACCGCCCCGGCACCGGCGTCAGCCAGAAGGAACTGCCGACCGACCTCAGCGCCGGCAAGGCCAAGGCCTTTGTCGACTACCAGAACGACGTGACCGCCAAGGACATCCGCCTGGCCGTGCGCGAGGGCATGCGCTCGATCGAGCACGTCAAGCGCTACACCACCAACGGCATGGCCACCGACCAAGGCAAGATGTCGAACATCAACGGCCTGATGATCGCCGCCGACGCCCTGGGCAAGCAGCCGCCGCAGGTGGGTCTGACGACCTTCCGTCCGCCCTACACACCGACCAGCTTTGGTGCCTTCGCGGGCTATCACAAGGGCGCCACCTTCGAACTGACCCGCAAGACGCCCATCGACCCCTGGGCCGAGGCGCAGGGTGCGGTGTTCGAGCCGGTGTCGCTGTGGCGCCGCGCCTGGTACTTCCCCAAGGGCGGAGAGGACATGCATGCCGCCGTGGCGCGCGAATGCCGCGCGACGCGGGCCTCGGTGGGCATGTTCGATGCCTCGACCCTGGGCAAGATCGAGGTCGCGGGTCCCGATGCGGTCGAGTTCATGAACCGCATGTACACGAACCCCTGGACGAAACTGGCGCCGGGCCGCTGCCGCTATGGCCTTCTGCTGGGCGAGGACGGGTTCATCCGCGATGACGGCGTCATCGGCCGCCTGTCGCAGGACCTGTTCCACGTCACCACCACCACCGGCGGTGCCGCGCGCGTCCTGAACATGATGGAGGATTATCTCCAGACCGAATGGCCCGACCTGAACGTCTGGCTGACCTCGACGACCGAACAGTGGTCGACGGTCGCGGTCAACGGTCCCAACGCCCGCAAGGTGCTGGAGCCGCTGGTCGAAGGCCTGGACATGTCCGACGCCAACTTCCCGCACATGTCGGTCGCGGAATGCACCGTGGCGGGCCTGCCGGCGCGCCTGTTCCGCATCAGCTTCACCGGCGAGCTGGGCTTCGAGATTAACGTCCCCGCCCGCCACGGCCTTGCGCTGTGGAAGGCGATCCACGAGGCCGGCCGTGCCTATGACATCTGCCCCTATGGCACCGAGTCGATGCACGTCCTGCGCGCCGAAAAGGGCTATATCATCGTGGGCCAGGACACCGACGGCACCGTCACCCCGCAGGACGCGGGTCTGGACTGGGCGATCGGCAAGGCGAAGAAGGACTTCGTGGGCAAGCGCTCGCTGGATCGTCCCGACATCGTCGCGCCGAACCGCAAGCAGCTGGTCGGCCTGATCACCGAGGACGGCACCCGGCTGGAGGAAGGCGCGCAGATCGTGCTGGACCCCAACCAGAAGACGCCGATGACCATGGCCGGGCATGTGACCTCGTCCTATGACTCGGTGGCCCTGGGCCGGCCGATCGCGATGGCGGTGATCACCGGCGGCCACAACCGCATGGGCGAGACGGTGCACATCCCGATGCCGAACGGCACGATCCGGGCCAAGGTCACCTCGACCAACTTCTATGACCCTGAAGGCGAACGGCTGAAGGCCTGAGGAGCGACGACCATGACAACGCAACGACATGACTTCAATGCTCAGCCCTTCCTGCTGGAAGAGCTTCCCCCGGTCGGCCGCTTCTCGCTGCGGGTCCGTCCCGGCCAGCGCGAGGCCCTGGCGGCCGCGCTCGGGCTGGAACTGCCCACCGTGATCGGGCAGCGCAGCACCGCCGGCCAGACCGAGGTCCTGTGCCTGGGTCCCGACGAGTGGGCGATCCTGACCGCCGAGGCCGAGCGCGACGCGCTGGTCGCGGCGGGGGCTGCGGCCTATGCCCAGATCCCGCACAGCCTGGTCGAGGTCAGCGACCGCGAGATCACGCTGCGCCTGTCGGGTGCGCAGGCGCTGACGGCCCTGACGGCCGTCTGCCCCCGCGACATCGATGCCATCCCGGTCGGCCGGGGCGCGCGCACGCTGTTCGACAGCGCGACCGTGCTGTTGTGGCGCGATGGCCCGCAGGACTTCCGCATGGACGTGTGGCGCAGCTTCCTGCCGCATGTCCGCGCGATCCTGGACAAGATCACCGTGGAACTGAAGTCCGGCCTCTGAGGCGCGCTCCTCCACTCCTGCGGCTCGCGGCCTTCGGGCCGCGGACGACCCCGAAATGCCGAAAGGACCTCCCATGCTCGACTTCAAGACCCCGCACCTGTCCGACACCGCCATCGCCGGGGCCATCGGCCGCGAACTGAGCCGCCAGCAGGACCAGATCGAGCTGATCGCCTCCGAGAACATCGTATCTAGCGATGTCCTGGCGGCCCAGGGTTCGGTCCTGACGAACAAGTATGCCGAGGGCTATCCCGGCAAGCGCTATTACGGCGGCTGCGAATTCGTGGACGAGGTCGAGGACATCGCCCGCGACCGCCTGAAGGAGCTGTTCGGCGCCGCGCATGTCAACGTCCAGCCCCATTCCGGCGCGCAGGCCAACCAGGCGGTCTTCCTGGCCCTGCTGCAGCCCGGCGACAAGATCATGGGCCTGTCGCTGGCCCATGGCGGCCACCTGACCCACGGCTCGCCCGTGACCATGTCGGGCAAGTGGTTCCAGGTCGTCTCCTACGAGGTCGAGGAGGACACGCACCTGATCGACATGGCCAAGGTCCGCGACCTGGCCCTGGCCGAACGTCCCAAGCTGATCGTGGCGGGCGCCTCGGCCTATCCGCGCCACATGGACTTCGCCGCCTTCCGCGCCATCGCCGACGAGGTCGGGGCCTATCTGATGGTCGACATGGCCCATTACGCGGGCCTGATCGCCGCAGGCGAATACCCCAACCCGGTGCCGCATGCCCATGTCACCACCTCGACCACGCACAAGACCCTGCGCGGCCCGCGCGGCGGCGTGATCCTGACCAATGACGATGACCTGGCCAAGAAGTTCAACTCGGCCGTCTTCCCGGGCAACCAGGGCGGCCCGCTGATGCACGTGATCGCCGCCAAGGCCGTGGCCTTTGGCGAGGCGCTGCAGCCCTCGTTCAAGGATTACGCGCGGAACGTCATCGCCAATGCCCGCGTCCTGGCCGACACCCTGACCCAAGGCGGCATGGGCATCGTCTCGGGCGGCACCGACTGCCACATGGTCCTGTGCGACCTGCGCCCGCTTGGCGTCACCGGCAAGGCCGCCGAGATCGGGCTGGAGCGTGCGGGCCTGACCTGCAACAAGAACGCCATCCCCTTCGATCCGGAAAAGCCCTTCGTCACCTCGGGCATCCGGCTTGGCAGCTCGGCGGGCACCACCCGCGGCTTCGGCGAGGCCGAATTCCGGACCATCGGCCAGATGATCCTGCGCGTCCTCAAGGCGCTGGCGGACAATCGCGAAGGCTGCCCCGACACCGAAGCCTCCGTCCGCGCCGAGGTCAAGGCGATGTGCGACCGCTTCCCGATCTACGGCTGACACATCCATGTTCATCTCGGTCTTCGACGTCTTCAAGCATGGCATCGGTCCCTCGTCGTCGCACACGATGGGGCCGATGGTGGCGGCCGCGCATTTCCTGGACGACCTGCGCGGCGGGGCCGAACCCATCCCCGGCGCGGGCCAGCCCACCCGGCTGCGCGTGACGCTGCATGGTTCCCTGGCCTTCACCGGCAAGGGTCATGCCACCGACCGGGCGGTGATGCTGGGGCTGCTGGGGCAGCGCCCCGAGAGCATGGATCCCGACGCGGCCGAGGGCATGATCGCGGAGCTGAACCAGACCAACCAGGTGACCCCTCCGGGCCTGCCGGCGCTGGAATTTTCGCCCGCGCGCGACCTGATCTTCGATTACGGGCCCTCCCTGCCCCTGCACGCCAATGCCATGACCTTCGAGGCCTTTGACGCGCAGGGCAACCGCTGCCTGATGACTGTCTATTACTCGATCGGCGGCGGCTTCGTGCTGACCGAGGCGCAGCTTCTGGCGGATCGCGCCGCGGCCGACAAGCCGCCCCATCGCCCCGACGTGCCTTATCCCTTCGCCAATGCCGCCGAGATGCTGCAGATGGGCCGCAAGTCGGGCCTCGGCATCGCTGCGATGAAGCGCGCGAACGAACTGGCGCAGGGGCGCACTGACCTGGACGCCGGTCTGGACCGGCTGGCCGGCGCGATGAACGCCTGCATCGACCGGGGTTTGCGCGAGGAGGGCATCCTGCCCGGCGGGCTCAAGGTGCGCCGGCGTGCTGCGGCCATCCACCGGACGCTGCAGGCAGAGCGCTTCCGCAACGACCAGCATCCGCACACGGTGAATGACTGGCTCAGCGTCTATGCCATGGCCGTGAACGAGGAGAACGCCGCCGGTGGCCGCGTCGTCACCGCCCCAACCAATGGCGCCGCCGGCACGGTTCCCGCGGTCCTGCGCTATTGGCAGGACCATATCGGCGGCTCGGACGAGCAGTGCCGCGAGTTCCTGCTGACGGCTGCCGCCGTGGGCGGGATCATCAAGGCCAATGCCTCGATCTCGGGGGCCGAAGTCGGTTGCCAGGGCGAGGTCGGCTCGGCCGCCGCAATGGCCGCGGCGGCGCTCTGCGCTGTCCTGGGCGGCACCAATGAGCAGATCGAGAATGCTGCCGAGATCGCCCTGGAACATCACCTCGGCATGACCTGCGACCCGGCCGCGGGCTTGGTCCAGGTGCCCTGCATCGAACGCAACGCCTTGGGCGCCATCAAGGCGGTCTCGGCGGCCAGCTTGGCGCTGCGGGGCGACGGGCAGCATTTCATGCCGCTCGACAACTGCATCCGCGTCATGCTGCAGACCGGCAGGGACATGGACAGCAGGTACAAGGAAACGTCGCAGGGCGGTATCGCCGTCAACCTGCCGGAATGCTGAAACCAGGGACCCGCGGGCCGATCGCCCGTGGGTCCGGCTGGCCATGACGGGCCCTCGGCGGCGGAGGGCCGCCATCCTGAATTCCACCCAACAGCACGAGCACGAAGGTACCATCGGATGATCGAGGAGAGCGGGATCGAGCGCGAGTCGATGGAGTATGACGTCGTGATCGTGGGGGCGGGTCCGAGCGGTCTGTCGGCGGCGATCCGGCTGAAGCAGATCGACCCCGAACTGTCGGTCGTGGTGCTGGAGAAGGGCTCGGAGGTCGGGGCGCATATCCTGTCGGGGGCGGTCCTGGACCCCTGCGGGCTGACCCGGCTGATCCCCGACTGGAAGGAGAAGGGCGCGCCGCTGACCACCGAGGTCACCGACGACAACTTCTACGTCCTGGGCGAGGCGGGCCAGGTGCGGGTGCCGAACTGGCCGATGCCGCCCCTGATGTCGAACCACGGCAACTACATCGTCTCCATGGGCAATGTCTGCCGCTGGATGGCAGAGCAGGCCGAGGCGCTCGGCGTCGAGATCTTCCCCGGCATGGCCGCCAGCCAGGTCGTCTGGAACGGCAATCGGGTCGCGGGCGTCGTCGCCGGCGAATTCGGCCGCAATCCCGACGGCTCCATCGGCGACGGCTACGAGCCGGGGATGGAGCTCTTGGGCAAGTATGTCTTCATCGCCGAGGGCGTGCGCGGGAGCCTGGCCAAGCAGATCAACGAGCGGCTGAACCTGACCGCGGGATCGGATGCGCAGAAGTTCGGCCTGGGCATGAAGGAGATCTGGGAGGTCCGCCCCGAGAAGTTCCAGAAGGGCCGCGTCGTGCACACGATGGGCTGGCCCCTGGGCAAGAACGCGGGC
This sequence comes from Paracoccus sp. T5, assembly GCF_048538155.2. Taxonomy (GTDB): domain Bacteria; phylum Pseudomonadota; class Alphaproteobacteria; order Rhodobacterales; family Rhodobacteraceae; genus Paracoccus. The sequence continues at coordinate 2,428,842 of NZ_CM135809.1, forward strand.
GGCGGCAGCTTCATCTATCACCTCGAGAACAACCAGGTGCTGGTCGGCTTCGTCGTCCACCTGAACTACAAGAACCCGCATCTGTATCCCTACATGGAGTTCCAGCGCTTCAAGCACCACCCGATGGTGGCGGACCTCTTGGAGGGCGGCAAGCGCATCAGCTATGGCGCCCGCGCCATCAGCGAGGGCGGCTTCCAGTCGCTGCCGCAGATGTCGTTCGAGGGCGGGCTGCTGCTGGGATGTTCCGCCGGCATGGTCAACCTGCCGCGCATCAAGGGCAACCACAACGCGATGCTGTCGGGCATTGCTGCCGCCGATGCCGCCGCCGCCGCGATCCATGCCGGGCGCGAGGGCGACCGGCTGGCCGACTACGACGTGGCCGTCCGCGGGGGCGAGATCGGCCAGGACCTCAAGCGGGTCAGGAACGTCAAGCCGATGTGGTCCAAGCTGGGCCTGACCGCCAGCCTGATGCTGGGCGGCTTCGACATGTGGGTGGCGAACCTGACCGGCTGGAACCCGATGGGCACCTGGAGCCACGGCAAGTCCGACGCCGCCGCCACCGGCAAGGCGGCCGACCACAAGCCGATCGACTATCCGCGCCCCGACGGCGTGCTGTCCTTCGACCGGCTGACGAACGTGGCCTTCTCCTTCACCAACCACGAGGAAAGCCAGCCCTGCCACCTGAAGCTGCGCGACCCGTCGGTCCCCATCGCGGTGAACCTGCCCGAATATGCCGAGCCCGCGCAGCGCTATTGCCCGGCCGGCGTCTACGAGGTCGTCCAGGACGAGGCCGGCCCGCGCTTTGTCATCAACTTCCAGAACTGCGTCCACTGCAAGACCTGCGACATCAAGGACCCCAGCCAGAACATCGTCTGGACCACCCCCCAGGGCGGGGACGGACCGAACTACCCGAACATGTGATGGAAGCGAAAAGCCGCAGGCGTTGCAGGGGTCTTTGCCAACCCTGATGCCTGTGGACCGTCCCACGCAAGCGCGCGCCCATCTGGTCGCGCGTTTTCTTTTGATGTGGGGAAAAAGGACGGGGCGCCGGGCACGGGATCATCCGGCATGTCGCTCCGCCAGATCATGGCCCCTGCCCCGGGCCCACGCAGGTGCAGACCAGGGTCTGCCGCAGCAGGGGTCGGCGCGCCGGAGGAACCGGCGCGCCGCAGAGTTCAGGCGGCCAGCATACCGTGCGGGTCCAGCACGAACTTCTTGGCGACACCCTGGTCAAAGCTTTCATAGCCCTGAACCGCGTCCTCCAGCGGGATGATCGTTGCGTTCACGATATCCGCGATCGGCAGCCGATCGTGCAGGATCGCCTGCATCAGCTGGCGGTTGTACTGCAGGACCGGGGTCTGGCCGGTGTGGAAGGACTGCGCCTTGGCCCAGCCCAGGCCGAAGCGCATCGACAGGCTGCCCTGCTTTGCGGCTTCGTCGACTGCACCCGGATCCTCGGTCACGTAGAGGCCCGGGATGCCGATCTGGCCGGCGGCGCGGGTGATCTCCATCATCTGGTTCAGCACGATGGCCGGCTGTTCGCCACCGGAATGGCCACGTGCCTCAAAGCCCACGGCGTCGATGGCGGCGTCCACTTCGGGGCTGCCGGTGATCTGGGCGATCATCTCGGGCAGGTTGTCGCCCTTGGACAGGTCCACCGGTTCAAAGCCGACCTTGCGGGCGTGCTCCAGCCGTTCCTTGTTGAAGTCGCCGATCATCACGACCGCCGCGCCCAGGATGCGTGCGGAAGCCGCCGCGGCCAGCCCCACCGGGCCCGCGCCCGCAACATAGACGACCGAGCCGACGCCCACGCCGGCCTTCCATGCGCCATGGAAGCCCGTCGGCAGGATGTCCGACAGCATGGTCAGGTCGCGGATCTTCGACATCGCGCGATCGCGGTCGGGGAACTTCAGCAGGTTGAAGTCGGCATAGGGAACCATGACATAGCGGGCCTGCCCACCGATCCAGCCACCCATGTCGACATAGCCATAGGCACCGCCCGCACGCGACGGGTTCACCGTCAGGCAGACGCCCGTGTCGCCCGACCGGCAGCAGCGGCAGCGGCCGCAGGCCACGTTGAAGGGAACCGAGACGATGTCGCCGATGTCCAGCATCTCGACATCGCTGCCCTTTTCGATGACCTCGCCGGTGATCTCGTGGCCCAGGATCAGGCCGGGCTCGGCGGTGGTCCGGCCGCGCACCATGTGCTGGTCCGAACCGCAGATGTTGGTCGAGACGACCTTGAGGATCACCCCATGGCCGATCTTGCGCCCGTCGGGTGCCTGCAGCTTGGCGTCAGGGATGTTGTCGACCTCGACCTTGCCCGGTCCGGTGTAGACCACGCCTCTGTTGGTGCTCATACGTTCCTCCTCCTGGGAATCATGAAACGGCGACCGGCATCCGGTCGCTTTGGACCTGGGCCGAAACCGCTCCTAACGGCCTCGCGCGGCAGGATGGGACACGGCCATACCCGACGTCGTTCGCCCGTCGTGGCCCCCGCGCAAACCATATCCGGAAGGCCCTTTCGCTTCAAGGGCGGAGGGTCGAAAAAAGCCTGTAAATTAAGGGGAATCCGCGTGTTTTCCCGGCTGATTTCTCTGCTGCCTGATGAGGGCCGGGGCTGCCCTGACGACGGCGTCCAAACGGGCCCGAGATGGCGCCATTTCCATGTTCAAATCGGCTGTCTCACCCGCGCAAAAAGGCGCCCGAAACAGGCGCGCAAATCCATGGGGCTCGGCTTCCCAAGCCCTCACGCCGATTACGATTCCGACCGGTCGAACGCGATCTCGGGCAGCCTCATGTCACGCCTGTCGGCCCCGGCTCGTGCTCGGCCAGAAACTCCTGCATGTGCCGGCGCGTCAGCTATTCTGGGCAAGTTTTTCGGTCAGCAAAGCAAACCAGACACCCCACTGACGCAGGCCCGCCCGGTCACGAATGCCGCAGCCGGCTTTCGGCCAGCAGGCCCTCCTCGTCCAGGATGGGATGGGCCACGGCGACGGTATGGGCGTTGATCCGCTTCAGGTCGCGAAGGATGTCCAGGTGCAGGGACGAGGTTTCAAGGCTGGCGGCATGGCCTTCGCGCAGGCGGATCAGGTGGCGTTGGGCCGACTGGCGCTCCATGTTGCGGATCTCGACCTTCAGTTCCATCAGCCGCCGCGCCAGGTCCCGGTCGCCTGTCATGAAGACCGTCTGCGCCATGCGCAGCGTGTCGAGGCTCATCAGGAACATCCGGTCCAGCTCGTCATAACCCTCGTCGGAAAAGCGCAGGCGCAGCCCGATCTTCTGGCGGACCTCGGGCGACAGGCCCTTGTCGATGATGTCGCCGATATGTTCGAGGTTGATGACATAGTCCAGGATCGCGATGGTCCGGCGACGCTCCACCTCTCCCGCACCGCGGCCAAGGCGGGACAGATAGGTCTTGACCTCCTGTTGGCGGCGGTCGATCCGCGCCTCCAGTTCGGCCACCTCGGCCAGGGGCGCGGGATCGTCGGAACGAAAGGCCGTGCGGGCCTGGACCAGCATCCGTTCGACCGTGTCGCCGATGGCCAGGGCCTCCCGGGCCGCTCCGGCCAGCGCCAGGGCGGGCGTGTTCAGCGCATCCTCGTCCAGCCAGCGGGGGGCCGGGTCGCCGTGGGGTTCATCGTCCACGATCAGCCGCGCCATCCCCTTGGAGATGAGGCCGGTAAAGGGCCAGATCGCGACCGCCACCGCGATATTGAAAACCAGGTGCACCTCGACCGCCAGGCCGCTGGCGATCGGAAAGCCGGTCAGCAGGGGGCCGACCGTTCCCGCCAGGGGCAGCACGGCCAGACAGCCGATGGCCCGGACGACCAGGTTGCCGGCGGTGACGCGCCGCGCCTCGGCCCCGGCCGACAGGTTGGCCATGACGGCCGGCAGTGCCCCGCCCAGGTTGGCTCCCAGGACCAGCACCACCGTCAGCGCCGGCGGCAGCGCCAGCGAGGTGATCAAGAGCACCGCCGCCAGCGAGGATGAGCAGAGCGCCGCCACCCCGGCCGCAAAGATCAGGGCGACCGGCCAGGCATCGTCCAGCATCGCCAGAAAGGCCCCCACCTCGGGCGCCTCGCGCAGCGGCGCGGTCGCGGCCGACAGCAGTGACAGCGACAGGAACATCAGACCCGCGCCGATCAGCGCCCGGCCGATGCCGACATGCGTGGTATGGGTCCGGCGCGCCATGACATATCCCAGCAGCAGCAGCGCCGGCGCCACGGCGGCGACGCCCGTGGTCACGAACCAGGCGGTCAGCGCGGTGCCGACATTGGCCCCCAGCATCGCGACCTGCGCCATGCGGGTGCGGATCAGGTCACGTTCCACGAAAGAGCTGACCATCAGCGCCGTCGCGGTCGAGGATTGCAGCCCGAGCGTGGTTGCCAGCCCGGCCGCGAAGGCACGCGGTCCGGTCCGCGTGCCCAGGCCCAGCACGACCTTCAGGCGAAACCCCAGCGCCTGCGTCACCCCGTCCCGGATCAGTCCCAAGCCGAACAGCAGCAGCGCCACCGCCCCGGCGATCTGGCAGCCGACGATGATCGAGCCCATGCCGGCCTCCTCTGCGACAGTTTCCTGATCTTGACGCGTTTCGGCCGAAATTCAAGGTCTTCGGCAAGATCGCCGGCAGGGCACGGGCGCGCCGGCGCCTATTCCTGCGCCCGCAGCACGGCGGCGGGGCGGGCCGCCAAGGGGCGCAGCGCAAAGGCCAGCCCCGCCACCAGCGTCGCGGTAACCCCCCCCGCCACGATCGCCAGGGCCGAAACCGGATCAAAATGGAACGGGGCATCCATCACGAAGGTCATCACCGCCCATCCCCCCAGGGCACCCGCCAGCAGCGCGACCGCCCCCGCGGCCGCCCCCAGCATGACTGAGCGCAGCGCAAAGCTGAACAGGATGCGGCCCCGCGTCGCGCCCAGCGTCTTCAGCACCGCCGCCTCGAAGACGCGGGCGCGTTCTCCGGCGGCCGCGGCGCCGATCAGCACGATGAAGCCCGTGACCAGCGTGGCCCCCGCCGCCCAGGCCGTCGCGGCGGCGATTCCCGACAGGGCGCCCGCCGCGCGGTCGATGACCTCGCGCACCGGAACGGCGGTGATGTTGGGAAAGCGGCCACCCAGGTCGCGCAGGATCGCGGCCTCGGCCTCGGGCGCGGCATAGACGGTGGCGATATGCGTGTGCGGCGCGGCCTGCAGCGCGGCGGGGTTCATGGCCATGACGAAACCGATGCCGGCGGTGCTGAAATCGACCTCGCGAAAGCTGGCGATGCGGGCCGTCAGGTCGCGGCCCAGGATGTTCACGGTGATGCTGTCGCCCAGCTTCAGGCCGATTTCCTGCGCGATCTCGTCCGAAAAGCTGACCAGCGGCGGCCCCGCGTAATCCTCGGGCCACCACTCGCCTTGGGTGATCCGGGTGCCTTCGGGCGGGCGGGCGGCATATGTCACGCCCCGGTCGCCGCGCAGCACCCAGTGGTCGCCCGCCACCTCACGCGCCGGCCGGTCGTTGATCCGGGTCAGGATGCCGCGCAGCATCGGCGCGGTTTCCACCGCGCTGACCGCGGGGTCCCCCTCCAGCCTCGCCAGGAAGGGCTCCAACTGGTCGCCCTGGATGTCGACGAAGAAATAGGCAGGCGCGCGTTCGGGCAGTTCCTGACGAATGGCCTGGCGCAGGTTCGATTCGATCTGGCCCACCGCCGCCAGGACCGTCAGCCCCAGCCCCAGGGACAGGATGACCGATGTTGCCTCTTCGCGCGGGCCGCCGATGGCGCCAAGCGCCAGGCGCAGCGGCGTCCGGCCCCGGACCCAGCCTGCCCCCGCCGCCGCCCGCGCCAGCCGCCGCACCAGCATCGCCGCCAGCAGCAGCACCAGAAAAGACGCCAAGATGCCGCCCGCCGTTCCGACCGCCAGCCGGGGCAGGCCCGAAAACCAGGCGGCCGCGCCGACCAGCCCCGCCAGCGCCACGGTCACCGCCACCCAGGGACCAGCACCCATCCGTGTGCCCGACATATCGCCCAGATCCCGGAACAACGCCGCCGCGCGCACCTGCCGCGTCCGCGCCAGCGGCCAGAGCGTGAAGACGAAGGCGGTCAGCACGCCGTAAAGCGCGGCCTCGGCCAAGGGGGCGGGATAAGGGCGAAAGATCGCCGGCACCGGCAGCCGCGCCTCCAGCAGCGGGGCCAGCAGCAGGGGCACCGCCGCCCCGATCGCCAGCCCCGCCAGCACGCCCAGCAGGGTCAGGGCCCCGATCTGCAGGAAATAGACCTGGAAAATGGTCCGGCCGGGCGCCCCCAGGGTCTTGAGCACCGCGATGACCTGGGTCTTGCGTTCCAGATAGGCGCGCACCGCGGCCGAGACGCCGATGCCGCCGACTGCCAGCCCGGTCAGCCCGACCAGCACCAGAAAGGCGCCGATCCGGTCCACGAACAGTTCGATCCCCGGCGCGCCCCGGCGGCTGTCGCGCCAGCGGGTGCCGCTGTCGGGGAACTGCCGGCGCAGTTCGGCCCGCAGCGCGTCGGGATCGGTGCCGGGCGCCAGCATCAGGCGATAGCGCGTGTCGAACAGCGTGCCCGGCCCCAGCAGCTGGCTGTTCTCCAGCGACCGGCGCAGCACCAGCGTGCGCGGGCCGAACCCAAAGCTGGCGGCCCCCGCGTCAGGTTCAGACAGAAGGATCGCGGTCAGCTGGAACTCCTGCACGCCAAGGCGAAAGACGTCGCCGACCGACAGGCCAAGCCGGTCGCTCAGCAGCGCCTCCATCGCGGCGCCGGGCAGCCCCGACGGCGTCGGCCCAAGCGCCTCGGCCGCGGTCATCGGCGGATCGAAGCGCGCCTCTCCCACCATCGGCCAGGCGGCATCCACGCCCTTGACCTGGGTCAGCGCGCGTTCGGCGGCATCGCCCTGCCCCACCACCGCCATGGATCGGAAATCGACCACCTCGGACAGCATCTGGGACCGGCTCTCCAGCCAGGCGCGCTCCTCGGGGTCGGCAAAGCGATAGGTCAGGCTGATCTCGGCATCGCCCCCCAGCAGGGCCGCGCCCTCGCGCACCAGCCCCGCCTCGATCGCGGCACGGACCGATCCGACCGCCGCGATGGCCGCGACGCCCAAGGCCAGGCAGGTCAGCAGGATCCAGAACCCCTTCAGCCCGCCCCGCAGTTCCCGGCGGGCGATGCGGGCGGCGATGCGCAGGCTCATCTCGGCCCCTTGTGGGCGCGGGGCCGTGTCATTGCGCCGCTTCCGCAAGGTCTTCGCCTGCGATGCGACCGTCCGCCAGCCGGATCACCCGGTCGCAGCGGGCCGCCAGTTCGGGCGCGTGGGTGACCAGGATCAGCGTCGCGCCATGCGCCGCATGCAGGTCGAACAGCAGGTCCATGATCGCCTGCCCCGTCGCCCCGTCCAGGTTTCCGGTCGGCTCGTCCGCCAACAGGATCGCCGGGCGCGGCGCCGCCGCACGGGCCAGGGCCACGCGCTGCTGTTCGCCCCCCGACATCTGGCCCGGGTAATGGTCCAGCCGCGGCCCCAGTCCCACGCGACGCAACTCCTCCGCCGCACGGTCAAAGGCATCCGCGTGACCAGCCAGTTCCAGGGGCGTCGCCACGTTTTCCAGTGCCGTCATCGTCGGGATCAGGTGGAAGGACTGGAACACCACCCCCATATTGCCAAGACGAAAGCGGGCCAGCGCATCCTCGTTCAGAGCCGTCAGGTCCTGGCCCAGGGCGCCGACATGGCCGCGCGTGGCGCGTTCCAGACCGCCCATCAACATGAGGAGCGATGATTTGCCAGAGCCCGACGGACCCACCAGCCCCAGCGTTTCGCCCCGCCGCACGTCCAGCGTGATGTCGCGCAGGATCTCGACCGGGCCTGCGTTGCCCTGCAGGGTCAGGCCGGCGTCGCGCAGGCGGATCACGGTTTCGGCCATCGAAAGCCTCCTTACCATGCGGGCGGGAATGATGCGGTCACGATATGGGGCGGCCCGGGGGCTTGGCAACCGCGCGGGCCGGGCGCTGCGCCGGGCGATGGCGGCGCTGATGCTGCTGGGTGCAGCGCCTGCTGGGGCCGAGCCCCTGGTCCTGACCGCGATGGGCGACAGTCTGACGCAGGGATACGGCCTGCCAGCCGAGCAGGGGTTCGTGCCCGTGCTGCAGGATTGGCTGCGGAACCGCGGCCATGACGTGCGGGTCATCAATGCCGGCGTGTCGGGCGATACCACGGCGGGCGGGGCGGCCCGGATCGACTGGACCCTGGCCGAGGCGCCGGATGCCCTAATCGTGGCGCTTGGCGGCAACGATCTGCTGCGCGGTATCGATCCCAGCACAAGCCGCGCCAACCTGGAGGCCATTCTTTCTAGCGCAAACAAGGCGCAGGTGCCGGTCCTGCTGGCCGGACTGCCTGCGCCGGGCAATTACGGTCCGGATTTCAAGCGCGATTTCGAGGCGATGTACCGTGAACTGGCCGGGGAATGGGGCGCGCTGCTCCATCCCGATTTCCTGGGACCGATCAGCGACAAGGCCTCGCAGGGGCTGTCCCTGTCGGATCTGATGCAGGACGACCGCATTCATCCCAATGCTGAGGGGGTGCGGCAGATCGTGGAGGGGATCGGGCCGCAGGTGGAGCAGCTGCTGGCGCAGGCGGAAGAATAGCGCGCCGAATTCGCCAAGAAAGGGGCCGCTGCGTTCACCGCTGCGGCCCCTTATGTGTTACAGGATTACGTAAAGCAGCAGACCCATCAACAGCGCCATATTTGCAGCCAGGACGGCCGCGACAACGGTGCTGGGGCGATGATCCACCTGCGACCTGCTGTGGGTGCGGCGCAGGTAGGCTTCGGTTTTCGCGTCAAACATCGGTTCATCCTTTGCCTTGTATCAGGGGCCAGGCATCAGTCCGATCTTCGTGCCCATCAAAGACGCAGCGGGCCTTTGCGGGGGTCATCGGCTCCTCCTCGAACCTCTCACAGGATCAATCGCGAAGTTGTCAGGAAGTTCCGTTAACTTTTACCATCCTGTTACAACCAGGTGCTGTCGGCATGCGAACGCCCGCAACTTTGGGAAGCTGCGGGCGCTGCAAATCACCTTGCGGTGTCAGTGCTCGTGGCGCGGCATCGCCTTCAGATCGTCCTTGGACCAGTTGGTGACCGCGTGGACTGACCCGCTCTCGTCGCGCATGAAGTCCAACTGGCTGGCCGGAACCTGGACAGGCTTCGCGCCGATCCCCAGAAAGCCGCCCACGTCGATCACCACATGGGCCGAGGCGCCCATGCCATGCGTGTGCGACACGGTGCCGATGGTCTGATCGTCGGGGCCATAGACGGTTGCGCCTGTCAGGTTGGCCTCGGTGTATTCGCTGTCGGTCAGGCGCGGATGCTTGGAATGGTCCATGGGGGGCCTCCTTTTCTTTGACGAGGTGACAACGTCCCATGCCGCCGACCGTTCCCCGCCCCGATCGCACCTGCACGTGAGCGGCGGGCATTTACTTGTATGGAAGTATGGAATAGACTTGTACATGGAGGAAACATGTCCCACGCCACGACCATCGCACGCCCCGCTTCGACCGCGCAGCAGGTGCATGACTGGCTGCACCAGCGCATCATCCAGGGCGACCTCCTGCCCGGCGCGCGGCTGTCGGAAACCGAGATTGCCGAGCAGATCGGCCTGTCGCGCCAACCCGTGCGCGAAGCCTTCATCCGACTGGCAAGCGATGGGCTGGCAGAGGTGAGGCCGCAGCGCGGGACCTATATCGGCAAGATCTCGGTCAGCGCGGTCCTGTCGGCACGGCTGATCCGCGAGGCAGTGGAAAGCGACCTTGCGGCCATGGTGGCGGGGTCAGGGGCCGATCTGGCGGCCATGCGCGCCGAACTGGTCGTGCAGGACCAGGCCAATGCCGCGGGCGACGTGGCGGGCTTCGTCGCCTCCGACGACCGCTTTCACCGCGCCATGGCGCTGGCCGCGGGCCAGGCCGCGGTTTGGAACGACCTCGAGCGGCTCAAGTCGCAGATGAACCGCCTGCGGCACCTGTCGATGCGGGTCTTTGACCGCAGCGCCACCATCGCCCAGCATCGCGCAATCCTGACGGCCCTGGAACAGGGTGACGCGGCGGCCGCGCAGGCCGCCGTGCGCACCCACCTGCGCCAGATGCTGACCGAACTGCCGCAGATCGCCGCGGCGCATCCCGATTATTTCACCGAATGAAGGCCTGTGGATGCGCGTTCTGCGCCCGTGCCGGAAAGGAAAGCCCATGACCCATATCCTGTCTATCGGCGAAGCCATGGTCGAACTGTCCCAGGCCGACCAGCCGCAGCTGTGGCGCCTTGGCATCGCCGGCGACACGCTGAATACCGCCTGGTATCTGCGCCGGCTGCTGGGCCGGGCATTCACCGTCGGCTATCTGACGCGCGTGGGAATGGGCAATTTCTCGCAGCAGATGCTGGATTTCCTGGCGGCCGAAGGGATCGACACCACCCATGTGGCCCGCGATCCCGACCGCGAGATCGGCCTTTACGCCATCAGCCTGCAGGCAGGAGAGCGCAGCTTTTCCTATTGGCGCGACAGTTCGGCGGCCCGGCGGCTGGCGGATGATCGCGATGCGCTGGACGCGGCTTTGACCGGCTGCGGCATGACCTATCTGTCGGGGATCACCCTTGCCATCCTGCCGCCAGAGGGGCGCGTCAGGCTGCTGGCGGCCTTGGCCGCCGCCCGCGCCGCCGGCACCACGGTGGTCTTCGATCCGAACCTGCGCCCGCGGCTTTGGCCCGATCTGGGGACGATGCGCGACAGCATCCAGGATGCCGCCGCCCTGGCCGACCTGATCCTGCCCAGCTTTGATGACGAGGCCACGCATTTCGGCGACACCGACCCGCAGGCGACCATCGACCGCTATCTGGGCTCCGGGGCCGCGCATGTGGTCGTCAAGAACGGCGGCGGCCCGATGTGGTTCGGCGGTGCGGCCGGCCGCGGGGCGGTGACCGACCTGGCGCCTGAAACGCCCGTGGACACGACCGCTGCGGGCGACAGCTTCAACGCCGGCTATCTTGCCGCCTGGCTGGAGGGCGGCGATTGCGACAGGGCGATCCGCGCCGGTCACGCGCTGAGCCGTCAGGTCATCCGCCACCGGGGCGCGCTGGTGCCAGAAGCCGTTTCGCAGCGCGCCTGATTGGTCGCGGAACAAAGGGGGGCCGTTGCCCCCCTTTTGCGCTCAGACCACCGCGCCGATCTGCCAGGGCAGGAATTCGTTGTCGCCCAGCCCCAGATCCTCGCTTTTCGTGGCCTCGCCCGAGGCCACGCGCAGGATCAGGTCCACGATCTGCCGGCCCTTTTCCTCCAGCGTGACGCCGGACATGATGTCGCCGCAGTTCATGTCCATGTCATCACGCATGGCGGTATAGAGCCGGTCATTCGTCGCCAGCTTGATCGTCGGCGCGGGTTTCGACCCGAAGGCCGAGCCGCGGCCGGTGGTGAACACGATCAGCTGTGCCCCGCCCGCGATCTGCCCCGTGGCGGAGACCGGATCATAGCCGGGCGTGTCCATGAAGTTCAGGCCAGGCTCCGTGATCGGTTCCCCGTATTCCAGCACCGCGTTCAGGGGCGTCGCCCCCGCCTTGGCCACAGCCCCCAAGGATTTCTCCAGGATCGTGGTCAAGCCGCCCGCCTTGTTGCCAGGGCTGGGGTTGTTGTCCAGCGAGGCGCCGTTCCGGGCGGTGTAATCCTCCCACCAGCGCAGCCGTTCCAGCAGCCTGTCGGCCAGGTCGGGCCGGGCCGCGCGATCCAGCAGCAGGCGTTCGGCACCATAGATCTCGGGCGTTTCGGACAAAACGACCGAGGCCCCCTGCGCGGCCAGGATGTCGCTGGCAACACCCAGCGCCGGGTTCGCGGTGATCCCCGAAAACCCGTCCGATCCGCCGCATTGCAGCCCGATTCTCAGGGCAGCGGCGGGCGCCGGCGCACGCGTGGCGGCATTCACCTGCGGCAACATCTGGCGCACCCGGGCCTTGATCGCCTCGATTGTCGCCCGCGTGCCGCCATTGTCCTGGATGGTCAGGCCGTGAAAGCGCGCAGCCTCGCCCAGTTCCTGCTTCATCCGGGCGATCTGCATGACCTCGCAGCCCAGGCCCACGAACAGCGCCGCCCCCACGTTGGGATGACCCGCATGGCCTGTCAGCACACGCTGCAGCGCCTGCCAGCCCGGACCGCTGTCGGCCATGCCGCAGCCGGTGCCATGGGCAAAGGCCACGACCCCGTCCACGTTCGGAAAGGGCACCAGCGCGCCCTCGATCCGTAGTTCTTCGGCCGCGCGACGGATCACCGTGGCCGAACAGTTGACCGTCGCGACCAGTGCGATGAAGTTGCGGGTGCCCACCTGCCCGCCCGCGCGGTGATAGCCCTGGAAGACCAGCGCCTTGCCGCGATGCCGCTCCAGCGCCGCTTCGGCCGCCGGCAGCGCCGAACCGGGCCGGTAATCCCGGTCATGCGCGCCAAAGGCACAGTTGTGGCTGTGGACATGATCGCCCGCAGCGATGGGGGCCGTCGCATAGCCGATGGTCTGGCCATATTTGATGACCGCCGCCCCTTGCGCGATGGCCACCCGCGCGACCTTGTGGCCCGCGGGTGCCACGCCCTTTTCGGTCAGGATCGCCACGTTGTCGGCGGCGTTCAGGACCAGCGGCTCAGACATCGGCGGCCATGGCGCGGGCGCCCCGGACAGTCAGCCCTTCCAGCGCGGCGGTCAGATCGGCCGCAAAGCCCGCATCCTCCAGCAGGCTTGCAGGGAACACCTCGGTCAGGGCGAGGAAGCCCGCCACGGTCTGCGCCGGATCATCGCGCCACAGCGCCGCAAGCCGCGCGGCCAGCGGGTCCTTGACCTCGATCGCGGCGCCCTTCTCGTCACGACCCGAGGTATAGCGCATCCAGGCCGCCACGGCCAAGGTCAGGCCGGGAACCGCACGACCGGCCGCACGGCTTTCGGCAATCGTGCCCAGGATGCGCTGCGGCAGCTTCTGGCTGCCATCCATGGCGATCTGCCAGGTGCGGTGCCGGATGGCGGGGTTGGCATAGCGCGCCGCCAGGGCATCGGCATAGGCGCCCAGATCCTCGCCCGGGGGCGGGGTCAGGGCCGGGATGATCTCGGACCGCCACAGCCTGTTCACGAAGCTGGCGAAGACCGGATCGGCCACCGTCTCCGAGATGGTTTCATGCCCCGCCAGATAACCCAGATAGGCCAGCGAGGAATGGGTGCCGTTCAGCATCCGCAGCTTCATGTGCTCGAACGGGGTCACATCTTCGACCAGCTGGACCCCCACCTTCCCCAGATCGGGACGGGCGCCGTTGACGAAACTGTCCTCGACCACCCACTGGCGGAAGGGTTCATGCATGACCGGCGCCTCGTCGCGATGCCCGGTCAGGTCGGCCAGCCGGTCCAGGTCGGCGGCCGTGGTCGCGGGCACGATCCGGTCGACCATGGTCGAGGGAAACGCCCCCTCGGCCTCGATCCAGCGCGCCAGGTCCGGGTCGATCAGGCGGGCCAGGTCCAGCACGACGCCGCGCACGACATGGCCATTCTCCGGCAGGTTGTCGCAGCAAAGAACGGTGAAGGGACGCAGGCCCGCATCCCGCCGTGCCGCCAGTGCCCGAACCAGAAAGCCCGGCGCGGATTTCGGCAGCGGGTGTTCCAGATCATGCCGGATGTCCGGGTGATCGGCGTTCAGACGACCGGTCGAGGGTTCGTGGCAATACCCCTTTTCGGTCACGGTCAGGCTGACGATCCTGACGCTTGGCGCCGCCATGGCATCCAGAACGGCCTGGGGGTTTTCGGGCGCGACCAGGACGTCGCGCAGCACGGTCACGACCTGCGGGGTTTCACCCTGCGGCCCCAGTTCCAGCGCGGTATAGGCCCAGCCCTGCGGCTTCAGCTTGTCGCGCGTGCCGGGCGACTGCAGCGAGACGCCGACGATGCCCCAGTCGCCGCCCGAGGCCGCCATGGCTTTGGCGACATAGATCGCGCCATGGGCGCGGAAAAAGGCGCCCAGACCCAGATGCACGATGCCGGCGGGTGCGCCCGAAGGCGCATGGTTCAATCTATCGGGCAAGCCAGCCTCCATCGACGTTCAAGACGGCGCCGTTGACATAGTCCGACGCCGGGGCGGCCAGGAACACGGCCGTCTGGCCGATATCTTCCGGCCGTCCCCAGCGGCCTGCCGGGATCCGGTCCAGGATCGCCTTGGAGCGGTCCGGATCGGCGCGCAGGGCCTCGGTGTTGTTGGTCTCGATATAGCCGGGCGCGATGGCGTTGACGTTCAGCCCCTTCGCCGCCCATTCATTCGCCATCAGCTTGGTCAATCCCGCCACGCCATGTTTCGAGGCGGTATAGGAGGGCACGCGGATGCCGCCCTGAAAGGACAGCAGGGACGCGATGTTGACGATCTTGCCCCTGCCGCGCGGCAGGGCGGCGCGGGCAAAGGCCTGGCAGGTGAAGAACAGCGCCTTGAGGTTGACGTCCATCACCTCGTCCCAATCGGTTTCGGTGAAATCGACGGCGTCTTCGCGGCGGATGATGCCCGCGTTGTTGACCAGGATGTCGATCTGTTGGTCGGCAAAGACATCGCGCGCGGCCATGGGATCGGCAAAGTCCAGCGTCAGGCTGCGCCCGCCACCCATCAGCGCCAGCGTCTCGTCGCAATCGCGGCGTCCGCTGGCGATGACCTCGGCCCCCGCCTGCGACAGCGCGACGGCGATGGCTTGGCCGATGCCGGTATTGGCACCGGTCACCAGCGCGGTGCGGCCTTCCAGGGAAAAGGCGGTCAACGCAGGTCCTCCGGCTGGATGAAGTCCATGTCGGTGTAATCGACATTGTCCCCGGCCATGGCCCAGATGAAGGTATAGCTGCCGATGCCCGCGCCCGAATGGATCGACCAGGTGGGCGACAGGACCGCCTGTTCATTGGCCACGAACAGGTGCCGCGTCTCCTGCGGCTCGCCCATCAGGTGCAGGACGCGCGCCTCGGGGGCCATGCCGTGATACAGATAGGCCTCCATGCGGCGGTCGTGGACATGGCTGGGGATGGTGTTCCAGACCGACCCGTCCTCCAGCGAGGTATAGCCCAGCACCAGCTGGCAGCTTTCCATGACCAGCGGGTGGATGAACTGCTTGATGGTGCGCTTGTTCGAGGTCTCGACCGCGCCCATCTTGACCTCCTTGGCCTCCGCCACCGTCACCAGCCGGTGCGGCAGCGCCCGATGCGCGGGAGCCGAGGTGATGTAGAACCGCCCCTGCCCCGAGAAGGTCACAGCACCCGCGCCCATGCCCAGATAGAGGACGTCGCCATTGGCCATGTCCCAGGCTTCGCCCGCAGCCTCGACCCGGCCGTCGCCGCCGATGTTGACGATGCCCATCTCGCGGCGGTCCAGGAACGAGGGGGTCCTGGTCTCGGCGATCTGGTCCAGGGTCAGGGACGCCCCGTCCGGGACGGCGCCGCCCACGACAAAGCGGTCGTAATGGGTATAGGCAAGGCGGATCTCACCTTCGGCGAACAGCCCCTCGACCAGGAAATGCTGGCGCAGCTGGGCGGTGTCCATGCCCTTGGCGTGGTCCGGGTGGATCGCGTGGCGGGTTTCGACATGGGTCATGGAAGGTCCTTTCACAGAAAATCGTCGCGGCGCGGCGTGAAGCTGTCGATCAGCACCCCGCCTTCGAGACAGAGGCACCCGTGCCGGGCACCCGAGGGGATGATGAACGCGTCGCCGGGGCCGATCTCGAATTCGCGTTCATCGATGGTAAAGCGGTAGCGGCCCGACTGGACGAAGGTCGACTGCACATGCGGATGGTCGTGCAGCGCCCCCCGGTCGCCTTGGGCAAAGTCGAAGCGGACGACCATCAGGTCGGGCGAATGGGCCAGGACGGTCCGGACAGGATCACTCATCGAAACACCGAAGGCAGCCAGAGGGACAGGGCCGGGACATAGGTCACCAGCATCAGCGTCAGGAAGGCTGCGCCATAGAAGGGCCAGATCGTGCGCATGGCCTGCCAGATGCTGATGCGACCCACCGCGCAGCCCACGAACAGCACCGCGCCCACCGGCGGCGTGCAGAGACCGATCCCCAGGTTCAGGATCAGGATCACCCCGAAATGCACCGGGTCGACGCCAAAGGCGGTGGCCACCGGCAAAAAGATCGGCGTGGTGATCACGATCAGCGGCGACATGTCCATGAAGGTGCCCAGCACCAGCAGGATCAGGTTCATCAAGAGCAGGATCACCAGCGGGTTGTCCGACACGCTCTGCAGCATCTCGACCAGCTGGGTCGGCACGCGCAGATAGGCCAGCAGCCAGCCAAAGCAGGCGGCCGTGCCGATCACCAGCAGCACCATCGCGGTGGTGCGGACGGCGCCCTTGGTGGCCTCGACGAATTCGGACCAGGGCAGGCTGCGATAGACCAGCGCGGTGATCAGCAGCGCATAGACGACCGCGATGTTGCTGCTTTCAGAGGCCGTGAAGATGCCGGACCGGACGCCGCCAAAGATGATGGCGATCAGGATCAGCCCCGGCAGGGCCGAGACGAACAGCACGCCCAGCATCCGCAGGCCGGGAAACGGCTCGGTCGGGTAGCCCTTCTTGCGGGCGACCCACCAGCTGGCCCCCATCAGCATCAGCGCCAGCAGAAGGCCCGGGATGATGCCTGCGGTGAACAGGTCGGCGATGGACAGCCGGCCGCCGGCCGCGATGGAATAGATGATCATGTTGTGGCTGGGCGGGATCATCAGCGCGATGATCGAGCTGACCACGGTGATGTTGACGGCATAGTCGACGTCATAGCCGCGCGCCTTCATCTGCGGGACCATCAGCCCGCCGACCGCGCTGGCATCCGCCGCCGCAGATCCCGACACGCCGCCGAACATCAGGCTGGCCATGATGTTCACCTGCCCCAACCCGCCGCGCATATGCCCGACCATCGCGCCCGCCAGCGCCACCAGGCGCCGGGCGATGTCGCCGCGCACCATCAGGTCGCCCGCGAAGATGAAGAACGGGATGGCCATCAGCGCAAAGACCGAGATGCCGCTGTTCAGCCGCTGGAACACCACCACCGGCGGCAGGCCCAGATATAGGACGGTGAAGAAGCTGGCCGCGCCCAGGCAAAAGGCGACCGGCGTGCCGATCAGCAAAAGCCCGGCAAAGCTGCCGAAAAGGATCCAGTATTCCAAGGGCCTACCTCCTGCCCGTCGGCGCGTCATGCGCCTTGATCACGGCTTCGGCCCGGGGGCCCTCGGCCTGTCCGTCGACCTCGGCATCGGCCGCGTCATCCATGTCGCCAAAGCGCATCGTGCGCAGCCCCGCCGCCCGGCGCAGGATGCGCTCGACCGAGAAGAGGATCAGCAGCAGCCCGCCCGCGATCAGCGGCGCGAAATCCCACAGCCGCGAGATCCCGAGGCCCGGCACCACGCCGGTCGCGGCGCGCGCGGCAAGCTGCCAGCCGAACCAGGCCATCCCGGCACCAAAGGCCGTGACGACCAGATCGGACATGCTGTGAAACCAGGGCCGCCAGCTGGGAGGCACCACCATCAGCCCGACGTCGAAGGACAGGTGATAGCCCTCCTTGACGCCCACGGCGGCGCCCAGGAAGATGAACCACCCCATCAGCATGACGGCCGCGGGCTCGGCCCAGAACAGGCTGGTGCCGATGACATAGCGGTAGAAGACCTGGGCAAAGACAAAGGCGGTCATCAGGACCAGCCCGGCGCCGGCGATCCACAGCCCGGCCTGCGCCACGGCGCCGGTTGCCCGCGACAGCGCGATCAGAACGTTGCGCATGATGCGCCCCCAAATGGAAAAGGCCGCCCGCGGGATGCGGGCGGCCGGTTGGTCACTCGGTCGCCTGGATGCGCTCGACCAGGTCCTTGGCCTCGGGCGTGGTCACGTATTTCTCGTAGACCGGGGCCATCGCCTCGATGAAGGGGGTCTTGTCGATGTCGCGGATGATCTCGGCGCCGCCGGCGACGACCTTCTCCTCGGAGGCACGCTCCTGCTCGGCCCACAACTCGCGCTGCACGGTGGCCGAATTGCGGGCGGCCTCGCGCAGGATCTGCTGATCCTCGGGCGACAGCTTGTCCCAGCTGGCCTTGGACATCGCGACCAGTTCGGGCACCATCAGGTGCTCGTCCAGGGTGAAATACTTCGCCACCTCGGCATGGCCCGAGCTGTCATAGCTGGGAAAGTTGTTCTCGGCCCCGTCGATGACACCGGTCTGGATCGAGGAATAGACCTCGCCATAGGGCATCGGCGTGGCATTGGCGCCAAGCGCGTCCATCATGTCAACAAAGACGTCATTCTGCATGACGCGGAACTTCATGCCCTCCAGGTCGGCGATCGACTGGATCGGCTTTTGCGAGTTGTAGAAGCTGCGCGAGCCGCCGTCGTAATAGGCCAGCGCCACCAGGTCGCGCTCCTCGAAGGCGGCGCCGATCTCTTCGCCGATCGGGCCGTCCATGACGTTGTGCATGTGGTCGACCGACTTGAACAGGTAGGGCAGCGACATCAGCTGCGTCACCGGAACGATGTCGTTGAACGAGCCAAAGCTGGCGCGGACCATGTCGATCACGCCGAACTGGGTCTGCTCGATCGTGTCCTTTTCCTCGCCCAGCTGGGACGAGGGGAACACCTCGATGCAGATGCGGCCGTCGGTCTTTTCCTTGACCTCTTCGGCCATGGCCTTGACGCCCTCGACGGTGGGATAGCCCTCCGGATGGGTGTCGGACGAGCGCAGCGTCACCTCGCAGGCGCCCGCAAGGCTGGCCGAGGCCAGCAGCCCGGCCAATGTTGTCATCAGGAACTTCATGTTATCCTCCCAAATACGAAGTTCAGAGCTTGTAGGCCCGTTTTGCCAGGCCATAGGTCAGGTCACGCGCCACCTCGGGTGCCTCGTCTTCCGCGAGGCGACCCGTTGCGACCAGCGTGGCCAGATAGGAACAGTCCACCCGCCGCGCGACATCGTGGCGCGCGGGGATCGAACAGAAGGCGCGGGTGTCGTCGTTGAACCCGACCGTGTTGTAGAAGCCCGCCGTTTCCGTCGTCATCTCGCGGAAGCGGCGCATCCCCTCGGCGCTGTCGTGGAACCACCAGGGCGGTCCCAGCCGCAGGCAGGGCCAGACACCGGCCAGGGGCGCCAGCTCGCGGGAATAGGACGTCTCGTCCAGCGTGAACAGGATCACGGTCAGGCGCGGGTCCATGCCCACCGCGTTCAGCAGCGGGCGCAGCGCGGTGACGTAATCGGTGCGGCCGGGGATGTCGAAACCCTTGTCCCGCCCGTGGACCGACATCACCTGGTCGGAATGGTTCCTGCGCGATCCCGGATGGATCTGCATGACCAGCCCGTCCTCCAGGCTCATCCGCGCCATCTCGGTCAGCATGTGGCCGCGGAAGGCGTCGGCCTCATCGGCCGTGCAGGTGCCGGTCAGCGCCTTCTGGAACAGTGCCGCCGCCTCGGCCTGGGGCAGGTCCTCGGTCCGGGCGCTGGCATGGCCATGGTCGCTGGAGGTCGCGCCGGCTTCGATGAAAAAGGCCCGCCGCGCCCGATGCGCGTCCAGGTATCCGGCCCAGGTCGTCGTGTCGATGCCGGTCTGCCGGCCCATCAGCGCGACATTTTCGGCAAAGCCGGACATCTCGGGGTCGATCACGCCGTCGGGACGATAGGCGGTGATCACCCGGCCCTGCCAGCCACTGTCGCGGATCATCTTGTGCCAGCGCAGGTCGTCGGTCGCGGCCTCGGTCGTGGCGATGGCCTCGATGTTGAACCGCTCGAACAGCGCGCGGGGGCGGAATTCGGGGCGCGCCAGGCAATCGGCGATATGGTCGTAATACCAGTCCGCCGTCTCCGGCGACAGGCGTCGGTCGATGCCAAAGACATGCTGAAAGCTGTGGTCCAGCCACAGCCGCGAGGGCGTGCCCCGCAGCAGGTGATAATGCTGCGCGAACAGGCGCCAGATCTTGCGCCCGTCGGCTTCCACAGGGCCGCCATCGACGCGCGGGACGCCCAGATCGGTCAGCGGGACGCCCTGCGAACACAGCATGCGGAAGACGTAATGATCCGGCGTCACGAACAGCTGGGCAGGATCGGGAAAGGCCTCGTTCTCGGCAAACCAGCGGGGGTCGGTATGGCCGTGCGGGCTGAGGATCGGCAGGTCCTTCACCGCGTCGTAAAGACCCCGCGCCAGGTCACGGGCCCGGCCTTCCAGTGGAAACAGTCGATCTTCTGCCAGCAGTGCCACGTGTCCTCCTCCGACTCGCTTGCCATAAGGCTGATCCTCTAATATGCTAGTTTACGAGACCGGTCAACACGGAGCTGCCGCGATGACGCCCACCCTGATCCAGACGCTGCCGTCGCTGGAGGAGGCGCGTCCGAGAACCATCACCGACCAGATTTTCGAGGCGCTTTATGCGCGTGTCGTGAACCTGACGCTGCCCCCCGGCGCCAAGCTGTCCGAGGCCGAGGTGGCCGCCCAGATGGGCGTGTCACGACAGCCGGTGCGCGACGCCTTTTACCGGCTGTCGCAGCTGGGCTTCATCCAGATCCGCCCGCAGCGGGCAACGACCGTCACGCCGATTTCGGAAGAGGCCGTGATGCAGGCCTATTTCATCCGCACCGCGCTGGAGGAGGCGACGATGCGCGCGGCGGCCCTGCGCCTGTCCGAGGTTGACCTGGACCGGCTGGACCAGCTGATCGACCGGCAGGAGGCCGCGATCAAGGCCGACCGGCGGGCCGAGTTCCACGCGCTGGACGACCAGTTCCACCACGACATCTGCCGTTCGGCGGGGCTGGAATTCGTCTGGACGCTGGTCAAGGACAACAAGGGCCACATGGACCGCGCGCGCTATCTGTCGCTGTCCTACGGCGCCTCGACCGCCTTCGTCGAGCATCGGGAGATCCTGGCCGCACTGCGCGCCCGCGACCCCAAGGGCGCGGCCGTTGCTGTCCGCAACCATCTGAGCCATATCGAGCAGATCATCGCCCGGCTGCGCATCGACCAGCCCGAAGTCTTCGGCACCCCCGCCCCCGAAACACGCGCCTAGCCGTCCTGGGACATGCCCCCACCGGGGCGCGCGGCCATCACGATGCGCGCCAGGGTCGCGGGCAGGATCGGCTTGTTCAGCAGATCGGCCGACAGGTCGCGGGCCTGCCGCTGCAGCTGGTCCGATCGCGTGGCCGTCATCAGGCAGCGCAGCGTCGACGCCGGCAGCAGCCGCTCCATCGCGGCCAGGCAGCTCAGCCCGTCCATGCCCGTCCCCAGCTGGTAATCGACCAGGCACAGTTCAGGCTCGACCCCGGTCTCCTCCAGCAGCGCCAGCGCCTCCTCGGCCGAGGCGACGTCCAAAACGTTGACGCCCCACTGCTCCAGCAGCTGCGACAGGGCCTGGGTCATCTCGGCATCGTTCTCGACGATCAGCGCCGTCAGTTCCAGCGGCGCCTCCTGGGCCGAGGGCGCCGGGGCCAGCGCCAGGCCCCGCTCGGACGGCCGCGCCCGCGTGGTCGTCAGCGCGACGGAAAAGGTCGATCCCCGGCCCGGCGCCGATCGCAGGTCCAGCCGGTGCCCCAGAAGCGCGGCGGCCCGGTCCACGATCGCCAGGCCCAGCCCCAGCCCCTCGGCCGCCGAGGCCTTGGCATCCAGGCGCTTGAATTCGGCGAAGATCACCTGGTGGTCGGGGGCGGCGATGCCCCGGCCGCTGTCGCGCACCTGCACCACCAGACCCGAGGGCCGCATCCGCGCCGCCACCATCACTCGGCCCCGGTCGGTATAGCGGATCGCGTTCGAGATCAGGTTCTGCAGGATGCGCCGCAGATAGATCCGGTCCGACAGGACCGTGGCCTGCACCGGCCGCACGACCAGCTGCAGGCCCTTGCGCTCGGCCAGGGGTGCGAATTCCTCGCGCAGCTGCTCGAAGATCGGGCCCAGCTGCACCGGCTCGATCGTCAGGGCCGCCTGCCCCGCCTCCAGCCGGGAAATGTCCAGCAGCGCGCCCAGAAGGCCGCTGACCGAATCCAGCGAACGCTGGACCTTTTCCAGCTTGGCCCGCGGCCCCGCCTCGGCCACGTCCTCCAGCAGCGAACCGACGAACAGCGTCGCCGCCGACAGGGGCTGCATCAGGTCATGCCCCACCGCCGCCACGAACCGCACGCGCGAGGCATTGGCCCGTTCGGCGCTGGCCAGCGCATCCTCCAGCTGCAGGGTGCGGCCCAGGACGCGCGCCTCCAGCGTCTCGTTGGCGCGGCGAATCGCCTGCAGGGCCTGGCGGTGTTCGGTGATGTCGTTGATGGACATGACAAAGCCGCCGTCGGGGATCTCCTGCGCAAAGATCGCAAAGCTGCGATGCCCGCCCTCGTCCCGCGCCTCGACCGTATAGCTGGTCTTGCGGCGCACCGACCGCACCCAGTCCGCCAGCAGGTTGGCCCCCTGCCCGGCCGGAAAGTCGAAGCGGGTCCTGATCTGCTGCCACAGCTTGTCGAAATGCAGCCCCGGCCGCAGGCGGGTGCGCGGCAGGGCCAGCATCTCGGCCAGGTTGGTGTTCCAGCCCAGAAGCTGCAGCCGCCCGTCGAAGATGCAGACCCCCAGGGGAACATGGTCCAGCGTCGCCTGCAGGATCGCGGCCTGATCCTCCAGCATCCGGCCCCGCTCCTCGCGCTCGTGCCGGATCAGGTCGGTCACCTCGGTCTGCAGGATGGCGGTGCCGCCGTCGCCGGTGCGCTGTTCCGACACCTGCACGAAGCGGCCGTCCGCCATGCCCTGGGTCAGGATGAAGTGCCGCTCCTGGTGGCGGCGACGGCGCATCGCGATCCAGCCGTCGCGCGTCATCCCCTCGGGCAGGACCAGGTGGCGCGAACCGGCGGCCAGCGTCAGGTAATCCTCAAAGCTGAGGCCGGGGCGCAGGCCCTGGACGATGTCGGGCAGCAGCGCGTTGAAGCGCGAATTGCACAGCACCAGCACGTCATCGGCGTCGAACAGCGCAAACCCCTCCTGCACCGCCTCGATGGCCGAGGCCAGGTTCTGCCGCGCGACATCCTTCTGGCGATGCGCCTCCTCCAGCCGCGCGTTCGAGGCGTTCAGCAGGTCCAGCGCATGTTCCAGGTCGCGGGTGCGGGCGCGCACCTCGTCCTCCAGCACGGCGGCGCGCTGGAACTGGGCATAGCCCTGGCCATTGTCGTCGGCGGGCTCTTCGATATGGCGGATCAGCGATTGGGCGATGCGGATCAGCTTGTCCTGCCGGCGCTGCGCGTCGTCATCGGGCGACAGCATGGCCGCGATGTCGGCGGCCGGGTCCGCAGGCTCGGTCACGCTGGCGTCCCCGGGTCGTAGAAGGCGACGCCGGTCAGGGTCTGGTTCACGTGCATCGTCCCGAACTGTTCGCCATAGGTGGAAAAACCGGTGACCTGCGCCTTGGCCAGCAGGCGCGAGACCTCGGTCGTCTGCTGGCGGCTCTCGGCCTCCATCCGGCGGAAGATGCAGTCAAAGCCCAGGACCATCCGCGGCGTCCCACCCGTCCGCAGCTGCGCCAGCGACGCGGCCAGGTCGGGGACCAGCCGGCTTTCCGCCGACAGCGTCAGCACCATCCCCTCGGCCACGGCGCCGAAGAAGGTCAGGGACCCATCGGCGCCCGCATGCTGGATCGACCGGACATGGTGCCGCCCGCCCGCGCGCACCATCACCGGGCGCGTCGCGAAGAGTTCCGGCCCCAGGCTGTCCACCGGCATCCCCAGCAGCCGCGCATATTCCGCCGCCGCGGGCTCGTCGTTGATGTCCAGCACTGCGCGGCGGGCCGGATCGGCGCGCGTCACCACCATCTGCACGCGCGACGGACGGCATCCGCTGAAGGAAAAGGTCCGGAGCGGCAGGCGGCTGCGCAACAGGCACAGGACGGCGGCACGGCTGCGGACATGCTGATGCAGGAAGACCTGCGTCTGCACGAACCGCCGGTCATCCCCGGCCGAACCGCCGATGATCGGCACCGGCCCCAGGCCCCCGGCCAGCGAGGCGATCAGATGCTCCTCGCGCCCCGACAGGCCGTCGACCAGCAGGATCCCCAGCTCGTGCGGCAGGCATTCGGCCTTGTGCTGCAGCGACTGGCGGGCGCGCTGCAGCCGCGCGATGACCGACCGGCTGTCGATGGTGTCGACCGGGTCGATCAGCACCGTCTCGACCGCGAAACTGCTGGCGGGAAAGGCCACGGCGACGACCTGCCCCTCGGCATAGCCCGTCTCGGCGATCTCTCCGGCGGTGGTGCATCCGGCGATGACGGCGCGGTCGAACAGCTCATGTGCGCGGCGCAGCAGCGCGGCCGGCACCCCGCCCGCCCCGCAAAAGAGAAGGATCAGCGCATGGGGACCCGGCCCCAGGGCCGATGCCAGCCGCCCCACCGGGTCGCCCCCGTCCAGCGGCGCCGAGGCCCGGCGCGGCGCATCCGCAGCCTGATCCGGCGGCACAATGACCGGGCTAGGCTGCTCCTCCGACATCCGCGATCTGTCCCGTCATCTTGGCGTCACGCGCCATCAGCACTGCCTGCGTCCGCGAGGACACGCCCATCTTGCGCATGATCGCCGTCACATGCGCCTTGACCGTGGTCTCGGCGATCGACAGCTCGTGCGCGATCTGCTTATTCATGCGGCCTTCGCAGATGAGATCAAGGATTTTCGCCTGCTGCCGGGTCAGTTGCGACAGGCGGCGGATGGCGGCGTCCGGCCCGTTCGGCGACAGGGCCGCGAATTCCTCCTCGGCGGGCAGGTCGGGGGCATAGACCTCGCCCGCGGCCAGCGCCTGGAAGGCGGCGCGAAAGATCTCGCGCCGCGAATGCTTGGGAACGAACCCCGCCGCCCCGGCCGCCAGCGAGGCGCGGATCACCCGCGTCTCGTTGACCGAGGTGACCAGCAGGATCGGCACCGTGGGCGCGATCCGGCGCAGGGCGATCAGCCCCTCCAGCCCGTCCACATCGGGCAGGTTCAGGTCCAGCAGGATCACGTCGAAGGGCCAGCCGCTGTCCAGATAGCTGGCCGCCTGCCCCAGGCTTTCGGCATGGGTCACCGTCTGGATGCCCGAGACCGACTGCAGCGTCATGGCCAGCGCATCCCCGAACAGCGGGTGATCCTCGACGATCAGCGCCGTGCGGAAGCCAGAGGCTCCGTCGGCATCGGAGGGGAATTGACGGTCTGCCATCGCGTGTCCTTCGGGAAATCAGCCGGGGTCATCTTACGCCCGATCGGGGCCGCAACGGCGCGGAAAATGCGCCGTCCGGTCCGGGTGCGGACCGCGGCGCGCCTGGCGCCGCGGTCCCGCGTCTTCGGCGCCCTACTTGGCGGCCAGCTGGGCGGGCAGCTTGAACGTCCAGACCATGCCGCCCTGGTTCAGATAGTTGACCTTCTTGGCCACCTCGCCGCCCCACAGCGGCACCGCACCGCCCCAGCCAGACACGATGGACACGTACTGCTCGCCGTCCTGTTCCCAGGTGACGGGCTGGCCGACGATCCCCGAGCCGGTCTGGAACGACCACAGTTCTTCGCCGGTCGTGTCGTCCAGCGCCAGGAACTGGCCCTCGGGCGTGCCCAGGAAGACCAACCCGCCGGCCGTGGTCATCACGCCACCCCACAGCGGCGCCTCGTTCTTGTATTCCCACTTGATCTCGCCGGTATCGGGGTCCAGCGCCTTCAGCGAGCCGATATAGTCGTCGAACAGCGGCTTGATGGTGAAGCCCGCGCCCAGATAGGCCGCGCCCTTCTTGTAGCTGATCGGCTCGTTCCAGATGTCCATGCCCCATTCGTTCGAGGGCACATAGAACAGGCCGGTGTTCTGGCTGAAGGCCATCGGCATCCAGTTCTTGCCGCCCAGGAAGGACGGGACGGCAAAGACCTGCTGGCCCTTGCCACCTTCGGCGGATTCGTTGATCGGGCCGGGGCGGTTCTCCTCGTTGTAGATCGGGCGTCCGGTCTCGTCGATGTCCGAGGCCCAGCTGATCTCCTTGACGAAGGGATGCGCGTCGACGAAGGCCCCGTCCTCGCGGTTCAGCACATAGAAGAACCCGTTGCGGTCGGCGGTGCCGAAGCGCTTGTTGCCCTCGCGGTCGGTATAGCTGACGACCTCGTTCACGCCGTCGAAATCCCATCCCTCGCGGGGGGTCGACTGAAAGTGCCACTTGATCTCGCCCGTGGCCGGATCGATCCCCAGACGCGAGGCCGCGTAAAGGTTGTCGCCGGCATTCCCCTCGACAGGCGCGCCCGCGTTGCGCAGGTGGCTGTTCCAGGGCGCCGGGTTGCCGGTGCCGAAGATCAGCGTGTCGGTGTCGGCGTCATAGGACCCGCCCAGCCAGGTCGCCCCGCCGCCGGTCTTCCACATGTCGCCCGGCCAGCTGGCGTTCAGCGTGCCGGTCATGGTGCTTTCCTGGCCGTTCAGCGTGCCCATGTGGCCTTCGATCACCGGGCGCGTCCAGACCGTCTCGCCGGTTTCGGCGTCGCGCGCCTGAACCTCGCCCACGATGCCGAATTCGCCGCCCGAATTGCCGGTGATGACCAGCCCGTTCACGATCAGCGGGGCCGCGGTATAGGAATAGCCTTCCTTGTAGTCGGCGATCTTCTTGTTCCACTTGACGTCGCCGGTCTTGAGGTCCAGCGCCACGATCCGCGCGTCCAGCGTGCCGAAATAGATGTTGTCGCCATAGATGGCACCGCCGCGGTTCACCACGTCGCAGCAGGGCAGGATGCCTTCGGGCAGGCGGGCGTCGTATTGCCAGACCTCGCGACCGGTCTTCAGGTCGATCGCATAAAGGCGCGAATAGGACCCGGTGACATACATCATCCCGTCATGGATCAGCGGCTGGCTTTCCTGGCCGCGCTGCTTTTCGCCCCCGAACGAAAAGGCCCAGGCCGGAACCAGGTTCTTGACGTTGTCGCGGTTCAGCGTCGTCAGCGGGCTGAAGCGCTGCAGGTCGCGGCCCATGCCGTTGGTCAGCACGTTCTCCGCCGACTGCTGGTCGTTGGCCAGGTCCTCTTCGGTCACGGCGGCCGCGGCGGCCGTCGCCAGGCCGGTCATCGCCAGGCCCGTCATCGCCATGACCGTGGCAAGCACGAATCTGTTCATGTGTCTCTCCTCCGCTCTCTTGTCGGCCACCGCGTCCGATCGGACCGAAGGCGTCAGGCCCGAGTATGCGCGGGGCGTCGGGGGCGTATATTGTCCATTGGTCGAATGGGGCCGCGCCTGGAGGGCCGCGATCAGAACATCGGCTGATAGCGCCATTCATCGGCATCCGGCGTCACCGCACGCGGGTCATAGCCCGCCGCCTGCAGGTCGGCGGCGACGGCCAGGCCGTCGCGCGCGGCCTCATCGATCAGGCGGCGGCCCTGCTCCGTATCCGCCGCGACGCCATGGCCGCGCAGCAGGTCCAGCCCGTGGTTGAACTTGCCCACCGGGTCGCCGGCCTCGGCGGCGCGGCGGTCCCAGTCTGCGGCGCGTCCGGAATCGCGTGGGGCACCCAGGCCGTTCTCGTCCAGCTGGCTCATCCAGGTCATGGCGCCGGTCCAGCCGTCCTCGGCGC
Organism: Paracoccus sp. T5; assembly: GCF_048538155.2. Taxonomy (GTDB): domain Bacteria; phylum Pseudomonadota; class Alphaproteobacteria; order Rhodobacterales; family Rhodobacteraceae; genus Paracoccus. Next base: position 2,456,378 of record NZ_CM135809.1, read on the forward strand.
AGCGTTCGAACAGCTGCCGGGCCGGGCCGTGGCGGCCGCTTTTGGTGATGAAATAGCCCGAGGCGCAGGCGGTCATCGAGGTTTCGCCGCGCTCCACGTCCCGGATCACCCGCTCCCAGGTCAGTTCCTCGGGGTTCAGGTCTCCCTGCCCTTCGTCGGCGGACTGCGCGGCGGCGGGCAGCGCCCACAGGACGGCGGCGGCCAGCCGGGCCGCGTTTCGGATGGACGACATGACCGGCCCCTTGTTCTGGCAGTGGCGCGCCAGTCTAGCACGGAGGCCCCGCGCCACCTAGCGGGGGCGGATTCGACCATGGTCGTATTTCGCCCGCCGCCCCCATTCCCCACCTTGCCCCGCAGGAGGAGAGCACATGCTGAAGACTGCTGCCGGGGCGGCCGGGTTCGTCCTGCTGGCCATGGCCGCCACCGCCGAGGAGGTGCGCATCGACCTGATCGAACGCCGGGTGACGCCGGCCCCCACCCTGTCGAACCTGTTCGGGCCCTCCGAGGACCTGGGGATCGCAGGTGCCCGGCTGGGGGTGGCGGACATCGGCACGACCGGGCGGTTCATGGGCGACAGCTTCCGGCTGGAGGAAACGCGCGTGGCCCCCGACGACGCCTTCCTGCCCGCGGTCCGGGCGCGGCTGGCGGAGGGCGCGCGGCTGCTGGTCATCAAGGCGCCGGTCGCGGATCTGCTGGCGCTGGCCGACCTGCCCGAGGCGCGGGACGCGGTGATCTTCAACATCGCCCTGCCGGATGACGACCTGCGCGGTGCGGATTGCCGCGCCAACCTGCTGCACACTACCCCCAGCCTGGCCATGCGCGCGGATGCGCTGGCCCAGTTCGCGCTGAAGAAGCGCTGGACCGATCTGGTGCTGATCCAGGGCCCCCACCCCGAGGACCAGGCCTTTGCCCAAGCCCTGCGGCAGTCGCTGACCAAATTCGGGCTGGCGCTGAAGGCCGAAAAGCCTTGGACTTTCGATGCCGACATGCGTCGCGTCGCGGCCGAGGAAATCCCCGCCTTCACCCAGGACCTGCCCGACCACGACCTGCTGCTGATCGCCGACGAACGCGGCGATTACGGCCGCTATATCGCCTACAACACCTGGTCGCCCCGTCCCGTCGCCGGGTCGGAAGGCATCATGCCCAAGGGCTGGTCGGGCGTGGTCGAAAACTGGGGGGCGGCGCAGCTGCAGGACCGCTTCCGCGACCTGGCGACGCGCGAGATGGAGCCCGTGGACTTTGGCGCCTGGGCTGCCGTCGCCGCCATCGGAGAGGGTGTCACCCGGACCCGCACGGCCGATCCCGCACGGCTGCGCGACTTCATGCTGTCGCCCGATTTCCGCCTGGCGGGTTTTCTGGGCACGCCGCTGTCCTTCCGCCCCTGGGACGGCCAGATGCGCCAGCCCGTGCCGCTGGTCACCGAACGCGCGGTCATCGGCACGGCCCCGCTGGAGGGCTTCCTGCACGAACATTCGGAACTGGACACGCTTGGCCAGGACCTGCCCGACACGACCTGCACCGCATACGGAGACGCAAGATGATCCGCCGCCTTCTGCTGGCCTCGGCCGCCACCCTGGCCCTGACCAGCGCCGCCACCGCCGACGAGATCTGGGTCACGAACGAACTGGACGACACCGTCAGCGTGATCGACGTGGACAGCGGCACGGTCAAGGCGACCTATCCGACCGGCCAGCGCCCGCGCGGCATCACCTTTTCGCGTGATCACAGCGTGCTTTACATCTGCGCCTCGGATTCGAACGCGGTGCAGGTGATGGACCCCGATACCGGGGAAATCCTGCACGACCTGCCGTCAGGCGCCGACCCCGAGCAGTTCGTGATCTCGCCCGACGACCGGCTGCTCTACATCGCGAACGAGGATGACGCGATCACCACGGTGGTCGACACCCAGAGCCGCAAGGTCGTGGCCCAGATCGACGTGGGGATCGAGCCCGAGGGCATGGGCATCTCGCCCGACGGGCGGTTGCAGATCACGACCTCGGAAACCACCAACATGGCGCATTGGATCGACACCGGGACGCATCAGGTGGTCGCCAACACGCTGGTCGATTCCCGCCCCCGCCATGCCGAGTTCAGCCCCGACGGCCGCGAACTGTGGGTCAGCTCCGAAGTCGGCGGCACCGTCACGGTCTTCGATGTCGAGACCCGGGCCGAGCTGGCCAAGATCCGGTTCCAGCTGCCCAATGTGCGGCCCGAACGGCTGCAGCCGGTGGGCATGGTCTTTTCGCCCGATGCACGGCGCATCTTCGTGGCGCTCGGCCCCGCCGACCATATCGCGGTCGTCGACGCGGCCAGCCGCGAGGTCACCGACTATATCCTGGTCGGCCGGCGCGTCTGGCACATGGCGCTGTCGCCGGACGGGACCCGGCTTTTCACCACGAACGGCGTGTCGGGGGACGTGACGATCATCGACGTGGCCTCGCTGACGGCCGAACGCACGGTCAAGGTCGGGCGCTTTCCCTGGGGGGCCGCCGCGCGGCCGGTGCCGTGACCGCCCGCATCGACCAAGGTCGAATTGCCGCAGCTGCAGCATCGACCCTAACTGGACCGCAAGCGCGTCAGGGCAAGTGAGGAGACCCCAATGCCGACCAAGTTCCACAAGTCCCTGCGGGGCATCGCCATCGCGGCCTGCATCGCGGTCCCGGCCCAGATCCTGGCCCATGGCGATGTCGCCCCCCAGGCCGTCAACACCGACGCCCTGCCCGAGGTGGGCGAGGAATGGCTGACCGAGAACCCCTATCGCGCCGAGGCCGCCGGGGACGAGGTCTGGCGGGCCGCCGTCCGGATCGGCGACAGCGGCTACAACCAGAACTGCGCGCGCTGCCACGGCTTGGGCGCGGTTTCCGGCGGGCTGGCCCCGGACCTGCGCTTTCTGGAGGCCGAGGAATATGGCGACGAGTGGTTCATCGAACGCTTTCGCCACGGTTACACCCAGGACGGCACGACCAAGATGCCGGCCTTTGGCGACATCCTGGGCCAGAAGGCGGCCTGGGCGATCCGCACCTATGTCGAGACCCGGCCCGAGGATGGCGCGCTGGACGACCACGCCGCCCGCCTGCACGAGATCCGCGACAGCCTGGCCGCGGGCGATGGCGACGCATCCGCGGTCACGGCCGAGCTGACCGAGATCGCCGGCACGGTTGCGACCGCCTCGGGGGCGCCGGTGGCCGACAGCGTGGTGTCGCGCGCTGCGGCCTCGCTGACCGCCGCCCCGGAGGACCAGAAGACCGCGGCCGAGATCCTGACGGTCGGCCTTTCGGCCACGCATTGAGGGCAGAGGCCATGCGGCGCCGCCTGGCAGCTTGTGTGACCGCACTGGGGCTGGCCATCGCCGGCCCCGTCCTTGCCGCCTGCGAGGATTATGTTCCGCAGGCGCGGCCCCAGAACACCCCGCCCGAAGATGTCGGCCGCAGCCTGGACCGCATCGTCGAGGAGGGCTGGATCGAGGTCGCGCTCTATGAGGATTTCCGGCCCTGGTCCTTTGACGACCACGGCACGCCGCGCGGCATCGACGTGGACCTGGCGCGGCTGATCGGGAACGAACTGGGGGTCGAGACGCGCATCCGCCTGGTCCAGCCGGGCGAGACGCTGGATCAGGACATGCTGAACTATGTCTATCGGGGCGCGGCCGTGGGCGGGCATGTGTCGAACCTGTTCATGCATGCGCCCTATGATGTGGATTACGCCTGCCGCATGGACCAAGTCGTCTTCACCGGCATCTATGCCGAGGAGCGCCTGGCCATCGCCTATCGCAGCGCCGAATACCCCGACAAGGCGCCGGTGCCGGCCTATTTCCGCTATGACACGGTGGGCGTCGAGAACGATTCGATCTCGGACTTCTTCCTGACCTCGCTGATTGGGGCGGCCGGGAACAAGGTCCGGCGGTTTCACACGACGGCACAGGCGATGGGGGCGCTGGCGGCGGGCGAGGTCATGGCCGTGATGGGTCCACGGGCGCAGCTGGAATACGGCGCCACGGACGGGATCGCCATCCACGAGCCGCCGTTTCTGGGGCTTGAGCGCAGCAGCTGGACGGTCGGCCTTGCGCTGTCGAACCAGCACCGGCCGCTGGCCTATGGCGTGGACGACATCATCGGCCGGGCGATCGAGGATGGCCGGATGCAGCAGATCTTTGACAGCTATGGCGTCACCTTCCTGCCGGGCCAGCGCTAGGCCCGGTCACAGCGTCGTCAGGTCGCCCCCGAAATCGACCAGCCGGACGGCCCGCAGGTCCAGCACCCGGGCCGCCCGCGCGATCTGCGGCCGGTCCATCAGCACGAAGGCGGTCGATGCGGCATCCGCCAGCGCGGCGCTGTCGGCCTCGACCGAGACGGTGGACCAGCGGGGTGGCTGACCCTGCGGCCCCATGATATGGGCCCCTCCATCCGCCAGGATCATCGCTGCGGGGGAGGAAGTGGCCACCGCCCGCCCCGCCCGCAGGGTCAGCCGGCCCAGGGCGCCCGCCTGCGGGTCGGCCAGTTCCAGCCGGAATTCCCCGTCCAGGGCCCGCGCCTCGCCCATGTCGACCAGGACCTCGCCCAGACCCCGCCCCGCCAGCAGTGCCGCGACCCGGTCCGTGGCGATGCCTTGGGCGATCCCGTTCAGCGTCAGCGCCTGCCCCGACGCCAGCCGCAGCTGCCGACCCTGTTGCCGCAACCCGCCAAAGGGGCGGAGCGCGACCGGCGCCGCGCCTTGGGCCCGCTGCCGCCAAAGGACCTGCACGCCGGGATCGAACAGCCCGCCCGTGGCCCGATGCACCCGCCAGGCCAAGTCCAGCGCATCCGTCATCACGGCCGAGGCCATCCCCTGCCCGTTCCGGTTCAGCCGCGTCAGCTCGGACTCCTGATAAAGGGAGAAGACATCCTCGATGGCCTCGATCTCGGCCCGGACTTGGGCCAGCAGCGCGCCCGGCGCGTCCCCGCCCCGGATCAGGATACGCGCCTCGGCGCCCAGGGCGTGTCCCTGCCATTCGGCGGCCCGCGCCCATCGCGGTGCCAGTGCCGACCCGGCCAGGATGGTCAGGACCCGCCGCCGCCCGATCATGCCGCCCTCCGGCTGGCGCGGGCCCTGAGGATCAGCGGCACGCATTGCGCCGGATCGTCGTGGATCGTCACGCAATCCAGGCACTGGAAGCATTCGGAATAGCGGATCTGCCCCTTGGGCGCGATCGCGTCATAGCGGCAGCGGACTCGGCACAGCTGGCACGGGCTGCCGCATTCCGTCCGGCGCGGGATCCAGCGCCGCAGCCGCAGCAGGTCCCCCGCCCGCATCAGCGCCCCCAGGGGGCACAGCGACCGGCAGAAGCCCTTGAACCAGACCATCGACAGCAGCAGCCAGCCGATGGCCCAGACCGCATAGGGCCAGGGGCGCAGGAAATGCATGGTCACGGCCGTCTTGAAGGGCTCGATCTCGGCCAGCGTCTCGACCCGGTCGGGCGCCAGGAAGACGGTCGCGATCAGCGCCACCAGCGCCGCGGGCCCGGACCACAGCAGCGCCCGCCCCACCCTGCGCGACGGCCGCCATTGCGGCAACCCAAGGCGCTGCCCCGCGTGATGGGCGAATTCCTGCATCGCGCCATAGGGGCAGAGCCAGCCGCAGAAGAGCCCCCGCCCCCAGAGCACGAGGCCGATGATCGCCACGGCCCAGATCAGCAGCGAAAACGGATCGTAAAGCAGCACTGACAGCCCGCCCCCCTGCATCATCCCGCGCAGGACCGCCAGGGGCGTCACGATGGACAGCTGGCCCTGTCCCCAGAACCCCACAAAGCCGATGACGACGGCCAGGATCGTCAGGCGGATCGCCGTGAACTGCCGATGTCCCGCCAGCCAGCCCTGCCGCGACAGCAGCGCCAGCAGCAGCGCCAGGCCCCCGGCCAGCGCGATCAGGTCGGCCCGGCGGTTGCGCAGCGCCTCGACCCAAGGAGCGGCCGGGGCGGGACCGGTGGCGGTCAGAAAGAACCGGGGCGGCAGGGCCATGGTCAGGGCAAAGTCGCGATGCCCGGTCTCGGGCTGGAACATGCCGTGCTGGCGTTCGGCCCGCAGCACCAGCTGCCAGTCGCGGGTCGGATCGAAGCCAAGCCGCCGGTCCAGGCGCAGCACCATGCGGGTCGCATCCTGCAGGTCGTCCGGCAGGTCCGGATGCGGTTCGGCCAGCACATCGGCGTCCCGCAGCGCCAGGGGCAGGCCATCCTGCGTCGCTCCGATCAGGTCGGGCGCCGTGTTGCGCACGAAATCCGGCCCCACCAGGCCATGTCGCCCGGCCTCGATCAGCAGGATCATCTCGTCATCGGGGGACAGCTGGGTCAGGCGGGCGATCTCGGCCAAGCTGTCGGGCGCCAGCACGGCGGCGGCGATGGCGGGCGGCCCCAGGTCGATCGCCCAGAGGTCCAGATAGGCGTCCTGAGGCGCGCCGGGATCGGGGTCGTCATCCGCCCAGAGGCTGCCGGAAAAGGCGTCGTCGACCTGGGCATTGGTCACGCGCAGATGCCGCGCCAGGCCCTGAGCCACCAGCGTGGGCCAGTCCAGCGCCTCGGCATGGTCAGGGTCGGGACGGGGCGGCGGCCCGGCGGTCAGACCCTGCATCCGTTCGCGCGCGACGGCCAGGGTCGCGGCCAGGATCGAATCATGGGCGATCCGCACGCTGGCGGTCGCCTTGGTCACGCCGTCCAGATAGACCAGATCGCCCCCCTGCCCGCCGCCATAGGGGCTGCCCACCACCAGCGGCTGGTTGATGGAGCGACCGCGATACTGCGAGAGGAACTGGCGCAGCGGCGCCTCGCCCAGGCCCGAGACGAAGATCGGCTCATTATGGGACAGCAGCCGCGTCTCGATGAAGGTGCCCTCAAGGTCCAGCAGCACCAGGATGTTGATGGGCTGGCCGGAAAACCCCGGCAGCGGCGCCAGGGGGCCGGTCTCGAAGACATAGCCTGCCTCGCCCCCGCCGGAATTCAGCAGGCTCCAGACACCTTGGTCGTTCAGCGGCTGGCCCAAGGCATAAGGCGCAGTGATCATGCCCTCCAGCGCCTCGCGCAACAGGGGCTCGGCGCGAAGGCCGACGGGGATCATGAGAAACAGCAGGATGAGCCAGCGCATGACGCCAGACTAGCCGAACGGGCGGGGCCGCCCATTCGACCTAAGTCGGCCCCTTGGTCTCAAGCCCTCAGGTCCGGGGACGTTCTGCCCGCAGCGCGCCTGCGATGGCCCGAAACAGCGGCAGGTCGGGGATCTGTTCCAGCGTGACGCCCAGCTTGCGCTGCCAGTTCGGGTATTCGTCGGTGGTGCTGGGGATGTTGACCGGATGAACCTCCCGGGTCATGTCCTCCAGCCGCGCGGCGAACAGGCGCGAAGGCGCCGTCGCCAGCATCCCGTGGACCGCCGCCGCCAAGTCGTCGGGTGCGCTGTCGACATCGGGCACGCCATCGGACCAGCGCCCCAGCGCCGCCAGATCGCTCAGCAGCTGCGCCCGTTCGGTCCGGCGCGACGCCGCCTGCTCCTCGGCCGCCTTGTCGCTGATCAGGCCATGGTCGCGGCGCAGGTCGATGTCGTCGCCGCGCCACCAGCCCTGGAAGGTCGGCAGGTCATGCGTCGACAGGCAGGCCAGCGCATCGCGGGGATACTCCTCGGGGGGAACAAAGCCGTCCTCGGTCCGCTCGAACAGCAGGATGCGATAGGACAGGATGCCCACCTGTTCCATCAGGTCGCGGAAGCCCGGCGGCACATTGCCCAGATCCTCGCCGATGATGATGGTGCGGTTCTGGCACGAAGCGCGCGCCAGCGCCTGCAGCATGTCGGCGATGGGATAGCGGGCATAGGTGCCCTGGGCGGCGCCGGCGCCCTCCGGGATCAGGAACAGCTGCCAGAGGCCAAGCGCATGGTCGATGCGCAAGGCGCCGGCCTGCTGGGTCGCCTGTTCCATCAGGGCGGCGAAGGGCGCGGCCTGCCGTGCGGCCATGGCCACGGGGGACAGCGGCGCCAGGCCCCAGTCCTGCCCCGTCTCGTTGAAGTAATCGGGCGGCGCGCCGATGCGGACCCCCGGGACCACAAGGGCATTGCCCCAGGCGCCCGAACCGTCAGCCGCCTCGCCCACGGCGAAGTCCAGATAAAGGCCGATGCCCATCCCGGCTTGGTCGCAGGCATCGCGCGCCTCGGCCAGCTGCCGGTCCGCCACATGCTGAAGCCAACGGTAAAAGCGCAGCTCCGCCGCATGGGTTTCGGCAAAGCGGGTGACCTGCGGGCCATCCACCGCCTGCCATTCCTCGGGCCAGGCGGTCCAGCCGGCCCCCTGCCCCTGCGCCACCATATGGGCCGAGACCGCCTCGAACAGCGCATGCCGGCGCAGGTCCGCGCCACCCTCGGTCAGCACGGTCTCCGACGCATCGGGCGATCCCGCCGCCTGCCAGATCTGCCGCAGCACCCGCAGCTTCAGCGCCGCCACGGCCGGGTAGTCGACCAGCGGAACCTCCTGAAGGGCCGCGATATCGGCCGCATCGACCATCCCCGCCTCGTAGCCCGGCAGCATATCCACCGCGATGTAGAGCGGGTTCAGAAATCGCCGGTTCGATGGCGAAAACGGGCTGCAATGGCGCGGGTTCGACAGGAACAGCGCATGCAACGGATTGAGGCCGATGAAATTGGCCCCGACCCGCCCCAGGATCCCGGCCAGCTGCCGCAGATCCTCGAAGTCACCGATGCCCCAGTTTCGCGCCGACCGGATCTGGTACAGCTGCAGCGCGACACCCCAGGTCCGGCTGCCGTCATCGGGGAGATGGCAGCGGGTGCCGGGATGAGCCTCCATCCGGTGCTCCTCGGCCAAGGGCCCGGGAACGTTGTGTTCGGCACCGAAAGCGGCCAGAAGATGCTCCAGCGTTTCCGCCGGAGCATCGTGCCTGTCGCCGTTCATCCCTTCGTAATCGGGCTGGATGCCGTGGCTGCGGGCCCGCGCTTCCAGTTCGCTCATGCCGCAGGCGTCCCGTCGGGGGTCAGCACGATCGTGGCCAGCGGCGGCAGGGTCAGCCGCAGTGACTGGTCCCGTCCGTGCCACGGCGCGTCGTCGGCCTGAACCGCCCCATGATTGCCCAGGTTCGCGCCGCCATAGCGTGCATCATCGCTGTTCAGCACCTCGCGCCACAGGCCCGGCTGCGGAACGCCCACGCGATAGTCATAGCGCGGCTCGGGCGTCAGGTTGCAGACCACCACGCAGGGGGGCGCATCGTCATCCGACTTGCGCATGTAGACCAGAACGCTTTGCGCGGCGTCGCTGGCGTCGATCCACTCAAAGCCCTCCGGGTCGCAATCCAGCCGGTGCAGCGCCGGCTGATCGCGGTAAAGCCGGTTCAGGTCGGCAACCAGCGTCTGCATCCCTCCGTGCAGGGGATCCTCCAGCAGGTGCCAGTCCAGCGACTGGTCGTGGTTCCATTCCCGCTCCTGCGCGAATTCGCAGCCCATGAACAAGAGCTTCTTGCCCGGATGGGTCCACATGAAGCTGTAATAGGCGCGCAGGTTCGCGAATTTCTGCCAGCGGTCCCCGGCCATCTGGCCGATCAGCGAGCCCTTGCCGTGGACCACCTCGTCATGGCTCAGCGGCAGGACGAAATCCTCGGAAAAGGCATAGACCAGGCCAAAGGTCAGGTCGTGCTGGTGGTGCCGCCGGTGGATCGGGTCGCGCCGGAAATATCCCAGCGTGTCGTGCATCCAACCCATGTTCCACTTGAAGCCGAACCCCAGGCCGCCATCGTCCACCGGACGGCTGACCTTCGGGAAGGCCGTCGATTCCTCGGCGATGGTGATGGCACCGGGATGATCCTGGCGAACCCGCTCGTTGACGTCGCGCAGGAAGGCGATGGCCTCCAGGTTTTCGTTGCCGCCATGTTCGTTCGGCACCCACTGGCCCGGCTGGCGCGAATAGTCCAGGTACAGCATCGAGGCGACCGCATCGACCCGCAGGGCGTCGACATGGAACCGGTCCAGCCAGTAAAGCGCACTGGACTGCAGGAAATTCGACACCTCGCGCCGACCGAAGTTGTAGATCAGCGTGTTCCAGTCTTGGTGAAAGCCCTGGCGCGGGTCGGCATGTTCGTAAAGCGCCGTGCCATCGAACTGCGCCAGACCGTGGGCGTCCGAGGGGAAATGCGCGGGCACCCAGTCCAGGATCACGCCGATCTCGGCCGCGTGCAGACGCTCCACCAGGCGGGCAAAGCCTTCGGGCGTGCCAAAGCGGCTGGTCGGCGCGAAAAGACCGATGGGCTGATAGCCCCAAGAGCCCGTAAAGGGATGTTCGCTGACCGGCAGCATCTCGACATGGGTGAAACCCATCTGCGTGACATAAGGCACCAGAAGGTCCGCCAGCGCGTCATAGTCCAGGATCTCGTTCTCGCCGCCGCGCCGCCAGGATCCCAGATGCACCTCGTAGATCGAGATCGGGGCCTTGCGGTCCTGCCGCGCCGCGCGAACCTCCATCCAGTCCTGGTCCTGCCACTGGTGGCTTGGCAGGCCCTCGACGACCGAGGCGGTTTCGGGCGGGTGCTGGTGGGCGAAACCGACTGGATCGGCCTTCAGCGGCATGCGCTCTCCATGCGGGCTGATGATCTCGTATTTGTAGACCTCGCCGGCCGCCAGGCCCGGCACGAACAGCTCCCACACGCCCGGCCCCAGACGCTTGCGCATCGGGTGGCGGCGACCGTCCCAAGCGTTGAAGTTGCCCACGACGCTGACGCGACGGGCATTCGGCGCCCAGACGGCAAAGGCCACGCCCTCGACGCCCTCGTGGGTGAAGGGATGCGCGCCCAGCTTGTCGTAAAGGCGGCGGTGGCTGCCCTCTGCCAGCAGATATTCGTCCATCTCGCCCAGGACCGGGCCAAAGCGATAGGGGTCCTCGACCTCCCATTCATGGCTGCCGGCCCTCATCCGTAGCCGGTAGGCCCCGTCAGGCGCTTGACCGCAGAAGAAGCCTTCCGGGTGGACACGCTCCAAGGGCGTCGTGCCCGCCGCGGTGATGGCCGCGACCTCGGCCGCCTGCGGGGCAAAGACCCGCAAATGGCCGTCATGCCGCCCCAGGACCGAGAAGGGATCGTGGTGGTTCCCCCGCAGGATAGCGTCGATATCCGAGGTTTTCATGCTTTCGGAAAGGGATGCTGTATCGGTCATGTGGCCTCGTTCAAAAGATCGAGGATTCCGCGCAAGGGCAGTCCGACCCAGGTCGGGCGGTTGCCAAGCTCGTATCCGGTTTCATAGATCGCCTTCTGAAGCAGAAAGAGATCAAGGAGCGCCTGCATCGTCGCGCCGTCGTCGGGCAGATTCGGGGCGCCTTCGCCGTGGCTGCGATAGGCGTCCAGGAAGTCGCGGGCGGCGGTGCGGCGCCATTCCTCGATGCGGGCCGTGGCACGTTCGGCTCCGCCCGGCGCATCATGGCGGTGGCGCGCAGCCACCGACAGCGCTGCATAGTCGAAGGACCGCAGCATGCCCGCTACGTCGCGCAGGGGCGACGACTTGGCGCGCCGTTCGTCCAGCGTGCGGGCCGGCTCGCCCTCGAAATCGATGATCGCCACGTCGTTCTGGGCCAGAAGGACCTGTCCCAGGTGATAATCGCCGTGGATGCGCGACAGCTTGCCCGAGGGCGCGACGTCGGCCGCCTTGCGGATGCGCGCCATCAGGTCGTCGCGCCGGTCCAGGACCTCGCGCGCCAGCGGGGCGGCATCTTCGGGCAGCTGATCGCCGGCCTGCTCCAGCCGCGACAGCATGGCGGTGGCCTCGGCCTCGGCGGCCTCGGTCCATTCGCGCAGGTGTTCCGTCGTCAGGTCCTCGGTCGCGAAGGCCGGATCGTCGGTTGGCGTCGCCAGCGCCTTGTGCAGCTGCGCGGTGCGTTCGCCCAGCAGGCTGCCGATGCTCAACGGGAAGTCGAAGGCAGGCGCCGACAGTTCCGGCTCCTGCTCGGACGGCCAAGAGTCATGCTCGTTATACTCCAGCATCAGCGCGTCGAAGATGCCGTTCCAGGCGTCGCCGCGGTTGGCCACAAAGGCGAAGGCGGCGGCCAGGACCGTCGGCTCGTCGCCCTCATGCGTGACCTGCCCCAGATAACGGGGCGTGTGGGCATAGCCCGCCGTTTCGGTCAGGAAGCGCGCGACCTCGACATCGGGCTGCTCGCCCCCGCGCAGGCGGCGATAGAGCTTGAGGATGATCCGGTCGCTGAAGGCGATCGAGATGTTGGACTGTTCCACGCCCAGCTGCCGGGGATCGCCCGGCTCCGCGATCTCGCGCAGCGCGTCGCTGCCGCGGAACTTGAGGGCGCCGCGCGTGGCGTCGTCCTTCATCGCCTGCAGCAGCAGATGCGGCAGCCGTTCGTCATAGGCGCCGTCGACCAGCGCGCCGACGCGCGCGGTGTGCCGGATCTTGGCCAGCGTATAGGACAGCTTGGGTGCGCCGGGACGCATGTTCTCGTCCCCCCACCGCGCCGACAGCGGCAGGAAGTAGCTGTGCTGTTCGCCGTCCAGCGTCACGTCGACCGAGACCAGGGCATGATCAGGTTCGATCTCGCCCAGGGCGGTCATGCGGACAGACCGGATCGCCTCGTCCTTGGCCGCGAACCAGCGTTGCAGGGGCAGCCACTTGGGCAGCACGTCATCCTGGAAATGCGCACCTTCGCGGCCCTTCAGCGCGGTCTGGACCCGTCCATCGCGGGTGGTCAGGGTCATGAATTCGGGCAGGATGTCCGGCAGCTGCTCGTGCCAGGACGGCATCTCATCGGCGCTGCCGAGCGAGAACCAATAGAAGCCATAGGCCGGCAGCGTCAGCATGTAGGGCAGATCCCCGATCGGCGGAAAGGCCGAGCGTCCGGTCAGTTCCACCGGCACCTTGTCGCGGTGACGCCCCAGTTCCAGCTCGACCGCCTGCGCGGCATCGGACAGGTTGGCGACGCACAGATAGGCGCGGTCCTCATGCTCGCGGATATAGGCCAGGACCTTGCGGTTGCGCGGATAAAGCAGCGTCATCGTGCCCCGACCAAAGGCCGGGTGCTGGCGCCGCACGGTGATCATCCGCCGCATCCAGTTCAAGAGCGAGGAGGGGTCGTCGGCCTGCGCCTCGACATTGATGACCTGATGGCCATAGACCGCGTCGATGATGGCGGGCAGATACAGCTGCTGCGGCTTGGCGGTCGAAAAGCCCGCATTACGGTCGCCCGACCACTGCATCGGCGTACGGACGCCATCGCGGTCGCCCAGGTAATAGTTGTCGCCCATGCCGATCTCGTCACCGTAATAGATGATCGGCGTGCCGGGCATCGACAGCAGCATCGAGTTCATCAGCTCGATCTTGCGGCGGTCGTTCTGCATCAGCGGCGCAAGGCGGCGGCGGATGCCCAGGTTGATCCGGGCCCGCGTGTCGGCGGCATAGGTCTGCCACAGATAGTCGCGTTCCTCGGAGGTCACCATTTCGAGCGTCAGCTCGTCATGGTTGCGCAGGAAGATGCCCCACTGGCAATTCTCGGGGATCTCGGGCGTCTGCCGGATGATGTCGGTGATGGGGTGGCGGTCGGCCTGCGCCAGCGCCATGTACATGCGCGGCATCAGCGGAAAGTGGAACCCCATGTGGCATTCATCACCCTCGCCGAAATAGGGGCGCGTGTCCTCGGGCCACTGGTTCGCCTCGGCCAGCAGCATCCGGTCGGGAAAATGCTGGTCCAGGTCGGCGCGGATCGCCTTCAGCACGTCATGCGTCTCTGGCAGGTTCTCGTTGTTGGTGCCGTCGCGCTCGACCAGATAGGGGATCGCGTCCAGACGCAGGCCGTCGACGCCCATGTCCAGCCACATGCGCATGACCTTCAGCACCTCCTGCAGCACGCGGGGGTTGTCAAAGTTCAGGTCGGGCTGGTGCGAATAGAAGCGGTGCCAGTAATAGGACCCGGCCACCGGGTCCCAGGTCCAGTTCGACCGTTCGGTGTCCAGAAAGATGATCCGCGTTTCAGGCCATTTCTCGTCCGTGTCAGACCAGACATACCAGTCGCGCGCGGCCGAGCCAGGCTTGGCGCGGCGGGCCTTCTGGAACCAGGGATGCTGGTCGCTGGTGTGGTTGATGACCAGTTCGGTGATCACCCGGATGCCGCGCCGATGAGCCTCGTTCACGAAGGCCTTGAAGTCCTTCATGTTGCCATAGGAGGGGTTGATCGACTTGTAGTCCGAGATGTCATAGCCGTCGTCGCGCAGGGGCGAGGGATAGAAGGGCAGCACCCAGATGGCCGTCACGCCCAGTTCCTGGACATAGTCCAGCCGCTGCATCAGGCCCGCGAAATCGCCGATCCCGTCGCCGTTCGAATCCTGGAAGGCCTTGATGTGAAGCTGATAGATGACCGCATCCTTGTACCAATCGGCACAATCTCGGTCGATGCCGCCGCGCACGGCAAAGCTGGCTTGGTTATCCTGTTGTGTCATCGGTACATTCATCAGCGTGCCACCCCCGGCGCGAACAGTTGCCAGACCGCATAGGGTCGTGTTTCAGGATCAAGCTCCAGCCACTGGTACTTGCCGTGCCAGGTGAAGCTGTTGCCGTGGATCAGGTCGCGCACCTCGATCGAGGCCTCGTCGGGCAGGCCGAACTCCCACAGCGGCACCTCGATATGGAAGCCGTGGCGGTTGTGCGGGTCCAGGTTCACATGGATCAGCACGAAGTCGTCGCCCGCGCGCTTGCCATAGGCCAGGATCTGGTCGCTGCCCGCGTCGTAAAAACGCAGGTTGGTGAAATGCTGCAGCGCCGGATGCTCCTGCCGCAGGCGATTCACCAGGCGGATGTCGTCCTGGATGTTGCCGGGCTGGTCCATATCCCAGACGCGCAGCTGGTATTTCTCGCTGTTCAGGTATTCTTCCTTGCCGGGCACAGGTGCCGCATCGCAGATCTCGAAACCGTTATAGACACCGTAGTTGCCGCCCAAGGTCGCGGCCAGCACCAGGCGCGTGCGGAAACCCGGCCGCCCGCTGGACTGCAGGAAGCGCGGGTTGATGTCCGGCGTGTTGACGAAGAAGTTCGGCCGCATGATGTGGCGGCTGTCGCCCTGCGTCAGCTCGGTCAGGTATTCGGTCAGTTCCTGCTTGGTGTTGCGCCAGGTGAAGTAGGAATAGGACTGCGAGAACCCGACCTTGGCCAGCCGCTTCATCACCTTGGGCCGGGTGAAGGCCTCGGCCAGGAAGATCACGTCCGGGTGGAGGGTGCGCACCTCGGCGATCATCCATTCCCAGAAGGGGAAGGGCTTGGTGTGCGGGTTGTCCACGCGAAAGATGCGCACGCCGTTCTCGACCCAGAACAGCACGATGTCGCGCAGCGCGTACCACAGACCCGGCAGCGCATCGCGATAGAAGTGGACGTTGACGATGTCCTCGTATTTCTTGGGCGGGTTCTCGGCAAACTTGATGGTGCCGTCGGGGCGCCAGTCGAACCATTCCGGATGTTCCCGGATCCACGGATGGTCGGGCGAACACTGAATGGCAAAGTCCAGCGCGACCTCCAGCCCGTGGTCGCGGGCGGCGTCCACCAGGCGACGGAAATCCTCGAAGCTGCCCAGTTCGGGATGGATCGCGTCATGCCCGCCCTCGGCCGAGCCGATGGCATAGGGGCTGCCGGGATCATCCTCGGTGGGCGTCAGGCTGTTGTTGCGGCCCTTGCGGTTGGTCTTGCCGATGGGATGGATCGGCGGGAAATACAGCACATCAAAGCCCAGGTCGCGGACATAGGGCAGCCGCGCGATCACGTCGTCAAAGGTGCCGTGGCGGTTCTCA
Organism: Paracoccus sp. T5; assembly: GCF_048538155.2. GTDB lineage: Bacteria > Pseudomonadota > Alphaproteobacteria > Rhodobacterales > Rhodobacteraceae > Paracoccus. The sequence goes on from NZ_CM135809.1 coordinate 2,472,153, forward strand.
TCCCCCGACTGCGACCGCGGCATCAACTCGTACCAGGCGCTGAAGGCGGCCGCCTCGCGGTCGGCATAGACCTGCAGCAGCTTGTAGAAGGTGGCATCGTTGCGCGGGCCGACGCGCTGCATCAGTTCCACCACCTCGGGCGCGCCCAGGCGGGCAAAGCGCAATGCATCGCGATCCTCGCCCTCGGGGGCGGCATGATCTTCGGCCAAAAGCGCCGCGATCGCACCGCGACCCGCCTCGTCGGCCCGGCCCTGCTCGTCCAGGGCACGGCCCAGAAGCTGGCGCCCTTCCTCCAGTTCCAGCGCGATGGACTGTCCGGCGGCGTGCTTCTTGGCCACTTCCTTGCGCCAGGTCAGGAACAGGTCCCGCCAAGCCAGGATCGTGACCTCGTGCACGCCGGGCTGATCCAGCACAAGATCGGCGGTCCAGCGGTCGTTCTCGACGAATTCCATGGGCACTTCGGTGAAAAGCTCGGTCCCGGCGGGCCGATGCAGCAGCACCGCGTCGATGCTGTCATGCCCGTCCGAAAAGATGTCGGCCTCGACCGGCACGCGATGGCCCGTCACGGTCTTGGCGGCAAAGCGCCCGCCATCGACCTCGATCGACACGCCCTCTATCGCGATCCGTTGCGCCGCAAGTGCCGTCAGCAGCGGATCCATCGTCGTTGTGGCCGAAGCCTCACCCATGCGTGGGTGCGCCATCGAGGGCGCGCCTTCCTTGGGCTGCTGCGGAACATCGCTGTCCGAAACCGTCTGCCTTGCCATATTGAGCTCCCGGTAATCACTGCGGGGTGAACAGATCAGCGCTGCATATGTTCCATCGACAGGGCGCATTCGCCCCGCTTTCGCCCCGCTTCAGGCCCCGCGGTCGCGCTCGTGATGCGCCCAGAGATAGCCGACGAAGGCCCCCTTCACGAGGCGCAGCAGCACCAGCGTGATCAGCGTGGTCACCACCGTCAGCGCGATCAGCAACGTCAGCGGGTCCGACCTGAACAGCACCCAGCCATAGCCGATCATCGGGATCAGCAGCAGCATGACGATGGTGATGGTGAAGAAGGCCGGCCCGTCCGCCGCCGGATAGTCGCCCAGCGGTTCCTGGCAATTGGGGCAGCGGTCCACGACCGAAAGATAGCCCGCAAAGACGCGCCCTTCGCCGCAGCGGGGGCATTGGTTGACCAGGCCGCGCAGCATGGCGGCCCGGCTGTCGCGGGGATCTTGGGTCATGGCGTCTCTCCTGCGGTGCCCGTGCTTGACCCCAACCCGCCAAGGCGGGATTTGATCCGCCCTGAAGCAATGGGGGGGAACAAAGCGGAGGCGCTGCGGTTCAGGGCGGAAGCGGCCCATCGGGCCGATCCACCGGGCGGGGAGGCGCGTTCACGGCATGGCTTATGACACGATCATCATCGGGGGCAGCCATGCCGGCATGTCCGCGGCGCTGCAGCTGCTGCGGGCCCGGCGCCAGGTTCTGGTCATCGACGCGGGCGCGCCGAGGAACCGGTTCGCCGACCGCGCCCATTCGATCCTGGGGGCCGATGGCATGGACCGCGCCGCCCTGCTGGCCGAATCGAGGTGCCAGATCCAGCGCTATCCGACGCTGACCTGGGTCGAGGGCCTGGCCACGGATGTTCAGGGCAGCCTGGACGATTTCCATGTCACGACCGAAGACGGCGCCACGCATCAGGGACGGCGGGTGCTGCTGGCCACCGGGGTCGCCGATCGCCTGCCCGATGTCGAGGGGCTGGCCGAGCGATGGGGCACGGGCGTCTTTCACTGCCCCTATTGCCACGGCTATGAGCTGGATCAGGGTCCCATCGCCACCCTGGCCGTCGGCGCAAGGTCACTGGAACAGGCACGTCTTCTGACCGACTGGGGTCCTGTCACGCTGTTGACCAACCAGGCGCTGACCATCGACCGCGCCAGTCGCCAGGAGATGGACGAGCGCCGGATCGCCATCGAGGAGACTCCCGTCGCCCGCGTCACCGGGCAGGCCACGGTCGAGCTGACGGACGGGCGCAGCCTGCCCTTCGCGGGCATCTTCACCTCATGCGCGACCGCACCCGCCACCCCTCTGGCGCGACAACTGGGATGCCAGCTGTCCGAGCTGCCGACCGAGCAATATGTCGTCACGACCGACTGCCGGGAAACGACGGTGCCCGGCGCCTATGCCTGCGGCGACACAGCCCTGGAGCATCACTCCATCAGCCTTGCCCTGGCGGACGGGGCCTGGGCCGGCAGCCAGATCCACCACTCGCTGATCGAGGCTCCGCTGTCTGCCGGGAAGGGCTGAGGCGCGAATTTCTCACGCAGCGTTGTCGGCACCGTGATCTGTCGATCAGGAACATATCGCCCCCCCTCCGGTTCAGATCGCGCCTTTCACCATGAAGGGTCCAAACCAGGAGGAGATCTGGCATGAAACGTCATCTGATGCAGAGCAGCTGCGCCGCCGTCATCGCCGCGGCACTTGCCCTTCCCGCCATGGCCGAGACCACGGCCGCCCCGGCAAATACCCAGACCGACAGTTCGACCACGACGCCGATCCCGGCACAGGCGCAAGCCAGCGACACTGCCCAGGAGGCCACCGCGGGCGCAGGCGCCGATGCAGGCGCGGCCGGATCGGCCGACATGGCGACGGGCGCGGGCAGCACCGATGCGCCCAGCACCGGAATGGGCGCAGATACGGGTGCAACCGGAACGACCACCCCCGGCGGCACCACCGCCAGCGGCACGGCCACCGGCACCAGCACGACCGGCACCACGGGCACGACCGCTTCGGATGCCGTTCCTAGCAACACCATGTCGGACACGGCCGGCACGGCGGAAATGGCCAGCGGTACGGCCGAGATGGACGAGCTGAACCACGGCCAGGTCGTCTCCGGGCTGCGCAGCGGGGCGGATTTCTCGACCGAGCTTGAAGGCGTGGATGCCTCCACCGAGGTCGAGATGGTCATGCTGAGCACGCTGCGCGAGGGCGAAGGCGACGCCGGCCAGAGCCTCGACGGCGCGCTGGAAGAGGCGCAGAGCTCGCTGACGACCCTGCGCGAGAGCCTTTCCGAGCATGCCGAGATCACCGACCAGCTGCAGGCCGAGGGGCATTCGGTCGAGGACGTGATCTTCGTCGACCGGAGCGAGGACGGCACCCTGCGCCTGGTCGTGGACGACCGCGAGGACAGCTGATCATCAACACAATGGCCGCGGCGCGATGCGCCGCGGCCCTGCAAACCCGGAAACCGGCCCCGAAGGGCGCCGGTTTCTTCATGTCATGCCGGGTCCTGCGGCTTGGCCATCTTCCGATGCTGTTCCGCCAGGACAGACTTGGGCGTCACATGGGAGGCGGCGACCATGCTCTTGTTCTTGAGGCCCGGCACGATCTCTTCCTTGCGGGCCATCATCGCCTGGTATCCTGCCTTGGCGACCACCGCCGGATCATCCTTGGGGCCTTGTCCGATCGGCGTGTCCAACAGTCCGGCGCGCCCGAAAAACTCGGTATCGGTCGGTCCTGGCGACAGGCAGGTGACGCTGACGCCGCTATCCTGCAGCTCGTGGCGCAGGGCGACCGCCAGCATGTTCACATAGGCCTTGGAGGCGTTGTAGACCGCCTGATAGGTTCCGAGCATGTAGCCCGCGATGGATCCGGTCATCAGGATGCGCCCCGCGCCGCGCCGCACCATCCGCCGCGCGATCTCGTGGGTCAGCAGGGTGGTGCCCATGATGTTGGTGCCGATCAGGTGGCGGATGTCGTCGGCCTGCTGGTCGACCATGGCCTGCCCCAGACCCCGCCCCGCATTGGCAAAGAACAGGTCCGGCACGCGGGCGCCCAGCCGGGCCAGCAATTCGTCCATGCCCGCCTCGCGGGACAGGTCGGCCATGACGGTTTCGACGGTGACGCCGGTTGCCGTCAGTGCCTCCATGTCGGCGATGGCCGCATCATCAGAGGCGATCAGCAGATCATGCCCGTCCTCGGCGGCAAGCTGGGCCAGGTGACGGCCGATGCCGGTCGAACCGCCTGTCACGAGCGCAAGTTTGGCAGACGTCATCGGATGCTCCGCTGCTGCAAGGGGTGAAAGGGTCCGGCCGGCATGACAGCCGGCCGGACCCGAGGGATCAGGTGTCCAGGAAGACCCGCAGCCGGCCTTGGTCCGTCAGCTGCGCATGCCCCGTGGCGCCATTGTCCAAAAGCCGCGACAGCACGCCCGCCTGCACCGGCGGCAGATAGCCCAGATGCTGTCCCGCAGCCGTCTCGACCGCGACCGCCGCCGGATCAAAGCGCCGGTTCAGCTCCCGGCGCAACCGAAGCCGCTGCCCCGGCGCCGGAGCGGGCGAGACGTGTTCAGGATTGGCCAGATGCGTCGTCAGCACCTCCAGCGCCACCGGACGCGCGGCTGTGGCCCGCGCCGCTGCCATCGCCGCCGGAACGGCGCCCGCAAGCGCGAGGCCGCCCAGAAGCAGGCGTCGCTTCACAGCCTCCGCCTCACATCTGCTCGGACTGCGCGCCGCTGTTGGGCTTGGCCGCGCCCAGGTCGGGCTTCTGTCCCATCGGCATCATCGGCTCGGTCGTGAACTCGCCCTTGCCGTCGACCGAAGGGCCTTGCGACCAGCGGCCTGCCACCGGCGCACTGCCATCGGCCTGGAAGCCCAGATAGGCATAGCTGAACTCGGACTTTTCCTCGGCCTGCGGGAAGCTGTTCGGGATCGGGAAGGCTGCGGTGCCGCCCAGTTCCTCCAGCGCGGCCATCCACTGGTTCTGGTGCATGGTGTCGCGGGCGATCAGATAGGACAGCATGTCCTTCATGCCCGGATCGTCCGTCATGTTGTACAGCCGCACCGCCAGGATGCGCCCGGTGGATTCGGCCGTCACGTTGGCCGACATGTCCGCCGCGATATTTCCGCTGGCATAGATGTGGGACATGTCGAACGGCACGCCGTCGCTGTCGATGGGCATCGCAGACAGCCCGGCCGACAGCAGGTTCTTGAGGTTCATCCCGCCCATCACCGCAGCGACAGCGCGGTCGCCCGCAGCCTCTTCCTGCATGCTCAGCGGCGCCCCTTCCAGGTTCAGCGCGACGGCCGTGGCCAGCATCTCGATATGGCCCAGTTCCTCGGCCGCGGTGTTCATCAGCAGGTCGCGATACTTGGGGTTGCCCCGGGCGCCGCAGGCCTGGAAGAAATACTGCATCGCGACGCGGATCTCGCCCTCGACGCCGCCGATGGCCTGTTGCAGCGCGCGTGCAAAGACGGGGTTCGGCGTTTCGACGCGGACGGGATACTGAAGCTTGTTGTCGGTGTAGAACATCTGGTTCTCCGGTGTCTTGTTCAAGCGATCGGACTGCCAGGGACGGCGCAGGGGCCAGCGCCGGCAGGCGATCCACGATCCTGTCGGAAGCGGCAGGATCATCGGGCGGCTGAACCACGCAAGCCTGCCTTTGTTCCCGCCTGTGCGGATCGGAAACGACCGCTGAGGACGGGCCGATGCAAAAAGGGGCGATGCCAACGGCGCCGCCCCTTTTTCCTGGCGTGAAACCCGTGGGCCTAAAGGCCAGCCACCCGGTAGATGTCGTCCAGCACCTGCGCCAGGGTCACCAGGCGCCCCGCCTCGGGGTCGAATCCCTGCCCCTGGCGCAGGCGCGCGGCCCAGTCCACGGCAGCCCGGCCGCCCCAGGCATCCGGGGGCCCGGCGATTTGGTCACGCGTCGTGCCGTGATGGCGCCAGGCGGCAAAGTCGTAGAACGAGCCGCCGACATTGGCGACACGGCCGCCGCCCTGGGTGCCATGGGCCTGCATCTCGATCACCGCCTCCTGCCCGGCGGGCAGGTTCCAGGAACAGGCGATGCGGATGACGGTGCCGTCCTCGGCCTCCAGCGTCGCCTGCACGAAATCCTCGACCTGGTGGCGCGGATCGTCCAGCGGCCGGCCGCCGATCCGGGCATGGGCCGCCACGCAGCGCAGTGCCCCGGGGTCGAGGCTCCACAGCGCCATGTCGACCAGGTGGATGCCCAGGTCGATCAGGCAGCCGCCCCCCGACAGCGCCCGGTCGCGGAACCAGGGCTTGTCCGGGCCATAGGCGTTGTGAAAGGTCAGGTCGACGGCATGGACGTGGCCCAGCTCTCCGCCCCGGATCAGGTTGCGCATGGCCACAAAGGCCGTGGCATGGCGATAGCTGAGATCGGTCATCAGCAGCCGGTCCGCCGCCTGCGCCGCCTCGACGACCGAGGCGGTTTCAACCGCGTCGCGCCCCAGCGGCTTCTGGCAGAAAACCGCCGCCCCGGCCTGAAGCGCCGCCACCGACTGCCCGGCATGCAGCGCCGAAGGGGTCGCGATCACCACACCGTCGGGGCGCGCCTCCAGCACGCTGTCCAATGTGCCGCCCGTGGTCGCCTGCGGCGCCAGTTCGGCGGCGGCGGCCACGGCCTGGGGGTCGGGATCGGCCAGGGCCACGATCTCGATGCCGCCGGCCTCGGCCATGGCCTGCATGCGGTGGCGGCCGATCCAGCCCAGGCCCAGAAAGGCGATGCGGGGGCGGTCCAGCGCCGCCTGCGGGGGGGTCATCCTCAGCTGCATGCGATCAGCGCCTTTACCATGTCGTCCGGCTTGTCACGGGTGGCATCCAGCGCCGCGGCCAGATCCTCCAGCGCAAATACCCGCGAATAGAGCATGCCGGGGTCCAGCGTTCCTTCGGCCACCGCCGCCACGGCATCGCGCATGCCGCCCCGCACCACCTGCGGGTCGCGTTCATGGGCGTTGATCACGTCGATGCCCTTCCAGTTCCACATCTGCATGTTGACCTGTCGCGGCCCGTCCTGGTGATAGCCACCGACCACCAGCCGGCCGCCTTCGGCCACCAGTTCGCCCGCCAGATCCAGCGGCCATTGCTTGCCCACGACCTCGATCACCACGTCGCACAGCCGGCCCTGGGTCAGGCCCTTCACCTCCTCGATGATACGCCAGTGGTCGTCCATCACGATCACCTCGTCCGCGCCCATGCGGCGGGCCAGGTCCAACGAGCTGTCGCGGCGGGAAATGGCGATGACCCGCGCCCCGGCCAGCTTGGCCTGTCGCACCAGCAGCGCCCCCAGAAAGCCGATTCCGATGACCGCGACCGTATCCCCCGCCCGGATGCTGCTGCGGCGAAAGACGTTGACCGCGCAGCCCAGGGGCTCGGCCGGGACGGGCTGGCCATCCAGCGCCTCGGGCAGCGGGATGACATCGGCGGCGGGCACCGTTTCATGCGTGGCAAAACCGTTCTGACCGGCAAAGGCCACGCGCTGGCCCATCATCAGGCCGGTCACATCACCGCCCATGGCTTCTATGGTGCCCCAGGCCTCATGGCCCAGCTGACCGGGGGCCAGCGGAAAGTCCATCCAGTCGGGCCCGGCCCAGGGTTCCAGGTTCGAGGCGCAGACGCCGCAGCCCTCGATAGTGATGCGCACCTCGTGCGGCTCGGGGTCGCGGGGCGTGATCGGCACGATCTCGACCTGGCCCGGCGCCACGATCCGGGCGGCGCGGGGACCGCCCTGGGTGGCGGTGGCATGGGTCCAGACGTGGGGGCTTGCATCCTTCATGGGTATCTCCGGCTTTCCTTGGTCGACGACACGGACCGCGCCGCCATGGTCGGGGACCTGAACAAGAAGCTGGAACAATTGTTCCCGACCGAGGTTGCGGGGCCCTGATGATGTTTCTGCTGAAGTCACAGCAGAAGATCCCCGACCGGGCCGCAAGACCCGCAAAGGATCGGAAAACAAGGAGATGGGCACGGATGACACGGACATTGATCACGGGCGGATGCGGCTTCATCGGCCGCCATGTGGCCGAGGAACTGCTGGATGCAGGCCACGAGGTCGTCCTTTACGACGCCATGATCGAGCAGGTCCATGCCGGGGCGCAGGCGGACCTGCCGCAGGGCGCGCAGGTGGTCCGGGGCGACATGCGCGATGCCGATGCGCTGCGCGCTGCGCTGAAAGGCGCCGATGCAGTCGTGCACCTGGCGGCCGAGGTCGGCGTCGGCCAGTCGATGTACGAGATCGCCCGCTATGTCGGCGCGAATGACCTGGGCACCGCCGTCCTGCTGGAGGCGATCGCCGACCACCCGGTCCGCAAGCTGGTCGTCGCCTCCTCAATGAGCGTCTATGGCGAGGGCTATTACACCACGCCCGACGGCAGCCTGCATGAAACCGTGCGCCGCCGCCCGGCCGACCTGCGCGCCGGCCAGTGGGAGCCCGCGACCGGCGACGGCACGCCGCTGTCGCCCAAGGCGACGACCGAGGCCAAGCGCGTCGACCTGGCCTCGATCTATGCGCTGACCAAGTACCAGCAGGAACAGGCCGTGCTGATCTTTGGCGAGGCCTACAACATTCCCGCCGTGGCGCTGCGGCTGTTCAACGTCTTTGGCGCGGGCCAGGCGCTGTCGAATCCCTATACCGGCGTGCTTGCCAATTTCGCCTCGCGCATCGCCAACGGCCAGCGCCCCACCATCTTCGAAGACGGCCAGCAGAAGCGCGACTTTGTCCATGTCCGCGACGTCGCCCGCGCCTTCCGCCTGGCGCTGGAGCGGGACGAGGCCAACGGCCATGTCATCAACGTGGGCTCGGGCAATGCCTATCCGATCACCCAGGTGGCCGAGCTTCTGGCCGAGGCGATGGGGGCCCCGCATCTGCCGCCCGAGATCCTGGGCAAGTTCCGCGCCGGCGACATCCGCAATTGCTTTGCCGACATCACCAAGGCACGCGAGCTTCTGGGGTTCGAGCCGCGGCACCGGCTGGAGGACAGCCTAGGGCCCTTCGTGGAATGGGTCAGCCAGCAGCCCTCGGTCGATAATGGCAGCCAGATGCGGCGCCAGCTGGAGGAGCGGGGCCTGGTCACATGAGCGCGGATTTCGGCTTTGTCGAATGGTTCCGCCCCGGCGAATACGACCGGGTCGAGGCGCTGCTGCCGGGGCTGATCGCCTCGGGCGCGCGGCACCTGCGCACCCATGTCAGCTGGGCGGAATACCACGCGCCGGGCGGCCAGGAATGGTTCGACTGGCTGCTGCCGCGCCTGGACCGTGACCTCGAGGTGCTGCCCTGCGTCCATTACACGCCGCCGTCCCTGTCGCGGACCGGGCGCAGCTCCGGCGCACCCAAGGTGCTCAAGGACTATGCCAATTTCCTGGACATGCTGCTGACGCGGCATGGCCAGCATTTCACCCATGTCGAGTTGTGGAACGAGCCCAACAACCTCTTGGACTGGGACTGGCGCGAGGATCCCGAATTCGACCTCTTCTGCGAGATGGTCGGCGGGGCGGCCTATTGGGTGCAGCAGCGGGGCTGGAAGGCCGTGCTGGGCGGGCCCGCGCCCTTTGACCCCTACTGGCTGAACCTGATGGGCGAACGCGGGGTTCTGTCTGTCGTTGATGTGGTCGGTTTCCACGGCTTTCCCGGCACCTGGGACAGCGAGGCCGCCTCTTGGCGGGGCTGGGACATGCACCTGGGCGAGATGCGCCGCATCCTTGACCGCCACAACCCGGCGGCCCGCATCTGGATTACCGAGGCCGGCTATTCCACTTGGCGCCGGGACGAGATGGAGCAGGCCCGGCGCTTTGTCCGGTCGCTGCAGGCGCCTGCCGACCGCCTTTACTGGTATGCCTGGTCGGACGTGCCCGGCGATGTGGCGGTGCAGGAGGGGCTCTGGTTCGACCCGCGCCACTATCACCTGGGCGCGGTCACGGCGGAGGGCCAGCCCAAGCTGCTGGGCCGCCTGCTGATGGAGGGCGGGGTCGATCGGCTGCGCGAGATGACCTCGCTGACCACCCCCGCCGAGGCCAAGGTCCAGCAGAGCGTGCTGATCACCGGCGGCGCGGGCTTCATCGGCGCGAACCTGGCCGACACGCTGATGTCCGAGGGCAAGCGCGTGACCGTTCTGGACAATCTCAGCCGCCCCGGCGTCGAGCGCAACCTCCGCTGGCTGGCCGAGCGGCATGGCGACCTGCTGCGGGCGATTCCGGGCGACCTGCGCGACGCGCCCACCCTGACCGCCGTCGCGGCCGAGGCCGAAGCGGTCTTTCACCTGGCCGCGCAGACGGCGGTCACCACCAGCCTCGTCTCGCCCATGGAGGATTTCGAGGTCAACGCCCAAGGCACGCTGAACCTCTTGGAGGCGGTGCGCGCGACCGGCCGCCGGCTGCCCGTGGTCTTTGCCTCCACGAACAAGGTCTATGGCGCGCTGGCCGACCTGGAGATCGCCGAGACCGAGACGCGCTGCGGTCCGCTGGACAACACCTTGGCCGCCTATGGCGTCGGAGAGACGCGGCCCTTGGATTTCTGCACGCCCTATGGCTGTTCCAAGGGGGTCGCGGACCAGTATGTGCTGGATTACGCCAAAAGCTACGGCATCCCCGCCGCCGTCCTGCGCATGAGCTGCATCTATGGGCCGCGCCAGTTCGGGACCGAGGATCAGGGCTGGGTTGCCCATTTCCTGATCCGCGCGCTGGAGGACAAGCCCGTGACCGTCTTTGGCACCGGCCGCCAGGTGCGCGACGTGCTGCATGTGCAGGATGCGGTCGCGGCCTATCGCGCGGTGCTGGACCGGATCGACCGCCTGTCGGGCCGGGCCTTCAACCTGGGCGGCGGCCCCGAGAATTCCGTCAGCCTGCGCGAGGTTCTGGACGAGATCTGGCGCATCACTGGCCGGCAGGTGCGGATCGACCAGTCCGACTGGCGGCAGGGTGACCAGCCCTGGTTCGTGGCTGATACCCGAGCGCTGACGGCCGCGACAGGTTGGCGGGCGCAGGTGGACTGGCGCAGCGGCCTTCGCGATCTGGCCCAGTGGCTGGCGCGGGACCGTGGTCTGCCGCTGCGGCGCGAAAGGAAGCTGGCATGACGGGCCTGCGCGTCCTGATGACGCTGGACGCCGTGGGCGGGGTCTGGCGCTATGCGCTGGATCTGGCGATGGGCTTGCATGCCCGGGGGGTTCAGGTGGTGCTGGCGGGTCTGGGCCCCGAGCCCTCGTCCCAGCAGCGGGCCGAGGCGCAGGCGGTCGGGCCGCTGGAATGGGGCGACGCGTCCCTGGACTGGATGGCGGAGGGCGCGGGTGATCTTGCGCCCGTCGCCGGCTGGATCGACGGGCTGGCCACAGGTCACAAGGTGGACCTGTTGCACCTGAACCTGCCGACGCAGGCGGTGGGGCTGACCTGTGGCCTGCCCGTCCTGACCATGTCCCATTCCTGCCTTGCCACCTGGTTCGACGCGGTGCGCGGGACTGCCGTTCCGCCCGAGATGAACTGGAACCGCCGCCTGACGGCGCAGGGGCTGGCCGCGGCCGACCTGCTGGTCGTGCCGACGCGGGCCCAGGGTCAGGCGGTTGCGCGCCTTTATCCCGACCTGCCGCCGGTGGCCGTGGTTCACAACAGCAGCCAGGCCGCCCTGCCCCTGGGCCCGCGCCGGGCCGAGGTGACCGCCGTCGGCCGCTGGTGGGACGACGGCAAGAACGGCGCCGTGCTGGATGCCGCCGCCGCCCGCAGCGCCTGGCCCGTGACGATGATCGGCGCGAACCAAGGGCCGAACGGCGCGGGCATCGCCCTGACCCATGCCCGCAGCCTGGGGCCGATGTCCCACAACCGGACGCTGGACCATGTCTGCCGCACCGGGATCTTTTGCGCGCCCTCGCTCTACGAACCCTTTGGCCTGGCGATTCTCGAGGCTGCGCGCGCGGGCACGCCACTGGTTCTGGCCGATATCCCGACCTTCCGGGAGTTGTGGCAGGACGCGGCGGTCTTCTTCGATCCGCGTGACCCTGACGGGCTGGCCGCCGCGCTGGACGCACTGGCGCAGGACCCGCAGGCGCGGGCGCAACTGGGACAGGCCGCCTGCCGGCGGGCCGAACGTTACGCCCCCCGCCATCAGACGGCCGCGATGCTGCGGCTTTACGGCGGCCTTGTCGCCCCACGGGCCTCGGCCAGAACCGCAACAGGATGAAGATGATGCGCTTTCTGTTCTACACCCATTCGCTTGTCTCGGACTGGAACCACGGCAACGCCCATTTCCTGCGCGGCGTGATGCGCGCCCTGAACAGCCGCGGCCACGGTACCTTGGCGCTGGAGCCCGAGGACAGCTGGAGCCGCCAGAACCTGATCGCCGATGGTGGCCAGGCGGCACTGGATGATTTCGCGCGCACCTTCCCGGACCTGCGCTGGCAGATCCACGACGCGGATTTCGACCACGAGGCCGCGCTGGACCAGGCCGATGTCGTGATCGTCCACGAATGGACCGACCCGGCGCTGGTGGCGCGCATCGGGCGGTACCGTCGGCAGGGCGGGCGATTTACGCTGATGTTCCACGACACCCATCACCGCGCGGTCAGCGCGGGCGACGAGATCGGGGGGATGGACCTTGCCGGCTATGACGGCGTCCTGGCCTTTGGCGAGGCGCTGCGCGAGCAATACCTGAAGGGGGGCTGGGGCCGGCAGGTGTTCACCTGGCACGAGGCGGCCGACACGACATTGTTCCACCCGCTGCCGGAGATCGTCCCCGAGGCCGACCTGATCTGGGTCGGCAACTGGGGCGACGGCGAACGCAGCGACGAGTTGGAGGAGTTCCTGATCGGCCCGGTGGAGGCGCTGGAACTGCGCGCCTCGGTCCATGGGGTGCGCTATCCGGATCACGCGCTGGACCGCCTGCGGCAGGCCGGGATCGCCTATCGCGGCTGGATGCCGAATGCGCGCGTGCCGCAGGCCTTTGCCCGCCATCGCGTCACGGTCCATGTGCCGCGCCGGCCCTATGTCACCGCCCTGCCCGGCATCCCCACCATCCGCCCCTTCGAGGCCCTGGCCTGCGGCATCCCGCTGGTCAGCGCCCCTTGGCACGATGCCGAGGGGCTATTCCGGCCGGGCGACATCCGCTTTGTCGGCAACGGCCAGCAGATGCGCCAGCAGCTGCGCCTGCTGCTGAACGACCCTGCCGCCGCCGCCGAACAGGCGCAGCGCGGGCTGCAGACGATCCTCGACCGCCACACCTGCGACCATCGCGTCGAACAGCTGCTGGCCATCCTGACCACCCTGCAACAGGTCCCCGCCAAGGAGGTTACCGCATGAACCGCGTCGCATTCTACGGCTCCAGCCTGCTGTCCAGCTACTGGAACGGGGCCGCCACCTATTACCGCGGCATCATCAAGGCGATGGCGGGCCATGGCTTTGACGTCACCTTCCACGAACCCGATGCCTTTGACCGCCAGTCGCATCGCGACATCGAGGTGCCGGACTGGGCCCGCGTCAACGTCTGGCCCGCCACGCCCGAGGGCCTGTCCGAGGCCGCCGCCCGCGCCGCCGAGGCCGACATCGTCGTCAAGGCGTCGGGCGTGGGCTATGCCGATGACCAGATCCTGACGCAGGTGATGGCCGCCGCCCGGCCGGACGCGCTGCGCGTCTTCTGGGACGTGGACGCGCCCGCGACGCTGGCCGCCATGCAGGGAAATCCCGACGATGCGCTGCGCCGGATGCTGCCGGAGCTGGACCTGGTCCTGACCTATGGTGGCGGCGATCCGGTGATCGAGGCCTATCGCGCCTTGGGTGCGCGCGACTGCATCCCGATCTACAACGCGCTGGACCCGGATACGCATCACCCGGCGCCGCCGCAGGACCGCTTTCAGGCCGATCTGGGCTTTCTGGCCAACCGCCTGCCCGACCGAGAGGCCCGGGTGGCCGAATTCTTCCTGCGCCCCGCCTTTGCCCTGCCGGAACGCCGCTTCATCCTGGGCGGCTCGGGCTGGCAGCAGGAGCAGATGCCGGGCAATGTCCGCTGCATCGGTCATGTCGGCACCGCCGACCACAATGCCTTCAACTGCACGCCCCGCGCGGTGCTGAACGTCGCCCGCGACAGCATGGCCGCGACCGGCTTTTCCCCCGCCACCCGCGTCTTCGAGGCGGCCGGCGCGGGGGGCTGCCTGATCACCGATTACTGGGAGGGGATCGAGCTGTTCCTGCGCCCGGACGAGGAGGTCCTGGTGGCACGCGACGGCCAGGACGTGGCCGACCTGATGTGCAACCTGCCGGCCGAACGCTTTGCCATCATCGGCGACAATGCCCGGCGGCGCGTGCTGGCCGAACATACCTATGACCGTCGCGCCGAACAGCTGCGCGAGGTGCTGCAGCAGGCCCGTTCCCGCCACCGGGCGCCGCAGTCGGAGGTGGCGCTATGACCCCGCCCGACATCGTGATCTTTGGCCTGTCGCTCAGCTCGTCCTGGGGCAACGGCCATGCGACCACCTTCCGCGCCCTGCTGCGCGGTCTTCATGCCGAAGGCAAGCACGTGCTGTTCCTGGAACGCCGCCAGCCCTGGTACCAGGACCATCAGGACCTGGCCGATCCCGACTTCTGCCGGCTGGAATTCTACGACGACATCGACGCCGTGCTGGAGCGTCATCGCGACACCCTCCGCAGGGCGGGCGCGGTCATCGTCGGCTCTTATGTTCCCGAGGGCCGGCTGCTGATCGACGCGCTGCACCGGCTGCCGCTGCAGCGGCTGTGCTTTTACGACATCGACACGCCCGTCACGATGGACCTGCTGGACCGGGCCGAGGAAACGCATCTGGCCCGCCGCCAGATGCCTTGGTTCGACGCCTATTTCTCGTTCTCGGGGGGGCGGGTGCTGGACCGGCTGCGCGAGGTCTATGGCACGCCGAACCCGCAGGCGCTGTACTGCTCGGTCGATGCCGAGGCCTATGGCCCGATGCCGGTGCCGCGTCGGTGGGACCTGGGCTATCTGGGGACCTACAGCCCGGACCGGCAGCCGGGGCTGGAGGCACTGCTGATCGAACCCGCCCGCCGCCTGCCGCAGATGCGCTTTGTCGTGGCGGGCTCGATGTTCCCCTCTGACATCGACTGGCCGGCGAATGTCGAGCGCATCGACCACCTGCCCCCCGCGCAGCATGCCGAGTTCTACAACGCGCAGCGATTTACCCTGAACATCACGCGCGAGGCGATGCGCAGGCTGGGCTGGTCTCCCTCGGTCCGCCTGTTCGAGGCCGCGGCCTGCGGCACGCCCATCATCTCGGACCGCTGGCCGGGCCTGACCGACCTGCTGCCCGAAGGGCAGGCCGTCCTGCTGGCGGACGGGACCGACGACGTGGTCGCCGTGCTGCAGGACACGGACGATGCCGCGCGCGACCGGATTGCCGCCACCGCGCGGCGGATCGTGCTGGACGACCATACCGGCCGCGCCCGTGCGCAGGACCTGATCGGGGCGCTGCAAGCCACCGCCCCGTCGGCCGCCAAGACCATTGCAGAGCAAGGAGCCTGAGCATGCAGCAGATGACAACCTTCAAGCCGACTGTTCTGGTCGCCGGCGGTGCCGGCTTCATCGGATCGCATCTCTGCGAGGCGCTGCTCTATCGCGGCCATCGCGTGATCTGCGTGGACAGCTTCTTGTCCGGCCTGCGCGAGAATGTCCTGCCGCTGACCAACCACCCGGGCTTCACCCTGATCGAGGCGGACGTGACGCAGCCCCTGACCATCGGCGGGCCGGTCGAACAGGTCTACAACCTCGCCTGCGCGGCTTCTCCGCCGCAATACCAGGCGGACCCGGTGCACACGATGATGACCAATGTGCTGGGCTGCGGCAATCTGCTGGACCTGGCCGAGGCCAAGGGCGCGCGCTATCTGCAGGCCTCGACCAGCGAGGTCTATGGCGACCCGTTGGCCCATCCGCAGACCGAGGATTACTGGGGCAACGTGAACTGCACCGGCCCCCGAGCCTGCTATGACGAGGGCAAGCGCGCGGCCGAGACGATGTGCTTCGACTATCTGCGTCAGGGCCGGGTGGATGTGCGGGTGGCGCGGATCTTCAACACCTATGGGCCGCAGATGCGTCCCGACGACGGGCGGATCATCTCGAACCTGATCTGCCAGGCGCTGCAGGACAAGCCGATGACCGTCTATGGCGACGGCACGCAGACGCGGTCCTTCTGCTATGTCTCGGACCTGGTGCGGGGACTGATGGCGCTGATGAACGTGGCCGAGACACCGGAGGGCGCCGTCAACCTGGGCAATCCCGGCGAATTCTCGATCCTCGAACTGGTGGACATCATCCGCGACCGCCTGCCGGGCGTCGCGCAGCCGGTGTTCATGGCCCTGCCGACGGACGATCCGCAGCGGCGGCAGCCCGACATCACCCGCGCCCGGACCCTGCTGGGCTGGCAGCCCAAGGTGCCGCTGGACGAGGGCCTGGGGCTGACGATCCCGTGGTTCGCGGCCCAAGTCCAGGTGAGCCCGGCCCCGGTTCCGGTCCGGACCGGACGGGTCGCGGCCAGCAGCCTGGCCCGTTGAAAGGAAACCGCCGCCGATGATCCGGCGGCGGCCCCTGGCAATCAGTTGGCGTAGCGGCGCGCCATGGTCGACAGCGACAGTGGCGTGATCCGGTCCGCATTGCCGGCGGTGCCGAAGGCCTCGAAGCGGGCCTTGCAGACCTCGGCCATCGCGGCCATCGCGGGCTTGAGGTACTTGCGCGGGTCGAACTCGGCCGGATCCTCGGCAAAGGCCTTGCGGATTGCGCCGGTCATCGCCATGCGGTTGTCGGTGTCGATGTTCACCTTGCGCACGCCCGAACGGATGCCGCGCTGGATCTCCTCGACCGGGACACCCCAGGTCGGGCGGATGTCGCCGCCATAGCTGTTGATGATGGCCTGCAGATCCTCGGGGACCGAGCTGGAGCCGTGCATCACCAGATGCGTGTTGGGCAGGCGGCGGTGGATCTCCTCGATCACGTTCATGGCCAGGATGCCGCCGTCGGGCTTGCGGGTGAACTTGTAGGCGCCGTGGCTGGTGCCCATGGCGATGGCCAGGGCGTCCACGCCGGTATCCTCGACAAAGCGCACGGCCTCGTCCGGGTCGGTCAGCAGCTGGTCATGGGACAGCTTCTCGGTCGCGCCGTGGCCGTCCTCCTGGTCGCCCATGCCGGTTTCCAGGCTGCCCAGCACGCCCAGCTCACCCTCGACCGACACGCCGCAGGCATGGGCCATCTCGGTCACACGGCGGGTGATGTCGGCGTTGTAGGCATAATCGGCCGGCGTCTTGCCATCGGCCTTCAGGCTGCCGTCCATCATGACGCTGGTGAAGCCGTTCTGGATGGCGGTGGCGCAGGTTTCCAGCCCGTTGCCGTGGTCCAGATGCATGCACAGCGGGATATCCGGGAAGGCGCGCGCCAGGCCCGAGATCAGGCCGGCCAGCACCAGGTCATTGGCATAGCTGCGTGCGCCGCGGCTGGCCTGCAGGATGACCGGCGAGCGCGTCGCCTCAGCGGCCTGCATGACCGAAAGGCCCTGCTCCATGTTGTTGATGTTGAAGGCGGGCACGGCATAGCCATGCTCGGCGGCATGGTCCAGCAGCTGGCGCAGGGTGATCATGGCCATGGGGTCATCCTTTTCTTTCGGTCAGGTAGTCGTGGATGGCGGCGACCTCGTCGGTCGCGCCAAAGATGAGGGGGGTCATGTCGTGCAGGCCCGTGGGCACCCGGTCCAGGATCGCGCCGCGGCCGTCGGTGGCCTGCCCGCCCGCCTGTTCGATCAGAAAGGCGACCGGCACGCATTCATAGATCAGCCGCAGGCGGCCGTTCTCATATCCCGGCCGCGCATCGTCGGGATAAAGAAACACCCCGCCCTTCAGCAGGATGCGGTGCAACTCTCCCACGGCGGCGGCCAGCCAGCGCATGTTGAAGTCGCGCCCGCGCGGGCCGTCCGTCCCGGCGCGCAGGTCGCGCGCCCAGGCCTGCAGCCCCGGCGCCCAGTGACGTTCGTTCGAGGCGTTATAGGCGATGGTCGAGGCCTGGGGCTTCAGCCGCAGCCCTTCGCGCGCAATGCGAAAGCCGGTGCCGTCCTCGAAAGTCGCGACATGCACCCCCTGACCGGTCGAGAACCCGAAATCCACCGAATGCCCGAACGAGGCATAGCCTGCCGCCACCGCCGTCCGTCCGGGGCGCAGAAAGCTGTCCTGGTCCGCCGGCAGGACGCTGAACAGCATGCCCAGGGGCGCGCCGATCCCGATGCTGCCTGAGCCGTCGATCGGGTCGATGGCCACGTCGAATTCGCCGCCGTCGTTCAGCCGGATCACGGACTCCGCTTCCTCCGACAGCACCTGCCGGACGCCCGCCCGGCGCAGGACGGCGATCATGTGGTCATGGGCCGCCAGATCCAGCGCCTTCTGCTTGTCGCCGCTGTCGTTGGTGCCGACGATCGCCTCTGGGTCGCCATGCAGCCGACCCGCCGCCAGGCGCGCGGCCAGGGGCGGCAGCGCCTTGGCGATGGCGCGAACGATGGGCCCGGGGCCCGGGCCCTCCAGCACTTCCGAGAGCAGCGGGCCGGTCGCGGACCTGTCATTGGGCAAGCGCAGCATCATGCCCTGCTACCCCTGGCATCGACGGCGGTCCCGTTCCGGGCCAAGCGGCGGCCCTCGTCCCAGGTCATCGTGCGGGCCCGCGGGGCAGCGGCGATGGCCTTGGCCGATCCCTTGCCCCGGCCATCGCCTGTCATCGCCCTTGTCATTGGAATGTCCTTCCTCATGGCCGGCGCCCTGTTCATCCTGCTGCCGCTGTTCTTTCCGAAATCCGACACGTCATTCCCCCGCAATGGTCAAGGCGATGCCCGCCCGTTCGATCGCGGCGCGATCTTCGGGGGCGGGGGACGCATCGGTGACGACCATGTCGAAGTCCGACAGGTCGGCCAGGGCGTGCAGCGCGCTGCGGCCAAAGCGCTGGTGGTTGACCAGCAGCACGCTGCGGCCGGCCGCGCGCATCATCGCCTGCTTGACCCGCACGGCGCCCTCGTCGATGTGAAAGGCCTGCAGGCCGGCCACCGCCGGGGTCGAGATGAAGGCCAGATCGGCGCGCAGCCGGGACAGCGCGCTTTCCGTCACGATCCCGAAATAGCCGTTGAACCTGGCGCTGTAGATCCCGCCAAGCGCGATCAGCGTGACGCGCGGCGCGTCCTTCAGACGCTCGATCACGGCGGCATTGTTGGTGATCACCGTCAGCGGCGCGCATCCCGCCATCCGCGCGCCCAGCAAGGCCGCCATCGAGCCGTCGTTGACCATGACGGTCATCCCCGGTTCGACCATGGCCAGCGCGGCACGGGCCATGCGGTCCTTGGCGTCGCCATCCTGCAGCGCGCGGACGCGAAAGTCGCTTTCGAACCGCGTTCCCGGCTCGATCGTGGCGCCACCGCGCACCTTGCGCAGCAGGCCCGCCTGCTCCAGGTCGTCCAGGTCGCGATGGACGGTCATCTTGCTGACCGCAAACCGATCCGCCAGATCGTCCAGATCAACCGAGCGGGTTTCCACCAGCAGATCCATGATCGCCTGCCTGCGTTCGTCCCGCTTCACCGTCGCCTCCGCCTGTTCGCGGGCGTTCTAACACGGTCACCGGCGGGAACAACATGAACTTTGTTACTTTGTGATTTTCCGCTGTGATTGCGCTAGCAGGCGACCTGTCAGCAGGCGGCGTGCATTGCGACCCGCAGCGCGGCCGGGGTCAGCGCCGCCGGGTTCGCCTTCATCGAGGATGAGCTGGCCGCCGCATCGGCCGCCGCCGCCTGCGCGCCCGCATCGATACCCTGCGCGGCCAGCCCCGGCAGGCCCGCAGACCGCGCCCAGTCCGCCAGCAGCCCTGCCGCCGTCGGAACCGTGGCATCCGGATGCCCGAAGGCCGCGCCGATCCAGCCGCCGACCTGATCCAGCCGCGCCGCCAGACCCGCGTCCGTCACCGCATCCCGGTTCGCCACCAGCACATGCGGCAGCAGCGCGCCGCAGATCGCGCCATGGGCGGCCCCGGTCAGCCCGCCCAGGGGACCCGCCAGCCCATGCACCGCGCCCAGGCCCGCATTGGCCAGCGCCAGGCCGCCGCAGAGGCTGACCCAGGCCATTTCATCGCGGGCCTGCGCATCCTCGGCCTCCATCAGGCGGCGGATCGCGGCCAAGCCGCGCGGGATCGCATCACGGCACAGCGCATCCGTCAGCGCATTGGCCCGCGTGCAGACATAGGGCTCGATCACCTGGGTGATGGCATCCAGCCCCGAGGCCAGCGTCACTCCGCGCGGGCAGCCATCCGTCAGCGCCGGGTCCACGATGGCCAGGCGTGGCAGCATCCGCGGGTCGCGCAGGCTGACCCTGCGGCCCTGTCCGGGCACGCCGATCACCGCGTTGCGCGTGACCTCGGCGCCGGTTCCGGCCGTCGTGGGGATGGCGACGAAGGGCAAGGGCGGGTGATCCAGCGGCAGGCCCCGGCCCACCACCTCCAGATGGTCCAGCATCGGACGGCTTGCCGGGATCAGCGCCGCAATGGCCTTGCCTGCATCGATGACCGCGCCGCCGCCCATCGCGACCACGACCTGCGCATCGCCTGCGGATTCAACCCCCGCCGCGATCAGCGCCATGTCGGGCTCCTGGGCGACGGCCAAGGCCTGGACCGTGCAGCCTGCGGCCCGCAGCCCCTGCGCCAGGCCGGCGCTGCGTCCCGGATCGCGGCCATGAACCAGCAGAACGCGGCGGCCCAAGGCCGCGACACGGTCCGGCGCAGCCGTGGACTGTCCCCGTCCGAACAGGATTTCGGTCGCTGTGGCAAAGGCAAAGGGGGCTGGCATGGCAGGCTCCGGCTGACTGGGCTTTTCCCAGATATCCGGCCTATCGGCGCCGCTGTCGATAGGTGGCGGCGGGCAACCCGGGCGCGGCCCGCCGATCGTCGCGCGGAACGGGTGCAGGCGACGCCGATGTCCCGGCACCGCCTGCGGATGGATCAGGCAGCCTGCGCCTGGTCCAGCGTGGCCAGCTGCCGCTCGACCGCCAGCATCTGCGCCACGGCATTGGCGGCCTCGGCGCCCTTCTTCACGAAATGCTCGCGGTAGAAGCCGGTCAGCAGTTCCGTTTCCTGGTAGTTGTGCGGCGTCAGCGACACCGAAAAGACCGGAACATCGGTCTCCATCCCGGCCTGCATCAGGCCAGAGACGACGGCCTGCGCCACGAAGTCATGGCGATAGACACCGCCATCCACCACCAGCGCGGCGGCGACCACGGCGTCATACTTGCCGGTCCGGGCCAGCTTCTTGGCCAAGAGCGGCATCTCGAAGGCGCCGGGCACGTCCCAGGCCTCGACGGTGGCGCCGGGCATCAGGCGCGACGCCTCGGCCAGGAAACCGTCATGCGCGCGGTCCACGACATCGGCGTGCCAGCGGGCCTTGATGAAGGCGATACGAGGAGTGTTTGTCATCTTGCAGGAACCTTACGTTGCTTCGCGTTAGGTCCCAAGGCATGCACCTCATCCGGCCCTTGCGGGACCGAATGCGGTTCTCTTCCATCCGGACTATACCGTCGGCCCCGGAATTTCACCGGATCTGCTGACCCTTTCCACAGGGGAAAGGCGCTCGCGGGCTGTCACCGCCGGTGGGGAATTTCACCCCGCCCTGAGAACATCCCGAAGATAGCCTTTCCGACGCCCCGTGCAAGGACCGATACGGCAAATTCCGGTACGATTGCGACAGGTCACAGCGGCTCGATGTCGCCCCGGGCCCGTTCGGCATGGAAATCCGCAACGAAAGCGTCCAGGCGCTGCCCGGCGATCGCCTGCCGCAGGCCCTCCATCAGCCGCTGATAGTAATGCAGGTTGTGCCAGGTCAGCAGCATGCCGCTGATCATTTCGCCCGCGCGGAAGACATGGTGCAGATAGGCGCGCGAATAGCCGGTGCAGGCCGGGCAGGTGCAGCCTTCCTCCAGCGGGCGCGGGTCGTCCTGGTGGCGGGCGTTCTTGATGTTGACCTGCCCGCGCGCGGTCCAGGCCTGCCCCGTCCGCCCCGACCGCGAGGGCAGAACGCAATCCATCATGTCGATGCCGCGCTGCACGGCGCCCACGATGTCGTCGGGCTTGCCCACCCCCATCAGGTAGCGCGGCTTGTCCGCCGGCAGGAACCCCGGGGCATAGTCCAGGACGCCGAACATCGCCTCCTGCCCCTCGCCCACCGCCAGGCCCCCGACGGCATAGCCGTCAAAGCCGATGCCCTTCAGCGCTTCGGCCGATTCCTCGCGCAGGTCGCGGGTGACGCCGCCCTGCATGATCCCGAACAGCGCGTGCCCGGGCCGGTCGCCGAATGCGTCCCGCGACCGCTGCGCCCATCGCATCGACAGGCGCATCGAATCCGCCACCGCCTGATCGGTCGCCGGCAATGCAGGGCATTCGTCAAAGGCCATCACGATGTCGCTGCCCAGCAGGCGCTGGATCTCCATGCTGCGTTCAGGGGTCAGGTGGTGCTTGGAGCCGTCGACATGGCTGGAAAAGGTCACGCCTTCCTCGGTCAGCTTGCGCAGGCCGGCCAGGCTCATCACCTGGAAACCACCCGAATCCGTCAGGATCGGCCGGTCCCAGTTCATGAACCGGTGCAGCCCGCCCATCCGCGCCACCCGTTCCGCGCCGGGGCGCAGCATCAGGTGATAGGTGTTGCCCAGCAGGATGTCGGCCCCCGTCGCCCGCACGCTTTCGGGCAGCATCGCCTTGACTGTCGCCGCGGTGCCCACCGGCATGAAGGCGGGGGTGCGGATCTGGCCGCGGGGCGTGTCGATGACGCCCGTGCGCGCCGCGCCGTCGGTCGCCTGGAGGGTATAGGAAAAACGCGTCGTCATCACCGGGCCTGTCGCTGGAACCGGAACGGTGTAGCGGCACGGACCCGGGTGTGCAATGCGCGCCACTGGACCGCGGGCGGTGCCTGCCCTATATAATTGGTCGGAATTGAAGGATGACGCGATGACCGAACCCCTGATGGAAGGCGCACCCCTGATCGCGCCCTCGTCCACCGACCATCCGCTCTACGAGGCGGTCGTGGAGGCCTGCAAGACAGTCTATGACCCGGAAATCCCGGTGAACATCTATGACCTGGGGCTGATCTACACGATCGACATCAGCGACCAGAACGAGGTCCGGGTGATCATGACCCTGACCGCGCCCGGCTGTCCCGTCGCGGGCGAAATGCCTGGCTGGGTCGCCGATGCGGTCGAGCCGCTGCCCGGCGTCAAGCAGGTCGACGTCGAGATGACCTTCCAGCCGCAATGGGGCATGGACATGATGTCCGACGAGGCCCGGCTGGAACTGGGCTTCATGTAAGGACCGGCCGCGGAACCCGGCGCCCTAGGGTCCGGCCCTCTCGCAACCTTTCGCGGGGCGCCGGCCTTGAAGGACCGGGGTGCCGGTGACTATCTTTGAGCCGAGCCAGAAGGATTTCGTCGATGTTCGCCATTCCCGGCACCGCGCCCGTCACCATCACCCCTGCCGCCGCCGCGCAGATCTCGCGGCTGATGTCGGGCATGAACGCCCATGGCCTGCGCATCGGCCTGAAGAAGGGCGGCTGCGCCGGCATGGAATACACGATGGAACTGGCCGAGGCCGCCGCCCCCAACGAGGCCGTGGTCGAACTGGACGGCGCCCGTGTCCTGATCGCCCCGATGGCGCAGATGTTCCTGTTCGGCACCGAGATCGATTATGAGACCGGCCTGCTGGAATCCGGCTTTCGGTTCCGCAACCCGAATGTCACCGATGCCTGCGGCTGTGGCGAATCCGTGCGCTTTGAGCCGCTGGAAGGCAGCCGCGCGCAGGACTGACCTGCCGCCAACGCTATTGCGGTTTCCGAAACTGGCGGGTTAAGTCCCCGGCAGCACAAGGAGGACCCGATGGCACCGCGCAAACTGGCTGCAGGCAACTGGAAGATGAATGGCGACCTGGCGTCGCTGGATCAGGTCGACGCATTGGTGACGGCCGCCGCGGGCGCCGGTTGCGACGTCCTCATCTGCCCCCCTGCCCTGCTGGTGTATGCGATGGCCACCCGGGTGGGCACGGGAGAGCTGCTGGTCGGCGGGCAAGATTGCCATGCCAAGGCCTCGGGCGCGCATACCGGCGACATCGCGGCGGCACAGCTGCGCGATGTGGGGGCCACCCATGTGATCCTGGGCCATTCGGAACGCCGCGCCGACCATGCCGAGACCGATGCCATCGTCGCCGCCAAGGCCGAGGCCGCCCATGCGGCGGGCCTTGTGGCGATCATCTGCCTGGGCGAGACCGAGGCCGAACGCGACGCAGGTTCCACCTTGGACGTGATCGCCGCGCAGCTGGCCGGATCGGTGCCCGAAGGCGCGACCGCCGCCAATACCGTCATCGCCTATGAGCCGGTCTGGGCCATCGGCACCGGCCGCACGCCCACGGTCGATCAGATCGCCGAGGTTCATGCCCTGTTGCGCGACCACCTGGCCGCGCGGCTGGATGACGGCGCCGATGTCGCGCTGCTCTATGGCGGCAGCGTCAAGCCCGGCAACGCGGCCGAGATCTTTGCCATTCCCCATGTGGACGGGGCCCTGGTCGGCGGCGCCAGCCTGAAGGCCGGCGACTTTGCCCCGATCATCGCCGCGCTGGACGCCGCCTGACCGCAGGCGGCATTTTCACCATTGCACCGCCTGATGCCCGCGGGTAATCAGGCAGCACTGGCACCCGTAGCTCAGCTGGATAGAGCGCTGCCCTCCGAAGGCAGAGGTCACAGGTTCGAATCCTGTCGGGTGCACCAGAAATCCCCAGATACGAATGCCGCCCGACCACGGTCGTCTGGTTGGCATCCTGAACTGCAACGCCAAGCCTGCCGCGGTGCGGCAGGCTGCATCGTCTTGCGCAGGATCAGAAGCCGAAGGAGAAGCGGCGGGTGACGCCCAGGCGCAGCGACGGCTGGTAGGGCTCCAGCACGACCGGCGAATCCGCCGCGTCGCCGATCAGGCGGCCATAGCGCACCTCGCCCAGGACGGCGGTGTTGTCGGACAGGGCATAGCGCGCCTCGAAGGTGATCGCCGCCTCATTCGCACCGCTGCCGGGGGCATAGGTCGGCAGGCCGCTGGCGGCGCTCTCGGCCTCGGTCACGCCGAAATAGGTGTCATTGAAGCTGTCATTGCCATAGACGACCTGCGCCCCCGACCACAGGGTGACGCGGTCGCTCAGGTCGGTGCGGTATTTCGCACCCACTGCCCCGGTCACGCCCTCATGTCCGCCAAAGCCACGGCGCACCGTGCCATAGGCGGTCACCGGACCCGCGCCATAGGCCAGACGCAGCCCCAGTTCATAGGCGCGGTCGATGTCTTCCAGCCCCTCAAGCGCGGCGCCGTCGTCGCCGTCGCGCGCGCCCTTGATGCCGAACGAAGGCGAGATCGAAAAGCCCTGGGCCTGCGCTTCGCCTGGTGTTCCAAAGCCCGCGTTGCGCCAGATGATCCAGGGCGTCACGTCGCCGTCATCCGCACCCGGATAATTCGGCCCCGCCGCCGCCCCCAGACCCACATCCGCCGAAAAGGTGCGCCCGCCCGCAGCGCCGAAATCCTGCGCGTGAAGCGGTGCGGCGAACAGGACGGCAAAGGCCAGGGCAAGTTTCATGGGGTCGATTCCAGCTGAAGGATGATCAGCACATGTTGAACGTTCGGGCGCCCCTGCACAACCGCAACCGGCGCCGTCGGGACGACGCGCCGCATTTCGGCAACAGCCGCCGGCTCAGACGTTCTCGGCCGCTTCCAGCTTTTCCAGCGCGCCCATCCACAGCTCTTCGGCAAAGGCCAGGGCGCGAACCGCCTCGGCCCGCTTCCTGCCCCATTTTTCGGCCTCGTAGGGATCGTTGTAAAGCCCCGGATCGGCCAGCTTGACGTCCAGCTTGCCCATCATCTCGGTCAGCTTCTGCACCCGCTCCTCGGCCTTGCGGGCCTCGGCGCGCAGCGCCAGCACGGCATCGCGCGACGGACGCTTGGGGGCCGCAGGCTTGGCCGGTTCGGCGGGTTTTTCGGCGGGCGCATCGCCCGACAGCAGGAACTTGCGATAATCGTCCAGATCGCCCTCGTAGGGAGCGACGGCGCCGTCCTTGACCAGCCACAGCCGGTCCGCGACCAGGCCCAGCAGGTGCATGTCGTGGCTGACCAGCACCACGGCGCCGGTATAATCGTTCAGCGCCTCGGACAGCGCCTCCCGGCTTTCGATGTCCAAGTGGTTGGTCGGCTCGTCCAGGACCAGCAGATGCGGCGCGTCGATGGTCGCCAAGAGCAGCGACAGGCGTGCTTTCTGGCCGCCCGACAGCTGGCCGACCTTGGTCTCGGCCTGCGCCTCCATCAGGCCGAACCCCGCCAGCCGGGCGCGCTGTTTCGCCTGCCCCTCGTTCGGGCGGACGGATCGGATATGGTCCAGCGGCGTCTCGTCCAGATGCAGCTCATCGACCTGGTGCTGGGCAAAGTAGCCGACGCGCAGCTTGGAGGAGCGCGTCACCTTGCCCTCCATCGTGCCCAGCCGCTCGGCCAGCAGCTTGGACAGGGTGGACTTGCCCTGACCGTTGCGGCCCAGCAGCGCGATCCGGTCGTCTTGATCGATACGCAGATGCAGCTTCTTCAGCACCGCGCGGTCGCCGTAGCCGACCGAAACGCCCTCCATCGCCACGATGGGCGGCGACAGTTCCTCGGGCTGGGGAAAGGTAAAGCGGTGGAACTTGGCCTCTTCGGGGGCCGTGATCGGCTCCATCTTGGCCAGCATCTTGACGCGGGCCTGAGCCTGGCGGGCCTTGCTGGCCTTGGCGCCAAAGCGGTCGACGAAGCTTTGCAGATGGGCGCGGCGGTCCGACTGCTTCTTGGCCTCGGCCGCCAGCAGCGCCCGCTTTTCCGCGCGGATCCGGGTAAAGCTGTCATAGCCGCCGGTATACAGCGTCAGCTTCTTGTTCTCGAGATGCAGGATATGGCCGACGGCGCGGTTCAGAAGGCCGCGGTCGTGGCTGATGATGATCACAGTGTGCGGATAGCGGGCCAGATAGCCCTCCAGCCACAGCGCGCCTTCGAGGTCCAGATAGTTGGTCGGTTCGTCCAGCAGCAGCAGGTCGGGCTGCGCGAACAGCACACCGGCCAGCGCCACCCGCATCCGCCAGCCACCGGAAAAGTCGCTGGTCGGGCGCGCCTGGTCGGCGGTGCTGAACCCCAGGCCGTCCAGGATCGTGGCGGCCCGCGCCTCGGCTGACCAGGCGTCGATGTCGGTCAGCCGGGTCTGGATCTCGGCGATGCGGTGCGGGTCGGTCGCGGTGGCCGATTCGGCCATCAGCGCCGTGCGCTCCTGGTCGGCGTCCAGAACCGTGTCCAGGACCGAGCGGCCGGTGGCCGCGCTTTCCTGCGCCACGCCGCCGATGCGGGCGCGGTTCGGCAGGCTGATCTCTCCGCCGTCCAGCTGCGACTCGCCGCGGATCAGGCGGAACAGCGTGGTCTTGCCTGCCCCGTTGGGGCCGACCAGGCCCACCTTGTGGCCTTCGGGAACGGTAGCGCTGGCCCCTGCGAACAAGGGGCGGCCCTGAATGGAATACGAGATGTCATCGATGCGCAGCATGGGCGCGGCATGGCGCATCGGGGGCGGGCCGTCAATGCCCTGGGCGGAAGGTCGCAGCACGATCCGGGGCGGCTTGATCTAAGTTATGTGATACTATAACAGACTAGCCAGCCATTCAGAGGAGCCTGCCATGAGCGAAGATCGCCGCCTTCCCGTTACCGTGCTGTCCGGCTTTCTGGGCGCGGGCAAGACGACGCTGCTGAACGGCGTGCTGAACAACCGCCAGGGCCTGCGCGTCGCCGTGATCGTCAACGACATGTCCGAGGTGAACATCGACGCGGACCTGGTCCATTCCGCCCTGGACGGTGGCGAGGCCGGGATGACGCGCACCCAGGAAACCCTGGTCGAGATGTCGAACGGCTGCATCTGCTGCACCCTGCGCGAGGATCTGCTGGTCGAGGTACGCAACTTGGCCCTCAGCGGGCGCTTTGACTACCTGCTGATCGAATCGACCGGCATCGCCGAGCCGCTGCCGGTGGCGACCACCTTCGAATTCACCGATGCCGAGGGGCGCAGCCTGTCCGACGTCGCCCGGCTGGACACGATGGTCACCGTCGTGGATGCCGTGAACCTGCTGGGCAACTTTTCCAGCCATGACTTTCTGGCCGACCGCGGCGAGGTCGCGGGTGCGGGCGACGGCCGCACCCTGGTCGACCTGCTGACCGACCAGATCGAATTCGCCGACATCGTCGTGCTGAACAAATGCGGCGATGCGGGGTCTGAGCGGGTGGATGCCGCCCGCAAGATCATCCGCGCCCTGAACGGTGATGCCCGCATCATCGAGACCGACCACAGCCGCGTGGCGCCGCGCGACATCCTGAACACCGGGCTGTTCGACTTTGACCGCGCGCATAACCATCCGATGTGGGCCAAGGAGCTTTACGGCGCCGCCGACCACACCCCCGAAACCGAGGAATATGGCGTCGCCAGCTTTGTCTATCGCGCCCGCCGGCCCTTCGAGCCGCGCAAGATCTTCGAGCTGCTGAACGGCCCGCTGCCCGGCGTCATCCGGGCCAAGGGACATTTCTGGATGGCCACGCGCCCGGACTGGGTCGCCGAATTCTCTCTGGCAGGCGCGCTGTCCAGCGTCCGTCCGCTGGGGCAATGGTGGGCGGCGATCCCGCGCGAACGCTGGCCCGGCCATGACGAAAGCCGGGCCTATCTGGCGCGGCACTGGGCGGAACCCTTTGGTGATCGCCGGCAGGAGCTGGTCTTCATCGGCACCGGGATGGACGAGGATCGCCTGCGCGCCCGCCTGGATGCCTGCCTTTTGGGCGAGGAATGGGGCGAGGATCCGCAGGCCTGGGCGCGCCTGCCCGATCCCTTCCCCGCCTGGCGCCGCGCGACCGAGGTGGCGGCATGAACAAGCCCGTCACGCTGCGCCTGGCCACGGCGATGAACGAATCCGCCGACCCGCGCGTCCTGGGCACCATCGCCATGCCCGGCGTGGCAGTTGCGATCTGGCACCGCAGACCGGCACCCGACTGGCAGGCCTGGCTGGATGCGCTGCCACCGCAAAACCTGCCCCGCCTGCGCCAGGTGCTGCGCCCGAAGGATGCGCCCGCCGCACTGGCCGCCGCCTGCGACGCCGCGGGGCTGGCGCCCGGCCCGCATCGGCGCGCCCTGATCGCCGACATCGCCAGCCTGGCCCTGCAGGCAGCCCACCACCTGAACGCCCTGCTGATCAACCTTCATCTCAAGGTCAGCGCGGGCCAGGACTGCCCGAGATGGCATCTGGATGCGGTCGATGCACGGCTGCTCTGCACCCTGCGCGGGGCTGGCACGCAATTCGGACCAGCCTCGGCACCGGCGGAGGTTTCGGCCCTGCGGCAGGTTCCGACAGGCAGCGTGGCGCTGTTCCGGGGGCGGAACTGGGCGGGTGAGACCACGGGCATCCTGCACCGCTCGCCCCCGGCCATCCCCGGCCAGACCCGTCTGCTGGTGGTGGTGGACGCCGCGGCCGAGGCGGCCTCGTGCTGAGCCCGCGGCCGCAGCGGGGCGCCAACCTGGGCCAGACCGCGCAGCGCCTGCGCCGCCGCACGCGCGACCCAATGGCCGCCTTTGACGCGCTGCCGCCCGCCCTGCGGCTGTGGCTGTCGCAGGCGGCGCTGCCCTGGTCGCCAGCCTCCTGCCTGCGCCTGTGGCAGAAGGCCCGCGACCGGGGCGCCAGCATCCCGGAGGCGCTGGAATCCCTCGACCGCGCCGAGGCCAAGGCCCTGCGGCGCGAGGCCCGCAGCCCGTTCCGGCCGGATCGTGCCGCTTGACCCGGGGGCAGCCGGGCCGGCACTGGCGACAGGGGGACACGCTGCCTATCTGCCGATGATGAGGAACGGATCGAAAGGATATTCCTGATGCGCAGCGTCACCCATGACCGCTTCGGCGAACCCGCCGAAGTCCTGCACATGACCCAGACGGGCCGGCCCGAGCCAGGCCCCGGCCAGGTGCTGATCCGCGTGATCCTGTCACCGATCCACAATCACGACATCTGGACCATCCGCGGCACCTACGGCACCAAGCCCGCCCTTCCGGCAACCGGCGGCAGCGAGGCGGTGGGCATCGTCGAGGCGACGGGCCCCGAGGTCGATCCCGCCCTGCGGGGCCGCCGCGTGGCCGTCGCCGGGCTGAAGGGATCCTGGGCCGAATATGCCCTGACGGAGGCCGCAGGCGTCATCCCCGTGCCGGACGAGATGCCCGATGAGGCCGCGGCCCAGCTGATCGCCATGCCCTTCAGCGCCATCACGCTGCTGGAATTCCTGAAGGTATCGCCCGGGGACTGGGTGATCCAGACCGCCGCCAACGGCGCCGTGGGCAAGATCATGACCGTGCTGGCCGCGTCCCGTGGGGTCCGGCTGGTGAACCTGGTCCGCCGCCCCGAAGCGGCCGAGGAACTGGCCGGCATGGGCATCGCCAACATCGTCTCGACCTCGGACCCGGACTGGATCTCGCGCGTCCGCAACCTGGTCGGCCCGGACGGCGCGCGCGCCGCCGTGGACTCCGTCGGCGGCGAGGTCGCCGCCGGCCTGATCGAGCTCCTGGGACAGGAAGGGCTGCTGGTCACCTTCGGCTCGACCACGGGCGAGGCACTGCAGCTGCCCGCCGGCCCAATCATCTTCAAGCACCTGTCGGTCAAGGGCTTCTGGGGCGCCAAGGTCATGCCCGCCACGCCCCCCGAAGACCGCCAGCGCATGTTCGGCGAGTTGATGGGCCTGGTCATGGGCGGGCAGCTGGACCTGCGCTCGGGCGGCAGCTTCGGCCTGGACCAGCCGGCCGAAGCCGCACGCGCGGCCCTGACCCCCGGTCGCGAAGGCAAGATCATGTTCCGCCCCTGAACCTGCCATGCTTCCGGACCCCGCCCGCGCCGGCGGGGTCACCCCAGGCCGGTCTCGCGCAGATAGTGACGCACCGCATCGGCCACGTGCCGGAACCGGTCGCCGCCCAGATGCTTGCCGCCATACCAGCGGGTCACGATCACCACGTGATCCTGCAGTCCCGCCCGCTCCAGCATCTGCAGGATCAGGGCCGCCGCGCCGCTCTCTCCGTCGTCGTCACGGACAGGTTCGCCCCCAAAGATGGCGGCCCAGCTGTGATGGGTGGCCTTGGCGAAACGCTTGACCTGCCGCAGCTCGGCCAGCATCGCCGCAACCTCGGCCCGGCTGGCGGCAGGCCCGCCCGATACCGCATATTGCGATCCGCGGTCGGAAATGATCTTGTCGAAAACCTTCACTGGCGACCTTCTTCCTTGATCCACTGTCGCGATTGGGACGGCGCCCCCTGCTCCCCGCCTCAGCGCCGGCGCACATACAGCTCCAGCCGGTGATGGACGATCTCATAGCCCATCTCGGCCGCGATTTCGGCCTGCAGACGCTCGATCCGCTCGTCGCTGAACTCCATCACGGCGCCATTGTCCACGTCGATCATGTGGTCGTGATGGGTCTGGTCGGCGGCCTCCCACCGGGCGGGTTCGCCCTGGAACTCCAGCTTCTCGATGACGCCCTGTGCCTGCAGCGTGGTCAGCGTCCGATAGACGGTGGCCAGCGACACCCCCGCCCCCGCCGTCATCGCCCGGGCGTGCAGTTCGGCCGCGTCGGGATGATCCTCGGCCGCCGCGATCACCTGCAGCAGGGCCGCGCGCTGGCGCGTCACCCGCACCCCCGCCGCCCGCAGCGCCTTTTCCAACCGTGTCGCGCGTCCATCCGTCATGGTGCCATTCTGCCGCAGCGCGCCCTCAGTTGCAACTGGTTCGCAACTATTGACAGTTGCAAACGTTTCGCAGATAACGCCGGAAGGAGGCCGTCATGATCCGATACCTCGCTGCCCTGCTGCTGTTCCTTCCTGTGTCGGCCACGGCCGATCAGCTGAAGGTCGCCACCAGCTTCACGATCATCGCCGACATGGCACGCAATGTCGGGGGCGATCATGCCCAGGTCCACTCGATCACGCCTCCGGGCGCCGAGATCCATGGCTATCAACCGACGCCGGGCGACATCATCGGCCTGTCCGATGCTGACCTGGTGCTGGTGAACGGGCTGAACCTGGACCTCTGGGCGCAGCGTTTCCTGGATGGCATCGCCGATGTGCCGGTGGTGACGGTCACGGACGGGATCACGCCCATCCCGATCAGCGGCGGCGATTACGACGGCCAGCCCAACCCCCATGCCTGGATGGCGCTGGATTCCGCCCAAGTCTATGTCGACAACATCGCCGGGGCCATGGCTGCGGCCGATCCCGACAATGCCGCCGCCTATCGCGCCAATGCCGACAGCTACAAGCAGCAGATCGCCGAGGTGGTCGGCCCGCTCAGGGACCGCGCCCGCGCCCTGCCCCCGCAGCGCCGCTGGCTGGTGACCTCCGAGGGCGCATTCTCCTACCTTGCCCGCGACTTCGGCCTGCAGGAGCTGTTCCTGTGGCCCATCAACTCCGAAGGCCAGGGCACGCCGCAGCAGGTCCGCCGCCTGATTGACAGCATGCGCGACAGCGGCGCGCCGGTCATCTTCTCCGAGAGCACGGTGTCGGACCGGCCCGCACGGCGTATCGCGGCCGAGACGGGCGCCGACTATGGCGGCATCCTCTACGTGGACAGCCTGTCCGACGCCGACGGGCCGGTGCCGACCTACCTGGACCTGCTGCGCGTGACCTCCGAAGCCATCGTCGGACGGCTGGAAGATGAGTGACATGACCCCGGGGATAGAGGTCCGCGACCTGAGCGTCGCCTATCGCAACGGCCACAGGGCGCTGGCCCGTGCCGCGTTCAGCGTCCCGCAGGGCTCGGTCACGGCGCTGGTGGGCGTCAACGGGGCGGGCAAGTCGACGCTCTTCAAGGCGCTGATGGACCTGCTGCCCCATGCGACGGGCGAGGTGCGCATCCTCGGCCTGACGGTCCGCCAGGCCCTGGCCGGGAACCTGGTCGCCTATGTGCCGCAGGCCGAGGAGGTGGATTGGACCTTTCCGGTCCTGGTCGAGGATGTCGTGATGATGGGCCGCTACGGCCATATGGGGTTTTTGCGCCGCGCCCGCCCCGTTGACCGGCAGGCGGTCAGTGACGCCCTGACCCGCGTCGGCATGGCCGATTTCCGCCGCCGCCAGATCGGCGAGTTGTCGGGCGGCCAACGCAAGCGCGTCTTCCTGGCCCGGGCGCTCGCGCAGGAGGCGCGGGTGATCCTGCTGGACGAACCCTTCACCGGCGTCGACGTGCAGACCGAACAGACGATCATCACCCTGCTGCGCCAGATGCGCGACGAGGGGCGTGTCATGCTGGTCTCGACCCACGACCTGGGCTCGGTTCCCGAATATTGCGACCGCGTGGTGCTGGTCAAAGGCACCGTCCTGGCCTCCGGCCCGACCCAGACGACCTTCACCCCCCAGAACCTGCGCCTGGCCTTTGGCGGGACCCTGCGCCATTTCATGCTGGGCGGCGCCGACCTGCATGACGACGCCGATGCCCGCGCCGTCGACGTCTTTACCGACGACGAACGCCCGCTGATCTTCTATGACGACCGCCACCGCACCGGGGGCGGCGCATGACCGCATCTTGGTTGCAGAAATACCCCACGGGGGTGCCGGGGTGCAAAACCCCCGCGCGCGACGCCCGATGATCGACCTTGCCCTGACCCCCTTCACCTATGGCTACATGGCGACCGCGATCTGGGTCTCGGCGCTGGTCGGGGGCGTCTGCGCCTTTCTCTCGGCCTACCTGATGCTCAAGGGCTGGAGCCTGATCGGCGACGCCCTGTCGCATTCGATCGTGCCGGGCGTGGCCGGTGCCTACATGCTGGGCCTGCCCTTCGCGCTTGGCGCCTTCCTGTCGGGCGGTCTTGCGGCGCTGACCATGCTGTTTTTGAACAACCGCACGGGCCTGAAACAGGACGCGATCATCGGGTTGATCTTCACGGGCTTCTTCGGAATCGGCCTTTTCATGATCTCGCTGAACCCGGTCGCCGTCGACCTTCAGGCGATCACCATGGGCAATGTGCTGGCCATCGCCCCCGGGGACGTGGTCCAACTGGCCCTGATCGGAGGCGTCTCGCTGGTGATCCTGCTGGTCAAGTGGCGCGACCTGATGGTGGTCTTCTTCGACGAAAGCCACGCCCGGACCATCGGCCTGCACCCGCAGCGGCTGAAGGCGCTGTTCTTCACCCTGCTGGCGGGATCGACCGTCGCCGCGATGCAGACGGTGGGCGCCTTCCTGGTCATCGCGCTGGTCGTCACGCCGGGCGCCACGGCCTATCTGCTGACCGACCGCTTTCCCCGCCTGATCGCGATCAGCGTGACCATCGGCACGGTGACCTCGGCCATCGGCGCCTATGCCAGCTTTTTCCTGGACGGCGCCACCGGCGGCATCATCGTCACGCTGCAGACGCTGATCTTCCTGGCGGCCTTCGTCTTTGCCCCCACCCACGGCCTGCGCGCCGCCCGCCGCCGCGCCCGAGCCGCCATGACCGAGGGCGCATGACCAACATCCTGCTGCCCTTCAGCTATCCCGTCATGGCCGATGCCGCGCTGATCGCCGTCATCGTGGCGGTGCCGGCGGCGATGCTGTCCTGCTTTCTGGTCCTCAAGGGCTGGGCGCTGATGGGCGACGGGATCAGCCATGCGGTGCTGCCGGGG
The DNA here is from genome assembly GCF_048538155.2 of Paracoccus sp. T5. Taxonomy (GTDB): domain Bacteria; phylum Pseudomonadota; class Alphaproteobacteria; order Rhodobacterales; family Rhodobacteraceae; genus Paracoccus. The sequence continues at coordinate 2,506,609 of NZ_CM135809.1, forward strand.
GTCGTGCTGGCCTATGCGGCGGGGGTGCCGCTGCTGGTCGGGGCCTTTATCGCGGGCATGATCTGCGCCCTGGCCTCGGGCTGGCTGGATGCCAACAGCCGCATCAAGCCCGACACCGCGCTGGGCGTGGTCATGTCGGGCCTTTTCGCCCTGGGCCTGATCCTCTTCACCGTCTTTCCGCCGGGCGTGCATCTGGACCATATCCTGTTCGGCAACATCCTGGGCATCGGCCCGGGTGATTTCGCCCAGGCTATCCCCATCGCCCTGGCCGTCACGCTGGCGCTGGCGCTGAAATGGCGCGACTTTGCGGTGCTGGCTTTCGACCCGGTCCAGGCGCGCGTGTCGGGACTGACGGTGGGCTGGCTGCATTACGGGATGCTGGCGATGATCGCGGCCAGCGTGGTGGCAATGCTGTCGGCGGTGGGGATCATCCTGGCCGTGGGCCTGCTGATCGCGCCCGGCGCCATCGCCTTTCTGATGACACGGCGGCTGTCGGTAATGCTGGTCTTGGCCGTGACCATCGCGGTCGGGGCCAGCCTGGCGGGCGTCTGGTCCAGCTTCTGGCTGGACAGCGCCCCGGCGCCCACCATCATCGTCATCCTGACGGCGCTTTTCGTGCTGGCCTTCCTGTGGCGGCAGATCGCCGACCGGCAAGGCTGACCCCTTCCCGCGCGCGCCCCCGCGTGCCAGCATCGCGACGCAACCGAAGGAGCCCGCCATGCTGCCCCCGCGCACCGATTTTCCCGACCGCTTCGTCTTTGGCGCCGCCACCTCGGCCTACCAGATCGAGGGCTCGGCCCAGGGCGGCGCGGGCCTGTCGCATTGGGACACATTTGCCGCCACCCCGGGCAACATCATGGACGACAGCAACGGCAGCCGGGCCTGCGATCACCTGAACCGCTGGCCCGAGGATCTGGACCTGATCCGCGACGCGGGCTTTGACGCCTATCGCTTCTCGACCTCCTGGGCGCGGGTGATGCCGGACGGGGTCAACGTGAACGCCGAGGGCCTTGATTTCTACGACCGGCTGGTCGACGGCATGCTGGACCGCGGGCTGCGGCCCTTTCTGACCTATCACCACTGGGACCTGCCGGCGGCACTGTCGGCCCAGGGCGGCTGGCAGAACCGCGACATCCCGGCCCGCTTTGCGGATCTGTGCGTCACGGTCAACGCCCGCATCGGCGACCGGGTGGAAAGCGCCGCCACCCTGAACGAGCCCTGGTGCATCGCCTGGCTGTCGCATTTCCTGGGCGCCCATGCCCCCGGCCTGCGCGACATCCGCGCCGCCAGCCGGGCCATGCACCATGTCCTGCTGGCCCATGGCACGGCGATCCGGGCGCTGCGGGCGGAGGGGGCCACCAACCTGGGCATCGTGCTGAACTTTGAAACCAGCCAGCCCGCCGACAACAGCCCCGCGGCCGAACGCGCGGCCGAAACCCAGGACGCGATCTACAACCAGTGGTTCATCCGCGCGCTGATGGGACAGGGCTATCCCGAGGCCGCGCTGGAGGGGATCGGCCCCCACCTGCCGCAGGGCTGGCAGCAGGACATGGACCTGATCGCGCAGCCGCTGGACTGGCTGGGCGTGAACTACTACACGCGCCGTCTTTATACCGGCAATGACGGGTTGTGGCCGCAGGCCGCCGAGGTTCCGGGGCCCCTGCCCAAGACCCAGATGGACTGGGAGATCCGCCCCGAGGGCCTGACCGAGTTCCTGACCCGGCTGGCGCGCGACCACACCGGCAGCCTGCCGCTCTATGTTACCGAAAACGGAATGGCGCTGGCGGCCGGGGCCGACATCGCCGACGATGCCCGGCGCGTGCAGTTCATCGCCGACCACCTGCGCGCCACCAAGGCCGCGATGGACCGGGGCGTGGACGTGCGCGGGTTCTTTTACTGGTCGCTGTTGGACAATTACGAATGGGGCTGGGGCTATGGCCCGCGCTTCGGACTGGTCCATGTCGATTACGACACGATGGCCCGCACGCCCAAGGCCAGCTGGCACGCCTTCCGGTCGATGTTGGGGGGCTAGACCGCCCCCTGCCGCGCCGCCTGCAGGATCATCCCGCTGGCCTTTTCGGCAATCATCGTCACCGGCGCATGGGTGTTGCCCGACACGATCGACGGCATGATCCCCGCATCCGCGATGCGCAGGCCCGACAGCCCGTGGACGCGCAGCTGCGGGTCCACCACCGCCATGGGGCCGGTCCCCATCCGGGTCGTGCCGACGGGGTGAAAGATCGTGGTGCCGATCTCTCCGGCGGCCCGCGCCAGATCCTCGTCGCTTTGCAGATGGGCGCCGGGCTTGACCTCCTGCGGCTGGAAGGCTGTCATGCGTTGCGTCTGCATCAGCCGCCGGGCGTGGCGCAGGCTGTCGATCGCCACCTGCCGGTCGGCGGGAGAGGACAGATAGCGGGGCGCGATCGCCGGACCCGCCGTCGGATCGGCCGAGGTGATATGGCAATGGCCGACGCTTTCAGGGCGCAGGTTGCAGACCGACACCGTCAGGCCGGAAAAATCGTCCAGCGGATCGCCGAACTTGCCCAGGGACAGCGGCTGGACGTGGTATTCGATGTTCGCGGTGTCGAACGCCTCCGATGATTTCGCGAAGATCCCCAGCTGGCTGGGCGCCATCGCCATCGGCCCCGTGCGGCGCAGCGCATATTCCAGCGCGATCCCCGCCTTGCCCCAGATGGTCCGCGCGCGGTCGTTCAGCGTGCGTGCGCCGGTGATGCGGAACACCGTGCGCAGCTGCAGGTGGTCCTGAAGGTTTTCGCCCACCCCCGGCAGGTCATGAACCGGGGCAATGCCAAGCGCCGCCAGACGCTCGGGCTGGCCGATGCCCGACAACTCCAGCAGCGCGGGCGAATTGATGGCGCCTGCGGACAGGATGACCTCGCCCCGGGCGCGGGCCAGGCGGCGCTGGCCGTGCTGGTCGAACAGGACGCCGGTGACGCGCCGCCCCTCCATCTGCAGGCGCAGGACCTGGGCATCCGTCTCGATCCGCAGGTTCGGGCGGCCGCGGGCGGGGTTCAGGAACGCCTTGCGCGCGTTCCAGCGGATGCCCTTGCGCTGCGTGACCGGAAAGTAGCCCACGCCCTCGTTGTTGCCGCAGTTGAAGTCGGGACAGGCCGGCAGGCCCAGCTCCTGCGCGGCCTCGGCCACGGCATCCAGGATCGGCCAGCGCAGCCGCTGGCGCTCGACGCGCAGCTCTCCCTGGTCGCCGTGCAGATCGCAGGCGGGTTCGTAATGGCGTTCCGTCGCGCGGAAATGCGGCAGCACGTCGTCCCAGCCCCAGCCCGGGTTGCCGGCCTGGCGCCAGCGGTCGTAATCCGCCGCCTGCCCGCGCATGTAGATCATGCCGTTGATCGACGAACAGCCCCCCAGCACGCGGCCGCGGGGATAGTTCAGGCGGCGGCCGTTCAGGCCGGGTTCGGCCTCGGTCTGATAGCACCAGTCCAGGGTCGGGTTGCCCATCGCGTAAAGATAGCCCACCGGCACATGCACCCAGAAGCGGTTGTCATGCCCGCCGGCCTCCAGCAGCAGGACCCGGTTGCGGGGATCGGCCGACAGGCGGTTGGCCAGCACGCAGCCGGCCGAACCCGCCCCCACGATGACATAGTCGTAATCGCCGAAATCCTGCATCTGCCCCTCCATCCCCGCGGGCAAGGCTAGTGGCGCGGGGCGGTGGCGGCAAGCCGGGGTGGCGGATCTGTCGCGGTTGCGGGCAGGGGCCGGGCGGGATATCTGGCAGGGGCCTCACGTGACCGGAAGGACCGTCATGATCGTCATCATCGCCGCCATCATCGGCGCACTTCTGGGCTGGCGCCGCGCCGGCAGGCTGGGCGGAAACCGTCGCGACCGGGTGCAATATGCCATTGCCTTTGCGCTTGGCTTTGCGATGATCGGCCTCTTCGCCACGATCTTCGTTCACCGGATGGCCTGATGTTCCTGCCCTTTCTCGACAACCTGCGCCGGCAAGGAGTTCCGGTCTCGTTGCGGGAATGGCTGGACCTGATGGCCGGCCTGCAGGCCGGGATCGGCGGCTGGACGGTCGAGGGCTTTTATGGCCTGGCCCGCTTGGTGCTGGTCAAGGACGAGCGGCACCTGGACCGGTTCGATCGCGCGTTCTCGGAAAGCTTTTCCGGGCTGGAGGAGATCCCGGTCAAGGCGCTGGTGAACGAACGCGCCCTGCCGCGCGAATGGCTGGAAAAGCTGGCCGAAAAGCTGCTGAGCGACGAGGAGAAGGCCGCCATCCAGGGCAGCGGCAGCTTTGAGGCGCTGATGGAGAAGCTGCGCGAAAGGCTGGCTGAACAGCAGAGCCGCCACCAGGGCGGCAACAAGTGGATCGGCACCGCAGGCACTTCGCCCTTTGGCGCCTATGGCTACAACCCCGAAGGGGTGCGGATCGGCCAGCACGAGAGCCGCCACCGCCGCGCGGTCAAGGTCTGGGACAAGCGCGAATTCCGCGACTTCGACGACCGGGTCGAGCTGGGCACCCGCAACATCAAGGTGGCGCTGAAGCGCCTGCGCCAATGGGCCCGCCACGGCGCCGCCGAGGAACTGGACCTGCCCGGCACGATCCGCGCCACCGCAGATCACGGCTATATCGACGTCAAGACCCGCCCCGAGCGCAGGAACGCCGTCAAGGTACTGCTGTTTCTGGACGTGGGCGGCAGCATGGACGACCATATCCGCGTCGTGGACGAGCTGTTTTCGGCCGCGCGGTCCGAGTTCAAGCACATGCAGCACTTTTATTTCCACAACTGCCTTTATGAAGGGGTGTGGACCGACAACCACCGCCGCTGGACCGAACAGACGCCCACCTGGGACGTGCTGCACCGCTTTGGCCGCGACTACAAATGCATCTTCGTCGGCGACGCCTCGATGTCGCCCTACGAGATCGCGGTGCCGGGCGGCGCCAGCGAACACTGGAACCCCGAGGCCGGCGAGGTCTGGCTGCGCCGCCTGGCCGAGACCTGGCCCGACCATGTCTGGCTGAACCCCGTGCCCGAACAGCATTGGGGCCATACCCAATCCATCGGCATGGTCGGGCAGATCTTTCCCGACCGGATGATGCCGCTGACGCTGGACGGGCTGACGCGGGCCATGCGGCTCTTGGGATAATCCGCCGCAGGGATCTGGCGGGCCGCAGGACCTGCGCCCATATTGGCACCATGCTGAAGTTCGCGCCGATCCTGCTGCTGATCCTTTATGTGGCCGCCATGTGGTTCTTTTCCGCATGGCGCCTGAAGCAGGACCTGAACCAGAAATCGACGCCGCTGCGCCATCCGCGCCTGACCCCGATGCTGGAGCGGCTTGGCCGCGCGATGGGCGTGCCGCCGATCCAAGCCCATATCTATGAGGTCGAGCCGGTGAACGGGCTGGCCGCCCCCGACGGGCGCATCTTCCTGACCCGCGGCTTCATCCGCAAGCTGGACGCCTGCGAGGTCAGCGCCGAGGAAATCGCCAGCGTCATCGCGCATGAGCTGGGCCATGTCAGCCTGGGCCATGCCCGGCGGCGGATGATCGACTTTGCCGGGCAGAACGCGATCCGGCTGGCACTGGCGGGGGTGCTGGGGCGGTTCCTGCCCGGCATCGGTGCCTGGATTGCCAGCGCGGTGGCCACCGCCGTCGCAGCCCGCCTGTCGCGGCAGGACGAATTCGAGGCCGACCGCTTTGCCAGCGCCCTGATGATCAAGGCGGGCTTCGGGACGGGGCCGCAAAAGGACCTGTTCCGCAAGCTGGACCGCCTGACCGGGCAATCGGGCGCAGGCGCCCCGGCCTGGTTCCTGTCGCATCCCCCGGTCGCCAAGCGCATTGCCGCGATCGAGGCGCATGAGGCGCGCTGGCAGGCCCGCTGAGCCCGTTCCAAGGGCTTGTCGCAGCAGGCGTTTCTCCTATGCTGCGCTGCGACAGAAAGGCCAGCCATGACCCGCCCCTTCCGCCGCCGCGTGCTGTACCTGCCGGGCTTCGACCCCATCCCCCCCCGCCGCTACCGCGAACTCTATCGCCGCGAGGGGGCCGAGCAGGCGCGGCTGTCGGGCTACCAGCTGGCGCTGCGGCCGGGCGGTGCGGATCGCAGGCGCTTTGCCTGGGCGGCCGACACGACCATCGACGGCCACAAGGCCGAGGCGCAGGTCGAGGTGCTGGTCTGGTCCGACCTGGTGCAGGCGTCGATGCGGCAGGGGATCGCCGGCACCTACCTGCAACTGGTGCGGACCGCCTGGACCTATGTCGCGACCGGTGCGCTGTGGCGGCTGGCGCGGCTGCGGCGCGGACCGGTGATCGCGGCGCTTTATCCCATCGCGGTGCTTCTGGCGCAGCTGGGGCTGGCCCTGCTGGCGGGCAGCCTTGCGGCATGGGCGGTCGCGGCCCTGGGCGGTGCCTGGCTGGCCCTGCCCGTCGGCGTGCTGGTGGCGGGGGCGGTCCTGTGGCTGGGGCGGCGGCTGGATCACCGGCTCTTTGCCTATTACCTGATGCATGACTATGCCTTCACCGCGGCGCACCAGGGCGCCTATCCCCCCGCGCTGGAGGAGCGGCTGGCCCAGTTCCGGCAGCGCCTGGCGCAGACGCTGGACGAGGATCTGGACGAGGTGCTGGTCGTCGGGCATTCCTCGGGGGCCTATCTGGCGGTCTCGCTGCTGGCGGACCTGCTGCGCGACCGCCCGGCGCGGCCGGACGGCCCGGCTTTGGCGCTGATGACCCTTGGGCATGTGGTTCCCATGGCGGCTTTCCTGCCCGGCGCGGCGCGGCTGCGGGCGGACCTGGCCTTCCTGTCGCAGGCGCCGGACATCTTCTGGCTGGACGTGACCGCGCCCGGCGATGCCTGCTGCTTTGCCCTTTGCGATCCGGTGGCGGTCTGTGGCGAGGCGGGGCCGCGGCAACGCTGGCCGCTGGTCATCTCGGCCGCCTATACCCACACCCTGTCGCCGGAACGGCAGAAGGCAATCCGCCACCGCTGGTTCCGACTGCATTTCCAGTATCTTTGCGCCTTCGACCGGCCGGGTGATTACGACTATTTCGCCATCACCGCGGGGCCCCTGACCCTGGCCGAACGCTTTGCCGGGCGCAAGCCATCGCCCGGCAGGATCACCCGGCCGGTGGGGGCGCGCCCGTGACGCCGCCGCCGGCGCCACGTCCCCCCGGCGCCGAGGGGCGCGGCACCCTGCTGGGCCTGATGCGGGGCTTTCGCCGCGACCTGCTGTCGGCCCTGCCCGAGCGGCTCTATCGCGCCTGGATGGCTGAATTCCGCACCCCGCTGATCCACAGCTTCTTCTGCAACGACCCCGCCCTGATCCGCCTGATCCTGCAGGAGCGTCCCGGTGATTTCCCGAAATCGAACCGGATGCGCGAAGGGCTGGCCCCGTTGCTGGGGAATGGCGTCTTCATCAGCAACGGCGAGGATTGGGCGCGTCAGCGGCGCATCATCGACCCCGCCTTTGAGGGGGGGCGCCTGCGCCACAGCCATGCGGCGATCCTGGATGCCGCCCGCGCCGCCGCCGCCCGCCTTGCGCCGGGCGAGGTGGACGTGGAGCCGCATTCCGCCCATGCCGCCGCCGACGTGATCTTTCGCACGCTGTTTTCCCTGCCGATCGAGGATGCGGTCGCGGCCCAGGTCTTTCACGCCTTCCGCGCCCATCAGGAGGCGCAGCCGCTGATAAACCTGGCGGCGCTGCTGCCCCTGCCCCGCTGGCTGCCGCGCCCGCATTCGCGCCGCACCCGCGCCACGGCCGGCCGCATCCGGGGGCTGATCCAGACCCTGGTCGCCGACCGGATGGAGGCGATTCGCCAAGGTCGCGCGCCCCAGGACCTGGCCACCAAGATCATGACCACTCGGGACCCAGAAACCGGCCAGTGCTTTTCCCAGGCCGAGATGGTCGACCAGGTCGCGGTGATGTTCCTGGCGGGACACGAGACCAGCGCCTCGGTCCTGGGCTGGGCGCTGTGGCTGCTGGCCGCGCATCCGGAGTGGCAGGACCGGGTCGCCGCCGAGGCGCATCTGCTGACCGATGATTTCGGCAGCCTCTCCGGCCTCAGGGCCACCCGCGCCGTCTTTCGCGAGGCGCTGCGGCTTTATCCCGCCGTCGCGATGTTCGTCCGCGAGGCCACGCTGCCCGAAACCTTCCGCGACCGCCCCGTGCCCCGGGGGGCGCAGCTGGTGGTCTCGCCCTGGCACCTGCACCGCCACCAGCGCCTGTGGGACCGGCCCGACAGCTTCGATCCGGGTCGGTGGGACACGCCCGAGGGCAAGGTTAGCGCCCGCGCGGCCTATCTGCCGTTTTCGGCGGGGCCGCGCGCCTGCCCCGGGGCGGGACTGGCCATGGCCGAGGGCGTCGTGATGCTGGCCACGATCGTCGGGGCCTGGCGGTTGCAGCCCACCGACCGCATCCCGCAGCCGGTCGCCCGCCTGACGATCCGGGCGCGCGACGGGATCTGGCTGCGCCTGTTGCCGCGCCCTTAGCGGAACAGGACCAGCGATCCTGGCGACCACGCCAGGCGGGTGCGGGTGCCGACCTCCTGGATGTCGCGGCCAAAGACGTTGCGCATCGAGATCCGCACCGTCCGCGCCTTGCCGTCCACCCGCGCCGAACCGTCCAGCCGCAGGTCATAATAGGTCATGTCGCCGTAATAGACGACCTCGTCGATGGTCGCGCTGGTCTCGCGCGGCTGCGCGTGCGTAGCGGTCGGCCCGACTAGCGTCATCGTCTCGGGGCGGAACCCGATCATCGGCCCCTCGTCGTCGGGGCTGGCGCGGCTGACCTGGGCGGCCGGCAGTTCGACCCGGCCCAAACCTGCCACGTCCGCCGTCACGGTGCCGCCCCGTTCGGACAGGATCTCGGCCGGCAGGAAGTTCATCACGCCGATGAAATCCGCGACCCTTCGCGTCGCCGGGCGGGCGTAGAGCGCCTCGGGCCCGTCCAGCTGCGCGATCTCGCCCTCGAACATGACGGCGATGCGGTCGGACATGACCAGCGCCTCCTCCTGGTCATGGGTGACCAGGACAAAGGTGATGCCGACCTGTCGCTGCAGCTTGATCAGCTCGACCTGCATCTGTTCGCGCATCTTTCGGTCCAGCGCGGACAGGGGCTCGTCCAGCAGCAGCACCTTGGGTTTCAGGATCAGCGCACGGGCCAGGGCCACCCGCTGGCGCTGCCCGCCCGACAGCGCGTGGGCCGACCGCGCGCCATAGCCCTTCAGGCCGACCATCGCCAGCGCCTCCTCGACCGCGGCGGCCTTGTCGGCCTTGGACCGGGGATCGCGACGCAGGCCGAAGGCCACGTTTTCCGCGACCGTCAGATGCGGAAAGATGGCATAGGACTGGAACACCATGTTGGTGGGCCGCTTGTTCGCCGGCACCTCGCCCATGTCGCGACCGTCGATCAGCACGACGCCGCTGCTGATGTCCTCGAACCCGGCGATGGTGCGCAGCAGCGTGGTCTTGCCGCAGCCCGACGGGCCCAGCAGCGAAAAGAACTCGCCCGCGCGGATGGTCAGGTCGATGCCCCGCAGCGCATGATAGTCGCCATAGTATTTCTGGACGCCCTTGCATTCGATCATGGGCTTTGGCGCGTCGGTCACATCAGGCCTCCGGTCGGGGAGCCGCCGATGCGGGCATTGCCCCGGCGGCGGAAATATTCGCCGATCGCCAGCAGGACGACCGAGATGACGACCAGCACCGTCCCAAGCGCCATGATGACGGGGATCGCGCGTGGAAAGCGCAGCTGGCTGAAGATGTAGGTGGGCAGCGTCGGCTCGGTCCCGGCCAGGAAGAAGGCGATGATGAACTCGTCCAGGCTGATCGTGAACGAGATCAGCAGCGCGCTGATGATCCCCGGCATGACCAGGGGCAGCGTCACCAGGCGGAACGCCCCCCACCTGCTTTCGCCCAGGTCATAGGCGGCCTCTTCCAGGGACCGGTCCAGGCTGGAAAAGGCGGTGGAGAGGATCGCGATCGCATAGGGCATGCAGATCAGCGTGTGCCCCAGGATCACCGTCAGGATCGACAGCTGGACGCCCAGGCCCAGCAGGACCACCAGCAGCGACATGGCCACGATGATCTCGGGCAGGACCATCGGCAGCATGATAAAGCCCATCATCCCGCCCCTGCCCGGAAAGGTGAAGCGGGTCGAGGCGCGGGCCGCGAAGATCCCCAGGCAGGTCGCCAGGATCGAGGCCGAGACGGCGATGGTCAGCGAATTCGTCAGCGCGCGCCGCAGCGTGGCATTGCCCCACATCTGCGCGAACCAGTCGGTCGTGAAGCCCTGCAGCGGAAAGGCGATGATCGTGCCGGAATTGAAGGCAAAGATCGGCAAAAGCAGGATCGGCGCATAAAGGAACAGCAAGTACAGCACCGCATAGGCCTGCAGGCCGCGGCCGCGGGAACGGTTCATTGGCGCACCTTCAGGAAGCGGCGGTTCAGCGCCAGGAAGATCAGGCTGACCACCGCCACGATCAGCATCGTCGTGACCGCCAGCGCCGAGCCCAGGGGCCGGTTGTCCAGCGCCAGCATCTGCACCTGGATCAGGTTGGCGATCATCGGGATCTTGCCGCCGCCGATCACCTCGGGCGTGACGTAGTCGCCGATGGTGGGGATGAAGACGATCAGCACGGCGGCGATGACGCCCGGCATGGCCAGGGGCAGCGTCACCCGCCAGAAGGTCATCGCCCGGCTTTCGCCCAGGTCGCGCCCGGCCTCCAGCAGGGAGCGGTCGATCTTTTCCAGCGCCACGAAGATCGGCAGGATCGCAAAGGGCGCATAGGCATGGGCCAGCGTGATCACGATCGAATTGACGTTGTAGAGGATGAAGGTCAGCGGCTCGTCGATGATCCCGAGGCCCGTCAGCGACGAATTGACGACGCCGTTATAGCCCAGGATCACCTTCCACAGGAACACCCGGATCAGGTAGCTGGTCCAGAAGGGGATGGTGATCAGGAACAGCCACATCGCCTTTTTTTCGGGGCGCACCATGAAGCTGACGTAATAGGCGACGGGAAAGGCCAGCAGCACGGTGGCCAGCGTCACCACCCCCGCCACGATCAGCGAGCGCATCATCACCACCCGCACGATCGGGTCGGTCAGGACCTGCAGGTAATTGTCCAGCGTCAGTTCGCGCAGCACCTCGAGGTAGCCGTCGGTCAGGAAGCTGTAGGCCAGGATCGTCAGCAGGGGCGCCGCCAGGATCAGCAGCGCGTAAAGGAACGGCGGCGCGATCAGCGACAGCCCAGCCTTTGCCTCCGCGTCGAGTTTGGCCCTGGCCATCGCATCCCTTCCCTGCCCGCCCCGATCCGCCGGAGTCTTTGGGCAATTCCTTCCATAGCTGCCGCGCAAGGAAAAGAGGTTTCTTAGCGCCACCAGCGGCCGGTGAACGCCAACCGCGCCAGCGAGGCCCGGCGTTGGAAGGGCGTGATGGGCGGCATCTCGGCAAAGGGATCCAAGCGACCGGCCATGACCTCAGACAGCAGGCGCGGCACGCGGGGGCCGGGATAAAGCGCCGCCGCCGCGCGGCCGGGGACCTTGCGATGCAGCCGCGCGGCCATGCGCAGCCCGTCGCGCGCCTCGGTCGCCAGCGCCTGCACGACCTCCGGATCCGGCCGCGCCAGGCCCAGCCCCATTGCCTGCAATTGCGGCAGGGCGCGCAGCCAGGCGGCAATGCCCGCGCCGCGCGCCTGGTGGCCCACGATCTCTCGCGCGCCGTCGGGCGTGCCGCAGATCTGCGCGGCGGCCCACATCAGCCGGCCCGCCGTGGCGTCCACATAGGCGATGACCTCTGGCGCCGTGTCAAAGGGCTGACGCTCGCAGTCGCGCCGACGGGCCTCGGCCAGACCGACCAGATCGCCTGCCCGCGCGCCCCAGGCCTCCCACAGGGGCGTCAGGACGTCATGCAGCGGCGGCGCCGTGCCGCGCCCCATCTCGGCCAGCCGGTCCACCCACCATTGCAGGCGCATCTCGGCCAGCATCGGCTCGGCCGACTGGAAGGGCGCGCGCGCGATCTCCAGGTTCAGCGCATAGAGCGTCACCAGCGCCGGCCGGTCCTCCGCCTGCGCGACCAGCACCGCGCCAAAGCGGTCCGGGTCGTGCTGGCGCAGCGCCTCGGTGCAGGCGTCCAGCGTCATGTGCCGTGGGTCCGGGCCAGATCCGCCAGCCGCGCCGGATCGAAGCCGGCCGCCAGCGCCCATTCGGGACCCGCGGGCGTGTCCTTCACCTCGACCCCGGCGGCCGCGAAACCGTCGCGGATGGCATCGGCGCGGGCAAAGTCGCGCGATTTCCGCGCCTCCAGCCGCGCCGCCAGCAGCGCCTCGATCTGCGCCGCAGCAGCGTCGCCGGCCTCGGCCCATTCCCCCATCCCCGGCAGCAGCAGGCCCAGCATGCGCGCCGACGCCAGCAGTCCCGCGCCATCCCCCTGTGCCGCCAGTTCGTGCAACGCCGCGATCGCGCCCGCAGAGTTCAGGTCATCGGCCAGGGCCGCGATCACCGCGGGCGCCGGGGCGGGCGCGGGCTCGACACCCGCGACAAGGCCGCGCCACCGCCGAAGCACCGCCTCGGCCTCGGCGGCCTTGGCCTCCGTCCAGTCCATCGGCTTGCGGTAATGGGTGGACAGCATCACGAACCGGATCACCTCCCCCGGCACGCCCCGGTCCAGCAGGTCCCGGACGGTGAAGAAGTTGCCAAGCGACTTGGACATCTTCTTGCCCTCGACCTGCAGCATCTCGTTGTGCAGCCAGACATTGGCAAAGCCCGCCCCCGGATGGGCGCAGCAGCTTTGCGCGATCTCGTTCTCGTGGTGCGGAAACTGCAGGTCGATGCCGCCGCCGTGAATGTCGAAATGCGGTCCCAGCAGCGCCGCCGACATGGCCGAGCATTCGATATGCCAGCCCGGCCGCCCCCGCCCCCAAGGGCTGTCCCAGCCCGGCAGGTCGCCGGTCGAGGGCTTCCACAGCACGAAATCCATCGGGTCGCGCTTGAAGGGCGCCACCTCGACCCGGGCGCCCGCGATCATGTCGTCCACCGACCGGCCCGACAGCTTGCCGTAATCGGGGAAAGACCGCACGTCGAACAGCACATGGCCCTCGGCCTCATAGGCATGGCCGCGCGCGATCAGGTCGCGGGTCATCTCGATCATCTGGACGATGTATTCGGTCGCGCGCGGCTCGTGGTCGGGGCGCAGGGCGCCAAGTGCGTCCATGTCGGCGTGATACCAGGCGATCGTCTCCTCGGTCCGCTCGGTGACCAGCGCCTCCAGCGACAGGGGGCTGCCCAGGGCCTTGCGGCGCTGCGCCTCGGCGTTGATCTTGTCGTCCACGTCGGTGAAATTGCGCACATAGGTCACGGCACCATGGCCGTATTCATACCGCAGCAGCCGCACCAGCAGGTCAAAGACCAGCACCGGGCGCGCGTTCCCCAGATGGGCCCGGTCATAGACGGTGGGCCCGCACAGATACAGCCGGACATTGGCGGGGTCGATCGGGACAAGGTCCTCCTTGCGCCGCGTTCGGGTATTCGTCAGCCGGATCTGGACCATGGGGGCCTCATTGATGAAGTCGCAAGGATCTAGCGCATCGCGCCGCGGCTTTCCACCCACGCGATCTGGCGGGGCAGGCAGCGCGACAGCAGGTCATAGTCCTGGGTGATCGCCGCGCGCGCCGCCTGCCGGATGCGCGCTGCGTCGGGGTCGCCCTCAAGTCCCCGGATCAGCGCCCGGGACAGCGCGGGGACGTCGAAGAACGGCACCAGCCGCCCCGTCTCGCCCTCGCGGATCAGTTCGCGCACAGGCTCGGTGTCGGAACCGACCACATAGGCGCCGGCCGCCATCGCCTCGGTCAGCGACCAAGACAGCACAAAGGGATAGGTCAGATAGCAGTGGACCCGCGCCACCCGGATCAGCGACAGGTAGTCGTCATAGGGAACCCGCCCCAGGAAATGCACGCGCGACAGGTCCAGGGTGCCGCCGACTTCGGCCAGCAGTTTTTCCTTCCAGCTGCCGGCGTCCTGGGGCTTGGGGCCATAACTGGTCCCCTCGGCCCCGACCAGCACGACCTGCGCCCCCGGCCGCGCCGCCAACACCTGCGGCAGCGCGCGCATGAAGACATGAAAGCCGCGATAGGGCTCCAGCGAACGCGACACGAAGCTGAGGACCTCGTCCCCCGCGCGCAGGCTGCGCCCGCCGGGCAGGGTCAGCACGGCGGCCGGATCGGGCGCGACGCGGGCCGTGTCGATGCCGTCATGGATCACCGTGATCTTGCCGCGCAGCTCGGGCGGAAAGCTGTCGGCCTGATAGCGCGTCGGCGCGATGGCGGCATCGGCCTGGACCAGCGCCTGGATCAGGTGGGCCGAGCGGGCGACGGTCATGAAGCGCGCCTCGTCCCGGTCCGAGCCGATCTCGGGGTCGAAGCCCACGTCTTGGCCGCGCGTGCGGTACATCAGCTCGGCATAGACCAGCAGCGTCGCCTGCGGCCAGATCTCCTTCAGGAACAGCGTCTCGCCCCAGCCCGGATGGCCGATGATGATGTCGGGGTGAAAGCCGTGGCGGTCGCGCAGCGCCCGCGCCCCCCGCGCCGCCAGCAACCCGCGTTCGGCATGTTCGGAATAGCTGCGCCCCAGCGGGCTGTCGGTCTTGACCGGCTCGGGCGCCTTGTAGCGCAGGGTCTTGACCGAACTCGTGCGCTGATTGCGTTCATCCGTCAGGGCCAGGACCTCGTGGCCCCGTGCCGCCAGGGCCGGGGCCAGGTGGGGAAACTGGCCCGGAAAGTTCTGGTGGACGAACAGGATCTTCATGCCGGGGCGTCGGGGAAGGCCGCCTTCAGCAGCGCGCGGGTATAGTCCTGCTGCGGCGCGTCGAAGATCTGGGCGACGCTGCCCTGTTCGACCACCTCGCCCGCGCGCATGACCATGATGTGATGGGACATGGCGCGGACCACGCGCAGGTCATGGCTGATGAACAGGAAGGCCAGCCCGTATTTCCGCTGCAGCCCGCGCAGCAGGTCGACGATCTGCACCTGCACGGTCATGTCCAGCGCGCTGGTGGGCTCGTCCAGCACCACCACCTTGGGCCGCAGGATCATCGCGCGGGCGATGGCGATGCGCTGGCGCTGGCCGCCGCTGAATTCGTGCGGATAGCGGTGCATCATGTCGGGGTTCAACCCGACCTCGGCCATGATCTCGGCGACCATCTGGCGGCGGTCGCGGCCCGGTTCGACGCCGTGGACGCCCAGACCCTCGGTGATGATCTGCTCGACCGTCATGCGGGGCGACAGGCTGCCGAAGGGGTCCTGGAACACGATCTGCATGTCGCGCCGCAGCCGGCGCAGCTGCTTGCCGCCCCAGCCCTGGATGTCCTGGCCCATGAACAGGATCGGGCCGTCGCTGTTGATCAGCCGCATGATCGCCAGGGCCAGCGTCGTCTTGCCCGACCCCGACTCGCCCACCACACCCAGCGTCTCGCCGGCCCGCAGCGACAGGGTCGCACCGTTCACCGCCTTCACATGGCCGACGGTGCGGCGCAGCAGCCCGCGCTGGATCGGGAACCAGACCTTGAGGTCGCGTGTCTCGACCAGCACCGGGGCATCCGCCGCGACGGGTTCGGCCTGACCCGTGGGTTCGGCCGCCAGCAGCTTTCGCGTATAGGGGTGCCGGGGGCGGGCAAAGATGTCCTCGACCGCGCCCTGTTCGACGATCTCGCCGTCCTTCATCACGCAGACCCGGTCGGCGATGCGGCGCACGATGCCCAGGTCGTGGCTGATGAACAGCATCGACAGGCCCTCGTCCGCCTTCAGTTCCGCCAGCAGCTCCAGGATCTGGGCCTGGATGGTGACGTCCAGCGCGGTCGTGGGCTCGTCCGCGATCAGCAGTTCGGGGCCGTTGGCCAGCGCCATCGCGATCATCACCCGCTGCCGCTGGCCGCCCGACAGCTGGTGCGGGTAATCCGCCAGCCGGGTTTCCGGGTCGCGGATGCCCACGCGGGTCAGCAACTCGACGATGCGCGCCCGCGCCTTGGCCCCGGTCAGCCCCTGGTGCAGCGCCAGGCTTTCCGACAGCTGCTTTTCCAGCGTGTGCAGCGGGTTCAGCGAGGTCATCGGCTCCTGGAAGATGAAGCTGATGTCGTTGCCGCGGATCTCGCGCAGCGTGCGATCAGAGGCGCCGACCATCTGCCGGCCGGCATAGGTGACCGAGCCTTCGACCACCGCCGAGGCGCCCAGAAGCTGCACCGTGGACAGCGCCGTGATCGACTTGCCCGACCCGGATTCGCCCACCAGCGCGACGGTCTCGCCCCTGCCGATGTGAAAGCTGACGCCCTTGACCGCGGGCAGCAGTTGCCCCTCGGAGCGGAAACCGATGCGCAGGTCGCGCACCGCCAGGACCGCATCAGCCGGGGCGTCGGGGGTCGGGCCGGGGCGCGTCTCGGCCTCGCCGGGCAGGCCGGAACCGTGATCCTCGTGGGCGGGGGCCGGGGCGGCGGGCATCAGGATGGTGGGCGGCAGCACCCTGGGATCGTCGGGGCGGCTCATCGGAAGGTCTTTCGCGGGTCAAAGGCGTCGCGCACGCCCTCGAAGATGAACACCAGCAGCGACAGCATGATCGCGAAGGTGAAGAACGAGGTGAAGGCCAGCCAGGGCGCCTGCAGGTTCTGTTTCGCCTGCAGCGCCATTTCCCCCAGCGAGGCCGACCCGGCGGGCAGGCCGTAGCCCAGGTAGTCCAGCGCGGCCAACCCGCTGATCGTCCCGGTCACCACAAAGGGCAGCATGGTCAGCGTGGCGACCATCGCGTTGGGCAGGATGTGGCGGAACATGATCTTGCGGTCGCTGACGCCCAGGGCCCGCGCCGCGCGCACATATTCGAAGTTCCGCGCCCTGAGGAATTCGGCCCGCACGACGCCCACCAGCGCCGGCCAGCCAAACAGGATGGTGACAAAGACCAGCAGCCAGAAGCTGCGCCCCAGGATCGCGAACAGGATGATGATCACGTAAAGACCCGGCGTGGAGGCCCAGATCTCCAGCACCCGCTGAAAGACCAGGTCCGTGCGCCCGCCGAAATAGCCCTGCACCGCGCCTGCCGCGATGCCGATGGTCGAGGCGATCACCGTCACGATCAGCGTGAACAGGATCGAGGTGCGGAACCCGTAGATCACCCGCGCCAGCACGTCGCGGGCCGTGTCGTCGGTGCCCAGCCAGTGGTCGCCATCCGGCGCGCTTGGGGCGGTGCCCACGTTGTTGATGGTGCGATAGTGATAGGGGACCGGCGGCCAGATCATCCAGCCCTGTTCGGCCTGGGGGATGTCGCTGGCGCCCAGTTCGACGGCCTCCAGGATGCCTTCGGGATCGTCCCAGCATTCCTCGCGTCCGCCCGAGACGATCAGGCACTGCACCGCCTCGTCGCGATAGATCGCCTCGGTCCCGAAATCGCCGCCGAAGGCGGTTTCGGGGTAGAAGTTGTAGGCCGGCCAGAACAGCTCGCCGCGATAGCTGACCACGATCGGTTTGTCATTGGCCACGACCTCGGCCAGCATCGCGGTGACGAAGAGCAGGCTGAAGATCACCAGCGACCAGAAGGCGCGTCCGTTCCGGCGGAAATTGCGCCAGCGGCGGCGGTTCAGTTCCGACATCGCCATCAGCCGGCCCTTTTCTCGAAGTCGATGCGCGGATCGACGAAGACATACATCAGGTCGGACAGGATGCCGACGACCAGGCTCATCAGGCCAAAGACATAGAGCGTCCCGAAGATCACCGGATAGTCGCGCTGCACCGCCGCCTCGAAGCCAAGCCGCCCCAGCCCGTCCAGCGAGAAGATCGTCTCGATCAGGATGGAGGACCCGAAGAACACGCCCAGGAACATCGCCGGAAAGCCCGCGATCACGATCAGCATGGCGTTGCGGAAGACATGGCCGTAAAGGACGCGGCGTTCGGCCAGGCCCTTGGCACGGGCGGTCATCACGTATTGCTTGTTGATCTCGTCCAGAAAGCTGTTCTTGGTCAGCAGCGTCAGCGTGGCAAAGCTGCTGATCGTGGCGGCCGTCACCGGCAGGGCCGCGTGCCAGGCATAGTCCTTGATCTGGCCCCAGGTCGACAGTTCGGCAAAGTTGTCGCTGGTCAGGCCGCGCAGCGGAAAGATCTGCCAATAGCTGCCGCCCGCGAACAGCACCATCAGCAGCACCGCGAACAGGAAGGCCGGGATCGCATAGGCCATGATGATCAGGCCCGAGGTCCAGGTGTCGAACCGCGACCCGTCCCGCACCGCCTTGCGGATCCCGAGGGGGATCGAGATGACATAGGCGATCAGCGTGGACCAGAGGCCGAGCGTGATCGACACCGGCATCTTTTCCACCACCAGATCGACCACGCTGATCGAACGGAACCACGAGGTGCCGAAATCAAAGCGCAGGTAGTTCCACAGCATGGTCAGGAAGCGTTCCACCGGGGGCTTGTCGAAACCGAACTCGCGCTCCAGCTGCGCGATGAATTCGGGCGGCAGGCCGCGGGCGCCTTCGTAGCCCGAGGCGCTGTCCTGCCCGGCCTCGGCGCCGCCGCCCGAGATGTTGCGGAAGACGTCGCCCTCGCCCTGGATCTGGGCGGCGATCTGTTCGATGGGGCCGCCCGGGACGAACTGCGTCAGCGTGAAATTGACCAGCATGATGCCGACCAGCGTCGGGATGATCAGCAGCAAACGCCGCAGGATATAGGCGCCCATCAGCCTGCCCCTTTTTCCCCCATGCAGGGATGTCCGGGCCTTGCCGGCCCCGTATCGTTGACCCGTCTTGTCGGCAATCCCGCCCCGGAAATCAAGCGAAATGCCCTAGCGGCGCAGGGCACCGGCGGCGCGCAGCGCCTCGGCCTTTTCGGCGTCGTACCACCAGAAATCCGTCTCGCCCAGGGAATAGGGGGGCAGCGTCTCGGGGCGGCCGAACTGGTCGTAATAGGCCACCAGATGGTTCGGGTTGTACCATTGCGGCACCCAGAAATGCAGGCTGCGCAGCGCGCGGTCCAGGGCATGGACGCGGGTCGTCAGCTCGTCCTGGGTTTCGGCCGCCTCGACCTGGGTGATCAGGGCGTCGATGGCGGGATTGGCTAGGCCCATGACGTTGAAGACATCGCCCACATTGGCCGATCCGAAATACTGCTGCAGCCCCGAGCCGGGGATCTCGGGCTGGCCCAGGTGGTCGCTGATCATGTCGAAGTCGAAGCTGCGCTTGCGGTTCTCGTATTCGGCATTGTCGACGCGGCTGTTGCGGGCGTCGATGCCAAGCGCGCGCAGGTTTTCGACAAAGGGGTTGATGACCCGGTCAAAGGTCTGGCTGTCGTTCAGGATCTCCAGCCGCAGGACGTCGCCCTGGGCGTTGCGGCGCATCCCGTCGCTGCCGGTGGTCCAGCCGGCCTCGTCCAGCAGGGCGGCCGCGCGGCGCAGGTTGCCGCGATCCAGCTGGCGTTCGCCACTGGTGGGGGCGGTGGCGACCTCGGCGGTCAGGATGTCCTCGGGCAGGTCGGCGGCCAGCGGCTCCAGCAGGGCGCGCTCGGCCTCGGACGGGGTGCCCGTGGCCTCCAGCGCGCTGTTCTCCCAGAAGCTGTCGACCCGGTCGTAGAGCCCATAGAACAGCGCCTCGTTCGACCATTCGAAGTTGAACATCAGCCCGATCGCCTCGCGCACGCGGCTGTCCTGGAACTGCGGCCGGCGCAGGTTCAGCGCCCAGGCCTGCCCCGAGGCGACATTGCCGTCCGGCAGCGTCTCCTGCCGGACCCAGCCATTGGTCAGGGCCGGGAAATCGTAGCGGTTCGCCCAGATGATGCTGCTGACCTCGCGGCGGAAGTTGTATTCGCCCGCCTTGAACGCCTCGAAGGCGGCATCGTAATCGGCGAAATACTCGATGCGCAGCGTGTCGAAGTTGTGCCGCCCGCGATTGATGGGCAGATCGGCGCCCCAGTAATCGGGGTCGCGGCGATAGCGGACGCTGCGGTTCGGGTCGGCGCTGTCAAAGACATAGGGGCCCGACCCGACCAGCGGCGTCTGCATGGTCTGTTCCAGGTCGCGGTCATTCGCCTCGAAATCGGCGCGGCTGAAGATCGGCAGGCTGCCCACCGACTGGATCAGGTCGCGGCGGGGATAGTCGGGGGTGAAGTCGAAGCGGATGCGGTGGTCGTCCAGCACCTCGGCCTTGGCGACCTGCTGGCTGATGACCGTGCGAAAGCTGGACAGCCCCTTGTCGCGCAGGTTTTCATAGCTGAACAGCACGTCATGTGCGGTCAGCGGCGTGCCGTCGCTGAAGCGGGCCTCGGGGCGCAGGTTGAAGATCACCCAGTCGCGGCTTTCGGGATATTCCAGGCTTTCGCACAGCAGGCAATAGGCGGCGCCGACCTCATCCGCCGTGGTGGTCAGGATCGATTCCAGCATGACCGACGACAGCGCCACGGCCCGGCCCCGAAAGGTGAAGGGGTTGAAGTTGTCGAAGCCCGACGAGTTCGGGATCGACTGCGCCATCTCTCCGCCCTTCGGCGCATCCGGGTTCACATAGGGAAGATGGGGGAAATCGGCCGGCAGGCGCAATTCGTCGAAGATCGAGACGCCATGCGTGCGGGTGATGTTTTCGTCGCCGCTGCCGCGCGCGCTGTCCGGGGCGTCCTGGGCCAGGCCCGGCTGTGCCAGCGCAAGGCCGGCGAAGAGGGTGGCAAGGATGGCGGTGCGGCGCATGGACTTGGCTCCTTGGCTGGGACCGGGCAAGGCTAGGCCAGCGGCGCCGCGTCCTTCAAGCCGCGTTTTCGTGAAGGGGCGCAGCCGCCCGGCCATGGCCCACGAAAAAGGCGCGACCGATGGCCGCGCCCTTGTTCAGCATCTGCGATCCGGCCGCGATCAGGAATTGGTTTCCAGATAGGCGATCAGGTTGGCGCGCGCCTGCGGATCGCGAATGCCTGCAAAGCTCATCGCGGTGCCCGGAACGAAGCCACGCGGATTCTCGAGGAAGGCCTGCAGGTGGTCGGCGTCCCAGACCGGGTATTCGGCGGCATGTTCGCTCATCGCGCTGGAATAGCCAAAGCCCGCGACGCTGGCGGTTTCGCGGCCGACAACACCGTTCAGGTGCGGACCGACGCCGTCGCTGCCGTCCAGCTGGTGGCAGGAGCGGCACTTGGCCCATTCCTTTTCACCCGCGGCCGCATCGGCCGAAGCCATCAGCGCGGCGAAGTCGATCTCCTCTTCCGCGGGGGCCTCGCCGCCGGCAGCCTCGGGAACAGGGATCGTATAGGCCTGGGTGATCTCGTGCTCGTCATGGCCACCGCCATGGCCCGCCGGACCGACATGGAACAGCGCGCTTGCGCCCCAGTTGGCCAGCATGAGGAACAGAAGCGCGCCGATGAACGCGCCGGCTGCCTTGGTCAGGGTCATGGTGTTGAACATCGCGTGCGGTTCCCGCCTTGGTAAGCTCGTCAATTCGTGCGGTATCTATCCGCTTTCGCTTTCGGGGATCAAGGTATAGTTACCCCGGCACGCTCAAATTTCGGACAAGCGGGGCCGCGTCATGACCACCAATCGCATCGCCTTCCAGGGAGAGAAGGGCGCCTACAGCCACGAGGCCTGCCGCATGGCCCGGCCGCAGATGGACGCCCTGCCCTGCCGCACATTCGAGGACGTGATCGAGGCCGTGCGCAGCCATGAGGCCGACCTGGCGATGCTGCCGGTCGAGAATTCGACCTATGGCCGGGTCGCCGATATCCATCATTTGCTGCCCGAATCCGGCCTGCACATCATCGAGGAGGCCTTTGTCCGGGTGCATATCAGCCTGCTGGCGGTGCCGGGCACGCCCTTGGCGCAGGTGCGCGAGGCGATGAGCCATACCGTCCTTCTGGGCCAGTGCCGGGGCTTCCTGCGCCAGCACGGGATCCGGTCGGTCACCGGTGCCGACACGGCCGGATCGGCCAAGGAGGTCGCGGCGCGCGGCAATCCGTCGCTGGCCGCGCTGGCCGCGCCCCTGGCCGGCGAGATCTATGGGTTGGAGCGGCTGGCCGACCAGGTCGAGGACCGCCAGAACAACACGACCCGGTTCCTGATCATGTCGCGCCAGCCCGACTTCAGCCGACGGTCCGACCGGATGCTGACCAGCTTCGTCTTCCGCGTGCGCAACATCCCCGCCGCGCTCTACAAGGCGATGGGGGGATTTGCGACGAACAGCGTGAACATGACCAAGCTGGAAAGCTATATGGTCGACGGCGTCTTCACCGCAACCCAGTTCTATGCCGATGTCGAGGGACACCCCGAGGACGAGAACCTGCGCCGCGCCCTGGACGAGTTGCGCTACTTCACGTCCAGCCTGGATGTGCTGGGTGTCTATCCGGCCGATCCGCTGCGCGAGGCACAGCGCCAGCCGGTCGAGGCCTGAGCGAGGCGCGGCCGCCCCGGCGTCGCGCCGGTCAGCCGGCGCGCATCTGTTCGACGAATTCCTCGATCCGGCGCTGATAGCGGCGGTCAAGCTGCGCCTTGCCCAGCTTGGCGGTCTGCAGCATCAGCCGCGCCTTCATGTTCCGGGGCCGCAACTCGGTCTCGCAGATCAGGCGCGACCGCGAACGGCTGAGCGCCACCACGGTCACGCTGATCGCCAGGTCCAGCGCATCCGACCGGCCAGCCATCGTCACCTGCTCGGGGCGGTCGAAACGGGTGACGGCCAGGCGCAGCGACCGCGCCCTGCCCCGCCAGTCGAAGCCGATGTTCCAGCCCAGACCGATTCCCGGCTCTTCCGACGGGGCGATGCGGGTGACGGCGGCGCCCCGGCCGATCAGCAGCCGCTCCAGCGCCGCGAAGTCGCCCACCGTGTCGAAAAGCTGCTCGGCGGGAAGATCGGTATCGATGCGCGTCAAGAACTTCATCTGAAACAACCCGCTGACCAGAGCAAAGCCCAAGCCGTCAGCATGGGCAGAACCATCCATCGGCTGATAATCCAGGGCGGGGTGGGTGTTCAACCAAGTCGTTAACATATGGATGGCTCACATGATGCCTGGGGCTGATTTTTTCATATTCCGACGGATAGAGCTTCTGTTCATCTAGCATAATTAGCCTAAAGGTTGAGTGAAATGAAAGATAAATGGTCGGATGCAACCTGCTGTTGCTGAAATGTCAAAAAACGGTCAGGCAGAGCCTGCCGGTGCCGCCGGTTGCGGCAGCGCCGGCACGGCTGTCGCCGGACGGCCCGCCACGGGTTGCGAGGAAACAGGTTCGCAGGGGGATGCGCCGCCTGATCGGGCCCCACAGGGCTGCGGGATGCGGCTGCGGATCCTGGCCACCAGCGACCTGCACATGCATCTTCTGCCCTATGATTACCTGGCCGGCCGGCCTTCGGACCACATGGGGCTGGCGCGCACGGCGTCGCTGATCCTCGAGAAGCGTGCCGAGGTGCCGGCCTGCCTGCTGCTTGACAACGGCGACTTCCTGCAGGGCGGGCCGATGGGCGAGGTGGTCGCCCGCCGAAGCTGCACCGGACATGATCATCCCGCGATCGCGGCGATGAATGCCCTGGCCTATGACGCGGCAGCCCTGGGCAACCATGATTTCAACTTCGGCCTGACCTTCCTGCGCCGCAGCGTGGCCCGGGCCCGCTTTCCCGTGCTGGCGGCCAACCTGTCCATGCGCCAGGGCAAGGGGTTTGCCCCCCATGCCCTCCTCCAGCGGCAGCTGACGGATGCGGAGGGCCGGGTCCATCCGCTGCGCATCGGGGTTGTGGGCTTTCTGCCGCCGCAGACCGAGGAATGGGACAACGACCTGCGCCCCGTCATGCGCAGCACCGACATCATTGACAGCGCCCGGCAGGTCGTCCCGCGGCTGAAGGCATTGGGCGCCGACGTGATCATCGCGCTGGCCCATAGCGGCATCGGCCCTGCCGAGGCCCGCCCCCGGATGGAGCACGCGGCCACCGCCCTGGCGGCGCTGCCCGGTATCGACGTGGTCATCGCGGGCCACACGCACGAGGTTTTCCCTGCCCCGCACTGGCAGGGGCGCCCGGAGGTCGATCCCGCGCGCGGCACGCTTGCGGGCAAGCCGGCCGTCATGCCGGGCTTTGGCGGATCGCATCTGGGGATGATCGACCTGGATTTCCGGATCGCCCCGACAGGCGCGCCGCAGATCGCGGGCTTTCGCGTCGCCTGCCTGCCCGTCGCGCCCGGCACGCCCTCGTCGCGCCTGGTGACGCGGCCGGTCGAGGGCGCGCATCGCGCCACGCTGCGGCAGCTGGGCACCCGGATCGGGCGCAGCGCCTCGCCGCTCAGCAGCCATTTCGCGGTCATCGGCCATGATGACGGGCTGCGGCTGGTGAACCTGGCGCAGCGCTGGCATGTCCGACGGCGTCTGGAGGGCACGGCCTTTGAACATCTGCCCGTGCTCTCGGCGACCGCGCCCTACCGCGCGGGGGGACGCGGGGGGGCGCATCACTATACCCATGTCGCGCCGGGGCGGCTGAACCTGCGGCACATCGCCGATCTTTATTCCTTTCCGAACCGGGTGACGGCGATCCGGCTGTCGGGGGCCCAGTTGCGCGACTGGCTGGAACGGTCGGCCAGCATGTTCAACCGGGTGGACCCCGGCGCGCGGGACGTCCCGCTGCAGAATCCCGATTTTCCCATCTATAATTTCGACGTGATCGACGGCGTGACCTGGCGGATCGACCTGTCGCAGCCGGCGCGGTTCCACCCCGACGGGCGCCTGGCGGATGCCGGGGCGCGCCGCATCCGCGACCTGCGCTGGCAATCGGGGCCCGTGGGCGACGACGACGCCTTCATCCTGGCGACCAACTCCTATCGCCTAGCAGGCTGCGGCCTCTTCAGCCCGCTGGTGTCGGAAAACGAGGTCGTCTTGGCCCGCGATGCCCTGACCCAGGACGTGCTGCGCCGCTATATCCGGCAGCGGCGCAGGATCTCTCTTCCGCTGCGGTCCAGCTGGCGCTTTCTGGCGCAGCCCGAAAGCTCGGTCCTGTTCCACACCGCGCCCGATGCGAGCCGGCGCCACCTGCCCGAGGCCTATCGGCTGGAACCGCTGGGCCAGACGCCGGACGGGTTCCAGCTGATGCGCTACTTTCTCTAGCGGTCCGCGCGACGGGCTTGCATCCCCCGTCCGTCCGCCCTATTTGTCCCCGCGAGAGGTTGGCGCGGGCAGACGCCTCGCCAACTCGGTCAGGTCCGGAAGGAAGCAGCCGTAACGAGTCCCGTTTGGGTCGTTGTCCAGCCTCTCACCCGATCCCCCGCAGCTCAGATCCGCATCACCGCGACGCAGGCGCCCGGCCCCGATCTGGTTGTGGCGCTGTGCCGGCCCCGCTAAGGTGGCGCGACGCCCGAGGGACCCATGACCGACACCAAACCCGCCTACCAGGTTCTGGCCCGGAAATACCGGCCCGAAACATTCGCCGACCTGGTGGGCCAGGACGCGATGGTGCGCACGCTGAAGAACGCCTTTGCCGCGGACCGCATCGCGCAGGCCTTCATCATGACGGGCATCCGGGGCACCGGAAAGACCACCACCGCGCGGATCATCGCCAAGGGCATGAACTGCATCGGCCCGGACGGCACGGGTGGTCCCACAACCGAACCCTGCGGCGTCTGCGAGCATTGCGTGGCCATCAGCGAAGGCCGCCATGTCGACGTGATGGAGATGGACGCGGCATCGCGCACCGGCGTGGGCGACATCCGCGAGATCATCGAATCGGTGCATTACCGGGCGGCGTCCGCACGCTACAAGATCTACATCATCGACGAGGTCCACATGCTGTCCACCAGCGCGTTCAACGCGCTGCTGAAGACGCTGGAGGAACCGCCCCCGCATGTGAAGTTCATCTTTGCCACCACGGAAATCCGCAAGGTTCCCGTCACGGTCCTGTCGCGCTGCCAGCGCTTTGACCTGCGCCGGATCGAGCCCGAGGTGATGATCGCGCTGCTGAAGCGCATCGCCGGGGCCGAGGGGGCCCAGATCACCGACGATGCGCTGGCGCTGATCACGCGGGCGGCCGAAGGCTCCGCACGGGACGCGACCAGCCTTCTGGACCAGTCGATCAGCCACGGCGCCGGGGAAACCACCGCCGACCAGGTGCGCGCGATGCTGGGTCTGGCCGATCGTGGCCGCGTCCTCGACCTGTTCGAGATGGTGCTGCGCGGCGATGCCGCCGCCGCCCTGACGGAACTGCAGTCGCAATATGCCGACGGCGCCGATCCGGTGGCCGTGCTGCGCGATCTGGCAGAGGTCACGCACTGGATCTCGGTCGTCAAGATCACGCCCGATGCGCTGGAGGATCCCACGATCTCTCCCGATGAGCGGGCGCGCGGCAAGGACCTGGCCGAACGCCTGCCGATGCGGGTCATGTCGCGCATGTGGCAATTGCTGCTGAAGGCGCTGGAGGAGGTCTCGGCCGCCCCGAACGCGATGATGGCCGCCGAAATGGCGATCATCCGCCTGACCCATGTGGCCGACCTGCCCGATCCCGAGGCGCTGATCCGCCGCGTGCAGCAGGCGCAGACGGCCGGCGAATTCACCCGCGGCCCGGCGCTGCAGGGCGCCGCGCCCGCCAACGCGCCGCAGGCGATGCGCCGCGCGCGCCCGGCGCCGCAGGTCCAGCCTTCGGGGGCCGCCACCGCGCTGGCCGTGTCGCCGGACGTGCTGGAGAGCTATCCCGATTTCGCCTCGGTGGTGGAACTGATCTCGCGCATGCGCGACATGACGCTGCTGGTCATGGTCGAGCGCCATGTGGCCCTGGTCCGCTACAGCCCCGGCCGGATCGAGTTCGAGCCGCGCGACAATCCGCCCGCAGACCTTGCGCAGCGCTTGGCCGAGCGGCTGCGCGGCTGGACCGGTGGGCAGCGATGGGCGGTGAGCGTCACCAATTCCGGCGGCGCGCCGACCATCGCCGAGACCCGCGCGGCCGAGGCGCGTGCCGCACGCGACCGCGCGATGGCGCTGCCGATCGTCCAGCAGGTCATGGCGGCCTTTCCCGGCGCCACGCTGACCAGCATCACCCGCGCCGCGCCCCCGCCACGCGAGGTCGAGGACCTGGCCGAGGGCGCAGCCAACCCCCATGACGGAACCGAAGGCCCGGTGGCCGAGGTTGAGGAGTGGGACCCGTTCGAAGATGAGGATTAAGCGATGATCAAGGGATTGGGCGGCTTTGGCGACATGGCCAAGATGATGAAGGCCGCCAAGGACATGCAGGACAAGATGGCGCAGGTCCAGGAAGACCTGGCCCGCATCACCGTCACCGGAGAATCCGGCGCGGGCCTGGTCAAGGCGACCTGCACCGCCAAGGGCGAGTTGACCGCACTGGACATCGACCCGTCGATCTTCGTGCCCTCGGAAAAGGAAGTGGTCGAGGACCTGATCCTGGCCGCGATCAAGGAGGCGCAGCGTGCCGCCGAGGAACGGATGCAGTCCGAGATGGGCAAGATGACCGAGGGGCTGGGCCTGCCGCCCGGCATGAAGCTGCCGTTCTGACCCGATGGCGCAGGGCAGCGACGACATCCAGGCGCTGATCGCGCTGATGGCCCGGTTGCCGGGCCTGGGCCCGCGATCGGCGCGGCGCATCGTGCTGCAACTGATCCGCCGCCGCAGCCAGCAGATGGTGCAGCTGGCGCAGCTGCTGGACCGGGTGGCGCTGAATTCGCGCGAATGCGTGACCTGCGGCAACATCACCGACCGCGACGAATGCGCGATCTGCGCTGATCCCGCCCGCGCCACCGGAGAGATCTGCGTGGTCCAGGACGTGGCGGACCTCTGGGCGCTGGAACGGGGGCAGGCCTTCCGGGGCCGCTATCATGTGCTGGGCGGCACGCTGTCGGCGCTGGACGACATCGGCCCGGACGAACTGGGCATCCCGGACCTGATCGGCCGCATCCATGCCGAACGCATCACCGAGGTGATCCTGGCCCTTAACGCCACGGTCGAGGGCCAGACCACCGCCCATTACATCGCCGATGCGCTGGAAGGGACCGACATCACGGTGACCGGGCTGGCGCAGGGCGTCCCCATCGGCGGAGAGCTGGACTATCTGGACGACGGCACGATCAGCGCCGCATTGCGGGCCCGGCGCCGGCTGTGACGCGGGTGGATGAAGACGGATTGTGTCAAATCATCACCAAATCCTGACCTGACCCCGCGTCGCCAGCCGGACAGCCCGGGTTGATTCGCGAAGCTTTTGGCGACACAAGACCGAAACGACATCACGGGTACCAAGTTGAACGAAGTCGCCGTCATCATCCCTGCGCATAATGCGGGCAGGACCATCGCCCAGGCGATCCACTCGGCCCTGGCCGAGCCCGAGGTCGTCGAGGTCGTGGTCGTGGACGACGCCTCGACCGACGACACGGCGGCCGTGGCGCGCGGCGCGGATGACGGCAGCGGCCGGCTGCGGGTCATGGCCCTGCCCCGCAACGTCGGGCCCGCGCGCGCGCGGAACCTGGCCATCGCCGCATCGCACGCGGAATGGATCGCGATCCTGGATTCCGACGACGTCTTCCTGCCCGGCCGCTTCGCGCGGCTCTTTGCCCATCAGGACTGGGACCTGGCGGCTGACAACATCGTCCTTGTCCCCGACCACTACCGCGCAGGGCCGGCCCTGCCCGAAGTCCCCGAGTTCCACGACGACGCCCGGATTCTGTCGCTGAGCGAGTTCGTCGCCGGCAACCTCACCTCCGGCCGGATGTCCCGCAACGAGACCGGCCTGCTCAAGCCCGTGATGCGGCGCAGCATCCTTGTCCAGACCGGGCTTGCCTATGACGAGGACCTGCGGCTGGGCGAGGATTTCATCCTCTATGTGCGGCTGATGGCGCGCGGTGCGCGCTTCCTGACGATCCGCTCCTGCGGCTATGTGGCCTTTCAGCGGGGCGATTCGCTCAGCGCCCAGCACCGCACCGACGACCTTGGCAGCTATGCCCGCGCCGCGCGCCAGATCCTGTCCCAGGAAGACCTGTCCGACGAGGCCCGCAACCTGCTGGTCCAGCAAGAACGTCTGACCCGCAACAAGTATCACCACCGCCTGTTCCTGGACCAGAAGCGCGCGCGCGGACTGGCCGGTGCCTCGACCGAGGCGTTGCGCGATCCGGGCCGCGTCCTGCCGATCCTGCGCCTGACGGCCCGCGACAAGTACATGGCCCTGATGCGGCGCGCGGGACTGGCCTCGGTTCCGCATCACGCCGTGGGGATCAGGTTCCTGCTGGAGGGCCGCACCGGCCCCTGATCGGTTGGTCGGGCCAGCGGCTACACGCTTTTGGCACCGGTCCCCTGCGCTTGTGGACCCGAAGATGCGAATGCAGTATGAACCGTCGAAAAATGCCCGCATAAAAAGACGTGAAGGGTGAGGCCTTTGTGCCCCCTCGGGGCACAGCCGTGTTTTCAAAGAGGAAGGCTGACTGCGTGTTCGTGACCTATCTGGCCCATGACCTTGACGATCCGTCGATCTGGCGCAGGGCCGAGATGCTTCGTCGCGGCGGGGCCGAGGTGCGCGTCGCGGGCTTTCGCCGGGCCGAAGGTCCGCTTCCGGAACCGGCCATCGTGCTGGGCCGCACCGCAAACGGCCGCATGGTCCAGCGCCTCGGTGCGGTGGCCAAGGCCTTTCCGCGGATGGCGCGGCTGGTGCCGCCTCCGCCCGCCGGTGCCACCGAGGTGATCCTGGCGCGCAACCTGGAAATGATGATGCTGGCCGCCTCCCTGCGGCGGACGCGTCCCGCGCGCCTGGTCTATGAGTTGCTGGACATCCATTCGATGATGCTGGGGGATGGCGCCAAGCCCCGGGCGATCCGCGCGATCGAGGCGCGCCTGATGCGGAGCGCCGCGCTGGTCGTCGTCTCTTCGCCGGCCTTTGTCACCAATTACCTGCGCGCCCATGACCGGCCCGCCGTCCCGACGCTGCTGGTCGAGAACAAGCCCTTCGACGACCTGCTGCCGCAGGGCGCCCCGTCGGCCCCGCGCCCCGATGGCGGCCCGCTGGTGATCGGCTGGCTGGGGATGCTGCGCTGTCGCTATTCCTTGCAGGCGCTGGATCGCCTGACGCGCTCGGCACCGGGCCGCGTCCGTGTCATCCTGCGCGGCCGGCCCGCGCTGGACGTGCTGCCGGATTTCCATGAGGTCGTGGGTGCGAACCCTGACCTCGACTATCGGGGCGAGTATCGCTGGCCCGACGATCTGCCGGCGATCTATGGCGCGGTCGATCTGGCCTGGCTGGTGGACCGTTACCAAGCCGGGCAGAATTCGGACTGGCTGCTGCCGAACCGGCTGTATGAAGGATGCCTGAACGGGGCGGTGCCGATCGTCCTGCGCGGGACCGAGGTCGCGCGCCATGTCGAGGCCTGGGGCTGCGGCGTCGTTCTTGACGCCCCGACGGACGCCGCGATCCACGCTGCCCTGACCGGCATCGATGCGGACAGCCTGGCGACCCGCCGCGCCGCCGTCCGGGCGATCCCGCGGGCGCGCCTGTCGATGGATGATGCCGAATGCGCCGAACTGACCCGCGCGATCTGCGGTCCCCAGAGCCTTGGCCGGGACAGGCGGGCCGCGGCATGAGCGGGCTTCTGATCGTCATCCCGACCCTGAACGAGGCGCGGCATATCCAGACCGTGCTAGACACGGTCCTGCGCTTTCCCGCCGCCCGCGACGCGCTGATCGTGGTGGCGGACGGCGGGTCGCAGGACGCGACGCGCCAGCTGGTCACGCAGATGGCCGCGCGGGACGGGCGCATCCGCCTGATCGACAACCCGGGCCGCCTGCAATCCGCCGCCGTCAACCGGGCGGTGGCGCAGTTCGGCAACGAGGCCACCTGGCTTCTGCGTCTGGACGCCCACAGCCACTACCCCCAGGATTTCGCCGACAAGGTGCTGGAGGAGGCCGCCACGACCGGCGCCGACAGCGTCGTCGTCTCGATGGAGGCGCGTGGCGAGGGGTTCTGGCAGCGCGCCATCGCCGCCGCGCAGAATTCGCGCCTCGGCAATGGCGGCTCGGCGCATCGGCTGGCGGGGGGCGGCGCTTGGGTCGAACATGGCCACCATGCCCTGATGCGGATCGAGGCCTTCCGCGCCGTCGGCGGCTATGACGAGACCTTCAGCCACAATGAGGATGCCGAACTGGACTATCGGCTGAGCCGGGCGGGTCATCGCATCTGGCTGACCGGGCGCACGCGGCTGATCTATATCCCGCGCTCCAGTCTCCTGCCCCTGTGGCGGCAATACCAAGCCTTTGGCCGCGGTCGCCGGCGCAACCTGGTCAAGCATAAAGTCCAGCCCGGCCTGCGCCAGCTGGTAGTGGCCGGGCTGGCACCGGCGCTGGCGCTGGCGGTGCTGACCCCGATCGCGATGATATTTGCCCTGCCGCTGCTGGGCTGGCTGGCCATCTGCATCCTGGGCGGCCTGGCAATCGCGCTGTCGCAGCGCAGCCTGGCAGGCCTGCCCGCCGGCTTCTTCGCGGGCGCCATGCACCTGGCCTGGTCGGTGGGCTTCTGGCGCGAGGCCCTGAGCGGGCCCCCCTCCCGCAACAGGCGAGGTTCACAGTGAACGACATGATAGCCGAAGCGGCGCCCGGCGTCCTCATCGCCATCTGCACCTTCCGTCGGCCCGAACTGGCGCAGACCCTGGCGTCGATGCGCGACCTGAAGCCCTGTGGCCTGCCGGTCGCCATTGCGGTCGCCGACAACGATACGAGTCCGTCAGCCCAGGACTTGGTAACTGGCATCGCTGCGGATCACCCGCTGCCCCTGACTTACCTGCACGCGCCATCCGCCAATATCTCGATCGCGCGCAATGCGCTGCTGGATCATGCCCGGGCCGTGGGCGCGCGGTTGCTCATCTACGTGGACGACGATCAGATCGCTAACCCGAACTGGCTGCGCAGCCTGACCCAAGCTTGGTCGTCCCAGTCCGTCGGCGCAATCTTGGCTCCGGTGCACGCAACGTACCCGCCAGAAGCTCCCAGCTGGATGGTCCGCGCCCGGCCACACGACAACCTGCCCGTCACCGATCACAAAGGCAGCATCAAGGCCGGCTATACCGGCAACTCGCTGATGGACCTGGGCGATCCTGCGTGGCAGGGCCTGCGCTTCGACCTGGCCCGCGGCCGTTCAGGTGGCGAAGATACAGCGTTGTTTGCCGAATACATGGCCGCAGGGGGGTGCATCGGCTTTGCCGCCAATGCAATCTTGAATGAGCCTGTCCCCGCAGACCGCGCCAAGCTGTCTTGGCTGCTCCGCCGCCGCTATCGGATGGGACAGACCCATGCCAGCATCCTGGCGCACCGGGCCGGAACCGGCGGACGCCTGAAGGCCGCGGGACTGGCCTCCGCCAAGGCGCTGGCCTGTGGCGTCATGGCCCTGAGCCGCGCGGCCGACCCTGCCCGCCGCAACCCGCAACTGATGCGCGCCGCGCTGCATGCCGGCGCCGTGGCACAGCTGATGGGCGCACGACAGATCGAACTCTACGGCACAACGCCCGGATTGACGCACAATCCGAAAGGAAACTGATGTCCCGCGAACTGAGACACTACGAGCCCGCCCCCACTGTCGAGGTATCGCAGCCGCCGGCGCAGCAGACCATCGAGTTGCGGCGCCTGCTGGCGGCCGTGCGCCGCCAACGGTGGACGATCATCCTGCCGATGATCCTGATGGGTGCCCTGGGCTTCATCTATGCCAAGTCCAAGCCCTATACCTATACCGCAGCATCGACCCTGCTGCTGGACGGCGCGATGAGCAATGCCGTGCGACAGGTCGGCGGCATCGAAAACCGTGCCTTGCCCGCCGACACGATCGAAAACGCCCGCGTGGTCCTGACCTCGGACAAGCTGGCCCTCGACGTGCTGGACATCACGCAGCTGGACAAGCAGGAAGACTTCCTGGTCCCCCGCCAGTCGCGCCTGTCGCAGGCCATCGGCAGCGTCACCGGTCTGCTCACCTGGCCGGTCACTTGGGCCCGCGAACAGGTGGGCCAACTTGCGGAACCACCGCTGCCGGCGACCGATGGCGGGCTGCCGCTCGGCACTGCCGCCGCCCCGGGGGCCGAGCCGGTCGATCCGGCACGCCGCGCGGCGGCCGCGATGCTGCAGCGCAACCTGGTCGTCAGCCGCGTCGGTCGCAGCGGCGCGGTCGCCATCGGCTTCACGTCGCTGGATCCCACCTGGTCGGCGGCCGTGGCGAATGCCTATGCCGTGGCTTACACGGAGGATATCCTGAACGCGAATGCGCAGTCGGTCGGCCAGACCACCTCCTGGATGGACGGGCGGCTGGAAGACCTGCGCGCGAGAGCGCAGGCGGCGGCCGAGGCGGCCGAGGAATTCGCGGCCGCGAACCAGTTGGCCATGACCTCGACCGGCGCGCTTCTGGGCGAACAGGCGCAAAGCGAACTGAACGCCAACCTGACCGCGGCGATCAGCGAACGCGCCCGTGCCCAGGCCGTGCTGGACATCTATGACCGGGTCGTCGAGGGGGGCGTCGAGAACCTGCAGTCAGGCGCATCGCTCAGCATCGGCGGTGCCGTCTCGGACACGCTGCGCGCGCGCCTGGACACCTACAATGATGTCACCTCGCGCCTTCAGCAGCTGATCGAAAGCTCCGGCCCCGATCACCCGCAGGTGGCGGGCCTGCGCCAGACCCTGGCCAGCGCGGCCGACCGCCTGTTCATAGAACTGCAGGCGCAACGCCAAAGCGCCGAAACCGAACTGCGTGTCGCAGAAGAGCGCGTCTCCGCCCTGCGCCGCAGCCTGGACGAGGTCACCAACGAGAATTCCAGCCAGGCCGCGGCTCTGGTCCGTCTGCGCGCCCTGCAGCAGGAGGCCGAAACGCTGGCCACCCTCTACCAGAACACCCTGGCCAACGCGCAGGAGATCGAGCAGCAGTCCTCATTCCCGGTGTCGAATGTCCGCGTGCTGTCCTTTGCGCAGGTGCCGACAGGGCCTTCGGGACCTGCCAGCAAACGGATCGCCATCGCGGCTGCGCTTCTGGGGCTTTTCTTTGGCCTGGCGCGCGCCGCCCTGCGCGAAGGGCGCGAGACCCATCTGCGCACCGCTGCCGACGTGACCGATTATTCCCCGTTGCGGTTCCTGGGATATCTTCCGGTTCTGGGCCGGGGGCGGCCGATGCGCCCGGACCGGGCCAGGTCGCAGCCCAAGACGCGACCCGTCATCAGGCGGGCCGACGGGGGAAGGCTGCCCGTCGTTTCGGCCCCCAAGATCCCTCCGGTCCCGGTTCCCGTGCTGCACCACCCGGATTCGATCTATGCCGAAACCCTGCGCCATATCCGGCTGGCGGCAAGCCGGCTTTCGGGCGACACGGCCCCGATCACCGGCGTCACCTCGTTTCATCCCTACCAAGGGCGGGCGCTGGTCACGTTGAACCTGGCAGGCCAGATCGCGGCGACATCGGGCAAGCGGGTCCTGCTGATCGACACCGACGGCCGCGGCCGCCGGCTCAGCCACCTGCTGGGCGTGACCGACAAACCCGGTCTCAGCGACCTGCCGGAAACGGCGACCGACTGGCGCTCGATGCTGCACGATGTCACCGACAGCCAACTGACGGTCCTGCCCTGCGGCCAGGGATCCAAAGGTGCGGGCGATGACCTGGTGCTGGCCAAGGCGCTGCGGAAGGTCCTGTCGGAGGTGGACGACCGGTATGGCCATGTCATCCTGGATGTGCCGCCGCTCTATCCCGTGGCCCAGGGAATGGCCGTCCTGCGCGAATTGCCCGGCTGCGTCATCGTCGCCGAATGGGGTGAGACGCCCCGCGACATGATCGATCTGGTCCTCGCGAATCTGCCTGAACTGGAGACGACATGCCTTGGGGTGGTATATGACCGCGTGGTCCCGCGGCGCCTGAAGTCCTATCTGGCGCCGGGATCAGTCGAGCACATGCTCGTTTCATCAAGGGCTTGAACTCAGCAGCCTGCATGCCATTTACACAACTCGGGATAGAGACGTAAAAAAAAGTTGCACTTCTTGTAAGAAACGGTTCAAAGTTTCGAGAGGGGGGAACTATGTTTGCGGTTGTGTATCTGGTCATGCTCATCGCGGGAACTGCCGCCACCCTTCTTGGAGGGCTTCAGGCGGCTGCCGGGGCAGAGGTCATCCTGTACTACGTCGTGATGCTGGTGGGCGGGGCACAGGTCCTGCTTCTGGCCGTGGTCGCATCGCTTGCGGCGTGGCAGGCCATGAGGATGTTCGGATCTGCGGAACCGCAGGAGGGCTCATCCGCCGGGATCTGTCGCTGGGAACCTGGGGCGCTGGGAGGCGGCCCATTGGGACCCCGTCATCGTCATCACTGATCGTCAGCACCTCTTCGCCGAAAGATGGCTATCCACCCGAATCGTAAGGCTACCGAGGCGGAGGGTTGATGGAAGACGACTGATCGTTCTGGTGTCGCCTAGGTGAGGCTGGGTCTACATGGGCAAGCGCTAAGGGCGGACACGAATATCGGCACGCTCCAAGAGCTGGCCAACGGGTCATGCGGAAGTCCTCGCAGTGTAACCTGAGAGGAATATCCATCGGCGGCACGCCGTTATGGGAGGCGAGCAGGACGAGTTTCCCCGTTCAGGATACTGCTGCCAGTGGAATTCTTCTTGTGGTCGCCACGCTCGCCCACACAAGATACTGAATCCTCCCATCCGTCCTCCCCTGCACCGGTCTCCGTTCAAGTATTTCCTGATAGCGCAACCTGCCAAAAAAGACATGTCTGGCATGGCCTGCAACTTTCATTAAATTTTTCATCATCTTCGGCCATCAAAAAAATTTCGTGATCCGTACTCTTCCAGGAGTTGCGGCATAAACGCTTGAAAAACCCTCATATACCGTAAACATCTGCGCCGTACCCCTTCGTCTAGGTCGCTATGACCGAAAGGTTAGGTAAGGGTTCCGTAATTGGTCTTTCCAGGAGGGTGACTTTATGAATTTGACCCGCATATATTCGTCGCACGCAGATACGCAGAAAATCGATTTCCGAGTAAACGCCGGCCCCTCTTCTCACGCTGCCCGTGGCAAGGCCGTGGTCCCATCCGAACCCGTGGGGGGCCGTTCGAAACGGGCCTTGGACATCGCCCTGGTTCTGGCGGTGCTGCCGTTTCTTTTCATCATCATGGCGGGGCTGGCCCTGCTGGTCAAGGCGACGGCCAAAGGGCCGGTGCTTTATGGCCACAAGCGCGTCGGCTTCAATGGCCGCGAGTTCCGCTGCTGGAAATTCCGCACCATGGTCGTGAACGGTGACGAGGTCCTGCACCAGCACCTGCAGGACAACCCGCAGGACGCCATCATGTGGAACACGACCCGCAAGCTGAACGACGACCCTCGCGTGACGCCGGTGGGCAAGGTCCTGCGGAAGCTGAGCCTGGACGAGCTGCCGCAGCTGCTCAACGTGCTGTCGGGCGAGATGAGCTTGGTGGGCCCCCGTCCCGTCGTGCAGGACGAACTGGACCACTATGGCAGCACCGCGCCCTATTACCTGTCGACCCGGCCCGGCCTGACCGGCCTGTGGCAGGTCAGCGGCCGCAGCGACACGACCTACAGCGAGCGCGTCCGGCTGGACCGCCAGTACATCATGAACTGGAGCCTGGCCCAGGACATGGGCATCATTTTCAAGACGGTGCCTGCTTTGCTCAGCTCGCGTGGAGCGCGCTGACTCCGGGCAGTCATCAGTATGCCTGGAAGCCGCCGACCTTATGCCTTTCCCCGCTGTTCAGGTGGAAAGGCGCTCCGGATCGGCAGAAACCTTACCCCAGCAGCCGATGCCCCGATGGGGGCTTTTTCGTTTCGGCCCCGCGCCCTTCAACAGCGCCAGGCTGGGTCGCGGGCGGCGTCAGCCCTCGCGGACCGCCCGATCCAGCCAAACCGCCCATTCGGGCAGCGGGGACAGCGCGGGACCCCGCCCCGCGCTTGACTCGGCCGCGACCAGCGCCGCGGCGGGCGCGGGCGGCGCGGTCCAGGGTTCTCCCGGCGCCGGCAGGTCGGGACAGACGGAAGGGGCCGCGGTGGGCGCGGCAGCACCGGCCGCGCGGGCGCGACGCCGTCTATCCTGAATGCTGCCCAGCAGACGCGACAGCATGGCGGGGTCAAGAAGCCGCGGCGCCGCCCGCCAAACCTGGCGGTTCTTGATGTCGCGCACCAGCATCTCGTATTTCAAGGCCTGGTGCAGCTGCCGCTCCACCTTGGCCGCGACCGCCCGCGCCGCGGGATCATCAAAACGCGGCAGCGCGCGATGGGCCGCAAGGATTGCTGCCGTCGTGTCCACCGACAGGCGATGCGAGACCGAAGTGGCGTGCCGGCGATAGCCATAGAGCGGGTCTGGCAGCATGATGAACCGGGCGCCCTGAACCAGCAGGCGGACGATCAATTCGTTGTCCTCGCCGATCTTCAGGCTCTCGTCGTAAAGGTTGTTGCCCAAGGCCCTCCGCGAGATCAGCGGCTTGAGATAGCCGAAGGAGGGGATGCCCGCCTCTCCGGCGCTGCCGCGCAGGAACATCGTCACATCCAGCGGAACCGGAGCCGTCAGGCCCAGGGGCTGCAGCAGCGTCCGCCCGCCCGGAGCCTCCACCGTTCCGAAATGGACCAGGTCATCGGCGACGATATCGGCCCCCTGCGCCCGCGCGACCGCCAGCAGCCGCTCCAGCCGCCGGGGATGAACCAGATCGTCGCTGTCGACGATGGCGATCCAGTCGCCGCGCGCCACCCGCAAGGCGCGGTTGCGGGTGCCGGCGGGTCCCAAGCTGCGGTCGGAAGGCAGGATGCGCAGGCGGTCGTCCCGGATCGAGGCGGCCACCTGGAGACTGTCGTCATCCGAAGCATCGTCCGCCAGCAGCAACTCGATCCGGGCATGGCTCTGGGACAGGACCGCGTGGATCGCCGCGCCAAGGTGGCGGGCCCCCCGATAATTGGCCATGATGACGCTGATCAGGGGCTGGCTGCCGTCATCCGTCGCGTGCTGTTCCATGCCGGTCATGCGCCTTTGGTTCTTGATGCCCCGCCTGCATAGCCGCCCCGCCCGGGGACGACAACCGAAGGTCAGGCCAGCCGAAGTACCCGTGTCCGGGCAGAGGGCGCGACCTTGGGGGGCTGCGTCGCCAGACGGAAGCTGCGCCCGTAATAGAGGGCGGCCACCACCAGCACCGATCCTATGTCGAACTGGAAGAAATAGACGACCTCGACCCACATCAGGATCAGCTGGCGGACCATCAGGACGGCAAGGAACAGCGAGGCTGCCGATCGGGCCTGCACCGCCCAGGACAGCACGAAATAGACCGCCGAGAAGAACAGGACCGCCTGCATGGCCACGCCGATCAACCCGATCTCGACCGCGTTGGAGATCAGCGTGTTGTGAAAGTTGAAGCCGCTGCGCCCCTCGATCCCGAAGATCTCCCACAGCTGCTCGGCCAAGGGGTTGCCGATGACCCAGAAGGCCTGGAACCCGGCCCCGCGCAGGGGCCGCTCCATGATCTCGGTGACGGCATAGCCCCAAAGCTCGGTTCGGCCGGTCAGGGTCATGTCCTTGCCGGTGGCGTCCAGGAACTGCGCGGCGATCTGGTCGATGACGGTCGTGATCATGACCCCACCCGCCGCCACGAGGACGATCGAGAGCACGATCACCACCAGCCGGGTAGGCGCCTGCATCCGCTGCAGCAGCATCAGCGGACCCACGGCCGCCACGGACACCGCCACGGCGGCAAGCGCGCCGGTGGAATTGCCCATCACCATCAGCGTCGCGCCCAGGCCGGCCGACACCAGCGCAAGCAGACGCCAGCGCCATCCCATGCGGCGGTCCAGAAGGACGGCAAGCCCCACCAGGAACAGCAGCCCCATGGCAAAGGCCAAGGCGTTCTTGCTGCCATAGATGCCCAGATAGCCCATCCCATTTTCGCGCGCGTTGCCCGACGCCAGGCTGAGGACGCCGGCGATGAAATGCGTCAGAAGGACGATCTTGACCAAGGCCTGCGGAGTGATTCGCTGGCAGATAGCCAAGGCGATCACCATGGTCAGCATCAGCTGGATGCCATAGCGCAGGCTGACGCCCGCGTAATCGGACCAGGCGAAGGACACGAGGCACCAGGTCGCCATGGCGATCAGCAGCCATTCGCGTCGGACGGCCCGGAACACCCCGTCGGGGCCCGTGACGATCAGGATCATGCCGCCCAAAAGGAACATCAGCGCCCCCTTCGACCCTAGAAGCGGCAGCAATGTCAGTCCCAGGATGGTGACGAAAGCGATCACCACATCCGGTGTCCAGCGGATCGTCAGGCCCTGCCGCGGCGCGCGTCTGCGGACCGGACGCCGGGCTGGCGCGCGCGCCCGCGCAGGGGCACTGGTCAGCATGTGACCGACTCGGGAAAGAGGCAGGACTGGCCCGGAGGCGTATAGGCCAGCCAGTCGATCTCATAGGTCAGGGGACCCGTGCGCGGCCCTTGCAGGCCCATCCAGTCCGTCAGCTCGCTCGTGCTCCAGAAGGACATGTAGATCTTTTGCGGCCCGTTAGGCAGGGCCGTTCCCGGCTCGGTCTGATGCACCTGCCGGCCATCCAGGAACCAGGTGATGCGCTCGGGCTCCCACTGCATGGCGACGGTGTGGAACTCCTCGTCCAGCGGCGGCTGGACGGGCGCCGTCCCGCCGTTCAGCGGCTTGCCGTCGACATAGGTGTTGAACGTGACCTCTCCGGTATCGCGGGTCAGGATCTCGATGTCGATCTCGTCATGCTGCGCCCCATGCACAGGTCCGGCATAGGTGAAGACCGAGGCATTCAGCCCGGAGGCACGGGGGGTCCTGATCCGTGCCTCGATCGTGCCATGTTGGGCAAAGCCCTTGCTCTGGACCTCGCCGCAGGTCGCGCCGGCTCCTTTTTCGGCGTCGGCAGGAATATGAGCCAACTGCAAATGTCCCTCGGCCACCGAGACGGCATCGCGCGACCACTTGCAGTCCATCCAGTCGCCGTTGCTCCACCCATCCGAGATGTACCAGCGGCGGTTGTCCAGGCGCAGATGGCTGAAATCCTCCTTGAAGCCTTCGCGGATCAGCGGGCCGGGCGCCTCGGCCCATGCAGGCGCGGCCGAAACTGCCAACAGGCCGGCAGTTGCCAGGCGCAGCGCGAAAAAGCAGTGGGTCCGGGTCATGGGTCATCCTCAGCCAGAAGTCCAACAGGCACCGGTCCGGCAGCCCCTTTTGGTTATGCGAGCATGGCGGAAACAGGTCAATTGCAAGCTGCGGACAAGAATCCGTGCATTGCACAAGAAAATCGGCGCCTGCGAATCATGGGTTCCGCGGGCAAGGAGGGAGTCTGCTGCGATGCGAGGCGCATGGGCAGCTCTCCGCCTGCAGGATCACCACTGGCCTTGGCCAGTCACCAGGCCCATCGGTGTCTCTCCGTGGCTTCCCGAAAGCACCGAATTCAACTCTATCCCGGCGCAAGCGCGCCTTTCCAGCCTCTGACCTTGCCGCGACCATTCGCCGGGCCGGCCCACCTGGCAGGGCGCCGCCACCGGCACGCCGAAAACCCGCAAGGCCGTTGCTGAGACAGGATGACCCATGACCGCTTTCGCCACACCACCTTCGCAGACTGCCCGCATTGCCCCATTCGACGGATTGCGTGGCGTGGCGGCGGTCATCGTCGTCATGTTCCACTATCTGTGCATGCTGCACCCGTCCTGGGCCCCGATCTCCGGCGAGGTGAAGCTGCTGGCCCATACCCCCGTCAATATCCTGTGGAACGGCCGCCTCGCGGTCTCGGTCTTCTTTGTCCTGTCCGGCTTCGTCATGCCGCCGCAGCCGTGCATCGTCGCGACCTGCTGATCGTCAGCGCGGCCGCCGCCCAGGGGCCAGGTTCAACCGCGATATCTTCACGCGCCTGCTGGACAGTCTTGCCGAGCACGAACTTCTGGCACCCTCGGATCTGGCCGCGCTGCCCGAGGCGCAACGTCCCCGAGCCTGTCGGATCAAGCGCGGCCGCGTCCTCGCGCGGCAGCGAATGTGGACGGAGGCGGTCAAAGCATGGCGGCAGGCAGCCGCCATGGATGCGTCACCCCTGCCCTGGCCGGAGCGCGACATTCTGGCCCGCAGCCCGAATTCGGCGCTTGGCGCTCCCGAGCTTTTCGACAATCCGGAAGTTCGATCAGGTTTCGCCGACCTGTCGCGGCAACCGTTGCCCGGGCCCCAGATCGCGGACGTCGTGCGCCGGGCCGCGCGCTGGCATATCCGGGCGGCGCTTCAGCCCCGCGACCTCCGCCGTGTGATGCAAGGCGCCCGGTTCATGCTGGGGCGCTGAAGCCGGCGCGCAGACAGGGAACCGCCGGGCGGGAGATCCCGCCCGGCGGCCCGCGTCAGGTTCAGGCGTCCAGCTTGGACACCTTGGGCGCGGCCTTCGCGATCTCGATCCGGCGGGGCTTCAGCGCTTCAGGGATCTCGCGGACCAGGTCGATATGCAGCATGCCGTCGGCGTGGCTGGCACCCTGCACGCGCACATGGTCGGCCAAGGTGAACTTGCGCTCGAAGGCACGGGTCGCGATGCCGCGATGCAGGTAGACGCGACCTTCGTCCTCGTCGGCCTTGCGGGCCGAGACGATGACGGAACCGTCGCGCACCTCGACATTCAGATCGTCGGCGGCAAAGCCCGCAACGGCGATCGAGATGCGATAGGCGTCGTCGCCGGTCTTCTCGATGTTGTAGGGCGGATAGGTGGGCGCGGCGATGTCGGCGGACATGGCGCGGTCCATCACGTCGGCCAGGCGGTCAAAGCCGACCGAGGCACGATAAAGCGGGGTCAGGTCAAAGTTGCGCATGGATACATCCTCTCTCAAGCGATGTCATGGATGCCCCCCGTTTGGCCGGGCGGGCGGTCGACCGGCGCCGTCATGGCCGCCGGTCCCCATGATCTAGGAGGGTCCGCAGGCGTTTCAAGACCCCGTCAGGCGGGTTCCAACGCGGCCGGTTTCGGCCCGCCCGTGGCCCAGTCCAGCAGCTCGACCGTGTGGACGACTGGCACCGTGGTGCCACCGCCGATCTGCATCATGCAGCCGATGTTTCCTGCCGCGATCACTTGGGGGGCCACCGCCTCCAGCGTGGCGACCTTGCGCGCCTTCAGCTCGGACGACAGCTCGGGTTGCAGCAGGTTGTAGGTCCCGGCAGACCCGCAGCAGAGATGCGGGTCCGCGGGCTCGACCACCTGGAACCCGGCCCCCGTCAGCAGGTCCTTGGGCGCCGAGCGGATCTGCTGGCCATGCTGCAGGGAACAGGCCGAATGATAGGCCACGCGCATCCCCTGCCCTTCCGGGCGACTGCGATCGGGCAGGCCCAAGGCCACCAGGAACTCGGTCACGTCGCGGGTCAGCCCCGCCACCCGCCGCGCATCGGCCTCCGACGGATCGCCCTTGAACAGGTGGCCGTAATCCTTGACCGTCGTCCCGCAGCCCGAGGTGTTGATGATCACCGCATCCAGCGGCCCCTCCGCCTCGGCCGCCAGCAGCCGGGCGATGCTGTCGCGGGCGCGCGCCTTGCCGTCGGCTTCCTGACCCATGTGCAGCGTCAGCGCCCCGCAGCAGCCGAAGGCCTGCGGGATGACCACATCGCAGCCCGCGCGGCGCAGCAGGCGGATGGTTGCGTCGTTGATGTCGGTGTTCAGCGCCCGCTGCGCACAGCCGATCATCAGCACCACCCGCGCCCGGCGCGTGCCAATCGCGGGAAAGGTCTGGCCCTCGTCGTTGCGGCTGATCGGCGGGATCGATTTCGGCGCCATGCCGACCATGGCCCGCAGCCGCCGGTCGGGCAGCAGCCGGGCAAAGGGCCGCGCCACCCTGGCCCCCAGCAGCGCCAGACGAAAGCGGCGCGGATGCGGCAGCACGGTCTTCAGCACCCATCGCAGCGCGCGGTCGCCAAAGGGGCGGCGATAGGTTTCCTCGATATGTTCACGGGCATGTTCCAGCAGATGCGCGTAATGGACGCCCGACGGGCAGGTCGTCATGCAGGACAGGCAGCCCAGGCAGCGGTCGATATGCTTGACCGTCTTCGCATCCGCGGGACGTCCGGATTCCAGCATGTCCTTGATCAGGTAGATCCGGCCGCGGGGACTGTCCAACTCATCGCCCAGCACCTGATAGGTCGGGCAGGTCGCCGTGCAGAAGCCGCAATGGACGCAGGTCCGCAGGATCTTGTTCGAACGCGCCATCAGCGGATCGTCCAGCTGCGCCGGGGTGAAATGGGTCTGCATCAATCCTGTCCCTGAAAAACGCCGCGCGGGTCAAAGCGTTCGTGCAGGCCGCGTTCCAGCCGGGCCGCTACCGGATCGCGCCCCGGCAGCAGGCCGGGCGCCGCGCCCCGGATGCGGCGGGCATGGCCCGAAAAGCGCGGCAGGTCGGGCTGGTGCCCGGGGTCCAGCCGCACATGGATCAGCGCCCCGCCCCAGTCCAGCGACAGCGGTTCGGGAAGCCGGGCCAGAAGGGTCGGCGCCTCGCTTGGCCGGCAGGTGATGCGCCAGATGTCACCGTCCGTCTCCTCCACCCCCGCGTGAAGGTGGGCCCAGATCTCGCTGTCGCCCTGCTGCACCGCGCCGAACCCGGCCAGGCGACCCGACAGGTCCGCCCCCCGCGAGGCGACCGAGGCCGCCAGCCCCTCCAGCCGGATCAGCGCGCCCCGGCCCGGCAGCCATGCCGCCCCCGACACGTCGAAGGGCCCGCCCAGGGCCTGCGACAGTGCCGGGACGGCCGCCCCCGCATCCAGGTCGGGCAGCTGCAGGGTCAGCGTCACCGGCGGCACCGGCGCGGTGCGAAAGCTCAACTCGGTCAGCGCGCCAAGGCGCCCCCGGCTGCCCGCCATCAGCTTGACGAGGTCATAGCCGGTCACGTTCTTCATGACTCGGCCGCCGTTGCGGGCGACCGTGCCCTCGCCGTCGACAAAGCGCACGCCGATCAGCGCATCCCGCGCCGCCCCCGCCTGCACCCGGCGCGGCCCCGAGGCATTGGCGGCAGCGACCCCGCCGATGGTCGATCCCGGCGTGCCGGCCGGCTCGAATCCCAGCATCTGCCCCTCGGCGGCCAGCGTCTGGCGCACCGTGTCCAGCGGCGTGCCCGCGCGGACCACCAGGGTCAGCGCCTCGGGTTCATAAAGCGTGACCCCGGTCAGCGCCGACAGGTCCAGCCGCCTGCCCTGTCCCTCGCCCGGCCACAGGCGGGTGGCGCCGCCGACGATGGACAAAGGCTCGGCCGCGTTCCGGATCAGGTCGGCCAGTTCCGTTTCCGTCTCAGGCCGCATCGGCGGGCCGGTTCAGGCGGCGGTCGCGCCGGGGGGCCGACACATCCAGCGGAAAGACCTTGGCCGCGTTCAGCAGCCAATGCGGATCAAAGACATCCTTGACGCGCATCTGCGCCTCCAGATCGGGGGGATCAAACTGCACCGACATCAGGTCGCGTTTTTCGATGCC
The DNA here is from genome assembly GCF_048538155.2 of Paracoccus sp. T5. GTDB lineage: Bacteria > Pseudomonadota > Alphaproteobacteria > Rhodobacterales > Rhodobacteraceae > Paracoccus. The sequence continues at coordinate 2,550,954 of NZ_CM135809.1, forward strand.
CACGCCATGTTCGCCCGTCAGGCAGCCGCCGACCTCGACGCAGAGGCGCAGGATGTCGGCACCCAGGGCCTCGGCCCGGTCCAGGTCGCCCGCGGTATTCGCGTCATAGATGATCAGCGGATGCATGTTGCCGTCGCCGGCGTGAAAGACATTGGCCACCGCCAGCCCGTACTGCCGCGACAGATCGCCGATCCCCGCCAGGACCGAGGGCAGAGAGGTCACCGGGATGGTCCCGTCCAGGCAGATATAGTCGCCCATCTGCCCCATCGCGCCAAAGGCCGACTTGCGGCCCAGCCAGATGCGGCGGGATTCGTCCTCGGACCGGCTTTCGCGGAACTCGACGGGATCAAAGCGCAGGGCGATGTCACGGATCAGCGACAGCTGCTCGTCGATCTCGGGGGGCGTGCCCTCGACCTCGATGATCAGCAGCGCCTCGCAGTCGGGATAGCCGGGTTGGGCATAGGCCTCGGTGGCGCGGATGCAGGGGCTGTCCATGAACTCGATCGCGACCGGGATGATCCCCGCGCGGATGATCGCCGCGACGCAGGCGCCGGCCGTCTCGCTGCTGTCAAAGCCGACCAGCACCGGACGCGCGCCCGCCGGCCGCGGCAGGATGCGCAGGGTCGCCTCGGTCACGATGCCCAGCTGTCCCTCGGACCCGCAGACGACGCCCAGCAGGTCCAGTCCCGGCCCCTCGCCCGTCGGACCGCCCAGTTCCACCACGCTGCCATCCATCAGGACCAGCGTGACCCCCAGCAGGTTGTTGGTGGTGACCCCATATTTCAGGCAATGCGCCCCGCCGGAATTCATCGCGATATTGCCGCCGATCGCGCAGGCCAGCTGGCTGGAAGGGTCGGGCGCATAGAAGAACCCCAGGCTTTCGACCGCGCCCGAAACCGACAGGTTGGTGCGGCCGGCCTGCACGCGGATCATGCGATCTCCGAGCGCGATCTCCAGCACCTCGGTCATGCGCGACAGGCCGATCACGACCGCGTCTTGGCTGGGCATCGATCCTCCGGCCAGGCTGGTCCCCGCCCCGCGCGGCACGACCGGAACCCTCAGGTCGTGGCACAGGCGCAGCAGGCGCGACACCTCCTCGGTGCTGCGGGGCAGCACCACGGCCAGCGGCGGGCAGCGATAGGCCGACAGCGCATCGCATTCATAGGCGCGGGTTTCCGCGGGATCGTCGATGACGGCGCCTGGCAGCGCGGACTGCAGGGCGGCGAGGATGGCCTGGCGGCGCGACAGGACGGACGCGTCGGGCGGGGGCATCTGCATCATGGCCGGTTCTCCTCCCTGCCGTGAGCGCCAAGAATACGAAGACCCGCAGGGGCTTTCAAGCGTGCCGCGCCGGGCCTAGTGTCGCGGCATGACGCCATTCGACCTGTCCGACGATCTTTTTGCCGTGCTGCCCGACCTGGTGGCGCTGATCCTGATGTTCGCAGCCTGGCTGGGCATCGGCTGGTTTACCGAACGTCCGCCGGCGGGGCGACCTTCGGTTTCCGTGCTGATGACGCGCTTTCGCCGCGAATGGATGCGCCAGATGGTGCTGCGCGACCCGCGCATCTTCGACGGCAACATCCTCTCCAGCCTGCGCGAGGGGACGGCCTTCTTCGCCTCGGCCTGCATGATCGCGACGGGCGGCCTGCTGGCGCTGATCGGCAACGGAGAGCGGCTGCGCGGCATCGTCGCCGGGCTGGAACTGAACCCGTCGGAGCAGAGCGCATGGGAATTGCGCCTGCTGGTGACGATGTTCTTCGTCGTCAACGCCTTCCTGAAATTCGTATGGGCGCACCGGCTGTTCGGCTATTGCGCGGTGATGATGGCCTCGGTCCCCAACGACCCGCGCGATCCGGCGGCACTGCCACGCGCCATGCAGGCGGCCGACCTGAACATCACCGCCGCCCGCAGCTTCAATGCCGGGCTGCGCAGCGTCTATTTCGCGCTCGGCTCGCTTGGCTGGCTGGGCGGTCCCTGGGTGCTGATGGCCGGGACGCTGATCGTGCTGTGGGTCACCTGGAGGCGAGAGTTCAACTCGACCTCGCGCCGGGTCATCCTGCGGTCGCTGCCGCCCCCTGCGCTGCCCGCAGCCGTGCCTTGCGGTCCCGGCGGATCGACAAGGTCAGCACCACCGCCCCCGCAGCCGTAAGCGCGACGCCCACCACGCCCGGCGCGCGCCAGCCCCATCCCGCCGCCAGCGCCAGCCCCGCCAGGAAGGGCCCCAGCGCATTGGCCGCGTTGAAGGCCGCGTGGTTCATCGCGGCGGCCATGTTCTGCGCCGGGCCTGCCACGTCCATCAGCCGGGTCTGCAGCGGGATGACCAGCCCCGCACCCGCCGCGATCAGAAAGGACGACAGCACCATCAGCGGCCAGCTGCCCACGACCAGCGCGGCAAAGCCCTGGGTCGCGGCCATGGCAAACAGCGACAGATAGGCGGCGCGGTCGATGCCCATCAACTCGGTCAAACGGCCGGCGCCCCAGGTGCCAAGCGTGCCGCCCACGCCAAAGACCGCCAGCGTCAGCGGCACGGCATAGGCCGGGGCCTGGGTGGTGGCCAGGATCGCGGCCGTGAGGAAGGCATAGACTGCGAAAAGGCCGCCAAAGCCGATCGCGCCGACCGCCAGCACCCACAGCACGCGCGGGTTCTTCAGCGCCTGCAGCTCGTCCCAGGGCCGGGCGTCGCGGTTGCCGCCGACGCGGGGCGCGACCCGCAGGATCGCCCAAGCCGAGATCAGCGCCAGCACCCCCGGCAGCGCGAATCCCCATCGCCAGCCAATGCTCTGCCCCATCCAGCCGGCCAGGGGCACGCCCACGATATTGGCGACGGTCAGCCCCAGCAGAACCCGGGCCGCGCCCCGCGCCCGCTGGCCCGCCGGCAGCGCGTCGGCGGCATAGAGCATCGCCACCCCCAGGAACCCGCCATGCGGCAGTCCGGCCAGAAAGCGCATGCCGGTCAGCGCGGCCAGGCCCGGCATGACGGCGGCGACCAGGTTCACGATGCCGTAGAACGCCATCAGGGCCGCCAGATAGCGCCGCCGCGGCAGCCGCGCCCCCATGATCGAGGTCAGCGGCGCACCCACGACCACGCCAAGCGCATAGGCGCTGATGACATGCCCGGCCTGGGGCTCGGTCAGCATCAGGTCGGCCGCGAAATAGGGCAAAAGGCCCATTGCGGCGAATTCGGAGGTGCCGATCGCAAAGGCGCCAAGGGCAAGCGCAAGGATCGCGGCCCTGAAATCTCGGGTCTGGGTCATCAACATGCCTGCGCTGAAGGATCAGCCCCCTCACATCAGCTTGCGCCCGGCTTGGCAAGCATCGGGAGCGAAAGGCAGGGTTGCACGACGTGCAAACCGGCTAGATCAACCCGCGCTTGAGGGCGATCCACAGCGCCACCCCTGCCAGCACCAGCAACCCAAGCGCCAGCGCGGCACTGATGCCGATCGCCCGCCCCTGCCACCGCGACAGCGCTCCCAGGGGACGCAGATGGGCCACCAGCGCGGCATGATCCCGGCTCAGGCGCCGCAGGGGCAGCTGCCGCGCGACCTTGGGCTGGGCGGACCGGCGCCCCGCCTCGGCCAGGCGGGAGGCGCCGGCGCGCAGGCGCAGGGGCAGCGCGGCGCCGCGCCGCTCCAGCATCTGGTGCAGGGGCGGACGTTCACCGCGCGGGGCGCCGCCAAAGCGCGCGGCCATCAGCTCGGCCACCTCATCGGCCATGCGGGGGATGTCTTCGAAGCTGCGGGCCTTGCGGGTCATGGCGGCAGGATAGGGGGGATGGCTCCTCTGCGCCAGTCGCCGTAAGCTGGCGGCATGAAACTCAATCACACGATCATCGGCCCCGATGAGGGCCTGCCCATCCTTCTGGTCCACGGCCTCTACGGCCAGGGCCGCAACCTGGGCGCACAGGCCCGGCGGCTGGCCGAGACCCGGCCGGTCGCGACGGTCGACCTGCGCAACCACGGCGACAGCCCGCATGATGCGGATGTGGGCTATCCGGCCCTGGCCGCCGACCTGGAGGAGGTGATCCGCGACCTGGGCGGGCGGGTCGATCTGGTCGGCCATTCGATGGGCGGCAAGGCCGCGATGGCGCTGGCGCTGACGCATCCGGATCTGGTGCGCCGGCTGGTGGTGATGGACATCGCGCCCCTGGCCTATGACCATGACCAGACCCGCTATGTCGACGCGATGCAGGCGCTGGACCTGCAAGCGGTATCCCGGCGCAGCCAGGCCGACCGGCAGATGGCCGCCCGGGTGGAGGATCCGCGCATCCGCGCCTTCCTGCTGCAGAACCTGGACCTGAAGGCCGAACCGCCGGTCTGGAAGCTGAACCTGTCCGCGTTGCGCGCCGGAATGCCGCAGATCGTCGGCTGGCCCGACGGCATGCCCGCCGAGACGTTCAAGGGCAAGGTGCTGGCCCTGCGCGGCGAGACGTCGGACTATGTCGACGCAAAGGGCGAACGCGCCCTGCGCCAGTATTTCCCGCAGGTCAAGGTGGTGACCCTGAAGGGCACCGGCCATTGGCTGCATGCCGAGGAGCCCGAGGCGGTGGCCGAGACCTTGGCCGCCTTCCTGGGCGAGGGCCAGGGTGATTAACCAGGCTGCGACTAGCCCGGCTGCGGCGGGTCCGGGCAGCGCAGGTCGGCCCGCGCGACGGCAGACCCTGGTCCGCCCTCCAGGGTCAGGCTGTCGGGAATGACGGTGCAGCCGGTGGCCTGCCCGATGGCACGCAGCATCCGCCCGGGTACCCGCGCCCGTTCGGCCCGCGAGGCATAGCTGAGGCGGATCACCTGGACCTCGGCTCCGGCATGAAAGACGGCAAACCTCATGCCGTCCACGGTCACGTCGCGGCGCAGGGCGCCCAGCATGTCGCGCGAGGGAGAGGCGCAGCCCATCAGCAGCGCCACGACGAGGAAGGAAAAGGTCATGCGTCCCATGACCTCATCCTGCGCCCGAAGTCCTGAAGAAAGGCTTAATCGGCCTGCTGCTCTTCCAGGCGGTCGGCCAGCGATTCGGCCCGCGCGGCCAGTTCGGCCATCGCCTCCTTCAGGTCAGCAGGGACGACCGGCACCTCGACGCGCGGCGGGTTCTGCTGCAGCCGGGTGACGTGGCGTTCGGCGCGCTCGGCGCGTTCCTCCAGGGTGGCAAAGCGGTCGGCCAGCATCAGCCCCGCCAGGAGCAGCAGCCGCGGTTCGGGAACCCGGCCCGCCTGTTCCAGGATCTGCCGCGCCTCGCCGTCCAGGATCTGGGCGGCGCGCTGCAGCAGGCGTTCCTCGCCATCCTGGGCGCCGACACGATATTCCTTGTGCCCGATGGTGAATTCGACCTCGGCCATCTCAGATCCCTCCGCTGCGTGTCTGCTGTTCGCCGTCCTCGCCCTCGGGCAGGCCGCCGGCGTCGCCGCCGATCTCGGCGGGAACCTCGGCCGGCTCGGCTCCCGGTTGTTCGGCCAGCGGCGCATCCTCGGCCAAAAGCCGTTCCAGCTCGGCCATGATCTCGCTCATCTGTGCCATCTCGGCGGCGCGGGCGGCACGCAGGGCCTGGATCTCGGCCTCCAGCGCGTCGCGCACCTCGTCCACGCCGATGCCACCAGTGTCCTGCGCCTCGATCAGGCTGCGGTTCGCTCCCACCAGCTCCTCGTTCGCGGCCGCCAGGCGGGCGGCCTGTTCCGAGGCCGCCTCGATCCGCGCCTGCAGATCGGCCAGATCCGCACCGTGATCGGGCTGGGCCGTGCCTTGGCGTGCCATCTCCAGCTCTCGGTTCAGGCGGGCATTCTGCGCCTCTGCCTCCTGCAGCTGCAGGGTCAGTGCCTCGATCTGCCGCAGGTCGGCGGCGGCCGGGCGCGGGGCGGCGTCCAGCAACTGGCCCAGGCGGTCCAGCGCGGCGCTGAGCCGGCGTTCGCTGGCGTTGATATCGCTCATCGGCGTCGGTCCTCCGGTGACATTTCCCCGGTTCTCGCATCGCAGCACCCATAAGACAAGAACGGGCGGGACCACCCGCCCGCCCGGTCGCCGGAGGTGATGCCGTCAGGCAAGTTCCCGCCGCTCGTTGATCAACCCCTTGACCAGCGCATAGCAGGCGCCCAGCAGCACGATCGTGAAGGGGAAGCCGGTCGAGACCGCCATCGCCTGCAGCGCCGCAAGACCTCCGCCCAGCAGCAGCGCGATGGCCACCAGCCCTTCGACGCTGACCCAGAAGATCCGCTGCGGTACGGGCGCGTTCACCTTGCCGCCCGCCGCGATCGTGTCGATGACCAGCGAGCCCGAGTCCGACGAGGTGACGAAGAACACGATCACCAGGATGATGCCCACCAGGCTGGTGATCTCGGTCAGCGGCAACTGGCCCAGCATCTCGAACAGCTTCAGTTCCAGCGGCGCGTCGGTGATCCCGGCAAAGCCGCCCAGGGTTAGGTCGATGGCCGTGCCGCCCAGCGCCGTCATCCACAGGATGGAGATCAGCGACGGCACGATCAGCACCGCGATCAGGAACTGGCGTACCGTGCGGCCGCGGGACACACGGGCGATGAACATGCCCACGAAGGGTGACCAGCTGATCCACCAGGCCCAGTAGAAGGCCGTCCAGCCCTGCCGGAAGTTGTCGTCGGTCCGCCCGAAGGGGTTCGACAGGGGGATCAGGTCGGTAGCATATGCGCCCAGGTTGGCGAAGAAGCCCGTCAGGATCACCCAGGTCGGGCCGACCGTGATCACGAAGGCCAGCAGGATCACGGCCAGGATCATGTTCAGCTCGGACAGGCGCTTGACGCCCTTTTCGACGCCCAGAACCACCGAGGCGCCGGCCACGATGGTGATCAGGATGATCAGGATCACCTTGGTCATGCTGCTGTTCTCGAAGCCGAACAGATAGGCGAGGCCCGCCGTCGCCTGCTCGGCCCCGAGGCCAAGCGAGGTGGCCAGGCCGAAGGTCGTGGCCAGAACCGCCAGGATGTCGATGACATGCCCCGGCCAGCCCCAGATCCGCTCTCCGAAGATCGGATAGAAGACCGAGCGCAGTGTCAGCGGCAGCCCCTTGTTGAAGGCGAACAGGCCAAGCGCCAGCGCCACGACGGCATAGATCGCCCAGGGGTGCAGACCCCAGTGGAAGATCGTCGCCGCCATCCCCAGACGGCGCGCGGCCTCGGGGTCGCCCGCGGCGGCGCCAAGGGGCGCCCAGTCGGTGCGGATCCCGTCCTGGATCACCTCGCCGCCCAGCGCGGCCTCGAAATGGCCCAGGGGCTCGCTGACGCCATAGAACATCAGGCCGATGCCCATGCCTGCCGCAAACAGCATCGCAAACCAGCCCGTCAGGCTGAAGTCAGGGCTGGCCTCGGGACCGCCCAGGCGGACCGATCCAAGCGGCGATACGATCAGCGCCAGGCACAGCAGCACGAAGATGTTGCCGGCCATCATGAAGAACCAGTCGAGATTGCCGGTCAGCGCGTCGCGCAGCCCCGCAAAGACCGGTTCGACTTGGGTCGGAAACAGCAGCGTCACCACGGTGAAGCCCACGACGGCCAGGGCCGAGACGCCAAAGACCGGGTTGTGCACGTCGAAGGCGAAAGGCGCGCTGCCCTCGATGTTGTCTTGGCCGATCGTGTAGTCGGTCTCGATGATCTCGGTGGCCCCCTCGGGCACGGGAAGGGGCTCGACCCCGTTTTCGTCGGACGCCGGAGGCGGTGGCGGCGGCGGTGCCGGCTTCTTTTCCTTGCGCGGCGGGAAGCGGCCGCTCAGCGCATCTTGTTCGCGCAAAAGATCGCGCGGTGAGGGGGCACCCGGCTTGCCCGGGCCTTTCGGAGGCGTCTGTGACATCTGTCCCTTTCAGCTCTGATCTCTCGCGGGGGCCGGATCCCGGGACCCCGCACCTGTCCGCAATGCGCGGCAGGTTTTCACATTATGTTCAAAATGACCACCTTCAGGCGACCTATCTGGCCCAAAGCCGACCATTGTGTCGCAGGGTTGTCCCTTGACTTTCGCCATGATGCAGATGCAGCATCCGCGCGTTTTGCCAGGCACATGGGGCCCAGATGGGACGAGTCAGTCGCAGTTTCGTGGTCATCGGGCTGGGGGCCTTCGGCAGCGTGGTGGCGACCGAACTGGCGCGCTTTGGCAATCAGGTGCTGGGGGTCGACAAGGACCCGCGCCGTGTCTCGGCCCTGGCCGAGCAGTTGCCTTCGGTGGTGATCCTTGACGCCTCCGACGAAGGCGCGCTGCGCGAGGCGGGCGTGGACCGCTATGACGTGGGCCTGGTCTCGATCGGCAACGACCTGGAAAGCAACGTGATCGCTGCCATGAACCTGCGGCTGATCGGGGTCGAGACGATCTGGGCCAAGGCCGAAAGCCGCACGCATCACCGCATCCTGTCCAAGATCGGCGCCGATCGGGTGATCATGCCGGGGCTGGAGATGGGCCGCCATGCGGCGCAGATGCTGAACAACCCCGCCGTGCAGGACTATGTCAGCCTGGGCAACGGCTATTCGGTCGTGAACCTGATGATCCCACAGCGCCTGTCGGGGCGCCACTTGTCGCAGCTGCGGATCGATCCCGCCGTCGAGGTGCTGGGAATGATGCGCGGCACCGAATACCGCAGCACCCGCGACGACGACCCGGTCCTGCAGACCAACGACCGCCTCCTGCTGCTGGGCAAGCGGGTGGACCTGACCCGATTCGGCGACCAGCTTTGAGGCGTGCCTCGCGCCGCCGGGCCAGCCTGTCCCGGCGCGCCCTGATGAAATGGCTGTCGCGCACCCCGCCGCCGGCGGTCCTGGCGACCGGGTATCTGGCGCTGGTCGTGCTGGGGGCGCTGCTGCTGATGCTGCCGCCGATGGCCCGCACGCCCGTCAGGCTGGTCGATGCGCTGTTCACGTCGACCTCGGCGGTGACGGTGACGGGGCTTGGCGTGATCGACACCGAACATGTGCTGACCTTCTGGGGCCAGCTGGTGGTGGCGGTGCTGATCCAACTGGGCGGCCTGGGCCTGATGACTTTTGCGGTCCTGGTCTGGTCGGCGCTTGGGCGGCCCCTGGGGATCACCCAGGGCGTCTACCTGCGCGAGGACCTGAACCAGACCTCCTATGTGCAGCTGACACGCTTGGTGCGGACCATCTTCCGGGTCGTCATCATCGCCGAACTGGCGGGGGCGATGCTGCTGTGCCTGTCCTTCATGCCGGCGCATGGTCTGGCGGCCGGGCTGTGGCACGCGATCTTTCATTCCATCTCGGCCTTCAACAACGCGGGCTTCTCGACCTTCTCGCCGGGCCTGACGATCTATGCGACCGATCCGATCGTGAACACGGTCATCCCCGCGCTCTTCATCACCGGGGGGATCGGCTATGTGGTCGTCTCGGACATCTACCGCCGCCCCTTCTGGCGGGGCTGGAGCCTGCACACGCGGCTGATGATCATTGGAACGGCGGTGCTGATCCTGCTGGGCGTCGGGATCACCGCCGTGCTGGAGTGGAACAATCCGCGCACCCTGGGCCAGTTCGACAGCACCACGGCGCGCCTGGCGGTGGCTTGGTTCCAGGGCGTCACGACGCGGACGGCCGGGTTCAACACGACCGACATCTCGGGGCTGCACGATTCGACGTCGCTGTTCTACATGGCGCTGATGATCATCGGGGGCGGCCCGACGTCGACCGCCGGCGGGCTGAAGGTGACAACGGTCGTCGTGATGGTGCTGGCCACCATCGCCTTTCTGCGCCGCCGGACCGACATCTGGGCCTTTGGCCGGTCGATCCCGCTTGGCGACGTGCTGAAGGCGATGGCGCTGATCTCGATCGCATCGGCCGTGATCTTCACGGCCGTCTTCGTGATGCTGATCAGCCACGACGGCGAGTTCATCGACATTGCGTTCGAGGTCGCTTCGGCCTTCGGGACCACGGGCCTGTCGCGCGGCTACACGACCGAGCTGACGGATTTCGGCCGCATCGTCATCATGGTGGTGATGTTTTTGGGTCGGGTCGGGCCGCTGACCCTAGGCTTCTTCCTGGCCACGCGGATGGTGCCCAGGGTGCGCTATCCGGCCGGTCAGGTCCATCTTGGCTGATCCTGCCGTCCGCCCTATAAGGCGCGCAGACAGGAAGGACCTTTCATGCGCCAGGCGACGATCACCCGCAAGACATCGGAAACCTCGATCGAGGTGACGCTGAACCTCGACGGTACCGGGGTTTATGACAACCGGACCGGCGTGGGCTTCTTCGACCACATGCTGGACCAGCTGTCGCGGCATTCGCTGATCGACATGACGATCCGCGCGACGGGCGATCTGCATATCGACGACCACCACACGGTCGAGGATACCGGCATCGCCATCGGCCAGGCGCTGGTCGCGGCCTTGGGGGACAAGAAGGGCATCCGCCGCTATGGCAGCTTCCTGCTGGCCATGGACGATTCGCTGGTCCGCGCCGCGCTGGACCTGTCCGCCCGCCCCTACCTGGTCTGGAACGTCGATTTTCCGTCGGAAAAGATCGGGACCTTCGACACCGAACTGGTGCGCGAATTCTTCCAGGCGCTGTCCACGCATGGCGGCATCACGCTACATGTCGACCGCATCCACGGCCTGAACAGCCACCACATCGCCGAGGCCGCGTTCAAGTCCGTGGCGCGCGCGTTGCGCGAGGCGGTCGAGCCCGATCCCCGCATGGCGGGTGTCCTTCCCTCGACCAAGGGGGCCCTGTGATGCGGGTCGCGCTGGTCGATTACGACAGCGGCAACCTGCATTCTGCGGAAAAGGCGTTCCAGCTGATGGGCCGCGACGCGGGCGCCGAGGTCGTGGTCACCTCGGATCCCGAGGTCGCCGCCAGTGCCGACCGCATCGTGCTGCCGGGCGACGGCGCCTTCCCCGCCTGCCGCGCGGCCTTGGGCGAGGTCGACGGCATGGCCGAGGCGATCCAGCAGGCCGTCCTGACGCGCGGCGTGCCCTTCATGGGCATCTGCGTCGGGATGCAGATGCTGGCCACCACCGGGCACGAATACCGCGAGACCCCCGGCCTGAACTGGATCGGCGGAGAGATCCAGGCCATCGCCGCGCCGGGCCTCAAGGTGCCGCACATGGGCTGGAACGATCTGGTGATCGACAACCCGCATCCGGTGCTGGAGGGGATCGCAACGGGCGATCATGCCTATTTCGTCCACAGCTGGCAATTCCAGGTGGCCGACCCCGCGCATCTGCTGGCGCATGTCGACTACGGCGGACCGGTCACCGCGGTGGTGGGACGCGACAACATCATCGGCACCCAGTTTCACCCTGAGAAATCACAGGGCGTCGGCTTGCGCCTGATCGCGAACTTCCTGCGCTGGAACCCCTGAATTCTCCGTTGCCCAAGGACCGTCGGGGGTAGATGGGGCAAAAGGACCAGTGGGGGCGCAAGCGCCCCCCGCCTTCAGCCCATCACATAGTCGCCGTAAATCGCCTCGACCCGCCGCGTCACCGGCCCGCCCACGCCCCCGCGCAGCGCCCGCCCGTCGATGCTGGCCACCGGCGTGATCCCGCCAAGCGTGCCGGTCACAAAGGCCTCGTCCGCGGCATAGGTTTGCGCCAGGGTGAAATTCCCCTCGCGCAGCACGCCGCCCGCCTCGTGCCACAGCCGCATCACCGTCGCCCGCGTGATCCCGTTGAAACAGCAGGCCCCGTCCGAGGTCCACAGCTCCTGCCCCCGGACGATGAAGAAGTTCGTGGAATTGCAACTGGCGACAAACCCCCGGTCGTCCAGCATCAGCGCCTCGTCCGCGCCCATGTCGATCGCCTGGTTCAATGCCTGGATGAAGTTCAGCCGGCTGTGCGAATTCAGCCGCAGGTCGAACACGTCCGGCGTCGAACAGCGGATGGCCGAAGTCATCAGCCGCAGCCCCCGCGCCTTCAGCGCCGCATTGGGCTGCTTCCACTCGGCCAGGATCACCACGGTCGGCCCGCCCCGCACAAAGCGCGGGTCCTGGTTGATGGTCGTCTTGACCCCGCGCGTGACCATCAGGCGGATATGGACGCCGTCCTCCATCCCGTTGGCCGCCAGCAGCGCATCGATGGCCGCCACCAGTTCCGCGCGCGGCATCAGCTCCAGCCGGATGGAATTGGCGCCCTCGTAGAGCCGGTCCAGATGCGCTTCCAGTGACAGGATGCGACCGCGCACCAGCCGCAGCCCCTCCCAGACCCCGTCCCCCAGCCCGAAGCCTGCGTCAAAGACCGACACCCGCGCCTCGTCCCGCGGCACCAGGTCGCCGTTCACGTGAACCAGCACCCGGTCGTTGCGCGGATCGGGGGCATAGCTTTGGGCGCTGTCGCGGCTGGCATCATCCATCGGAACCTCCTGCTTCTTTGGGCGGCAGGCAATCATGGGCAGGTTCCGGGGGCAAGCCGCTCTGGACGCCGGGCGCGCGATCAGCTTTTGTGCCCCGAAAGACAGGAGAGGCTGATGGACGATCTGGAACGGCGCATCGCGCAGGGGCGCGGCGACCAGCCCGCCGATCTGGTTCTGCGCGGCGGGCGGGTCTTCGACCTGGTGACCGGCGCCATGATCGGCGGCGACGTGGCGATCTGCGGCGACCGGATCGTGGGCATCGGCGCCGATTACGAGGGCGCGCGGGTCATCGACGTCACCGGCCTGACCCTGGTGCCGGGCTTCATCGACACGCATCTGCATGTCGAGAGCAGCCTGGTCACCCCCTTCGAATTCGACCGCTGCGTCACGCCCCGCGGCGTCACCACCGCCATCTGCGACCCGCATGAGATCGCCAATGTCATCGGCCTGGACGGCATCCGCTATTTCCAAGCCGCGTCCGAACACCTGCTGATGGACCTGCGCGTGCAGCTGTCCTCCTGCGTGCCATCGACGGAGATGGAGACTTCGGGCGCCCGGATCGAGGCCGCCGACCTGGCGCAGGTCATGGGCCACCGATCGGCCATCGGCCTGGCCGAGTTCATGAACTATCCGGGCGTGATCCACCGCGACCCGGGGGCGATGGCCAAGTTGCGCCTGTTCGCGGGCGGCCATATCGACGGCCACTGCCCGCAGCTGTCGGGCCGTGACCTGAATGCCTATGTCGCCGCCGGCATCCGCACCGAGCACGAGGCCACCACGGCCGACGAGGCGCTGGAAAAGCTGCGCAAGGGCATGCGCGTGCTGATCCGCGAAGGCTCGGTCAGCAAGGACCTGGACGCGCTGCAGCCGATCCTGACGGAGGCGACCAGCGCCTATCTGTGCCTGTGCACGGATGACCGCAACCCGCTGGACATCGCGGAACACGGGCACCTGGACTACATGATCCGCCGCCTGATCGCGCTTGGTACGTCGCCGCTGGCGGCCTATCGCGCCGCGTCCCTGTCGGCGGCCGAAGCCTTTGGGCTGAAGGATCGCGGGCTGATCGCGCCGGGCCTGCGCGCCGACATCGTGGCGATCGACAGCCTGGAGGGCTGCCACGCGCAGATGGTCCTGACCGGCGGGCGTGTCGCGGACGACGCGGCGTTCGCGGCGCGCGGCACCGTCGCCCCGGTCGGCCGCGCCTCGGTCAAGGCGCCCCGGGTCACGCCGCAGGATTTCCGCTGCACGGGCAACCGCACCCAAACCCCCGTGATTGGCATCCTGGAAGGCAAGATCATCACCGAACACCTGACCATAGACATCCCGCCGCAGGATGGCGACAAGCGCCCTGACCCAGGCCGCGACCTGACCCGGATCGCGGTGATCGAGCGCCATGGCAAGAACGGCAACATCGCCACAGGCTTTGTCCGGGGCTTTGGTTTGGCACGCGGCGCCATCGCCTCGACCGTCTGCCACGACCACCACAACATCGCCGTGGTGGGGGCCGATTACGCCGACATGGCGCTGGCTGCCAATCGCCTGTCAGAGATCGAAGGCGGCTTCGTCGTCGCCTGCGAAGGGCGGATCCTGGCCGAACTGCCCCTGCCCGTCGCCGGCCTGATGAGCCTTGATCCGTTCGAGACCGTCCGCGACGCCCTGATCGACCTGCGCCAGGCTGCCCGCAGCCTGGGCACCCCGCTGGAGGAGCCCTTCCTGCAACTGGCCTTCCTCGCCCTGCCCGTCATTCCGGCGCTGAAGATCACCGACCGCGGCATGGTCGATGTCGCGAACTTCGAGATCATCGCCCCCTGATGTCTCCGTTGCCCAACGACCCGCAGGCGTAGGCACGGCCAAGACGGGGCGGCAGCCCCCTTACCCGCCCCGCACCCGCGCGACCTCGGCAATGGCCCGCGCCACGGCCTCGTCGATGCTCAGCCTGCTGGTGTCCAGCACCACCGCGTCATCGGCAGGCCGCAGCGGCGCGGTCGCCCGCTGGCTGTCGCGCAGGTCGCGCTCGCGCAGTTGCGCCAGCATCTCGGCCGGGTCGGCGCCCAGTTCGGCGGCGCGCCGCTCCGCGCGCACCTCGTCCGAGGCCACGACATAGAGCTTCACTGCCGCGTCGGGGCAGATGACCGTGCCGATGTCGCGCCCGTCCAGCACCGCGCCCGGCTCCTGGGCGGCAAAGCGGTGCTGGAACTCGACCAGGGCCGCGCGCACCTCGGGGATGGCAGCGATGCGGCTGGCTGCCTGGCCCGCCTCGGCGCTGCGCAGCCCCTCCCCTTGCAGATCGGCCGGCGACAGGCCGCGTGCAGCGGCCACCGCGTCACCGCCCAATGCCCCGGTGGCCCGGTACAAAAGACCGGTATCCAGATGGTGAAATCCGAAATGGCGGGCCAGGGCGCGGGCGATGGTGCCCTTGCCGGATGCGGCCGGTCCGTCGATGGCGATGATGAAGGGCATGTCAGTCAGGGCCGGCTTGAGGAAAGGATGTGCCGCACCCATGGCACAGGAAGCCCCGAAAGGTCCAGCACCGGCCGCGACTTGACCTGAACAGCGCGGCAGCGCAGGGGATCGGGGTCAGATTCCGCTTGGCAAAGGCGCCGTCGCCACGTCCTATGAACCATTGTGACCCCCGTTTCGAGATCGACATTTTATGCTTTCAGGATTCATCGAGGAGCTGCTGGCCGCCGGAACCCTTTCCGACATCAGAACCGTGTTCATGGCAGCGGCCGCGCAGTTCGGGTTCGAAAACACCTTCTACGCCGCCCGCTTCATGCTGACCGTGCCGGCCTCGCTTTTGCGCGAACCCCCGGTAGTCCTGACCAACGCCCCCGCGCCGGTGCTGGAAGAGGCCCGGCAGCTGCGCGACCTGGACAGCGACGGATGGGTCCGGTGGGTGCTGGAAAACGACGGCGACATTTCCTCGGCCGAACTTCAGGCGCAGTGGTCATCACCCTCGCTGCAGGTCGCCGCGCGGCACGGTGTTGGCGCGGTCCATATCCTCAGCCTGCGCGAACGGGTGCTGCACAGCGCCGGGGCGGTCCTGCTGAACCCGCACAAGGGGGCCGATGACGAGGTCCTGGCGCAGCGCTGGCGCCAGTCGGGCCGGGACATGCGCATCCTGTCCTGGATCATGCACATGCGCGTGGCCACGATGGCCCGCCAGCAGTTCCCGCCGACCCTGACGCCGCGCCAGCGCGAGGTCCTGGGCTGGCGCTCGGCCGGCAAGACCGTGGACGAGATCGCGATCATCCTGGGGATCACGCCCGCGACGGTCGAAAAGCACCTGCGGCTGGCCCGCGACTCGCTGGGGGTGGAGACAACGCCGCAGGCGGTGCTCAAGGCGCACGTCACCCACCAACTGCACCACCCCGACACCGCCCTGCGGGGGTAGGGTTTTCCCCCGTTTTCCTCGGCGTCCCACTGGCGTCAGATCGGCCGGTTCCGTGAGTGGTGACACGCAAGTGTCAGGAACAGGCGGCGTGCGGCCCGGTTGCCTTGGCCGCCGCCGCCACCAGGATCTGCAACCTCAGCGGGCAAAACGAAAAATGCCGGCCACCAGGGCCGGCATTTCGCGTTGAGGCGAAAGGGAATCAGGCGCCGCTGAGGGTCTTGGCGACCTCGGCTGCGAAATCCTCTTCCTTCTTCTCGATGCCTTCGCCGACGGCAACGCGCGCAAAGGCGGTGATCGTCGCGCCCTGCTCCTTGGCCGCTTCGGCCACGGTCAGGTCGGGGTTGATGACGAACTTCTGGCCGGTCAGCGTGACCTCCTCGAAGAACTTCTTCATGCGGCCCTCGATCATCTTCTCGATGACCGCGTCCGGCTTGCCCGACTCGCGCGCCTGCTCGGTCAGGACCTGCTTCTCGCGCTCGACCAGGGACTGGTCCAGGTCCGCTTCGCCCAGCGAGGCGGGCGAGGTCGCGGCAACATGCATCGCGATCTGGCGGCCGATCTCCTCGTTGCCGCCCTCAAGGCCGACCAGCACGCCGATCTTGCCCATGCCGTCGGCAGCAGCGTTGTGGACGTAATGCACGACCGTCGGCGCGGTCACGACGACCATCCGGCGAAGGGTCATGTTCTCGCCGATTTTGGCGATCGCGTCGGTCAGGATCTCGGAGACGGCCTTGCCGTCGATCTGCTCGTTCTTCAGCGCCTCGACATCGTCGACGTTCAGCGCGGCCTGGGCGATCTTGCGCACCATGGCCTGGAATTCCTCGTTCTTGCCGACGAAGTCGGTTTCCGAGTTCACCTCGACGGCAACGCCCTTGCCGGCTTTCACGGCGACGGCGACCAGGCCCTCGGCGGCAACGCGGCCCGATTTCTTGGCGGCCTTGGCCAGACCCTTGGTGCGCAGCCAGTCCACCGCGGCTTCCATGTCGCCGTCGGTTTCGGTCAGCGCCTTCTTGGCGTCCATCATGCCTGCGCCGGTGGTCTCGCGCAGTTCCTTCACCATGGCTGCGGTGATTGCCATATCCGTCTCCTCTGTGTTCAACACGTCAGGCGGGGCATATCCCCGCCTGACGACAATTCGATGAAATCGCGGATCCGAAAGGGATCAGGCCTCGGCGGCAGCCTCTTCGGCGGCCGGCTCGTCCAGCAGCTCTTCCGGGGCATCCGACAGCGAACCCAGGTCGACGCCCGCGGCGCCCATCTGGGCCGACATGCCGTCCAGCGCGGCGCGGCTGACCAGGTCGCAGTACAGTGCGATCGCGCGGGCCGCGTCATCGTTGCCCGGGATGATGTAGTCCACGCCTTCGGGCGAGCAGTTGGTATCGACCACGGCGACGACCGGGATGCCCAGCTTCTTGGCTTCCAGGATGGCCAGGTCTTCCTTGTTCACGTCGATGACGAACAGCAGGTCGGGAAGGCCGCCCATGTCGCGGATGCCGCCCAGGCTGGCCTGCAGCTTGGCCTGCTCGCGCTCGAGCTGCAGACGCTCTTTCTTGGTCAGGCCATCAGCGCCGCCGGCCATGGTCTCGTCAATCGCCTTCAGGCGGTTGATCGACTGGCTGACGGTCTTCCAGTTGGTCAGCGTGCCGCCCAGCCAACGGTGGTTCATGTAGAACTGGGCCGATTTCTCGGCGGCCTCGGAGATGGCCTTCTGGGCCTGGCGCTTGGTGCCGACGAACAGGACGCGGCCGCCCTTGGCGACGGTGTCGCGCACGACCTGCAGCGCCTGGTCCAGCATCGGGACGGTCTGCGTCAGGTCGAGGATGTGGATGCCATTGCGGTCGCCATAGATGAACTCGCCCATGCGGGGGTTCCAGCGCTGCGTCTGGTGGCCATAGTGAACGCCAGCTTCAAGAAGCTGACGCAGCGAGAATTCGGGAAGCGCCATAACGTGTTCCTTTCCGGTTTGCGCCTTGGCAGGGGATCTCAGGGCGGACGCCCCAACCGGTGGACCTTTTGCGGATGTCTCCCGCAAGGGCCCGCCCCTGCCTGTGAAGTGTGCGCGCCATAGCCCCTGCCCGGCGTCGATGCAAGCGGTTTCGCCACCGGACCGGTTCGATAGCGGTAACATAGGGGCTGCGAACATGGCGCTTTGGCTTGCATCACCCGCGTCTTGGGTTCAGGTTCGGGGCGATTTTCACGTCCGAAGGTGCGCCATGACCCCGCAGATCCAGTCGCAGCAGACCAAGGCCCTGTGCCAGCTTGCCCCCGTCATCCCGGTCATCGTGATCAAGGACGCCGCCCAGTCCGAGGGGCTGGCCCGGGCGCTGGTCACCGGCGGCCTTCCGGTGCTGGAGGTGACGCTGCGGTCCGATGCGGCATTGGATTCGATCCGCGCGATGAGCGGGGTTCAGGGCGGCCATGTCGGCGCCGGCACCGTGCTGACGCCCGACGACGCCAAACGCGCCAAGGATGCGGGCGCGAAATTCGCCGTCTCTCCGGGCCTGACCGACCGCCTGATCGCCGCCTGCGAGGAGCTGGAGCTGCCGCTGCTGCCCGGCGTGGTCACGGCGTCCGAAGTGATGCGGGCGGCCGATGCGGGCTTTGACATGCTGAAGTTCTTTCCGGCCGAGGCCGTCGGCGGCGCGCCTGCGCTGAAGTCGCTGGCCGGTCCCCTGCCCCGCGTCAGCTTCTGCCCCACGGGCGGCGTGACCCCTCAGAACGCCGGCAGCTACCTGTCGCTGCCCAACGTGATCTGCGTGGGCGGCAGCTGGATCGTCACCGACGCGGACGTCGCCGCCGGGAACTGGCAGGCGATCGAGGATCGCGCCCGCACCGCCGCCGCCCTGCCCCGCGGGTAGGGACCGCGATGACCGACCTGGCCCGCGCAAGGCGCAACGTCATCATCCTGGTGCTGGCGCAGGCGATCCTGGGCGCGCAGATGTCGGTCGTCTTCATCGTCGGCGGGCTGGCGGGCCAGATCCTGGCGCCCAATCCCTGCCTTGCGACGCTGCCCGTGTCGCTGGTCATCCTGGGATCGGCGCTGACCGCGCGCCCGCTGTCCCGCCTCATGCAGCGGCGCGGGCGGCAGGCGGGCTTCCTGCTGGCCGTGCTGGCCGGCGCCCTGGGGGCCGCGGTGTCGGCGACGGGGATTTGGCAGAATTCCTTCCTGCTATTCCTGGCGGGGTCCCTGCTGACCGGGATCTACATGTCGGCGCAGGGCTTCTACCGCTTCGCGGCCACCGACACCGCCCCCGAGGATTTCGCCCCCCGCGCGATCAGCTGGGTGATGGCCGGGGGGCTTGCCTCGGCGATCATCGGGCCGTCGCTGGTGCGGCTGACCAGCGACCTGACCGCAGTGCCCTTTCTGGCCACCTATGTCGCGGTGATCGGCCTGAACCTGATCGGGCCGTTCCTTTTTGCCTTCCTGGACATTCCGCGGCCGCCTGCGCCGGTGGCGGGCGTCGTCGCCGGACGGCCGATGGGTCAGATCCTGCGCAGCCCGGCGATCATCGTCGCGATGATCTGCGGGATGGTGTCCTATGCGCTGATGAACCTGGTGATGACCTCGACGCCGCTGGCGGTGGTCGGTTGCGGCTATCACGCCTCGGACGCGGCCAATATCGTCAGCGCGCATGTCCTGGCCATGTTCGCCCCCAGCTTCTTCACCGGCCATCTGATCGCGCGCTTCGGGGCGGAACGCATCGTGGGCCTGGGCTTGGTCATCCTGGCCATGGCCGGGGCCGTGGCGCTGTCCGGCATCCAGCTGGAGCAGTTCTTCCTGGCCCTGATCCTCCTGGGGATCGGCTGGAACTTTGGCTATATCGGCGCCACCACCATGCTGACCCGCGCCCATGCCCCGGAAGAGCGTGGCCGCGTCCAGGGCATGAACGACCTGATCGTCTTTGGCGGGGTGTTCCTGGCCTCGCTGTCCTCTGGCGGGCTGCTGAACTGCTCGGGTGGGTCGGTGCAGGCCGGGTGGAATGCCGTCAACCTGGCGATGCTGCCGTTCCTGGTGCTGGCCGGCGGTGCGCTGATCTGGCTGGTGATGCGCCCGAAAGAGGCCTGAGCCTCAGATCAGCGTCTTCTGCTCGGGCGCAGGGGGCTTGCGCCGCTTGGGCCGGGCGGGCGCGGTTTCGGGCTGCACCGCGACCCGGCGGTCGCCCGCGAATTGCAGCTCCAGCCGCGCCGCCTGCCCCGCCGCATCGGCCGAGGTGATGACCTTGTCCTCCGGGCCACGCACGATGACAAAGCCACGGGCCAGTGTTTCCTCGGGGCCAAGCGACTGGCGCATCCGGTCCAGCCGCGCCAGGGTCTGCCGGCGCTGGCCCTGTCCCCGCCGTAGCGCCGCGTCCAGACGCTGGTGCAGTTCCGTCAGCCGTGCCGCCTGCTGGGTGATCGCGCGCCGCGTGGAGGCCGTCACGCGCTTCAGCGACGCATCCAGCCGTTCCTGGATCTGCACCAGCCGGTCACGGGGACGTTCCGTCCGGCGCCGGCCCGCAAGGTCCAGGCGGCTTTCCAGCCGCTCCAGCCCGTGCCGCTTGGCAGCGGTGAACTGGCGCAGCGTCGCGGCCGGCATGGGGCGCGAGGCCAACTGCTGGTGGCGGCTGCGGACCAGCTGGCGCAGCGCCGGCTCCAGCCGCGCGCCGCGCAGGTCGAGGCGCTGACGCGCGCCCTCGGTCAGGGCCGCCGGGCGGCCCAAGGCGCGGGCCAGATCGCGCAGCCGCTGGCGCGGGCGCTGGATCGCCTGCGCGTTGCAGCGCGCCATGCGCGCCCCGCTTTCGGCCAGCCGCGCCGCCAGGTCGGCCCGGACCGGCACGGCCATTTCGGCGGCGGCGGTGGGCGTCGGTGCGCGGCGGTCCGAGGCAAAGTCGATCAGCGTGGTGTCCGTCTCATGCCCCACGGCCGAGATCAGCGGGATGGTGCTGGCCGCCGCAGCCCGCACCACGATTTCCTCGTTGAAGCCCCACAGATCCTCCAGGCTGCCGCCGCCGCGCGCCACGATGATCAGGTCGGGCCGCGGGATCGCCCCGCCCTGCGGCAGTGCGTTGAACCCTTGGATGGCGGCCGACACCTGCGCCGCACAGGCCTGCCCCTGCACCGCCACGGGCCAGATCACCACGCGGGTCGGAAAGCGGTCGCGCAGCCGGTGCAGGATGTCGCGGATCACCGCCCCCGAGGGCGAGGTCACGACGCCGATCACCCTTGGCAGGAACGGCAAGGCCCGCTTGCGGTCAGGATCGAACAGCCCCTCGGCCGCCAGGGCCTTCTTGCGCTTTTCCAGCATCGCCATCAGCGCACCGGCCCCGGCAGGCTCGATCTGGTCGACGATCATCTGGTACTTGGACTGGCCGGGAAAGGTCGTCAGCCGGCCGGTCGCGATGACCTCCATCCCCTCCTCGGGGGCTTGGATCAGCCGCGCGGCCTGCCCCTTCCAAGTCACCGCCGCCAGGCAGGCGCGGTCGTCCTTGAGGTCGAAATAGAGATGCCCCGAACCAGGCCGCGACACGCGCCCGACCTCGGCCCGCACGCGAACGCGGCCGAACTGGTCCTCGATGCTGCGCTTGACGGCGCCCGACAACTCGGAGACCGTGAATTCATGCGCATTGCTGCCCGCGGGCGGGTCGGTTTCGGGGTCGTCGTCCAGAAGGTCCATGCGGCTTGTTCCCTTGTCCGCGCCAGACTAGAACGCCGCAAGGTCAAGCGAAAGGGCGGCAGATGAATATCCTGATCCTGGGCGGCGGCGGGCGCGAACATGCGCTGGCCTGGGCCATCCGGCAGAACCCGAAATGCGACCGGCTGATCGTGGCGCCGGGCAATGCCGGGATTGCAGGGGTTGCGGAATGCGCCGCGCTGGATGTCCTGTCGCGCGCGGATGTTCTGGAATTCGCCCAAGAAAACGCCATCGACTTCGTCATCATCGGCCCCGAGGCGCCGCTGGCCGCCGGGGTGTCGGACGCGCTTCGCAATGCGGGCTTCCTCGTCTTTGGTCCCAGCCAGGCCGCCGCGCAGCTGGAAGCCTCCAAGACCTTCACCAAAGAGATCTGTGATGCCTGCGGGGCCCCCACCGCAGGCTGGGCACGCTTCGCCGCCGCCGCGCCCGCCCGCGACCATGTCACCGCCCAGGGCGCACCCATCGTGATCAAGGCCGACGGGTTGGCCGCCGGCAAGGGCGTCACCGTGGCCGAGACGGTCGAACAGGCCCATGCCGCCATCGACGCGATCTTCGACGGCGAATTCGGAGACATGTCGCTGGTGGTCGAGGAGTTCATGGCCGGCGAAGAGGCCAGCTTCTTCATCCTCAGCGACGGCACCGACTGCCTGCCCATCGGCACCGCCCAGGACCACAAGCGCGTGGGCGACGGCGATACCGGACCTAATACCGGCGGAATGGGCGCCTACAGCCCCGCCCCGGTGCTGACACCCGAGCTGCAGGACCAGGTGATGGCGCGGATCGTGCGCCCGACCATCGCCGAGATGGCGCGGCGCGGCATGCCCTTCCAAGGGGTACTTTATGCCGGGCTGATGATCGCGGACGGCCAGGCCCGCCTGGTCGAATACAACGTCCGCTTCGGCGACCCGGAATGCCAGGTGCTGATGATGCGGCTTGGGGGGCAGGCCCTGGACCTGCTTCTGGCCTGCGCCGAGGGGCGCCTGGCGGATGTTCCGGTCACATGGGCCGACGACCATGCCCTGACCGTGGTCATGGCCGCCGAGGGCTATCCCGGCAGCTACGTGAAGGGCACGCCGATCAGGGGCCTGGACGCGCTGCCCGAGACCAGCTTCCAGATGACCTACCACGCCGGCACGGACCTGAAGGACGGCGCGATCGTCGCCACGGGCGGTCGGGTTCTGGCCTGCACCGGACGCGGCGCCACCCTGGCCGAGGCGCATCAGCGCGCCTATCAGCTGGTCGACGCGATCGACTGGCCGCAGGGCTTCTGCCGCCGCGACATCGGCTGGCGCGCGCTCTAGTCCGCATGAAAAGGACCGGCGCGCCCTCGCCCGCCGGTCCCTTTGTCGTTTCTTCGTTGTCGGAAATACCCCCGCCGGAGGCACCCGGACCAATTGCTCCGCGCGACCGTCAACTGGTCGAATAAAGCCCCTCGTAGATCGGCAGCAGCGTGTCCGTTTCGAACAGGCTGCTGACCGAGGTGCCGTTCCAGATGTTCAGGATCGCCTGCGTGAACATCGGCGCGGTGGGCACGATGCGGATGTTGGGCGCGTTCCGCACGGCCTCGGTGGGCTGGATCGAATCGGTGATCACCAGCGACTTCATGACCGACTTCGCCACGCGCTCCACCGCTGGGCCCGACAACACGCCATGGGTGATATAGGCATGAACCTCGGTCGCGCCGTTGTCGGTCAGGACCTGCGCCGCCTTGCACAGCGTGCCGGCCGTGTCGCAGATGTCGTCCACGATGATGCAGGCCTTGCCGGCCACGTCGCCGATCACGGTCATCTCGGCCACTTCGCCGGCCTTTTCGCGGCGCTTGTCCACGATCGACAGGGGCGCGCCGATCCGGGTCGCCAGTTCGCGGGCCCGCGCGACGCCCCCCACGTCCGGCGAGACCACCATCAGGTCGTTCATCCGGCCCTTGAAATGGTGCTGCACATCCAGCGCAAAGACCGGCGCCGCATAGAGGTTGTCCACCGGCACGTCGAAGAAGCCCTGGATCTGGGCGGCATGCAGGTCCAGCGTCAGGACCCGGTCCACGCCCGCCTGCGTCAGCAGGTTCGCCACCAGCTTGGCGCTGATGGGCGTGCGGGCCTTGGCCCGGCGATCCTGGCGGGCGTAGCCGAAATAGGGGATCACCGCCGTGATCCGCGAGGCCGAGGACCGGCGCAGCGCATCGGTGATGACCAACAGCTCCATCAGGTTGTCATTGGCGGGGTTCGAGGTCGGCTGAATGATGTACATGTCCTCGCCGCGGACGTTCTCGTAGACCTCGACGAAGATCTCCTGGTCGTTGAACCGCTCGACGCGGGCGTCCAGAAGGCTGACGCTCATGCCGCGATGCATGGACATGCGCCGCGCGATGGACTGCGCCAGGGGACGGTTGGCGTTTCCGGAAATCAGCTTGGGTTCGGTCATGACGGGCATGGATCGGGGCCTTTGGGGGGTTGCGTCAGATTGCGGATGCCTTAGCACCGGGCTAGCCTGCGGGCAAACCAGAAGGACCGCAGCATGGCGCATATCGACTATTATCTCGGCACGATCAGCCCGTTCAGCTATCTGGCGGGCGATCGCCTGGAAAAGATCGCCGATCGGCACGGCGCGCAGATCACTTACAAGCCCGTGGACCTGATGCAGCTCTTCGACCGCACGGGCGGCATCCGCCCGGCGGACCGCCATGCCAGCCGGATGGAGTATCGCGCGCAGGAATTGCCGCGATGGGCCGAGCATCTGGGCATGCCCCTGAACCTCAAGCCCGCCCATTGGCCGGTGAACATGGCTCCGTCCTCCTATGCGGTCATTGCGGCCCAGCAGGCGGGCGGCGGCGATCTGGGGGGGCTGGTGCAGGGCTTCCTGCGGGCGGTCTGGGCCGAGGAGCGCGACATCAGCGACGACGGCGTCATCCGCGAGATCCTGGCGGCGCATGGCTTCGATCCTGCCCTGGCCGACAAGGGCCTGTTCGTGGGCGCGGAAACCTATGGCCGCAACCTGGAACAGGCGGTCGCCGACGGCGCCTTCGGCGCACCCTTCTATGTCGTGCGCGACAGCGGGCAGCGCTTCTGGGGCCAGGACCGGCTGGACTTCTTGGACCGCCACCTGGCCACCCTATGAGCGGCGTCCACCTTCGGCATTGGCCGGGCGATCCCGATCGTCCGGCGCTGGCGCTGCATTGCATGCTGGGCAGCGGCAGCAGCTGGGGGCCGATCGCCGAGGCGCTTGGGGGCCAGGTGGATTTGCGCGCCTTCGACCTGCCGGGACACGGGCGAAGCGGTGACTGGCAACCCGGCGCGGACGGTCCCGACTATCACACCGCCGTCACGCGCATCGCCGGAAGCTTCATCGAGCGGCCGCTGGACCTGATCGGCCACAGCTTTGGCGCCACGGTCGCGTTGCGCATCGCGGTGGCCGCCCCCGAGGCGGTGCGCAGCCTGACCCTGATCGAGCCGGTGCTGTTCGCCGCCGCACCGGATGCGGCCCAGGATGCGCTGGACGCGCGGATGCAGGCGGCACTGGCAGATGGTCATGCAGAAGAGGCGGCGCAGGGTTTCCTGTCGGTCTGGGGCGACCAGGACTGGGCGGCGCTGCCCGCGCCGATCCAGATGCAGATGACGCGGCAGATCCGCCTGGTGGCGGACACCGGCCCCGCGCTGCGCGACGACAGCGCCCGCATCCTGCGCGACGGCGGGCTGGAGCAGGTCGATGCCCCGGTCCTGCTGATCGCGGGGGCAGAGAGCCCGCGGGTGATCCATGCGATTTCGGATGCGCTGGCGGCCCGGCTGCCGGATGTCGGGCGCGCCACCGTGCCCGGTGCAGGGCACATGCTGCCCCTGACGCATCCGAAGCAGCTTGCAGGCCTGATCGCCGTCAACCTGGAGCGCAGCTGACGGACGCTGCCGGGCAATACCCGACACCCGCGGCCGTTCGGCGACGCCCGCCGCGCCAGCATCAGGTCCGGTGACCGCACTAAGGAAAAGCCCCGGCGAAACACCGGGGCTTTATCAAGACCGGATCGGGTCGATCAGTCGGGAACCGTGGACTGGTTCGGGTCCAGTCCGATATGGGTACCAAGCGCCTGCATGTCGCCCAACAGCTTGACGGCCGCGGTGACGACCTCTTCGCCGACATGTTCGCGACGGTCGGTCGCGCTGCGATGGGCGCGATGGGCGTCCTTCATCATGTCGTTGAAGACCTCCTGCGTGATCTCCTCGCGCGGGTGTCCGCGTTCGGCCAGCAGGCTGACGCTGTCGGCATTGATCTCGGCAAAGCCGCCGGTGACGGCGAATTCGCGCGTGGTGCCATCGGCCCCGACCAGCACGACCATGCCGGGACGCAGGGTCACGATCGCGGGCGCATGGCCGGGCATGGCGGTCAGATCGCCGTCATTGCCCGGCAGGCGCACCTCGCGCACGGGAACGGAGGCGAGGCTCCGTTCCGGCGACACGAGGTCGAACTGCATCGTATCGGCCATGGTGCCCCCTTACGCGGCTTCGGCCGCGAGACGCTGTGCCTTGGCCTTCACGTCCTCGATGTCACCGACCATGTAGAAGGCCGATTCCGGCAGGTGGTCATATTCACCGGCCACGACCGCCTTGAACGAGGCGATGGTCTTTTCCAGCGGGACCTGGATCCCGTCCGAACCGGTGAAGACCTTGGCCACGTCGAAAGGCTGCGACAGGAAGCGCTGGATCTTGCGGGCCCGCGACACGGTCAGCTTGTCGTCTTCCGACAGCTCGTCCATGCCCAGGATCGCGATGATGTCCTGCAGCGACTTGTACTTCTGCAGGATGCCCTGCACGTCGCGCGCCACTTGGTAATGCTCTTCGCCGACAACGGCCGGGTCGAGGATACGGCTGTTCGAGTCCAGCGGGTCCACGGCCGGGTAGATGCCCAGTTCCGAGATCGCACGCGACAGAACCGTCGTGGCGTCCAGGTGGGCGAAGGTCGTGGCGGGCGCCGGGTCGGTCAGGTCGTCGGCCGGAACGTAGACGGCCTGGATCGAGGTGATCGAGCCGTTCTTGGTCGAGGTGATGCGTTCCTGCATCGCGCCCATGTCGGTGGCCAGCGTCGGCTGGTAACCCACGGCGGAGGGGATGCGGCCCAGCAGGGCCGACACTTCCGAACCGGCCTGGGTGAAGCGGAAGATGTTGTCCACGAAGAACAGCACGTCCGTGCCCGAAGCGTCGCGGAACTGCTCGGCCAAGGTCAGGCCGGTCAGGGCGACGCGCATGCGGGCTCCCGGCGGCTCGTTCATCTGGCCGTAGACCAGCGCCACTTTCGACTCCGACAGGTTGTCGGGGACGATCACGCCCGATTCCACCATCTCGTGGTAAAGGTCGTTGCCCTCGCGGGTCCGTTCGCCAACGCCCGCGAACACCGAGTAACCCGAGTGCACCTTGGCGATGTTGTTGATCAGTTCCATGATCAGAACGGTCTTGCCCACGCCGGCGCCGCCGAAGAGGCCGATCTTGCCGCCCTTGGAATAGGGGGCCAGCAGGTCGATGACCTTGATGCCGGTCACCAGGATCTCCGAGCTGGTCGCCTGCGCGGCGAAGTCGGGGGCCTGCTGGTGGATGGCGCGCATGTCGCTGGCGGCCAGGGCGGCGCCCTCGTCCACGGGCTCGCCGACGACGTTCAGGATGCGTCCCAGGGTCACGTCGCCCACCGGCACCGTGATCGGGCCGCCGGTGTCGCTGACGGGCTCGCCGCGGACCAGGCCTTCGGTCGAGTCCATGGCGATGGTGCGGACGGTGTTCTCGCCCAGGTGCTGGGCAACTTCCAGCACCAGCTTCTTGCCGTTGTTGTGGGTTTCCAGCGCGTTCAGGATCGCCGGAAGGTGGCTGTCGAACTGCACGTCGACGACGGCGCCGATCACCTGCGTGATTTTACCAGTGGCCTCTGCCATGTTGTCACCTCTGCGTTACGGTCAGAGCGCCTCGGCGCCCGAAATGATTTCGATGAGTTCCTTGGTGATCGCAGCCTGACGCGAGCGGTTGTACTCGGTCGTCAGTCGGTCGATCATGTCGCCCGCGTTGCGCGTGGCGTTGTCCATGGCACTCATCCGCGCGCCCTGTTCGGACGCCGCATTTTCCAGAAGCGCCGCAAAGATCTGCGTCGCGACCGACCGCGGCAGCAGGTCGGTCAGCAGCTCTTCCTCGCCGGGCTCGTATTCATAGAGCGAATTCACCGGCGCCGCGCCCTCGGGCACTTCGGCAGGGATGACCTGCTTGGCGGTCGGGATCTGGCTGATCACCGACTCGAAGCGGTTGTAGAAGATCGTCGCCACGTCGAAATCGCCGGCATCGAAGCGGGCCAGAACCTCGTCGGTGATGGCGCGGGCATTGTCATAGCCCACGCGCTTGACCTCGGACAGATCGACGTGATGCACGAACAGGCTGCCGTAATCACGCTTGAGCTGCTCGCGGCCCTTCTTGCCGACGGTCAGGATCGCCACGTCCTTGCCTTGGCCGCGCAGCCGCTCGGCATGCTGGCGGGCCAGCTTGACGATCGAGCTGTTGAAGCCGCCGGCCAGGCCGCGCTCGGCGGTCATGACCACCAGCAGGTGACGCTGATCGCCGCCCGTCCCGGCCAGCAGACGGGGCGCGCCCGACTGGCCCGCCGCATTCGCGGTCAGGCCGGCCATGACGGCCGCCATGCGGTCGGCATAGGGGCGCGCGGCTTCCGCCGCCTCCTGCGCACGGCGCAGCTTGGCGGCGGCGACCATCTGCATCGCCTTGGTGATCTTCCGCGTGTTCTTGACGCTTCCGATCCGGTTCTTGAGATCCTTGAGACTGGGCATCTATTCCCCCTCTCAGGCGCGGGTGCGGTTGTATTCGTCCAGCACCGCCTTGATCGAGGCTTCCAGATCGCCCGAGACCTTGCGGTCGTTGCGGGTCATGTCGTCCAGCAGGTCCGACTTCTGGCTGCGCAGGAACTGGATCAGGCCGTCTTCCCAGGCCACGATATCGCGCACGGGCACGCTGTCGATATAGCCCTTGGTGCCGGCATAGATCACGATCACGATCTCGGCGTTGGTCAGCGGACGGTACTGCGGCTGCTTCATCAGCTCGGTCAGGCGGGCACCGCGGTTCAGCAGGCGCTGCGTGGCGGCATCCAGGTCCGAACCGAACTGGGCAAAGGCCGCCATCTCGCGGTACTGCGCCAGTTCCAGCTTCACGGGGCCGGCGACCGACTTCATCGCCTTGGTCTGTGCGGCCGAACCCACGCGGCTGACCGACAGACCGGTGTTCACCGCCGGGCGGATGCCCTGGAAGAACAGTTCGGTTTCCAGGAAGATCTGGCCGTCGGTGATCGAGATCACGTTGGTCGGAATATAGGCCGACACGTCGCCCGCCTGCGTCTCGATGATCGGCAGCGCGGTCAGCGAGCCGGCGCCATTGGCCTCGTTCAGCTTTGCCGAACGCTCCAGCAGGCGCGAGTGCAGGTAGAACACGTCGCCCGGATAGGCTTCGCGTCCGGGCGGACGGCGCAGCAGCAGCGACATCTGGCGGTAGGCCACGGCCTGCTTGGACAGGTCGTCATAGATGATCAGCGCATCCATGCCGTTGTCGCGGAAGTATTCGCCGATCGCGGTGCCCGAATAGGGCGCCAGGAACTGCATCGGCGCCGGGTCGGACGCGGTAGCGGCCACGACGGTCGTGTAGGCCATGGCGCCGGTTTCTTCCAGCTTCTTGACCAGCTGGGCGACGGTCGAGCGCTTCTGACCCACTGCGACATAGATGCAGTGCAGGGTCTTCATGCCCTCGGCCTCGCGGCCGTTGTAGTTCTGCTGGTTCAGGATCGTGTCCAGCGCGATGGCGGTCTTGCCGGTTTGGCGGTCGCCGATGATCAGCTCGCGCTGGCCGCGGCCGACCGGGATCATGGCGTCGACCGACTTGAGGCCCGTCGCCATCGGTTCATGGACCGATTTGCGGGGCATGATGCCCGGCGCCTTGACGTCGGCCACGCGACGCTCGGTCGTCTCGATCGGGCCCTTGCCGTCGATCGGGTTGCCCAGGCCGTCCACGACGCGGCCCAGCAGGGCCTTGCCGACCGGAACGTCCACGATCGAGCGCGTGCGCTTGACGGTGTCGCCTTCCTTGATCGTGCGGTCGTCGCCGAAGATCACGATACCGACGTTGTCGGTCTCGAGGTTCAGCACCATGCCGCGGACGCCGCCGGGGAATTCCACCATCTCGCCGGCCTGGACCTTGTCCAGACCGTAGACACGAGCGATCCCGTCACCGACGGACAGCACCTGGCCGACTTCGGCAACCTCGGCATCCTGGCCGAAGTTCTTGATCTGCTCCTTGAGGATCGCCGAAATCTCGGCAGCCTGGATTCCCATTATCCGACCTCTTTCATGACATTCTGCAGGGAAGCGAGCTTCGAGCGGACCGAGCTGTCGATCATCTTCGAGCCCAACTTGACAATCATGCCGCCGATGAGGGTCTCATCGACGCGCGTGTTCAGCTTGACCGTCTTGCCCGATTTCTCGGCCAGGGTCTGTTTCAGGCGTTCCTGCTGCTCGTCGCTCAGCGCGATGGCGCTGGTGACGTCAGCGGTGATCTCGCCGCGCTCGGTCGCGATCAGGTCGGCCAGGCGGCTGGTCAGCTGCGGCAGGACGAACAGGCGACGGTTCCGGGCCATCAGCTGCAGCGTGTTCGACAGGACCGGCGACAGCTTCATCTTCGCGGCCAGCGCGGCGATGGCGCGGGACTGCTGGTCGCGGGAATAAAGCGGGCTGGCGATCAGGTCGCGCAGGTCCGCGCTGTCCTTCAGCGCGGCATCCAGATCGGCGGTCTGCCGGGCCAGGGCATCAAGCCCCCCATCTTCCTTCGTGATGTCGAAGACGGCCTGCGCATAGCGTCCGGCGATGCTCTGGGACATGGAAACAGAGTTGGCCACGGTCATCCTTTACGGTTTGCGCAAACCCCGCTGGCGGGCCGGGCTGCTGCCTGGTCTGTCGCGGGGTGCGGGTCGCAGTCGCACGGCTTATGGAGGGTCGTGCGGAAATCTGCGGCGTCTCTAGCAGGTGATTTCGTGCCCGGCAACCTACAAGGGCAAGGAAACGCGGGCCTTTGCGACAATCGGCGCAGGTTGCGTGAAACCAGTAACAAGCAGCGCTAACATTGCGGCTGAAGCGGGTTCCCCCCTGTGGCCGGATGACGCATGTCGCGGGCCAAGGCGCCTGGTCCCGACGCCTGTCGGCAGGCCGAACCGACTCAGTCCCCGCCACCGCCGGCGCGCCGGACCGGGGCGCTTTTCGGGCGCGGGCGCGTGACCCCGTCCAGGATTTCCCGTGGGCTTGGCACATGGATCCGGATGCCAGGCCCGACCGGCGCGCGGGTCTGCTTGGACAGCTCCACCAGGATGACCCCCGCGATCAGCACCCGGCTGATCCGCGCGCCGGCCCGTTCCCAGAACTGCGCGCTGCGCAGCCAGAAGCGCCGGTCCGAGGGCGGGATGTAGATGGCCGAGCCGTGCCATTCGGGCATCAGCCCCGCGGCCCGCATCTGCTGCTCGATCTGGCCCGTGGTATAGGCGCGGCCAAAGCCGAAGGGCGTCCGGTCGCTGGCCGCCCAGAGGCCCGCCCGGTTCGGCACCATCATCATCATGCGCCCCCCCGGCCCCAGGCAGCGCCATGCTTCGGCCAGGAGTTCGCGGGGATGATCGCTGGTCTCCAGCCCGTGCAGCATCACCAGTCGGTCGATGCTGCCCGTCTCGATCGGCCAGGCCGCCTCGTCGCAGAGGACCGAGTGGTTGGGCATCCCGGCGGGCCAGCCCAGCACCCCCTGCGGTCCCGGCATCAGCGCGGTGACGCGTCGTGCATGGGCCAGGTAGGGCCGCAGCATCGGCGCCGCAAAGCCGAAACCCGCGACGGTCATCCCGGTGGTGCCGGCGGGCGCCCAACGCGCTGTCAGCCGGTCGCGCAGGATCCGCTGCACCACCCGCCCCAGGGAACGCTGGTAATAGAAATGCCGCAACTGATCGATGTCGTGATGCATTGCGCCCCGGTTCGGCTTTTGACAGGCTCAGATCACCACAAGGGGAGGGATTTGCCAATGCCGCTGGACCTGGTCACGCTGCGCTGTCTCAAGGACAACTATGCCTATCTGCTGCATGGCGAGGCCGGCACGGTGCTGATCGACGCCCCCGAGGCCATGCCGATTCTGACGGAACTGAACGCGCGGGGCTGGGGCCTGGACGCGATCCTGCTGACCCATCACCATGACGACCACATCCAGGCGGTCCCCGAGATCGTCGCCGCCACGGGTGCCCGGGTAATCGGTGCGGATACCGATGCGCATCGCCTGCCGCCGCTGGATCTGCGCGTCCGCCCCCACGAGCCGCTGGAGGTTTTGGGCGAGGCGGTCGAGGTGATCGACGTGTCGGGCCATACGGTGGGTCATGTCGCCTTCCACTTTCCCGACAGCCGCATGGCCTTTACCGCCGACAGCCTGATGGCGATGGGCTGCGGGCGGCTGTTCGAGGGCGATCCGGCCATGATGTGGGACAGCCTGACGCGGCTGAACGCCCTGCCCGGCGGTACCCTGATCTGTTCCGGGCATGATTATTGCAGCGGGAATGGGGCGTTCGCCCTGTCGGTCGATCCCGACAATGCGGCGCTGCACGACCGGCTGGCGGCGATCCAGGAAGCGCGCGAACCCTGCGCCCCGGCCACGCTGGAGCAGGAACGGGCCACAAATCCGTTCCTGCGCATTCCGGAGCTGCGGGACGGCCTGGGCCTGGCCGGCGCCAGCGATGCCGAAGTCTTTGCCCGGCTGCGCCGGATGAAGGACGAATTCTAGACGCTGCGGCCGTTCCGCGACACCCGGCCGCGGAGCCTGTTCCCCTGGCGCTTGAAATCCGGGCGCTGCGACATCACATCTGCCTCAACCGTTGGAAATTCGTGGCACCTGTCAGAAAAAGCACTTGATGCCGGCGGAAATCCACCAAATCTTAAAGCTATCATGACAGTCTGGGCAGGTGGGCCAAGAATGGGTCCCATACCGCCAGCCGACTGACAGGAGACGACCGTGCCAAGTTTCTCGACCTCCCTGGAACAGGCCATTCACCAAGCGCTCGCGCTGGCGAACGAACATCGACACGAGCTTGCGACGCTGGAGCATCTGCTGCTGGCCCTGACCGAGGAACCCGATGCGGTCAAGGTCATGCGGGCCTGCAACGTCGATCTGGAAGAGCTGCGCAAGACGCTGATCGAGTTCATCGAGGATGACCTGTCGACCCTCATCACCGATGTCGACGGCTCCGAAGCGGTGCCGACGGCGGCTTTCCAGCGCGTGATCCAGCGCGCGGCCATCCACGTGCAAAGCTCGGGTCGGCAGGAGGTGACGGGCGCGAACGTGCTGGTCGCAATCTTTGCCGAACGGGAATCGAACGCGGCCTTCTTCCTGCAGGAAATGGACATGACCCGTTACGACGCGGTCAACTTCATCGCGCATGGCGTGGCCAAGAACCCCAGCTTCAACGAGCCGCGCAAGGTGGCAGGTTCGGACGAGCCGGTCGAACAGACCAAGGCCGAGGCCGCGCAGGATGCCAAGGACGAAACCGCGCTTGGCAAATATTGCGTGGATTTGAACCAGAAGTCCAAGAAGGGCGACATCGACCCGCTGATCGGCCGAGAGGCCGAGGTCGAGCGTGCCATCCAGGTCCTCTGCCGCCGGCGCAAGAACAACCCGCTGCTGGTGGGCGACCCGGGCGTGGGCAAGACCGCGATCGCCGAGGGTCTGGCGCTGAAGATCACGCGCGGCGAGACGCCCGACGTCCTGGCCGGGGCCACGATCTTTTCGCTGGACATGGGCGCGCTGCTGGCAGGCACCCGCTATCGCGGCGACTTCGAGGAGCGCCTGAAGGCCGTGGTCAAGGAACTGGAGGCGCATCCCGATGCGATCCTGTTCATTGACGAGATCCACACCGTGATCGGTGCGGGCGCGACCTCGGGCGGGGCGATGGACGCCTCAAACCTGCTGAAACCCGCACTGGCGGGCGGCAAGCTGCGCTGCATGGGGTCCACCACCTATAAGGAGTATCGCCAGCATTTCGAAAAGGACCGCGCGCTCAGCCGCCGGTTCCAGAAGATCGACGTGAACGAGCCTTCGGTTCCGGACACCATCAAGATCCTGATGGGGCTGAAGCCGCATTTCGAAAAGCATCACGACCTGCGCTATACCAACGACGCGATCAAGTCGGCGGTGGAACTGGCCAGCCGCTACATCAACGACCGCAAGCTGCCCGACAGCGCCATCGACGTGATCGACGAGGCGGGGGCGGCCCAGCATCTGGTGGCCGAAAGCAAGCGGCGCAAGACCATCAGCCCCAAGGAGATCGAGGCCGTGGTGGCCAAGATCGCCCGCATTCCGCCCAAGAACGTCAGCAAGAACGATGCCGAGGTTCTGCGCGACCTGCAGGCCTCGCTCAAGCGGGTGGTCTTTGGTCAGGACAATGCCATCGAGACGCTCTCCAGCGCGATCAAGCTGGCCCGCGCCGGGCTGCGCGAACCGGAAAAGCCGATCGGCAACTATCTCTTTGCCGGGCCGACCGGGGTGGGCAAGACCGAGGTGGCCAAGCAGCTGGCGACGACGCTTGGGGTGGAACTGCTGCGCTTTGACATGTCGGAATACATGGAGAAGCATGCGGTCAGCCGCCTGATCGGCGCGCCTCCGGGCTATGTCGGCTTTGATCAGGGCGGATTGCTGACCGATGGTGTCGACCAGCACCCGCATTGCGTCCTGCTGCTGGACGAAATCGAGAAGGCGCATCCGGATGTCTACAACATCCTGCTGCAGATCATGGATGCGGGCCGCCTGACCGACCACAACGGCCGCCAGGTGGACTTCCGCAACGTGATCCTGATCATGACCTCGAACGCAGGGGCCGCGGATCAGGCAAAGGCGGCGATCGGCTTTGGCCGGGACCGGCGCGAGGGCGAGGATACGGCCGCCATCGAGCGGACCTTCACGCCCGAATTCCGCAACCGCTTGGACGCGATTATCAGCTTTGCCCCGCTGTCACGCGAGGTGGTCGTCCACGTGGTCGAGAAGTTCGTGCTGCAGCTGGAGGCGCAGCTGATGGACCGCAATGTCCATATCGAACTGACCCCGGAAGCCGCCGACTGGCTGGCCGAAAAGGGCTATGACGATCGCATGGGCGCCCGCCCGCTTGGCCGGGTGATCCAGGAATACATCAAGAAGCCCCTGGCCGAGGAACTGCTGTTCGGCGGCCTGACCAAGGGCGGGGTGGTGCGCGTGAAAATCGAGGATGACAAGCCCGCCTTCGACATCACCGGTCCTGACGCTCCGCGGATCGGCAAGTCCAAGACCCCGCTGCTGACGGCGGAGTAACGCAAGACCCATGAAGGTTTGGAAGCCCCGCCCTGACCGGCGGGGCTTTTGCATATGGGTAGCTTGGGGATGCAGCTACAGGTTCATAACTGAGCCAGCGCTATCAAGTGCGACGTTGGAACGGACATCCCGCCCGACCAACTTGGATAGATTAAAAGACGCGGGCCGTGCCAATCCCTGCTCGGTCATCGCCATTTGTTGCAACCCTGAGCCACGCCCAATCGGTTGCCGGCCCGTAGGTCCGCTGAAGACCTAAGCCCCGTCCAAGAGCACCGGCCTCTCTCAAACCAGAAGCGCCGGAATCAAGCCGCGCAGGGCGTTCCCGCAATAGAGCGTCCCTTCCGCCAGATCCGACAGCTGCAGGTGCGCTTCCTGCGCGCGGCCCTGCATCAGCAGGCTCTGGCGCAGCACCCCTGGAAGCAGGCCGCAGGCCAGCGGCGGCGTCAGCAGCGCGCCGCCCCGGTCCAGAAAAATGCTTGTGATGGTGCCTTCGCAGAGTTCGTCCATTTGGTTCAGGAGCAGCGCCTCGTCGACCCCTGCGGGCAACGCCTGACGCACATGATCATAGACCGGGCGATGCGAGCTTTTGATGGAGAGCCAGGGATCACCCGCCTGCAGCCGCCGGTCCGAGATGATCACCCGCCAGAGAGGAGGGTTGGGCGGCAGCGGGGCATGGGTCACCTCGATCCGGCCGCTGGCATCCACCGCCAGGCGGGCGCGCAGCAGCTGACCTGCGGGCAGCCGGGACAGCGCCTCTTGCGCCAAGGCCTCGTCCAGCGGAAAACCGACTGCCGCGCAGCCGTTCCGCAGCCGCGCCAGGTGCAGGGGCCACAGCGCGATCTGGCCGTCCGGCTCGCGGCGCATCGTCTCGAAGACGGTCAGATTGTCGGGAATGCGCCCAAGAATGCGGACTTGCACAGCGCCTCCTCCCATTCGGACCCGGCTTCGCTGTCATGCACGATGCCGCCGCCGACATTCAGCCGCAAGCGCCCCGGGGCGATCATCCAGGGCGAGCGAATCGCGACATTGAACCGCATCGGCCCGGCCGGATCGACCCAGCCGATGGCGCCGCAATAAACCTCCCGCGGGGCCGCCTCCAGTTCCGCGATGATCTGCATCGACCGGATCTTGGGCGCCCCGGTGATCGAGCCGCAGGGAAAGAGCGCGCCCAAGATCTGCGCAAGCCCGACCCCCGGCACCAGCTGGCCGCGGACGGTCGAGACCATCTGGTGCACCGTGGCATAGCGTTCGATATGGAACAGCTGGGGGACATGGACGCTGCCCGGCCGGCAGATGCGGCTGATGTCGTTGCGAAGAAGATCGACGATCATCAGGTTCTCGGCGCGGTTCTTTTCCGACTGCTGCAGCGCCTGCGCGGCGGCGTCGTCCTCGGCCAGGGTGGCGGCGCGGGCAGCAGTTCCCTTCATCGGGCGCGTTTCGATGACGCCCTGATGATCCACCGCGAAGAACAGCTCGGGGCTGCGGGATAGAACGACCGGCCCGCCCAGGTCCACGAAGGCCCCCTCGCCCACCGGCTGTCGGGCGGCCAGGGCGGCGTAAAGGGCCCGCGGATCGCCGGTGACCTCCGCCTCCAGCGGAAAGGTCAGGTTGATCTGGTAGGTGTCGCCGGCCGCGATATAGGCATGCACGGCCGCGATGGCCGCGTCATAGCGCGCCCGGTCCCACAGCGGGCGCAGCCGGCCAAAGCTGACGCCCTGCGGTGCCGGAAGCGGCGGCGCGGGACGCGGGCCGTCGAAGACCCCCATCAGGATCAGCGGCATCTGCCGGTCGGGGGGCATCAGCTCGGCCAGGCGCGGGGTCAGCGCGTGACCCAGTTCATAGGACAGAGAGCCGGCCAGCCACATGCCGCGGGCCTGCGCCGCCTGCAGGGCCGCCAGGGCGGGGCCGACCTCTTCGGGCGTATCGGCGCGGATCACGCTCTGCGGGTGCGCGAATTCCGTCCCGCCCGGCAGCGGGCCGGTGTCGAACCGGATCAGCCCGTTCATGTTCTGGCCTTCTGCTTGCCGGCCTTGATCTTTGCGGCCAAGTCTCTGGCCACGGCGAAGGCACCCTTGATCCGTTCGGCATCCGAAGAAAACTCGCGCCGCAGGACGACCTTGTTGTCGGTGACCTTGGCGGTGCCGCGCTCCTCGGACAGGAATTCGACCAGGCCGGCAGGCTCGGGGAACTTGTCGAGGTGGAACTGGACGGTGATCCCCTTGGGCCCCGCGTCCAGCTTTGAGATGTTGGCGCGCTTGGCCATGGCCTTGATGCGGATGACCAAGAGCAGCGTGTTCACCTCGCGCGGCAAGGGCCCGAAGCGGTCGATCAGCTCGGCCGCGAAACCCTCCAGCTCGACCTTGGTTGTCAGCTCGGCCAGGCGGCGATAGAGGCCAAGGCGGACGTCCAGGTCGGGGATATAGCTTTCCGGAATCGTCACCGGCACGCCCAGGTTCAGCTGCGGCGCCCATTCATCCTCGGGCGTGCCCTCCAGCTCGCCCGACTTCAGCTTGGCGATCGTCTCCTCCAGCATCTGCTGGTACAGCTCGAATCCGACTTCCTTGATATGGCCCGACTGCTCCTCGCCCAGCAGGTTGCCGGCGCCGCGCAGGTCCATGTCCTGGCTGGCCAGGTTGAAGCCCGCCCCCAGCCCGTCGATCGAACCCAGGAACTTCAGCCGCCGCATCGCCTGAGGGGTCAGCGGCTGGCGCGGCTTGGTCGTCAGATAGCAATAGGCCCGTGCCTTGGACCGCCCCACCCGGCCCCGGATCTGGTAAAGCTGCGCCAGGCCGAACATGTCCGCCCGCCAGATGACCATGGTGTTCGCGGTCGGGATATCCAGCCCCGATTCGACGATGGTCGTGGCCAGCAGCACGTCATGGCTGCCGTCGTAAAAGGCGTTCATGCGCTGATCCAGGTCGCCTGCCGCCAGCTGGCCATGGGCCACGATATAGGACAGCTCGGGCATGTTCTCGGTCAGCCAATGCTCGACATCGGGCAGGTCGGTCAGGCGCGGAACGACAAAGAACGACTGCCCGCCGCGGTATTTCTCGCGCAGCAGCGCCTCGCGGATGGTGACGCTGTCGAATTCGCTGACATATGTGCGGATCGCCAGGCGGTCGACGGGCGGCGTGCCGATCACCGACAGGTCGCGCACGCCGGTCAGGGACAGCTGCAGCGTGCGGGGGATGGGCGTGGCGGTCAAGGTCAGGACGTGGATGTCGCTGCGCAACTCCTTCAGGCGCTCCTTGTGGGCGACGCCGAAATGCTGCTCCTCGTCGATGATCAGGAGGCCGAGGTTCTTGAAGCGGATGCCCTTGGCCAGCACGGCATGGGTGCCCACGACGATATCGACGCTGCCATCGGTCAGCCCGGTGCGGGTGGCATTGGCATCCTTGGCGCTGACGAAACGCGACAGCGGGCGGACGGTGATCGCCGTGCCGCGAAAGCGTTCAACAAAGCTGCGGTAATGCTGGCGGGCCAGCAGCGTCGTCGGCGCCACGACCGCCACCTGCATCCCCTGGGATGCGGCGATGAAGGCCGCGCGCATCGCCACCTCGGTCTTGCCAAAGCCCACGTCGCCCACCACCAGCCGGTCCATCGGGCGACCGGCGGCCAGATCCTCGGCCACGTCCTCGATCGCGGCCAGCTGGTCGTCGGTCTCGCTGTAGGGGAAGCGGGCGGCGAACTGCTGCCAGTCGTGCTCCTCGGGCTCCAGCACGGGCGCGGGTCGCAACAGGCGTTCGGCCGCGACGCGCATCAGCTTGTCGGCGATCAGCTTGATGCGTTCCTTGAGCCGCGCCTTGCGGGCCTGCCAAGCCCCGCCGCCAAGGCGGTCCAAAAGGCCCTCCTCGTGGCCGTAGCGCGACAGCAGCTCGATATTCTCGACCGGCAGATAGAGGCGGTCGCCGCCTGCATATTCCAGCGCCACGCAGTCATGCGGCACCTTCATCGCCATGATCGTCTCGATCCCGGTATAGCGGCCGATGCCATGTTCCACATGGACGACCAGATCGCCGGGCGACAGGGTCTGGGTGTCCTTCAGGAAGTTCTCGGCCTTGCGGCGCTTCTTCGCGCCCCGGATCAGCCGGTCGCCCAGCACGTCCTGTTCCGAGATGACGGCGATGCGGCCAAGCGCCGTTCCCTCCGCCACGAAGCCCTCGTCCAGCGGCCAGACCGCCAGGCCAAGCGCGCCGGGCTGATCAGGCAGGTCGCGCAAATCGCCGATGGGCGCGGCGCCGGTCAGGCCTTCATCCTTCAGCAGCCCCGCCAGCCGTTCGCGTGCCCCGTCCGAAAAGCTGGCGATGACGACCCGGTGGGTCTTGGCCAGCGCCTTCACATGGCCCGCCAGCGCGCTGAACAGGTTGATCGTCTCGGCCTGCCGCTCGGGCGCGAAATTCCGGCCCGGCCGCCCGCCCGCGTCCAGCACGCCGGGGCCGGGCGGCTGGTTCAGGACCGACAGGCGCAGCACCCGATGCGGGGCCAGCCAGCCCGCCCATTCCGCCTCGGTCGGGAACATCGCATTGGGCGGCACGGGCTTGTAGACGGTATCGGCCCGCCCCTTGGCCGCCATCGCGGCGCAGCGGGCGTCGAACTGTTCGCGGATCATCAGGCGGCGCGCGTCGATCACCTGGCCCAGATGGTCGTCCAGCACCACCGAGGCGCCGGGCAGATAGTCGAACAGGCTTTCCATCCGGTCATGGAACCAGGGCAGCCAATGCTCCATCCCCGCCGTCTTGCGGCCGGCACTGACGCTTTCGTAAAGCGGGTCATTGGTCCCACCCCCGTATTCCGTCCGATAGCTCTGGCGGAAGCGGGTGATCGACGGCTCGTCCAGGATCACCTCGGACATGGGCGCAAGCTCGATCCGCGACAGCTTTTCGGTGGTACGCTGGGTGGCCGCGTCGAAACGCCGCGCCCCATCCAGCACGTCGCCGAACAGGTCCAGCCGGATCGGCCCGGCTTCGCCCGGCGGAAAGATGTCGATGATGCCGCCGCGAATGGCATAGTCGCCCGGATCGGTCACCGTCGGGCTCTGGACAAAGCCCATGCGCACCAGGAACTCGCGCAGGGCCGCCTCGTCGATGCGGTCGCCCACGCGGGCGGTGAAGGCGGTCCGGGCCACCAGGTCGCGCGCCGGCAGACGCTGCAAGACGGCGTTCAGCGTGGTCAGCAGGACAAAGGGGCCCTTGATCGCCCCCTGCGCCAGCCCGGCCAGCGTGGCCATGCGCGCCGCCTGAATCTCGGGCGCGGGCGAGACGCGGTCATAGGGGGTCGTGTCCCAGGCCGGAAAGTCCAGCACCGCCAGCTGCGGAGCCAGAAAGGCCAGGGCCGCGCGTGTGGCGGCCATGCGGCGGTCGTCGCGGGCGATGTGGATCACCGGCGCGCCACGGTTTTCGGGACGCGCCGCCTCGCGCGCGATCAGCGCCGCGTCATAGCCTTCGGGCGCACCGGAAAGGATCAGCTGGTCGGACATGAGCCGTCAGGTATAGGGCCGCGCCGCGAAGTCAAGCGCCTCACAGCCCGTTGGGATGCATGATGGCCCACAGCGTCCCCCAAAGCACCGTCAGCGCGATCGCGACCATCGACATCAGCGTGACCCAACGGCGGTGCCAGGACATCAGATGCACCGCCCGCGCGGCCACCTGCGACAGCTCCATCTGCCCGTCCTGCGCCGCCTCGACCAGCGGGACCAGGCGTCGCGCCAGCCGGATGCGCATCCAGAACAGCAGCCAGAAGGGCACCAGCAACAGCACCATCGCCTGCGCCATTTCCAGCCAGAAGACAAAGCCCAGCACC
Organism: Paracoccus sp. T5; assembly: GCF_048538155.2. GTDB lineage: Bacteria > Pseudomonadota > Alphaproteobacteria > Rhodobacterales > Rhodobacteraceae > Paracoccus. The sequence goes on from NZ_CM135809.1 coordinate 2,591,465, forward strand.
GCCAGCGAGCTCAGAAGGAAGCTGGTGACCGCCAGGAAAAGCGCCCCCTCGCGCGTGTCCAGCTGCCAGCGCGGCAGGACCAGCGACAGCCAGTCCAGCAGCGTGATGACGGCGGCGCCCTCGGCCTGTCCCGCGGCCTGTGCGGCGCTGGCGCGGGCCAGCACCTCGGTCGGCACGCCCAGCACACTGCGGCCGGTGGCGGACCACATGCCCACCAGCGCCAGCCAGTACCAGATCGTCATGAAAGACCGGCTGTCCAGAAGCCCGATCAGGCTGTTGACTTGCGGCACTGGCAGTTCCTTGTCCTTGGCTGCCGGCGACCTTAGAACGGGTTTTGACCAAGGGAAAGCCGCCCGGTTGTCCCAGCTGCCGTCCCATTTGCAGGAGGCCCCATGGCCAGCCCGATCATTGCCCCCTTTCCCGCCTCGCGCCTGCGCCGGCTGCGCCGCAACGCCAATATCCGCGCCATGGTGTCGGAAACGAACCTGACGCCCGCGAACCTGATCTGGCCGATTTTCGTGACCGAAGTGGCGGGCGCCGAGGGCGAGATCGCCTCGATGCCGGGCGTGGAGCGACTGACGCTGGACGGCGCGAAACGCGCGGCCGAACGCGCCGCACGGCTGAACATCCCCGCCATCTGCATCTTTCCGCATTCCGACCAGTCCAGCCGGACCGAGGGATGCGAGCGGGCCTGGGACCCCGACAACATCGGCAACCTGGCCATCCGCGCCGTCAAGGAGACCGTGCCCGAACTGGCGGTCATGACCGACATCGCGCTGGACCCCTACAACGCCAACGGCCATGACGGGCTGGTCGTGGACGGAGAGATCCTGAACGACGAGACGGTCGAGGCGCTGGTCCGCATGGCGCTGGTGCAGGCGGAATGCGGCGCCGACATCCTGGGGCCAAGCGACATGATGGACGGCCGCATCGCCGCCCTGCGCACAGCCTTGGAGCGCGAGGGCCACAAGCATGTGGCGATCCTCTCTTATGCCGCGAAATTCGCCAGCGCCTTCTATGGTCCGTTCCGCGATGCGGTGGGCGCCTCGGGGCGGCTGGTGGGCGACAAGAAGACCTATCAGATCAACCCGGCCAACCGGGGCGAGGCGATCCGCTGCGTCGCCCGCGACCTGGCCGAAGGCGCCGACATGGTCATGGTCAAGCCGGGCATGCCCTATCTGGACATCTGCCGGGCGGTGAAGGACGAATTCGGCGCGCCGACATTCGCCTATCAGGTCAGTGGCGAATACGCGATGATCGAGGGCGCGATCCGCAACGGCTGGCTGTCGCGGGACGCCATGGTGGAAAGCCTACTGGGCTTCCGCCGCGCCGGCTGCGACGGGGTGCTGAGCTATTTCGCGCCCACGGTGGCCGAGATGCTGGCGTGACCGGGCCCGCTGACCTATCCTGCGCCCCAACGGGCCGGTAAAAGTCCCGATCACCGACACGAGGCGACAGATGACCAAATTCACGATGACGCGCCGCAACCTGCTGGCATCGGGCGGCGCTGCGATGCTGGCCGCCGGCTGCACCAATGCGGTGGGCACCAATGGCGCGGCGCAGCTGGATGCGCGCGTCGACCAGACCCAGCAATACCTGGTCGGCACCTATCCGGCCGCCGCCCCGCTGGTGCAGAACGCTCGCGGCGTCCTTTACATGCCGCTGATGACCGAGGCCGCCCTTGGCTTTGGCGGCGCCTATGGCCAAGGCGCGCTGCGGATCGGCGGGCAGTCGGTCGATTACTATTCCGCCACCCGCGCCACGGTGGGCCTGCAGGCCGGCGCGCAGCAATATGCCCATGTGCTGATCTTCCAGACGGACGAGGCGCTTGGCGCCTTCCGCGCCGCGCCGGGCTGGGTCGCCGGGGCGGGCGCGTTCTACGCGATCCCGGCCGGCGGGATGGCCGTGGGGACCGACACCTTCTCGGCCCAGTTCCCGGTGGTGGCGATGATCTTCGGCCAGTCCGGCCTGATGGCCGGCGCCGCGATCGAGGGCACGAAATACAACCGCATCATCCCCTCGACCCTGCCGCAGATCAGCTTTGGCTCGCTCGGCCTGCCGCCGATGGGCGCGCCTGCCTGATCCCTTAGCCCCGGCGGGTCGGGCCGGCTGTCCCCGGCAGCAGCGCTCCGGCCCGGGCCCGCGCCACGCCGATGACCAGCGCGGCCTCGAAGCCGCCCTGGACCTGGGTGACCTGGGCAAAGGCCCCCTCGCCTGCCCTGCGCGCGATCCCGTCGCGGTCGTTGAAGATCTGGCCGCGGGTCGAGCCCCGCGCATAGGCCGGCAGCTGCCGGAACACCGCCCGGCTGAAGCGGTCGGGAAAGAACATCTGCCCCGTCACCAGACCCTGCCGGTCCAGCAGGACCTTGAAATGCACATGGGCCGTGCGGCCCCGGTACCAGCCGGGCCAGATCGTCCGAAAGGCCACCCGCCCCGCCTGGTTGGTCATCTGCGACCCCCGCAGGAAGGTCTGTCCGCTGAGGTCGCCCTCGGCCTGGCCGGGATAGCCGCTGTAATTGCCCTGCGCGTCGCAATGCCAGACATCGACCCGCGCGCCCTCGATCGGCCGGCAGGCGGCGTCCACGACCTGCAGGCGCATGGCCAGCGGATGGCCCGGCTTGTCCTCGCTGATGTCGCTGCGCAGCAGGCGCGGGTCGAAATAAAATGGGCCCTCGGTCGTCTCGGGCATCAGGCGGCAGACATGGGTGGCAATCAACTGGGCCTCTGCCGCGTCCTGCGCCAGGGCCCGCCCCACCGCGCCGATGCCCAGGACCGAGGGCGCCGCAGCGGCCAGGGCCTTCAAAAGATCGCGTCGGTCCAGCATGAGGCACCTTCCGGCTGACATGCCGCCATCATGCCCCACCCCAGGGCCGCGCGAAGTCACAAGGCCGTCAGGCCGAGGTCAGGTGCCGCAGCCCGTGGGTCACGTCCGCCCGCACCGCCAGCCGCAGCGCCGGCTCGTCCCCCGCCCGCAGCGCCGCCAGGATCATCCGGTGGTGCCGCGGCGGCTCGTTGCGCTTGACCCGCCCATAGAGCGCCCGCATCGTCGGCCCCAGCTGCAGCCAGATCGTCTCCAGCATCGCCAGCATCGCGGGCGCCTGCGCCCGCAGGTAGAGCATCCGGTGAAAATCCAGGTTGCAGCGGATATAACCGACCGCGTCGTGACGCTCGACCGCGTCGGCGATCCGGCCGTTCATGGTCGCCAGCCGGTCGATCAGGGCGAAATGCGCGCGCGGCAGGGCACGGGCGGCCAGTTCGGGTTCGATCAGCGCACGCAGGGCGGCCAGTTCCTCGATCCGCTCGTCCGACAGGGCGGGGGTGGCGACGCGGCCGGATCCCGACAGGGTCAGCGCGCCTTCGGCCACAAGGCGGCGCACCGCCTCGCGGGCGGGCGTCATCGACAGGTGATGGTCGCGGGCGATCCCGCGCAGGGTCAGCGCCTTGCCGGGCGGCAGTTCGCCCAGCATGATCTGGCTGCGCAGGCTGCGATACAGACGCTCATGCGCGGTTGGGTCGGTGGATCGGGCGGCGCTCATGGGCCTCATGTGATCACAAATCTTGCGCCCGTCAATCGCGGAACTGCCACAGCATCAGATCGCCCCCATGGGCCTTCAGCCAGGCGCGCTGCGGTGCATGGCCGGGCATCAGCGCCTCGACCTGCGCCCAGAAGCGGGGCGAATGGTCCATATGCGCCAGATGCGCGACCTCGTGGGCGGCGACATAGTCCAGCACCGGCCCCGGCGCCATCGCCAGCCGCCACGAGAACATCAGCCGGCCGTCATGGGTGCAGCTGCCCCAGCGCGACCGCGTGTCCCGCAGCACAAGGGCGCGATAGGGGCGGCCCAGGGCGCCGCTGAAGCGGTCGCAGGCGGCGCGCAGCCGATCCGCCGCCAGATGCTTCAGCCATGCGGCCGCGACCGGGCCCGCGGAACGTCCCTGCGGGATCAGCAGCGCGTCGCCTTGCACCTGAGGCCTGCGCACCTCGGCCGGTGTCAGCCGCAGCAGCTGCCCTTCGACCGGCAGCAGGGCGCCCTGTACCGCGACCTGCCGTGCGGGCAGCCGGGCGACGGCCTGGTGCAGCCAGGCGCGGCGGGATTCGGCAAAGGCCCGCCCCTCCCGCTCGGAAACATGCGCCGGCAGGGTCAGCACCACGCCCGATCCATCGCGCGGCACCCGCAGCGTCATGCGCCGCGCGCGTGGCGAGCGTGTCAGCCTCACCGCCAGCCCGTCTTCGAGGATGATCCGCTGATCGACGCTTGCCATGCCCGCCCCGGCCTGCCAGATAAAGCCTTTGACACCCTCAGGCCGCTGTGGCAGGGGGTCGCCCGGTTTCCCTAATCGCGGCTGAAGGAGATTACCATGCCCAAAGAGGAATGGGGCACGAAGCGCCTGTGCCCGCATTGCGCGACGCGCTTTTATGACCTGAAGAACGACCCGATGACCTGCCCCGCCTGCGGCAACCAGTTCACGCGGGACAGCCTGACCGACGGTCGCGGCAAGACGCTTGTCACCGAAAAGACCGCCGTGCGGCCCGATGACGACGAACTGGTCGATGACGAAGAGGACATCGCCGACGAGGCCGGCGAACTGGACGACGACCTGCTGGAAGAGGACGATGACGACGGCGACGTGTCGCTGGACGACATCGCCGATGTCGCCGGCGACGAAGAAGAATAAGAGCAAGGGCCGCGTCGAAAGTCGCGGCCCTTTTCTTTCCGGCGCGCGCAGGGCTGGGCCGCGCCTCTCGCGGCCACTTTCTCCGCAATTTCAGCGCCTGCATCCCATGTCCGCCTGACTGCGAAAGAATCTGCGCCTGCCCGACGATTTTCCGCTTGCACCCCCACGCGGGCGCCCATATAGACCCCACACGCGGCGGCGCTGAGGCGCTTCGCAGACCTCCGGTGGGGCCATAGCTCAGTTGGTAGAGCGCTTGAATGGCATTCAAGAGGTCAGGGGTTCGACTCCCCTTGGCTCCACCAAAAACATCCCGGCTATGCCGGGCAAATCCTTTCCTCACGCAAAATTTGACCTTGCGCCGTCGAGAGACGCGATGGGTTGGCACATCTGGCGATGTAGGCAATCGCCTACCGCCGTGGGAAGATGCTCTCTTAGAGCCCACCCTTAATGTCGCCCATGCAAATACATGACAGCTGGCGCGATGGCGGAGGGGAAAAACTTCGGCCATCTGTTCTGAGCCAAGGCGGCAAGCTGGCTCCGAACTTTCAAATGACAAAGCATGATCTCGATGCGGAAGCGCTGCTTGCCGTAGCGGACGGCCTTGCCGCAGGATGTCCTGCCGGGAATGCTGACCTTGCAATCATCTGCATTGGATTTCCGCCTAACCAAGCAGTTGCTTCTGTCCTGTTCTGGAAAATGCGGGACGAGTTCAGGGGACAACCGCGCTGCAGGATCGGTTTTGCGACACCCCGTCAATTCTTCTGTATGAAGCCAAGGCTAGCGTGATCCGAGCGTCAGACATAGCCTGTCTCCGACACCGGGCGGTCATTCTGCAGACCAATCATCGAACATGAGGCCGCTGAACCGGGAAAGATCGAGGAAATCTCTCCCGCATTCCCCGGGTTAGGTATTCTGCATCGGCGGCGGCCCGTGTTCAGTGAGGAAAGCGCCCTATGCCAACCCCCTGTCTTCACAGCGGGCGATCCGGCCGGCACCGATGTTGCAGCAACGGAGGAGGAATATGGATGTCACCCGGTTCAGGGCGGCCATCGCGGGCATGTCAGAGGCTGACCTTTGCGAGGTTCTGAACGCATTTGGCCGCGCGCGTGATCATGCAGCGCAGTTGAAGATCAGCGCGCGCCTGCCGGAGTGCGCCGCCTTTGGAGCAATTGCGCGGGATCTCGATTATGGCTTAGGCATCATCCGCGCATCCGCACCCGAAGACCCCGCCCCCACGGAGAGGGATGCGGATGAACCGCCGGATGCCGCGTATGTCGCCTTCGCCACCCCTGCCGAACGAAAGACGACCAGCAGGCTCTGAACCCTGGTTGAAAAGCTGCGCAGGCGCCTCATGGTCAAGATGACCAGCCGCGACGCGCGACGAGCAGCACCATCATGACGGCGGCCTGCGGATGCGTGTGGCAGTGAACACAGTCGCTCGCAGCGCCACGTGGATCGGGAACGGCATCAACACGACGATCCGGGGCAGAGTCCCCGGGGCGCTGGAGGAGCCGAGGGCACCCCCGGGCCCCTCATGCCCTCGCCCACTCCCCCATCTCCGCGGCCAGAGTCTCCACGAGATCCCCGGCCGAAAGCGCGCGCGCCCGTGCGGCCTGCGCACCGGCCCACTGCGCGCCGTAAGCTGTGGCGCCCTTGGCCTTGGCGGCCGTGCTGAGCGCCTTGGCCAGATCATAGGCGCAGGGATAGGGGGGGATGTCAGCGGGTGGGACATCCTCGGCCCATTGGGTGAAAGCGTTGCTGAGGCAGCGGGCCTGGCGGCCAGAGATGGCCTGGGTCATGACCGTGTCGCCGCCCAGGGCAAGGCGGTCGCGATAGCCGGCATCCGCGGCGCTTTCCGGGCAGGCGACGAAGGCGGTGCCCAGTTGCGCCGCCGCGGCACCCCGCTCCAGCATGCGGCCGATGTCCCGCCCGTCCATGATCCCGCCGGCGGCGATGACCGGCAGGCTCACCTCGTTCAAGAGGGCGCGCAGCAGGTCGCCGGTCGAAAGCCGGGCGTCCGGCGCGGTGGGATCGAAGAGGCCACGATGCCCTCCGGCCTCCCATCCCTGCGCGATGACGGCATGACAACCGGCCGCCTCGATGGCGCGGGCCTCGGCCGGGGAGGTGGCGCTGCCGATCAGCACCAGCCCCGCCGCACGCAGCGCCGCAATCTGGTCAGGACGCGGAAGGCCCAGATGGAAGCTCACGACCGGCGGGCGCAGCTGGAGAACAAGTTCGAGGTAGGCTTCGGTGTCGCGAAAGCTGGTGTAGAGGTCCCGAAGCTCAACAGGCGGCTCCGCCTCGAACCGCGCAAAGAGCGGCGCCATCCGCTGGATCCAGGCCGCCTCCAGCGGCGGGTCGCGCTGTGGTCGCGCGTGGCAAAAAAAGTTCACGTTGAAGGGGGCGGATGTCCGCTGCTGGACCTCCACGATGGCCTGCCCTGCAGCCTCTGGGCTGGAGGCACAAAGGCCCAATGCGCCCAAGGCCCCCGCGTCCGAGACGGCCGCGGCCATGGCCGGCGTGGCCACCCCTGCCATCGGCGCCTGAAGGATCGGTAGCTGGACCTGAAGCAGGTCCAGAAGCTGGGTCGTGGCGGTCATCGGATGCTCCCCCCTGGTGCAGACTGGGCCAGGAGGCCGGCCAGATCAAGGCCGCAGGATGATCTTGCCGAGGGAGGGGGAAAGGCGCAACGCGGATCAGGGTGAAGCCTCGTGGTTCCTTTTGCGGCCGGCACGCGTTGCAGGTTGCAGGGGGAGCCAGGCGGGCGCGGCCTGTGCAAACACCAATGACGTGACATGAGGAGGAAAACAGATGCCGGACCCTGTCATCGTCATGGGCCGCACCGCATATGAAGCGGTCGGGGCTCGGGTTCACAGCCGCCGATGCTCCCCTTATCTTCGGCAGCCATGAGCCACCGATGTTATCTTACTCAGCATGACAAGGGCGGCCCACTGGAGGTTGTCCGGAAGAAGATCTTCTGAGGCCTTCCCTCCAAGATGGCTTTCATGAGGGCCCTGCCCTTCCCGACCTGGAAAAGGACGACGCGATGTTCAGCGAATGGAAACAGGAGAAAGCGACGGCAGCCCTTGTTGATGAGGCGCAGGCTCTCGCGGACAAGTTGGCCGCAGCGAAACGCCATTTCGTGGAGGGCCATGCCGCCGCGGCACGGTTCTGGGCTGCCTCCTATCTGGCGGACGGGCAGGACCTTCATCAGTTGATCGAATGGCCCACCGACGCCGTTGCCCGTTTCGCCGCGACCGCGCAGGCCAGGATCGCCACCCTGCGGAAGGCGCGCGAGTATGACAGCAGCGATGGCCTGGCGACCTGGCTTCATACCGCCCGTGCCGTGGCGGAGCCACGGGTCGCACCGGCGGTTCGCGAGATCTGGCAGCATCTGTTGGACGCAGGACCCAATGCAGATTCCATGGCCGAGGATCTGATCCAGGAGGCAGGCTTGCCGGCGGACAAGGGCCGTGGTGTCCCGAAGGGCTTTGCAAGCCAGGACTAGGTCTTTCCGCTGAGCCGACGGCGCTGTTTGACTGAGCTTGGCCCAGGAAAAGGTCGGCATGCGGAAAGGGCTGTTCGGCAGGAGCCAGGGCCTCACGGCGGGTCTGGATTGGACGCGCTTGAAACAGGGCGTCGGTCAGCGGCATTCGTCCAAGGCTACCTTGCTGCTACCGCTCAAGGGCGAGCTAGCCTGTCTGTTCCATACTGTGCAGCTTCCGCGTTGAAGCAGCCGGCGAGCCAAGGGGCACGCCAATGACATGGGAGGCCGAAGCAATGCCTTCTTCAGCCCGCGTTTACCCGTAACCCTGATCAAACGTGATGGGCGCTTTCACTTGACTGCCCGGAAGCGTCGCGTTTCTCTGCCCCACCGCGGCACAGGAGGCACAGGTGGAACAGAGACGGCTTGGCAACCGCAGCGTTGGCGCCCTTGGCTTTGGTGCGATGAGCTTTGGCGGGATGTTCGGCCCGACCGATGAGGCAACCTCGTTGGCCTGTCTGGATGCAGCACTGGACGCCGGCATCAGCCATTTCGACACAGCCAACATCTACGGCATGGGAGTTTCGGAGCAGGTCATCGGGCGGTGGGGGCACCCGGAGGTGCACCTCGCTACGAAATGCGGCATCGTGAACGGCCCGCCGCGGACGGTGCGCAATGATGAGCCGTACATCCGCCAGTGCCTGGAGGAGTCGCTTCGCAGGCTGAAACGGGAGCATGTGGACCTTTATTACATCCACCGCCGCCAGCCCGACCTGCCCATCGAAGATCTGGCCGGAACGATGGCCAGGCTGGTGCAGGAGGGCAAGATCGGCGGCTATGGCCTGTCCGAAGTCGCGCCATCGACCTTGCGCCGCGCCCATGCCGAACATCCGGTCACGGCGGTCCAGAACGAGTTTTCCCTCTGGACGCGGCTGCCTCAGCTTGGCCTGATCCAGACCTGCCGAGAGTTGGGCGTGGCCTTTGTCGCTTTTTCTCCCCTGGGCCGCGGGATGTTCGGGCGCGAACCCCTGACGCGGGACTTCCGTGCGGGCATCGACTTTCGCGACACCAACCCGCGCTTCGTCGAGCCGAACTTCTCAGCCAATCTTGCCGCCATTGCGCCTTTTCGCGATCTCTGCGCCGCCCGGGGCTGGACGGTCCCGGGGGCGGCGCTTGCATGGGTCCTCGCGCAGGGGGATCACATCATTCCGATCCCGGGCACGCGAACGGCGGATCACCTTCGCGACTGGCAGGTTGCGGATCTCGACGCCGCGGACCTGGCCGAGATCGAGCATCTTCTTCCGGCGGGGTTCGCCCATGGCAGTCGTTACGGTGACCACCAGATGGCCTTCGTCGAGAGCTATTGCTGACGGCTGGGGCGACCCTTTGCCACAACATCACCTTGTTCAGGATGCATAGCGGCAATCTTCAGGCCGGTGAAACTTGCTCTACTTGCCTTGCGGCAGGATCGTGCCAGGCAAGCGCGGCAACACCCGCCCCTGCCTGGCAGTTCCTTGTTCACTGCGGCAGTGGCAGCGGCTTCAGGCTGCGCAGATAGAGGATGATCGCATCAAGATCCTCCCTCGTCATGTTCGCGAGGTAGGCATAGGGCATCGGCGGCATCATCGGCGTTCCGTCTGGACGCAGGCCTTGCGTGATCATGACCTTCAGCTCCTCGTCCGTGTCATCCGCAATGCCGTCCTCGGGGTGCGGCGTCAGGTTGGCGGCCACCGACACGCCCCACGGACCCCGGAACTCGAAGCCGCCGGCTCCGGCGTGCGTGTCGAGCAGCGGTCCCTGCGGCCCATGCGGAGTATGGCATTCCATGCAATGGGCGACGGGGCCGGCAAGATAGGCGCCATATTCCACCGTCACCCCCTCCTCCGGATGCGGCACGCTTTCGACGGGCGGGCCATAGGCCGGCGGCAGGGGGATGTTGTAGACGCTTTCGGGCTGTTCGCCCTCCACCGCAGGAACGGTCCTCAGATAGGCGACGATGGACTGCAGGTCATCATCCGACAGCCCGCGATAGAGCGCGAAAGGCATCGGCGGCCCGATCAGGGTCCCGTCGGGACGCAGCCCCTCGCGAATCGCCCGTGCCAGTTCCTCGTCCGTCCAGTCTGCGACATGTCCGCCCGGCGTGATGTTCGGCGCATAGGCAATGAAGGCCGGGTTTTCATCCACCAGCCGTCCCCCAAGCGCCCGAGAGATGTCAGGCCCTGCCGCGCCAAGCGGAGTGTGACAGTTCCCGCACCCCGCAGGACCCGTGACAAGATATTCCCCCCGTGAGACCGACGGGGCAGCGTCGGCAGTGCCCGCACAAAGCAGGGGCAGGATCCCGACCCCTGCAAGAAGCAAAACTCGTGACATGTTCAACCCTCCCAAGACCGGCCCGACAGGGGCCGGACGGAACGATCTTAGCGCATGTCGGCAGTCGGACAGTCGCCATGGCGACTCTTCACGCGCGGCCTCAGGTGGTTCCTGCTTGACGCCTTCGCTGCCGATCTTCTCGCGGAGCCCACAGGTGATGCAAAAACCAGGTGACGAGCGCCGGGTGCGGGAGCCGAGCGTCGTTTGCTGGACCCGCAGGTTTCGGGCCACGGCCTAAGTCACTGACCCGACCTCGGCCGCTCTCTTCTGCCCGCGCCACAGGATGAAGAGGCCGGACAGCACGATCAGGCCCGAGCCGGCCAGCATGCCCATGGTCAGCGTCTCGCCGAACAGGGCAATGCCCAGGGCGATGCCGAACAGGAGCCGGGTGTAGCGGAACGGCGTGACCGCCGATACATCGCCGGAGCGCATCGCCTTCATCAGGCAGGAGTAGGCGCCGATGCCGATGACGATCACCGCCAGCAGCAGAACAGTGGCATGCGCGTCGGGAAGCCGAAACGCCTCTCCCTGCCAGAGAGAAAACAGCAGGCCCGCCACTGCCAGGGCCAGAAAGCCGTAGAGGCCGAGAATGGCGGTGCTCAGGCTCTTGGGGGCGGCACGGCTGGCGAGGTCACGACCTGCAAAGCCCAGCATGCCGACGACTGCCAGAAGCGACAGGGCCGAGAAGCCTTCGGTGCCGGGGCGGAGGATGATCAGCACCCCTACCAGCCCGAGGACAATGGCCGTCCACCGCCTCCAGCCGACCCGTTCGCCAAAGATCACGGCCGCCGAGGCCACCACAACCAAAGGGGTCGCCTGCAGGATCACCGTCGCGGTCGAAAGCGGGATCAGCGCCAGAGCCAGCACATAGAAGAGCCGCCCGGTGATCTCGAAAAACACGCGGATCCGCATCGCGGGCGAGACCACATCCCGTGTCATCAGGGCATCGCCCTGGCGGAACGCGATGGCCGCGAAGATCAGCGCGCCGCCCAGGCCAAAGAGGGTCAGGATCTGGCCGACCGGAAGAAGACCGGACATGGCTTTCACCAGCGCATCCTCCACGGCAAAGGCCGCCATGGCCACGATCATCCAGGCCGCGCCGACAATGTTCTGGTGATGGGCAGGGTCGGTCTTCAAGGCGGTGCTCCCTGTCACGCTGGACGCGTTTCTCCCCTGCGCTTATGGCACCCGGCAGGTTCGCGCAAACATCTTCGGGGATGACGAAGGTGCGCCACATGGGTGGGTTCAAGGAATGGGCTGAGAAGAGACTGCCGGTCGAAAACCAGACTGCCGCACAGGGGCCTGCGGAGCGTGCCGTTCAGCAGAGCTTGGAGACGAAAAGCTGAGGGAACGCCATTGCCATGGCCACACAAACAAAGGTCTCACCTCGGCCAGGACTTCGGTTAAGATGCAGCGAATTTCGTGGGGTGGATTTCAATGGCGTTGCTTGATCGGATTTTCGGACGCGGTCATGAACCGCAGCGGCGCGATCAGCAAGGGGCTGATGGTTTCGAACCCCTGCCCTCCCGAAGGGGGAATGCGGCTGCCCGACCGGACTTCGGCCATGCCGAACAGGTCCCTGAGGGGCGCTTTCGCTTCATCGCCCTGGATGTGGAAACGGCGTGCAGCGACGCCGCAAGCATCTGCCAGATCGGCCTGGCTTGCGTGCAACCGGACGACCAGATCCAGACATTCTCGATGCTGATCAATCCTCGCACCCGGTTCAATCCCTTCAACATCCGGCTTCACGGCATCGGTCCGGATCATGTCGCACAGGCACCCTGCTTTGCGGAGGCCATTGGAGTTCTTCTGCCCCTGCTGACGCGGCACAACCTTGTCCAGCACAGCAACTTCGACAAACGGGCGGTCCATGCTGCCTGCCTGTCATGCGGCATCGATGCTCCCGATCTGCGGTGGAGCGACAGCGTCATGATCGCAAGGCGGGCATGGCCGGAGCTGAAGGGCAATGGCGGGCACGGGCTGGCCAACCTCAGGAGGAGGCTGAACCTCCAATTCTACCACCATGACGCCGGCGAGGACGCCCGTGCAGCCGCGATGGTCGTCCAGCACGCCGAAAGCCGTCTTGGCCTTTCCTTCGAGGAGCTGATCAAACCTGTCGCCAAGAAGAGTGACCTTCCCGCGATCACCATGAAGGGAATCCCGACGGGGCCCTTGGCCGGTTCCACGCTGGTGTTCACAGGCGCGCTTGGCATGTCGCGAACCGAGGCGGCCGCACTGGCGGTCCGGGCCGGGATGTCGGTCAAGGCGGGCGTGACCAGGCAGACCACCCATCTGGTTGTCGGCGATCAGGATCTGACCGATCCTGCCGGACACGCTCAAAGCAGCAAGCACCGGAGGGCCGAAGACATGCAGGCTGCCGGTCACCCCATCCGGATCATCGGCGAAAGCGATTTTCGGAGGCTTGTCGCGGACTGCGGCACAGCCTGAGGCTCTGCATGGTTCAGGTGCGGGTGACGCATGCGGGGCGCGGGCGCGCAACGAAACCCGTGCGGACGGCGTTCAGCACCGTGCGCCACTGAAACACGCAGGAGGAAACATGGCTGGCCGGACAATCCAGGACTTGGCGAAGGCAATGGGCAAGATCGACTTTGCCATGCTGACCACCCGCACCGAGGGCGGGCAGTTGGCCACGCGCCCGATGAGCAACAACAGCGAGGTGGAGTGGGACGGCGACAGCTACTACTTTACCTATGAGGACACCCGCACCGTCAGCGACATCGAGCGGGACCGCCATGTCGCGCTGTCCTTTCAGGGTCGAGCCGGCATCCTGGGTGCGCCGCCGCTGTTCGTTGCCGTCGAGGGCGAGGCCAGCATCATCCGTGACAAGGCGGCCTTTGCCGATCACTGGTCCGCCGACATCGACCGGTGGTTTCCCGACGGGATCGACACGCCTGGCATGGCGTTGATCAAGGTTCACGCCGTTCGCGTTCATTACTGGGACGGCGAGGAAGAGGGCGAGGTCAACCCTTCGAACGCCTGAACTGGCATTTCGTGGCAATGATCGCTTTGCTGTTTGCCTCAATGCTTGGAGATGAGGCTTCAGCTTGGCTGAGAGGCAAGATGACCATCACGCAAGGGATGAACCGGCAGGGCGGAGAAAGGTTTTCCGGGCCGCTGCGAACGCTGCGCATTGGATGGCTGCGGTCATGGATCCCGGCACGAAGGCGCCCGAGTTCAACAGCATTGGCTTCGAAAATCTGGAGCTGCAGGAAGCCGTGTCGGCGCCCCAAGCCGCATTTGGTTTCCAAGCACGACCTGCGTCAGCCTCAATGAAAAGGCCGCCCGTGGCGCCTCCTGTGCGTGGGCTTGCGGCGGCGATTTGGTCAGCATCAGAGTGTCGGCGTCTCCGCGGGCCAGTTTTCCGACACAGAATGCAAACTTTGGCGTCGGGGGGGTGCAGCCGTTGAAACGTGACGTGGTCGCAACCGGTTGCGGCACCATAATCATCACCTTTCCGGGCTGAGCAAGCACCGACCTTCGATGACCATCAGGAGCTGCCCCATGCAACCGTTCCGCCCGCCCTTACCCAGGAAGCGCATCGGCGTCATCTCCGACACCCACGGTCTGCTCCGCCCCGAGGCACTGGAGGCTCTGGAAGGGGTCGACCGCATCCTGCACGCGGGCGACATCGGCGATCCTGACCATCTTGAGGTCTTGGCGCGCATCGCCCCGGTGACGGCAATCCGCGGCAACATCGACCGGGGCCACTGGGCCCAAGCCCTGCCCGAGACGGTGAGCCTTACGACCAGGGGCCTGCAGATTCACATGATCCATGACCGCAAGGCGTTGCGGGCCGATCCGGAAACCGAGGGGTGGGACGTCGTGATCTCGGGCCACTCCCACAAACCTGGCATCGAGGAGACCGGCGCCACCCTGTGGCTGAACCCGGGCGCCGCCGGCCCACGCCGTTTCCGCCTGCCAATCACGCTGGCCTTCCTCTGGAAGGAGGCCGGCCACCCCCGCGCGATGATCCACCCCTTGCCCATCTGACCCGCTTCCGCGCGGACTTGGGCAGTCGAAGCGCAATTCTACCCAACTGGCTATTGTCAGAGGCAAGATCCTCATGAGCTTGCGACGGATCGATGCCGCTCCGCAGCACCAAGCCACGGCTCGATAACCGAAGTGGGTTTTTCACGTCATATCATGCCTTCTAGTGGCCATGCCGTCAGCCCCCGCGTCCATCCCAGCGGCGCGGTCCGAACCGGCAGTCGCACCACGTCGGGCGCTGCACGGCGGATTTTCCGGGCCGAACGTAGGTACCCGGCGCAGCAATGTCGCCCTCGCGATGTCCACAATGCGAGACCTTTCGGACATTGACCAGCGGCAGGCCCGAGGCGAATGTCTTGGGCAGCAGCCGATTTCTTTCTCGGTCTCACCATGCCTGCAGCTTTCCGCTACCTGACCCACCCGCAGGTGCTCATCGAGCCGTTGAAGGATGTCCAGAAATGGTCGCTAAACCAAATTGAAGGCGGCCGCGTCTCTGCCTTGGCCGCCCGGCTTGAATTATTTGAGGGAAGACGCAGGATCGTCAGCAGCGATAAGACCAAGACATTTGAGACTGCCTTGCCTCTGGCCTTGTGAGTGGAGCTTGAGGCCCGACCCTGGATGCACGAGAACGATCGCAGGGCCACAGGCTTCCCGCCTCCGCACGAATTCGAGGCGGTTGCGGACCGGTTCTTTGATGGCCGGCAGCCAGAGCTCTGAGCGTAGATCAGCTTTGCCCGCTCATGCATCGCGGCCCCGGCAGACCGGGCCGAAAGTGGCCCGTACTGGCAATCGAGTAGAAGGCGTCACCGCTGTGCAACCAAGCGAACCGGACTGCATCAGTGCACCGTCATCCAGATGTTAAATGAAATCCACAGGCGTCGGCCTCAGGCAGCACCTGCCTAGAGGGAAGGGCCGTTCCGCCCGTCTTTGCGAAGATTGCGATGATCTCGTCAAGGCCGAACAGGCCCATTGCCAGCGCGACCAGGTTGATGCATCTCCAGGATAGCGGCAGCAATAAGACAGATCCAAGCCATGCTTGATCTCCCTGCGCCGGGCGGTCCCGCGTAATGACCATGATGGTGAGGCCGTCCCGTCCTCATCTGTGAAACTAGGGCCTCACGAAGGGAGTGGCAACCTGACGCTTGAAACGATCGTCTGTCAAGGAATCCTCAAGCGGTCCTCCGGCAGCACGATGGGGCAAGCACCCGGCCATCTTTGGCCTCCAACGTCGTAAAGGCTCCTGTCCTCGTGCCGGGAAAGATCGACCACGGCACGGGCCGCGTGGAGCCGAAGCAGGTGCAGCACCAAGCGCGCGGCGATATTCCCTGCCGACAGGTCTAGGGCGGGCGACTTGGCCCTGATGAACAGGTGCTTTTGCATGGTCAGTCCTCGCATGAACCGACCGCTCATCCGCGGCCGGATGCGGCTGGCCCGGAGGCGTAGACGCTGGTTTCAGGAAGGACCCGGGTCAGGAGGAAGTGTTGAGATCCGACGGCCACGCCGTCAAGCCAGCGGCCCGCAGCAGCGACACAGCTGGCACTGCGAGACCTGCCCGGCATCAACATTAACAAGCCGCTAAAAAGGCTATCTTAGTCACAAGGAACGCCAACCAGTGGCAACGTTATGGTTGTCGAAATGGCAGAAAACCCCACAAAATGGCAGTTTATGGGGGCCTCTTCACCCTACTGTAGATCCCAACATAGAACTGCCATCAACATCCAGCAAATACAGTATCTCTATTCGTCGTGCGACGGGCGAAACTGCCATTAAACACGCATAAAGCTGCTATCGAAATTCCAAAGAAAGTGGCCGCAAAATGCGGCCATCTAGGATATGCGGCGATGCTAAGGCTGGATTAGGATGCCAAGCGCCGAACGTCATCAAGATCGATTCGTAATGCGCTGAACCCTGTTCCCCGGCCACGCGCCCGATCTTCTGCGTTTCGCGTTCAAAGACCAGCCGAAGGAGATCCCGCATCGAGACGCGCGCCCGCTTTGTGCACTGCGTCAGCGTGATCCACCCCGGCGGAATCTGCGGCATCTCGGGCGCCAGATCATGGAGCCGATTCATTACACGCTCGACCTCAAGCGCATCGAAGCCGGATTTGTCCCTCTTGTTTTCTCCCTGGCTCCGGAACAGCGGCGCAAGAAGGCCAAGATCGATAAGGCAGCTGGCAATCGGACGGGTAGCCTTCAGCAGCGCGGGCAGCTGCACGAACTGAACCGATCGCTGAAGTGCTGCCGCCGCGTCTCGCCCTTTCTTGATGTCAACGAGCAGGATCGAGTTGGGCTTCTCTGAATGGTCCGGTGCAACCAGGTGTCTTTCGACAAGGACCTTGCGCAGGGTCTGGCGGTGCAGGCCTGTCTCCAGTGCGAGCGACTGCACCGAATACATCCGACGCCTTTCGACAGGCTCACCCAGCAGGTTCCGCCCGACACAGACGTCCATGTGGCGGAGGATGTATTCACGCAGCAGCTGCTTGATCGGTCCGTGATCGGGGCGATCGCCCGGCTCCAGAAGCCAGCGATACAGGTGACCGAACACGGTGAAGTAGTTCTGGCCACCCTGCCCTCGCACAAAGGCCGAGGCCTGCAAAACATCGAAGGCGGCATGCAATCCCTCCTCACCTGCTGCCGCCCACTCCCACCCCGTCCGGCCGGCAAAGTCCCAGCCGTCGCGGTCGACGGAGCCGAGGTTGATGGTAGTGCCGAAGGCCAATACAACCCCCAGCATCTGGGTGACCTTGACCGCCTGTTCCAATGTCTGGCTGTCGAGCCAGTTAGGACCATTTCGGCCGTCAAGGCGATCAAGGACATAGGACTGCAAGGGAAACGGGTCCCGGCGCAGGGTCCCATCGGCCAACGCGGAAAGCGCATCGTCCCGCTCCGGAACATGAGCGATGAGCTTGTGCTGCATGTTGTCGCGATGATCGCGGGCGCGATAGATCAGGGCCAGGTGATGCTTTGGACAAGTTGTTACGACCCGCAGGGTCCAAGCCAGACGATCGCGTCGCCCAGCCCCTGGATTGCCCCACGCGAGATCGTCCTCAAGCAGGCAGAGGGGACAGAAACGCGTTTCCTCGCGCACCATCATCGAGGCAGGAATCAGTTCGTCGCGGAGCGTGAAATTCAGGTTCCCCTGCGACGAAGCGGTGTTGCGCCCGACTGGAATGGCATCCTGACCTGCAACCTGGCACAGGCGGTCGATGGCGCTCCGGCGGCCATGAAGCAGATCCGAAGGTGTGATGCCCTGGTCTGACAGAAATGACCTGAGGGTGGGGCAACCATGCAAAACGGACAGACGAGCAGCCCAGGATGCGGGCGTTTTGTCACCCGGAAAGGCGAGGTGCGGGAAGAGCTGGCCCATGATCACCTCCTCCGCCCGCGTCGCCTGACTGACAGCTCATCGTCGTCGCGATCAGGGTCGATAGTGCGCCAGTCATTGGTCAGAAAGACGTTGCGCCCTGGCTCACACCCTTCCAGCATCGCCCAAGCGCGAGCGAAGTGGTCGTTCGTCAGGCAGTCAGCGCCGCTCTCCAGCGCCGCCTCGATGGCGTTCAACGTAGTTTCGATGCTGCGACCGAACCGGAAGCGCGACGCGTGGAACAGCCTGGCAACGAGGTCCTCAGAGAGGTCCAACTCCAGCTCCGCCTTTCTACAGTAAGCATCGATCAGCTCGTCGAAATCCTCCCCGCCGGTCGCTGCGCAGACGGGTCGCAACTGCATGGTGGAAAATCGCCGCTGGACCTGCGGATCGCTGCGGATGATCTCGTGCAGGCGCTCGGTGCCCGACAGGATCACGATGACAGCCTCGTCGCCCTGCATCAGCGATTTCAGGGCTCGCAGGATCATGGCGCTGTCCTTGCAGAAGAGGTCGTGGGCTTCGTCGATCCAAAGCACGGAGATGCCCAGCATCTTCAGTCGCGTTCTGATCTGATCCCAGACACTCCAGGCCTCCCGCCGTTCCGACAGGTTCGGGTTAGCCGCTGCGACGCAGAATTTCGAACCCCATGCTCTTGAATGTTGCCGGGCTAGGAACACTCACCCCCAACCACGCAAGTTGGCCGTGTGCGCCTGCTTGAAGGGCTGGGTGTTTGGCGAGCGCGTGCGCCACGGTTGTAGACTTGCCGCCACCGGGTCCGTCCACCACAAGGATCCCGCGTGTTTCGGCGGTCGCCGAGAACCTGATCGCTTCCGACGTCAGATTGCCGGCGTCATCGCGGCGCAACAGGCGGTCCAAATGCGCTCGGAACTCCTCATCACGAGGCACCTTTACGTGGAGAGCGCGCAACTCTTCCATGATCCGCGCATTCTCGGCGTAGCCGGCCCCGCTCAATTCGCGAACCTGTCGTCGCCGTTGCCCTTGCTGCGGCGGCACTTGGTAGCGCTCGGTGATGTGCTCGAGGCAGCGGCCTCATGATCTGGCACGACGGAACGGCCGATCCCACCTGTATGCGCAGCATTCTGCGGCGCCGGCCCGGCCTCGAAGCCGATCGTCAGCTTCTGCTCCTCCATCCGCAGGCGCTCTCCCGACCAGTCTTCGACAAGCAGCCCCATGGCCGCCTGCGCATCCTCGGAACGCTCCCTGATGTCGCGCAGAGCAGCCAGGACGACCTTCTCGTCGTGGCGCTTCCGGTCGGGATCGGCAGCGCGAACCTGGCGGACTGCAGACATCCAGAGCTGTGCGCTCAAGCCGTGCGCCTGATCCATGACGGCAGGAACACTGATCCAGTCCTTGCCGATGCGAACCTCGATCGTGCCGATGTCGCTCGGCAGCCAACGCACCTCGACGTCTTGATCGCCTCGGTGCCTGTGGTGAGCAGCAAGGCTCTCCGAGTGATAACGCATGCCCAGAACGAGGATCCCGGTCTTGTCCAGCTTGCGGGCGAGCTTCGTCCCGAAAATCTGGCGACATGTGCCGGTATCCGGGGGCGGGGTAACGCTGAACTCCTTCGTCAGGCGCTCCCAACACTGCAACGGCGTTTCGTCATCGAGACCGGAATGCGGGGTGTTGTGATAGACATCGACCACCCACCGAACCAGCACGAATGCCAGGTCATTCTCTGTCAGACAAGCGCGATCGGCAGGATTGGCATCGCCCGTCTCGATGATGCTGGAGAAGGTGCGTCCTGGCAATTCGGGCAGCAGGTTCATCCCGATCGTCCGGAAGAAGCGCTCGATGCGAGCACGTAATTCGGGCAGACCAGCAACCGTGCGCAAGGCCGAGATGCCAAGGTCGAAGCAGACAGTCTGGAACTCTTGCGATCGGAAAGCAGACCCGCAATCCGTGACGATCTCATCAGGCACACCGTGCATGTGCCACGCGTCATGCGCCCTGACGGCTGTAGAGAGTGAGCCCTTGTCCGACAGCACCATCTTGATTGCCTGAATGGCAGCGCTAGATTTGGCCGAGGGCGTTATAATCATGGCCAAGATGCATCTTGTCGTTGCGCAGATTGCGACCGTCAGCTTCCAACGCACCGTTTTTTTCCCGGCAAATTTGAAGGCATGCCGCTCCTCATCGCTCAGATGCTCCGGCAACCCAGCATCGGCCAGCAGCGCGAGAATATCGACATCCCATTCATCGATCTCGACGCGCTGCAGCGGGCGCGTCACCTGCAGCCCTTTTCCGACCGGTGCGAACTTCTTGCGTGCGGCAGCGGTGCCTTCCCTGCGACACATGACCTCATAAGGGTCCAGGCCGTTGATAGCACGGCGGACTGCTTCAGCGCTTGGGGAGCAGATCAGAGGCAAGCCCTCGGCCTCACGTCCCGCATTCCGCTCTTCGAAGCGCAGGCGAATGAGCTGGAGGATTGAGAGCATGGTCGGTTTATCAGGATGCATATATTCACGCACCAGCTCCATCATCCAAGCCCGGCCCGTCAGGCAAAGCCTGTAGCTTCGATTTCCCCGTAGGTGCGCACGACCCACGAGACCCGCGAGTCCATCGGCCTCGAAGCACTTCAGCCACGCACGGATCGAGCGAGGACTGGGAGGTTTTCGGAACTCGAAACCGGCAGACGCATGCGACGCGTTCAGTCCACGCAGGAACTGAGCATGCTCCATGGCTTTCAACGTCAGCTCGCCCATGTTCGCGCGGATCGACTCGTCGGTTCGCTTGACCTTCTTCTCGCGTTCCTGCTCCTGAAAAGCCTCGACCCAGATTTTGCGGGCGAACAGCCTATCTTGCTGCCGTGGACTTAGCAGCGAGATCAACTGCTCTGCATCCACCAAACGGCGCTTGGCCGCCTTTTCGGTGAAGTGATCGCGCTCGAGCTTGATCCGCCCGGTCGACCCGAGACGGCTGAGCTCTACATGAGAGAACTGGTTGCAGATCCCGGTTTCGTCACAGCGCCTCATGACGTATCCGATTTCGTTGCTGCTGACCGGGCGCCAGTCGACCCCCTCGATCCAGACGCAGTCAAAGGAACGGAACTTATAGCGGTGGCCGCTCGTGTCGAACTGGAGGTTCATGCTGCTACTCCCGTGCGGAAAACTTCGGTGCTGTGGGTGATAAGCTCATGGCGTGTGAGCCGGAGGCAGCCTTGGCCGATATTCCGGATCAGGGCGCGATAGCCGCGCGCCCCTTGCCCAATCCGGGATGTCAGCTCGGCGAGCGTGACGACGCCGGTCATCTGGAAGATAGCCTCGGCAGCTGCGTTATCCGCCTCGGGGTCTGGTTTGCGCATGCTGTAGGTCAACTTGGCGTTTGACAGTTCGACCTGATCCAGGTTGGTGTCCATCAGCAGACGGACGTCGTCCGCAAATCCAGTGTCGATTGCCTGCCGTGCGATGGCGGCGATCTCGGCCTCGAATTTTGCCGTGACCCGCGCCTCCGGCTTGACGGAATAGGCGATGTGCAAGCCATCGAGCTGCTCGACGCAAAAGTCGAAGTAGTGGGCCAGCCATTTTCCGGACGTTGCTTGCCATCTGAACGAGACCTGCTCGCACAGCGTCCTCGTCATGGGGTGCGTATTGAGGCAGTATGCCCAGCTTTGCTCCAGGTGACTCTCGATGTTGAGCACCCGTCCTGGCCAGGGGCCGACCATGATATGGCCGGTGCAATGGCCCTTCGAAGCGGTTGCGGGGCGGCGGTCACCGACACTCGGCTCGTGGAGGATGGCGAAGCCATCTTTGTCTTCTAGCATTTCCGTCTCTCGACATGGGGTGTCCGCCCTCGCCCGGAACTGGGCGAGGAGAATGGCGGGGCCATCGACGCAGGACAGGCAGGAGCAGCCCGCAAAAGCGGGTCGTCTTGCAGCTGCGCGCATGGTCATGGATTTCGAGAGGACAAGCCGATCGCTTGCATTTCCGATTTGGAAATGCTAAGCAAAAGCCATTGACACGGCGGATTTCGGTCTGCCTCTAGCGACGCTCGATCTGTTGGCGCAGGTCGGGCGTCCTTGTTTTCAGGTCTTCATGATTAGTCTTCCCTCACTGCTGTAATTTCAAATCGGATACCACATTTCGGTCTGATTTAGAATTCTCCAATTAATATCAGCCAGTTACGCGAAAAACGGATGCAGCTACCATTCTTCTGGAGCTTTCCTTCGGGCGACATGCCATCGATGGTTGATTCCCATGGCCAAACCACAAATGACTGTGCAGCCGCGACCTCCACATCTCCCGAGAGGAAGATGCGAAAGCGGCTGCCCGACGTTATATTATTTGGGTGAAAGCCGAAGGATGTGCGCTGTTTCGCGCTACAATGCCGGCGGCAAGGATCGGCTGATCAGTCATCGGCATCGCGTTGATTCGGCGGACCAGAGCGCACGCACCACGGACCTCACCATCCGCCTGAAGCGGAGCAGAGATCAGATTGGCGGGCGAGATCAGGATCATGAGAACAGTATAGGAATATCCGCGAGATGGTGACAAGGCGGAAATTTTGCAGAATTTCGGCGAGGCCCTCAGGCTGCACGGGCAGCAGATCATCCAATAGGCCGGACGTCATACGAACGGAAGGCCTAGTAGTGCCTCGCGGAGCCATCCTGCCAGTCAAGACGAAGATGACGCGCTCAGTCCTTCGCCTCTATGATCCTGCGCAGTTCTTCTCTTGGAGTTGATGCGATGAACTTGGCAACGAGCTTCATGTCAGGTTCGACATTGACGGGGTTCGGCAAAAGTCCGCCATACGGCGACCGCAACGCCGACAGCATACGTGAAGGCGATGCTGCAAAGCACGATGTCGATGACTGGCACGTTGATGATCCTTCTTCTCCTAAGCTCAAGGATACTCGATCTTCAGGCGCCCCACGGGTTCTGTGATGTCCTGGAGCAGCACTAGGATCCATCGGACCATCATGCGGCCGCGCGCTAGCTGCTCTGCCCATCCGAGCCACGAGTTGCAGCCGTTGCTGTCGGTCATCCATCTCGGCGCCACGCTCGAGATCGACGACGACACCCTGCTTCCCGCCGCCCTGACCCGCGACGCCCAGGCAGAGACCCTCGACATCCTGTCGGGCGGCACACGCGACCAGGTGGCGATCCTGACGCGTCTCGCCTCTGCGCGCCTGTTCTCGGACCGGCACCACTGTCCCCGTGATCCTCGACGACGCCCTGGCCCACAGCGACGACGACCGCATCGAGGCGATGTTCACCGCAGTCCACTGCGTGGCCCAGGACCAGCAGGTCCTCGTCCTAACCTGCCGGCAGCGCGCCTTCGCGGCCTTGGGAGGGGAGAGAGCGAGGGTGACATTGGCACCGATCTGCGTCTAGGTGCCCCAGTCCAGCTTGGGAAACGCTAAAGGCGCGTGATGGGCGGCAAGCAGCCCGACGGTGGTGCAGCATAGAGACCGCGGCATCAGCCCAAAGCGGACGGTCACTCTATCGAAGGTCGGGTAAGCACCCTTGACAATGGGAAGGGTGAAAAGCGGCGTGGTATTGCAGTGAGGTAGCTGATGTATGGGCGAGGAGCGGCCATCCGTATGCGTTGCAACATCTCGTGCGTAGGACTCAGCCTTGAGGGTGAAAGCTAGCTGACCGGAGTGCCGAAGTGCCGCAACCGCTCAGCCACCGCAGGCGAGCCACTCTCGGAGGCGGACTGGTTAGGTAGCACATTGAGGTCGAGCAAGACAGCTCGGGCCATCGAATTGCCTAAACGACGTTGACGGACACACGCCACACCAATTATCGGCCCCGCAACGGTATCCGCGTCACGGCAAGCATATCATCGCAGACAATTTGTCAGCCGAATTTCTGGTCCAAGTATTCGAGATAGGCGGAAGGATTGTTACTCGCCAAGCCGAGGCGGTCCAATATTTGAGCACGTGTCAATGACCGCCCGTGATTCCAAACCACCTCTCTCAAGCTGCTTCGGAGTGGTTCCAGATTGCCTTCGTTCACCGCGCTGATGACGGCTGGCGATCCTTCTCCAAGGTGCCGCATCAACTGTGCGGCCGTCACATTGCCGATCGTGTAGGTCGGAAACGATCCTATATATCCTGACGACCAATGAATGTCCTGCAAGCACCCGCTAGCGTCGTTGTCGATCTGGATCCCCATATCCGACCTCATCGCCCGGTTCCATGTGTCGGGTATGTCAGCCACCTGCAGGCTGCCCTCCATCAGTGCCATCTCGATCCGGACGCGCAGCATGATGTGCAGATCATAAGTCAACTCGTCCGCCTCAACCCGGATCTGCCCCGGTTCGACCCTGTTGACCGCAGCGACGAACTCTTCCGTCGTCACATCGGAAAGCTGGTCGGGAAAGGTATCGCGAAGATGCGGGAAATGCGCATGCCAGAAGGCCGGACTGCGTCCGATGTGGTTCTCTAGAAGGCGCGATTGGCTTTCGTGCATGCCAAAGCTGGTGCCGCCCACGGCGTAGAGACCGATCATGTCTGTGGCAAAGGCGCTGCGCGTGTAAGCAGGATCGACGCCCTGTTCGTAGAGGGCATGGCCGGCCTCGTGGATGGTGCCAAAGATCGACATCGGCAGATAGTTGCGGGGCCACCGTGACGTGATGCGGACATCATTGCGAGTAAAGCTGACCTCGAAGGGGTGGACGGCGGTGTCTAGGCGCCCCCTGTCGAAATCATAGCCCAAGGCGTGGGCGATGTTGGTGGCGAACTGCTTCTGAAGCCGCGGATCATAGTCCCGATAGAGGAAATCCGTGCGGGGTGCGGGTCGGGCGCGTGCGCGATCCAGAATGGGAAGAATGCCCGCACGAAGGCTGTCGAACAACGTCCCTAGGCTGGCCGCCGTTTCGCCTGGTTCGAAGACCTGCACCATCGGGTCGTAGGGATGCCCCTGATGCCCAAGCGCATCGGCGGTCCTGCGCGCCAGGGCCACGACCCTCTCCAAATGAGGCTGGAAGATCGTGAAATCACCCTGCGCGCGTGCCTTGGCCCAAGCCGCGCCCGCGATCGTCGCGTGCTCCGCTTTTGCCTGCAGCAGTTCCGCCGGAAGGCGGGCGTGATGATCGATGGCCTCCCGCACCATTTGGGCCTGGGGATCGTCGCCGGCGGCATCAACCGCGTCGCGCATGGTGGGATCCAGGATCATCTTGCGCGCGATGCCCATCAGCGTCGCCACCTGCTGGCCGCGCGTCTCTGCACCACCCGATGGCATCTGCGTTCGCGCGTCCCAGTTGAGCATATTGACCGTGCATAGGACGTCATTCAGCTGCCCGATCCGGGCATGGAGTTCCGTGGTCATGCGGCACCTTTCTGGATGTCGACGCCACCGTCGTTCAGATGGCAGGCCACCGTGCGGGACGCACCGGCCGCGGTCAGTTGCGGCACCTCGGCCCGGCACCGCGGCCCTGCGAACGGGCAGCGTGGATGGAAGGCGCAGCCGGGCGGCGGTGCGATAGGGGACGGGACCTCACCCTTGATCGCCTCGAACCGCCCGCGGCCCGTGCCAACGGTCGGGATCGAAGCAAACAACGCTTGGGTATAGGGATGGCGCGGATCCGCATAAAGCTGATCGGCCGGTGCCAGTTCGACCAGCCGGCCCAAATACATAATCGCCACGCGGTCGCAGACATGGCGGACGACCGACAGATCGTGGCTGATGAACAGCGCTGTCAGACCCAGGTCGCGGCGCAGGTCCATGAACAGGTTCAGCACCTGTGCCTGGATCGACACGTCCAGCGACGCCACGGCCTCGTCCAACACCAGCACCTCGGGTTGCATCGCCAAAGCACGGGCGATGGCGATCCGCTGGCGCTGTCCTCCGGAGAACTGGTGCGGCAGGCGGTCGGCATAGGCGCCCTCCAGCCCGACCTGCTCCAGCAGGGAACGGATGCGTGTGCGCACCTGATCTGCTGGAATGATGCCATGATAGCGTGGACCTTCGGCCAAGGTCTCTCCGACCTTCATTCGGGGATTCAGGCTGGCGAAGGGGTCCTGATGGATCATCTGAACCTGCGTCGTCAGCTTGTGGATGGTGCCGCTGCGCTGATCGGCGATCGGCCGACCGTTCAATGTCACGCTGCCAGAGGTCGGGGCGTGAATGCCTGCGACCACCCGGCCCAGCGTCGATTTCCCACAGCCGGATTCGCCGACAATTCCCAGAACCTCGCCCTTCACGACTTGCAGCGACACGTCAGTCAGGGCATGCACGGTCACGGGTTTGCCCCCGCCGGTGAATTTTCCGGCCAGACGCTCCGACAGTCCGGGCCTGCGGGTGAACCGTTTAGAGACAGCATTAATCTTGAGGATCGGAACGGTCATACGCCCTCCAGCGGGTGATGGCACAGGACGGCCTGCCCATCGCGGACATCCAGCGGCGGCACGGTGCGGCACAGGTCGGTCGCGCGGGGGCAGCGGGGCCGGAACGGGCACCCCTCCGGCAGACGGGAGAGCTGCGGTGTCGAACCGGGGATCTGCGGCAGCTTGCGACCGGGTTCGTGCAACGCCGGGATCGAGTCGAGCAACCCTTGGGTATAGGGGTGCCGCGGCCCCCCAATCACCTGTTCGGCGGTGCCGCGTTCGACGATGCCGCCTGCATACATCACACAGATATCGTCGGCCAAGCTGGAGACGACGGCCAGATCATGGGTGATCCAGACGATGGCGGCACCAGTGTTGTCCGCCAGCTCGCGCACTTCGGCCAAGATCTGGCCCTGAATGGAGACATCCAGCGCCGTTGTGGCCTCGTCGGCGATGATAACCGATGGGCTGTGCAGAAGCGCCATGGCGATCGCCACCCGCTGGCGCATGCCTCCGGACAGCTGGTGCGGATAGGCCTGGAGGCGTTCCGCAGGGGATGGAATGCCCACCACCTCCAGTGCTTTCCGTGCATGTTCCAAGGCATCCGATTTGGACATGACCTGATGCACCCGCACCGCCATCGCCATCTGGTCGCCAACTCGCAGGACCGGGTTCAGGGTCATCATCGGATCCTGGAAGACCATCGCAACCTTGCGGCCGCGCATCTTGCGCAGGTCCTCCTTGGACAGCTGCCGCAGATCCACGCCGTCGACCAGGACGGCGCCTGCGGTCACCTCCCCCGGCGGGTCAATCAGGCCAAGAATCGAAAAACCGGTAACGCTCTTTCCCGACCCGCTTTCGCCCACGAGGCCCATGATCCGACCGGGCTGCACGGCGAAGCTGACGTCGTTGACCGCCGTCACATGACCTGCCCTGGTCTCGAACCGCGTGGTCAGTCCCTTGACGTCGAGTGCAGCGGTCATCTGCTATTCCTCGGGTCGATCACGGTCCTGACCTGGTCACCGACCAAGTTGATTGCCACGACGGTGATCATCAGAAAGACGCCGGGATAGATGGACAGCCATGAACGCCCGGTATGAATATACTTGAAGCCGTTGGAGATCAGTGACCCCAGCGACGGTTCGGTCAGTGGCAGGCCGACACCTAAAAAGGACAGCGTCGCCTCCAGCGAAATAGCGCTGGCAACCTGCACAGTTGCCACGACGATCAGCGGGGGCAGGACGTTGGGGAGCAGATGCTTGAACAGGATCCGCAGGGTCGGCAGCGGGGTCGACCGCGCGGCCTCGATATAGTCCTTGCGGCGCTCGACGGACGCGGCGCCATGGGTCGTGCGAGCGAAATAGGCGTATTGCGCCACGACCAGCGCCAGGATGATCTGCGGCACCCCCTGTCCCAGAACGGCGGCCATCACCAAGGCTAGCAGGATGGCGGGCATGGACAGCTGAAGGTCCACGATCCGCATCAGCAACGCCTCGATCCGGCCGCCGAAATATGCGGCCGTCAGACCGATGCTGATGCCCAGGATCAGCGCCAGCGCTCCGGCTGAAATTCCGATCAGGAAGCTGGTGCGCAACCCGTAAAGGATCGCGGACAGCATGTCGCGCCCGGCATTGTCGGTGCCCAGCAGGTGGATGTAGCCGCCCGATCCTGTCTGGCCCGGCCGTAGGAAGGCGTCCGCCCAGTCCAGCTGTCCCAAGTCGTAGGGATCCTGCGGCACCAGCCACGGCGCCCCGAAGGATGCGACCAGCAATGTCACGATTACGGCCAGTGCGCCCACCGCCACCCACGACCGGCTATAGTCGGACCAGAAGTTGCGCAGGCGCATTGCCCGTGTCTCGACCGGCGCGGCAGAAGGAACCGTGAGACTGTTTTCGGCTGGGGCCATCACGCGCCTCCCTTCAGGCGAACGCGGGGGTCGAGCCGCGCATAGATCAGGTCGACAGTCAGGTTGATCATCACGAAGAGCAGCACGACCATGACCAAGTAGGACACCATCACCGGTCGGTCCAATTGCAAGATGCTGTCGATGATCAGCTTGCCCACGCCTGGCCAGTTGAAGACTGTCTCGGTGACCACCGCAAAGGCCAGTGTCGAGCCCAGCTCCAGCCCGAATACGGTCACCAACGGGATGGAGATGTTGCGCATGATGTGACCGAACACGATCTGCCGGTCTGGAAGCCCCTGCGCGCGGGCAAAGCGGACGTAGTCCGTGCCCATCGCCTCGACCATGCCGGCGCGGGTCAGCCGGATCATCAGGCCCATCTTGAACAGGGACAAATTGATCGCCGGCATGATTACATGGGCCCAGCCATCTGCCGTCGCCAGTGACGTCTTGAACCACAGGGCCTGCCCGACCTCTCCGCGACCACCCGACGGCAACCAGCCCAGATTGACGGCGAACCCCATGATCAGCAGCATCCCGATCCAGAATGTCGGGACGGAGAAGCCCAGGACAGACAGCGCCATGATCAGCTTGGCCGGAATGCCGTTCGGACGGTAGCCCGCATACATGCCGGCAGGGACGCCGATCAGCGTTGCGATGCCCACTGAAACCAGCACCAGTTCCAGCGTCGCGGGCAGACGCGAGAAGACAAGCGACGTGACCGGGATGTTGTAGACCATGGATCGACCCAGATCGCCTTGAAACACGTTGCCGACGAAGGTGAAATACTGTTGCCACAGCGGCTGGTCGAACCCGTATTGCCGGATCAGGTTCTCACGGATCTCCTGGCTGGCGCCCGGGTCGATCATCACGTCGATCGGGTTGCCGATCGCGTAGACACCGACGAACACGATGACCGACATGACGAACACGACCACCGCCGCCTGCATCAGCCGGCCGACAAGGTAGCCAAACATCGCAATCCCCCGTTTCTTCTCTGTCCGATGTCGCCCGGCAGCGGGCGTCGGTGGCGCGCCTCTGAACCGGACGCGCCACGCGGTTGTCAGATCACTCTTTCGGGGTGATCGCGTAGGCGCGGGTTTCCTGATCAACGCGGGGAGTGAAATCCAGCATGTCGGCCTTGGCCGCCCAAACGCTCTGCAGGATGACGGTCGGGATCAGGGCGCGATCCTCCATCGCGATTTCGGACGCCTGCTCGTAAAGTTCGCGGCGCGCGTCCGTATCCAGCGTCTGGCTGCCCTCGCTGAAAATCCGGTCGAATTCCGGGTTCGAGTAGCCCGAGCGGTTGAAGTTGCCAAAGCCTTTCTCGGCGTCCTGCGTATGGACCAGGGCGCCGTAGGTATAGGCGGCCTCGCCCGTCAGCGTCCCCCAGGCGGACATTGTCATCGTGTATTCCTCGCGCTGCGCGGCTGGGAAGAAGACCGTTCCGTTCAGTGCCTGCGCATTCACTGTCAGGCCAAGGCGCGACCACATCTGGGCCAGCGCCTCGCAGACCACCGCGTCGCCGGGAACACGATTGTTCGTGCAGGTGAAGTCGATCTCGAACCCGTCGGGATAACCCGCCTCGGTCAGCAGCGCCTTAGCTTGATCGATGTCATAGGCGGGTGCCGGAATGTCCGACGAGTAGCCGAAGAACCCTTCGGGCATCAGCTGGTTCGCGGGCGTGCCCAGCCCTTCCAGAACCACGTTAACCAGAACGTCGCGGTTGATCGCCAGATCCAATGCCTTGCGCACCCGCACGTCCTGTAGCGGATTGCCGTCGACTTCCTGGCCGTTCACTTTGATTGGCTGGGGCTCCTCGTCCTTGACCGACGGTGCGATGTTCAGGATGTAGATCGAATCCGACACGAACGTGTCGAGGCTGCTGTCAGCCTGCATCGACAGGTAGTCCGTGGCCGGCACATAGTTGATCATGTCGACCTGTCCCGATTTCAGCGCCGCCACGCGGGCGGCATCATCGGGGATTTCGCGGCGGGTCACGGTCTCCCAAGCCGGGGCATCGCCCCAGTAGTCGTCGTTGCGCTGAACCACTAGGTCGCCCTTGGGCTGCCAGCTGACGAACGTGTAGGGGCCGGTGCCGATCGCCTTCTCGCCGGAGTTGAATTCCTCGTTCCCGGCCTCCATCCCAGTTTCGGACGGAACGACGAACAGGCGCGTGAAGTCGTTCGGCAGCGACGGCGCCATGCCGTTGGTGGTGATGCGCAGCGTATAGTCGTCCACGACTTCGACCGACGCGACATACTTGGTGTAGAGCGTCATGGGCATCGGGCCCGTGACGGCAGGAATGCGCTCGATCGAGAACTTGACGTCCTCGGCGGTAAAGGGGGTGCCGTCATGGAAGGACACACCCTCGCGCAGCTTGAACTCCCACGTGGTGTCGTCAATCGGCGTCCAGCTGACGGCAAGGCCCGGTTGCAGTTGCAGCGTCTCATCAGCATCGACCAGCGTATCGAAGACGTGGCGCAGCGCCTCGGCCTGGCTGCCCAGGGTGGACCAGTGCGGGTCGATCGAATCCGGTCCAGCGCGCAGACCGAGTGTCAGGTCCTGTGCCATGGCCGCCGGGGCGGCAGCCAGCAGAGCGATGAGAGCAATTCCCGAGCGAAGAGCATTTTTAGCCATTTCCGAACCTCACCTGTTATCATTGACTGTAACACTAGAGACCGTTTTTTTTGCACGTCAAGAAATTTCGGGCCAAAATGTCAGTAGCATTGCCGTTCGCACAATGCATGACGATGGAGATTTGCCACCATTGATTTTAAAGAATTACTCTTGAGCGGCCAACTGTTATCATTCAATGATACGGTATGAGCGCAGTTCCCGCCCCTGACTTGGATGCCGCCCTGCTGCGGATCGCCCATGCCATCGATCCGGCCTCTTCGGTCCCGGTTTCCGTGCAGCTGCGCGGGGCACTGGAATATGGGATCGCAGCGGGCGACATCCCGTCCGGCAGCCGCCTTCCTTCGGTTCGAAAGCTTGCGGCGACATTGGGGCTGTCGCCCGTCACGGTCAGCAACGTCTTTGCCGCCCTGCAGGAACGTGGTCAGATCGAAGGGCGAATCGGATCAGGCACCTTCGTGACCGATCGCGGCATCCCCTGTGCCACGCGCTCGCGGCAGATGGCTGCGCTTGAACGTCAGATCGCCGCACTGGTGTCCGCCGGGCGGGAACTAGGGCTGACAGCGCAGGATATCGCCCTTCGCGTGACGATGGCGGCGTCTAGCGCGCCGCGACCCCTGCGCGTCGTGGTGTTGGGGACATTCAGCGATGCGACTGCGGCCTATGCCCGCGATCTGGTGTCATATCTGTCCCCCGACGATGTCATCATGCCTTGGACCATTGACCAGCGGGCCGACCTGCCGGCGCGCGTCGACTTGGTCGTCTCACCCCGGACCCTTGCGACACAGGCGGCCGAGCTGTTTCCCGAAATCCCTCAGGTCAGCATGATCCTGATCCCGAACGAAGCCACGCGCGTGGCCCTTGCCGGCCTTCGACCCGATGCGCGTGTGCTGCTGGTCTCATACTTCGATGATTTCCTCAGCGTGCTGAAGGCCGGGGTTGGTCGGTTCGCACCGCATCTGGGTCGCGTGACGGCCGTCGCACGCACGGCCAACGACCTGGACCGCCTGCTGGCGGAGTGCGACGTGCTGATCCACGCGACGGGCGCTGAGTATCTGCGAGCCAGCCTTGCCCACCAGCAGACCGCGATCGAATATCGCCACACCCCCGACAGCCACGCCGTGCAGACACAACTGCTGCCGGCATTGGACGCCCTCCGCACGGCCGGCGCCATCAAAGGAGAGACGCCATGAAAATTTCCGAAAGTTCCTGGTTCGACATTGAGGCCTATCTGCAGACGGACGACCGCTGCATCCTGCCCCTGGGCAGCACCGAACAGCATGCCCATCTGAGCCTGTCGGTGGATTCCATCCTGTCAGAAAAAATCGCCGCCGATGCGGCAGAGCCTCTTGGCGTCCCGGTCTTTCCTCCGGTTCCCTATGGGCTAACGCCCTATTTCATGGCCTTTCCAGGAACAGTCTCCCTGAAGCTTTCGACCTATGCGGCGCTGGTGCGGGACATCCTAGACAGTCTCTACGACACCGGGTTTCGACGCGTGCTGATCGTCAACGGACATGGCGGCAACAGCCCAGTCCAGCCTGTCTGCGCGGAATGGATGCAGGCCCGCCCTGGGGCGCGGTGCCGGTTCCACGACTGGTGGCGGGCCCCGCGCACCTGGGCCGCGGTGCAGGCCGTCGATCCGGTGGCCTCGCACGCCTCCTGGATGGAGAACTTTCCTTGGACACGCCTGCCGGGTCGTCCGGTGCCCCCCGAGCAGAAGCCCTATGTCGACTTCGGCCGCCTCCGCGACCGGGACGCCCAGGGCGTGCGCGACCTGATCGGGGACGGCAATTACGGCGGCCATTACCAGAAGCCCGACGACCGGATGGACGGCATCTGGCAGGTCGCCGTTGCGGAGACCCGCGCCCTGATCGAAGGCGACTGGGCATGACGGAGCAGGAACCTGTCCTGATCTGGGGCGCCGGGGCCATCGGCGGCATTTTGGGCGCCTATGCCGCCCGCGCAGGCCACCCGGTGCAGATGGTAGACATCGAGGCCGAGCACGTCGAGGCGATGCGCCGCGACGGGTTGCGCATCGAAGGCCCCGTCGAGGAGTTCGTCCAGATCCTTCCGGCCGAAACCCCTGCCACGCTGACCGGGACCTATCGCCGCGTGATCCTTGCCGTGAAGGCGCATCATACCCGTCAAGCCATGCAGATGCTGATGCCGCACCTTGCGCCGGACGGCTTTGTCGTGTCGGCACAGAATGGCCTGAACGAGCGCGTAATCGCGGACATGATCGGCGCGGATCGCACGGTCGGCTGCTTTGTCAACTTTGGCGCGGACTGGTTGGAGCCGGGCCGCATCCTTTACGGCAACCGCGCGGCGGTGGCCTTGGGCGAACTGGACAATCGCGTCAGCCCGCGGGTGCAGGAGATGCATGCCCTGTTCGCGTTGGTCGAACCCGAGGCGGTCATGACCGACAACATATGGGGCTATCTGTGGGGCAAGATGGGCTACGGCTCGCTGCTGTTCGCGACCGCACTGACACCGGAATCGATGTCCGACGCGATGGACCCGGCCCCGTGGCGCCCGGTCTACGCGGCCTTGGGCCATGAGGTCATGCGTCTGGCCCAGGCCGAGGGTGTCACGCCCCTGGGCTTCAACGGCTTCGATCCGGATGCATTCCTGGCCCTCGACGCGGCGCGGATAGATGCTTCGATCGACGCAATGGTGGCCCATAACCGCAAGACGGCGAAGACCCATTCCGGGATCTACCGCGACCTTGCCGTCCGCAGGCGCAAGACCGAGGTCGATGCGCAAGTGGGCGTCCTGATCGAGATCGGCCGCGGGCACGGCATTCCCACCCCCGCCCTATCGGAGTTGTGCAACCTGATCCACGGCATCGAGGACGGCACCCGGACACAATCCACCGTGCTTCTGGACCGGATGGTGGCGACATGCAGCTGACCTTGGCAGGACAGGTCTTTGCCGTCACGGGAGCGGCACAGGGCATAGGCGCGGCGATCGTGCGGACGCTTGCGGGATCGGGCGCGATCGTGGCCGCCATGGACATCGATGACGCCGGACTGACACCGCTGGCGGGACTGCCCGGCGTCACCTGTCACGCAGGCGATCTGGGGCGGCAGGAGGGCGCCCGAGCGCTTTGCGCAACCGTGCTGGATCGGCACGGTCGGGTCGACGGGCTAATCACCGCCGCCGGCGGTGTGCGCGGCCAGGTCGGCATGCCCCTGGACCTGGTGGACGAGACCGACTGGCGGGCCATCTTCGCGGCCAATGTCGACGCGGTCATGTGGTGCGCACAGGCGCTGACCCCCGGCATGAAGGCCGCAGGATCGGGCCGGATCGTCACCATCTCCTCGGGTGCGGGGCTGAAGCCCAGCCTGACGGGCATCCAGGCCTATACCGCGGCAAAGCATGCACTCGTCGGGCTGACCAAGCAGCTGGCTCTGGAACTGGGGCCGTCGGGGATCACCGTGAATTCGGTCGCGCCGGGGTTCATCCTGTCTAATCCCTCGACCGAACGGCAGTGGCAGGCCTTCGGTCCCGCTCGGCAGCAGCGCATCATCGACAGCATTCACCTGCGTCGTCTTGGGCAGGCCGAGGACATCGCCAACGCCGTCGCGTTCCTGTGCTCGCGGCAGGCGGACTGGATCACCGGACAGATCCTGCAGGTGGACGGAGGACACGGATGACAAACCCGCACGAATGGCCGGAGGACGTCTGGCGCACAAAGGTCGGCGCGGTGCGCGCAGGCCGTAGCCTGCTTCCGGAACGATGGCCGGGCGGTGCGCGCTGCGCCGTGGCCTTCTCCTTCGACAGCGATCACGAGACGAACGAATTGCGCGACGGCGGCAATTCCGTGGCCCGCCTCAGTTGGGGCGAATTCGGCGCGCGCCGTGGCGTTCCCCGCATCCGGCAGGTGTTGGACCGCCACGGCGCCAAGGCGACGTTCTTCGTCCCGGCGGTTGCGGCACTGCTGCATCCGGATGAACAGCGCGCCCTTGCGCATGATGGGCACGAAATCGGCCTGCACGGCTGGATCCACGAGCTGAACACCACGCTGGACGCCGCGACCGAGCGGGAGCTGATGCTGCGTGCCGCCGACACGCTGGAGCGCATCAGCGGCCAGCGCCCCGTCGGCATGCGGACGCCGTCCTGGGACTACAGTCCCGCTACCCTGTCTATCGCCCGTGAGATGGGCCTCCTCTACGACAGCTCGCTGTTTTCCGACGATGACCCCTACGAGATCCTGCAGGATGGACAGCCTACAGGCATGGTCGAACTGCCCGTCGAATGGATCCGCGACGACGCGGTTTATTTCATGATGAACCGCTTTGGGGCACAGCGGCCTTATACGCCTCCTGCGGATGTGCTGGACATCTTCCTGCGCGAGTTCGAGGGCGCCTACGCCGATGGCGGGCTGTTCCTTCTGACCATGCACCCGCATGTCAGTGGATATCGCAGCCGCATCTTCATCCTGGAACAGCTGCTGGAGCGCATCGTCGCCAAGGGCGACTGCTGGATCGCCACCCATGCCGAAGTCGCCGGCTACTGCGCGGAGCAGGCCGGACTGCCACGAGGAGCGTCAAAGTGACCGGATTTTCACTTGCGGTGCATGGCGGCGCCGGCACCATTCTGCGCCGGAACATGACTGATGAACTGGAAGCTCGCTATCATGCCGGCCTGCGCCGTGCCTTGCAGGCCGGGCATGAGATCCTCGTCGCATCCGGCAGCGCGATGGACGCGGTTACTGCCGCTGTTTGCGTGCTGGAGGACGAGCCGCTCTTCAACGCGGGACGCGGTGCCGTCTTCACCTCAGACGGCCAGCAGGAAATGGACGCCGCAGTCATGGACGGCGCCACGCGCAAGGCGGGCGCCATCGCAGGCATCATGGGACCGCGCAACCCGATCCTGGCCGCACGGGCAGTGATGGAGAGAACCGATCATGTCCTTCTGATCGGCCCCAGCGCCTTACAGGTGGCGCGCGACGCAGGCCTGCCTTTTGAGGGGACGGAATACTTCTTCACCCAGCAAAGATGGGATGCCCTGCAGACGACATTGCAGATGCGTCGCCATGGGGTCGACGACACCGATCCGGCCCGCCGCCATGGGACTGTAGGTGCCGTAGCACGCGACACTCACGGCAACCTGGCTGCTGCCACCTCAACGGGCGGTATGACGGCCAAGTTACCTGGCCGCGTCGGAGACACCCCCGTGATCGGCGCGGGCACCTATGCGGACAACGACACCTGCGCAGTTTCCGGCACCGGGCATGGCGAGATCTTCATCCGCTGGAACGCCGCCGCCGAAATCGCGGCCCGAATGCGTCATGCAGGCCAGACGTTGACGGACGCGGCATGCCATGTGGTCATGGACGACCTTGGATCGAATGGCGGATCAGGAGGCGTCATAGCCGTCGATGCTCAAGGAAACCTGTCCCTGCCCTTCAATTGCGAAGGTATGTATAGAGGCACCGTCACCCAGGAATCCGGCTTTAGGACGTATATCTACCGCTAATTTCGCTGCAAATCATGAGATCCGCAGCTCTGCCTGACAATGGCGGGTGATTTGGGCGGGAAACGGAGGGTGAGCAGCGCGGAGGGTAGCAGGGTGGCAGGAGCATAAAGCCCAAGCGGACGTTGGCCCGCTATAACGCGTTCCTAGCTTACGCCGGGCGGCGGCTTGGCCGAGTTTATCTACGACTTTAAGGTCCATCACGTAGGACAAGGAAAACAGCTCCTAGTGGCGCGCTGCGCTTGATCATATCGCTGACCGGGATCTCACCAACGCAGAGGTCGGTGAGCTACGAATAGTCACCATCCTGCGCACATCATCTTAATATACGGGTGGCGAGATGACCCAGATGACGACGGCTGGTTCAGTCCCCTCGTTCTCCCAGGCATAGGTGCTTTCCCTGAACTGAAAGCTGTCCCCAGGATGCAGGACCACCTTCAGCGCACCGATCCACATTGTCAACTGTCCCGAGATCAGGACGCCTCCGTCCTCGCTTGGGCGCGCGGCTTTGGGCCCTCCGCTGTCCGAACCTGGGGCAAAGGTGGACATGATCATCTCGAAGCTTCCGCCAAGCGTCGGCGACAACAGTTCCTCGGTCAACCCGGTCTCGCTTGAGCCAATCGCCATGCGGTCGGCGGCGCGCAGGACCAGACCCTGTTCTTCGGGGTTCTGATGGGCGCAGCGGAAGAAGAAGTTGAGGCTTACATCGAAATATGCCGCGATGGCGGCCAGGTCCCTGACCGATGGGACGGTGTGTCCGCGCTCGACTTGGCTCAGCCAGCCGACAGACCGGCCGAGTGCGGATGTCAGATCGGCGATCGTCAGGCCGCGGGACTTTCTCAAAGCGCGGATATCGCTTCCAACCAGGTTGTTCACGCCACGGCAGCTTTCGTCGATGGATGTCGGGGCCAGCATCGGTCGTCTGCGCTGGACAGGCAAGGCTGGAAGAAGATGTTCAGTGTGAAATGAAATAATAATGTTGATTTTCATTTTTTACTCTGCAGCATGGTCTGCGACCTTCTTGGTCCACCTCCATTTCAGAAAAGCTGTCACATCATGATCAACCTGCCTACAGCCGCGCGCGTCGTCATC
Source organism: Paracoccus sp. T5 (assembly GCF_048538155.2). Taxonomy (GTDB): domain Bacteria; phylum Pseudomonadota; class Alphaproteobacteria; order Rhodobacterales; family Rhodobacteraceae; genus Paracoccus. The sequence goes on from NZ_CM135809.1 coordinate 2,628,770, forward strand.
ATCGGGGGCGGCATATCGGGCTGTTCGGTAGCCTACCATCTGGCGAAGCTGGGCTGGTCGAACATCGTCCTGCTGGAGCGCAAGCAGCTGACCTGCGGAACGACCTGGCACGCTGCAGGTCTGGTGGGGCAGTTGCGTGCCAGCCAGAACATGACGCGGCTGGCAAAGTATTCGGCCGACCTCTACACACGTCTGGAGGCCGAGACCGGTCTTGCAACGGGCTTCCGCCAATGCGGCTCGATCACCGCCGCCCTGACGATGGAGCGGAAGGAGGAGATCCTGCGGCAGGCCAGCCTTGCCCGCGCCCTCGGCATCGAGGTCAATGAGCTCTCCCCAGCCGAAGTCAAAGATCTGTATCCGCATCTGAACGCCGATGGGGTCACGGCGGGTGTGCATCTGCCGCTGGATGGGCAGGCCGATCCGACGAATATCACGTTGGCACTGGCCAAGGGCGCACGGAACCACGGGGCGCTGATTGTCGAGCAGACTAAGGTGCTGGCTGTGACCAAGGCAGGTGGCCGGGCAACCGGCGTCACTTGGCAGCGTGGCGATGAGACGGGGCACATCGCCGCCGACATGGTGGTGAATTGCGGCGGCATGTGGGGCCGTGATCTGGCCGCATCCTCGGGCGTGACACTGCCTTTGCATGCATGCGAGCATTTCTACATAGTGACCGACAGCATCCCCGGTCTGACACGCATGCCGGTGCTGCGGGTGCCCGACGAATGCGCGTATTACAAAGAGGATGCGGGCAAGATCCTGCTGGGCGCGTTCGAGCCGGTGGCCAAGCCATGGGGCATGACCGGCATTCGCGAGGATTTCTGCTTTGACCAGCTGCCGGATGACTTCGATCATTTCGAGGCGATTCTGGAAATGGGCATCAATCGGCTGCCGATGTTGGCCGATGCGGGTATCCACACCTTCTTCAACGGGCCGGAAAGCTTCACCCCAGACGACCGGTATTATCTGGGCGAGGCACCAGAGCTGGCCGGCTACTGGGTAGCGGCCGGCTATAACTCGATAGGCATCGCCTCCTCAGGCGGGGCGGGCATGGCACTGGCCCAGTGGTGAGCGACGGTGAGCCCCCCTTCGACCTGTGGGAGGTGGATATCCGCCGCGCCCAGCCCTTCCAGCGCAACCGAACGTATCTGCGAAACCGGGTGACCGAGACCCTTGGCTTGCTCTATGCCGACCATTTCCCCTATCGTCAGCCGGCGACTGCGCGCGGTGTGCGGCGCAGCCCGCTGCACGACCAACTCAGGGCCCAGGGCGCGGTCTTTGGCGAGGCGGCCGGTTGGGAACGTGCTAACTGGTTTGCCAACAAGGGGCAAACCGCGGAGTATCACTATAGCTGGAAGCGCCAGAACTGGTTCGACAACCAGCGGGCGGAGCATCTTGCTTTGCGCGAAGGCGTCGGGTTGCTGGACATGACCTCCTTTGGCAAGATCCGAGTCGAGGGACGCGAGGCGCTCGCGTTCCTGCAAAGGCTATGTGCCAACCAGATGGATGTTGCACCGGGACGTATTGTCTACACCCAGATGCTGAACCCGCGCGGCGGTATCGAAAGCGACCTGACCGCAACACGCCTGTCCGAGACAGCATTCCTGCTTGTCGTGCCCGGCGCTACGCTGCAGCGTGATCTGGCTTGGCTTCGCCGCCACCTGACGGACGAATGGGTTGTCATCACCGATGTTTCAGCAGCCGAAGCGGTGATCTGCGTGATGGGGCCACGATCGCGTGAATTGCTCTGGCTTGTGTCTCCGGACGATCTGTCGAATGCGTCCCACCCCTTCGGAGCCGCACGGGAGATCGAGGTCGGCATGGGCCTCGCTCGTGCCCATCGCGTCTCATATGTCGGAGAGCTGGGGTGGGAATTATATGTGTCCTCGGATCAGGCAGCCCATGTCTGCGAGGCGTTGGTTGAAGCGGGCGAGCAGGTCGGGCTGAAGCTGTGCGGCCTTCACGCGATGGACAGCTGCCGGATCGAGAAGGCCTATCGCCATTTCGGCCATGACATTACCGACGAGGATCACGTCCTTGAGGCGGGTCTTGGCTTCGCCGTCAAAACGGACAAGGGCGATTTTATCGGTCGCGACGCGGTGCTGCGCAAGCGAGATCATGGACTATCGCGACGGCTGATGCAGTTCCGCCTGAAGAACCCGGAGCCGCTGCTGTTCCACAACGAGCCCATTCTGCGCAACGGACGGATCGTGGGACACCTGTCATCGGGAAATTACGGCCATACGCTTGGCGGTGCTGTCGGGCTCGGCTTTGTTCCGGTAATGGACAGAGAAAGCGCCGACGCGATGCTGCTATCTGATTACAGCATCGACATCGCTGGTCGGATTGTCCCCGCCGATGCGAGCCTGACGCCCATGTATGATGCAAGATCCGCACGGATGATGGTCTAGGCGATCGGGATCATGGCGCCGCATTTCTGCGCCGCGTCTTAAGGGCCGCTTTTGGGACCCTCCACTGCCGCACGTCCCCGGACCTGACCGGCAAGTATGGCCTGACATTACCCTATGGCCTCACAACTTATCATGGAACTGACCGTCCTGACCAAGGTGAACTAGCCATGGCCTGCTGCAAGCAGAGGTATTGGAGCACAGCCAACTTGAGCTCTTCAAACCTTTGCTCATCGCTTCAGCATATAGATGGTCTCGAACGCATTAACTGTTGACTGGCATAAGCAGCGTGCTTCATCGTCGGCAGGACATAGCTGGCAACCGCGCCTCGCGATCCGTTCGCTCTTTCGAGCAAGGGGATCTGCGAGGCTTTTTTGTTTGGACAGGCCTTGGCACGAAAAATCGAAATAGGCGTCCTTTTCTCTCGTTCGGGGCCCTACCGGCTGATGGGGGAAGCCAGCCGCCGCGGTGTCCTCAAGGGGATCGCAGAGGTGAACACCGACAGCGGCTACGACCTGAACTTCGACCCGGTCGAGCGTGATCCGGCCGGAGATGTTGATGCTTACGCGCCGCTCAGCGAGGACATTCTGAGCAAGACGCGCGCCCGACATATTATCGGCTGCACAACATCGTGGAGCCGGAAGGAGGTCATTCCCTCATTGGAGCGATTGAACGGTGCCCTTTGGTATCCTGTGCCCTACGAGGGCTTCGAGGCCTCGGACCGGATCGTCTACACGCACGCCTGCCCGAACCAGCACCTGCTGCCCTTGCTTGACCATGTGTTCAGGTCCCACGGCAAACGCGGCTATCTTACAGGCTCGAATTACATCTGGGGCTGGGAGATGAACCGCCTTGCCCGCGAAGTGACCATCTCTGCAGGGGGTGAAGTCCTGGGAGAGCGGTATCTGCCGCTTGGCTCGACCGATGTTTCGAGAATTGTTGAGGAGATTGAGGCCCTGCGCCCGGACTTCGTTCTCAACCAGCTGATCGGGCCGTCTCAATACGAGTTCATCGCGGCGATGGCCGGCCTGCGTCGACGCAATCAATATTTTGCCAATCCCCGCTGTCCCGTCCTTTCCTGCAACCTGACCGAATGCGAATTGCCGGTCATGGGCGCGTCGGCTGATGGGATCGTCGCGGCAGGGCCCTGGTTCCGTGGCATGCCCACGATGCCGACGGGGCGCGGCCGGGAAGAGGATTTTGGTTCGTCCTTCGAGGCGGCGGCCTATGCATCCGTCATAATGCTGGCGCAATTGCTGAACCACCGGCCGGGCGCGGAAAACCTGCCTCTGTCGCAGCTTCTGGCGCTGCCCGTTGCGAGGCGGCTGGGCATCAGCGCGCGGACGCACCACACGCGCCTGCCTGTTGCCATCGCTCGGGTCGAGAACAGGGCCTTCCACGTCCTGAATACGCTGGAACCGCTTGAAGGCGATCCCTACCTTACAGCCGGGAGCGATATTGCGCGTCCCGCACTGCGGGTGGTGACATGAACCGGCGCCTCCGCATTCCCGATCTGGGCGGCGCGGTCGCTGTCATCCTGCATCGCCCCCACGCGACGGTCGCGGCCCTGTCTCGTCAGTTGGAGGCGATCGGTCTGCAGACCCTGTGCCATTGGCCTGACCTGCCGCTTGCCATCCAGGCTGCCGACTATCTTTTTCTGGACGTCGACACGGCCCACGATGAGCAATTCCCCTGGCAGCCGGGGCGCGCTCCCATGCCCACCATCGCGCTGATCGGATCAGAGGCTCCCGGCAGGATCGAGTGGCTGATGAACTTCGGCGCGGACGCGCAGATCCTGAAGCCGGTCGGGACGGCAGGGGTTTATTCGGCCCTGCTGATTGCCCGTGCGACCTTCGACGCTCGTGCCGAGATGAGCGACCAGATCGACAGTCTCCGTCGCCGCCTGAGCCAGCGGCAGACCGTCGTGCGTGCGGTGGCCCTGCTGGCCGCGCGCGGCAAGACCGAAGACGCGGCTTATGACCAGCTCAGGCAGATGGCGATGGCTTGGCGCGTCAGCTTCGAAGAGGCCGCCGCGCGGATCGTCGACACTGCCGGCGCGGATAAGGAGGCCCGTGATGGCTGATACCGCCCACATCCCCGCGCATGCGTCCGCCGCACCGGGCAGCATCCTGCGCCGCCTCATGAGGCGAAAGCTGGCCCTGTTCGGCTTCTTCATCATCCTGACGGTTGTCGGCGGCGCGATCTTCGCGCCCTGGATCGTCCGGTATGGCCCGAATGAGCAGTTGTTCGAGGGGCTGACGCTGCAGGGCGCGCCCATGCCGCCCGGCGGCGACTTCCTGATGGGCACCGATCTTCTGGGCCGCGACCTGTTCAGCCGCATGCTCTATGGCGCACGCACCTCGCTGATCATCGGCGTCGTGGCCAATGGTGCGGCACTGACGATCGGCACGCTGGTCGGGATCACCGCAGGGTTTCTACGTGGCTGGGTGGGCGCGATCCTGATGCGCTTCACCGACCTGATGATGGCTTTTCCCGCGCTGCTGCTGGCGATCTGCCTAGCTGCAATATTCCAGCCCTCGCTCTGGATCGTCGCCATGGTAATCGCGCTGGTGAACTGGGTCCAGACCGCACGGGTGGTCTATACCGAAACAACCAGCCTGTCCGAAGGCGAGTTCATTGCGGCCGAACGCACGCTCGGCGCCTCTGGTGCGCGAATCCTTTGGCGCCACATCCTGCCGCATCTGGTGCCGACGCTGATCGTCTGGGGCACCCTTGGCATCTCTGTCACGGTGCTCCTGGAGGCAACGCTCAGCTTTCTTGGCGTGGGGGTGCAGCCACCAACGCCCAGTTGGGGAAACATCATCTTCGAGAACCAGACCTACTTCCAGGCGGCGCCTTGGCTGGTCTTCATCCCCGGCGCGGCGATCCTGCTGCTTGCACTGGCCTTCAACCTGGTCGGGGACGCGCTGCGCGACGTCCTGGACCCGACCCAGAGGGGACGCGACTGATGGTAGGCTACCTCTTCCGCCGCATCATCCAGGCAGCCCTGATCCTGCTCGGCGTCAGCTTCATCACCTTCGTGCTGCTCTACGTCCTGCCGGCGGACCCCGTGCGCCAGATCGCCGGGCGCTCGGCCACGCAGCAGACGGTCGAGAATATCCGCCAGCAACTGGGCCTCGATCAGCCGCTGCTAGTGCAATACGGTCGCTATCTGTCTGGCCTGGTCCAGGGAGACCTGGGGCGCAGCTACTTGCAGCGGACCGAGGTCGGCACGCTTATCGCCTCGCGCCTGCCTGCCTCGCTGCTGCTGATGGCGGGCGGTATCCTTTGCGAACTGTTGATCGGTCTGACGCTCGGCGTGATCGCCGCGCTCTATCGCGGACGGCCAGTGGATCAGGGGCTGATGGTGACCAGTTTCGTCGCCGTCTCGGCACCGCAATTCGTCGTTGGGCTGCTGCTGCTTTATGTCTTCGCGGTGCAGCTGGGCTGGTTCCCCATCGGCGGCTACGGGACCTTGGCCCATCTCGTGCTCCCGGCGGTTACCCTCGGGATCATGGGCTCGGGCTGGTATTCGCGGATGATGCGCTCCTCCATGATCGAGGTGATGCGCCAGGACTATATCCGCACCGCCCGAGCAAAGGGTCTGACGCGGGGTCGCATCCTCTTTCGTCACGCGTTGCCCAACGCGATCCTGCCGATCATCGCCATGATCGGGATCGACATCGGCATCTTCATGGGCGGCATCGTCGTCGTCGAAAGCGTCTTCGGCTGGCCCGGCATCGGTCAACTTGCATGGCAGGCGATCCAGCGCGTGGACATCCCCGTCATCATGGGGGTCACCATGGTTTCGGCGAGCTTTATCGTGCTGGGCAACCTTCTGGCCGACATCGTCACCCCCTTCATCGATCCGCGCATCAAGATGCGGTGACTCATCAACCACAACAGGGAAAACCAAGATGAAAAAGCTGCTCTGCTCCTCTGCCCTCGTGCTGGCCTTCGCGCTGCCCGTGGCGGCCCAGGAATACACTCCTGATCCGAAGGCCATGCCCGGCGGGATGATCACCATCACCTACAAGGACGACGTGGCGACGCTGGACCCGGCCATCGGCTATGACTGGCAGAACTGGTCGATGATCAAGTCGCTCTTCGACGGACTGATGGACTATGTTCCCGGCACGACCGAGCTGCGCCCCGGCCTTGCCGAAAGTTACGAGGTCTCCGAAGACGGCACCGTGTTCACCTTCACCCTCCGCCAAGGAGTCACCTTCCACAACGGCCGCGAGATGACGGCCGAAGACGTGAAGTACTCGCTGGACCGCGTGACGCGGCCGGAAACGCAATCGCCGGGCGCGGGCTTCTTCGCCTCGGTTCGGGGCTTCGACGAGATATCGGCCGGCGAGGCGGACAGCTTGTCGGGCGTCGAGGTCGTGGACCCTCGGACGATCCGCATCACCCTGTCACGGCCGGATGCCACCTTTCTGCACGTGATGGCGCTGAACTTCGCCTCAGTTGTCCCGCAGGAGGCGGTCGAGGAAGCCGGCGCCGACTTCGGTAAGTCGCCGGTCGGGACCGGGGCGTTCAAGCTGGCGGACTGGGTGATCGGCCAGCGGCTCGTCTTTGAGAAGAACGCCGATTACTGGCGTGACGGAGTGCCTTATCTGGACGGCATCACCTTTGAGGTTGGGCAGGAGCCGGTCGTGGCGCTGCTGCGATTGCAGCAGGGAGAGGTTGATGTGCCCGGTGACGGCATCCCGCCGGCCAAGTTCCAGGAGGTGATGGGCGATGCCGATCAGGCCGCGCGCGTGGTCGAGGGAGGACAGCTGCACACCGGCTACATCACGCTGAATGTCGGTATCGAGCCCTTCGACCAGCTGGCCGTTCGCGAGGCGGTCAATATGGCTATCAACAAGGACCGGATCATTCAGGTCATCAACGGCCGCGCGGTTCCCGCGAACCAGCCGCTGCCGCCCTCGATGCCGGGGTATAGTGAAGGGTTCGACGGCTTTGCCTACGATCCAGAAGGCGCCAAGGCCAAGCTGGCCGAGGCCGGCCTGGAAGATGGCTTCACGACGCAGCTTTACGTGATGAACACGGACCCCAACCCCCGCATCGCACAGGCGATCCAGCAGGATCTGGCCGCCATCGGCGTCGAAGTAGAGATCCGCAGCCTGGCCCAGGCCAACGTGATCGAGGCCGGCGGCGCGGGCGAGGCACCGATGATCTGGTCGGGCGGCATGGCCTGGATCGCCGACTTCCCAGACCCGTCGAACTTCTATGGCCCCATCCTCGGCTGCGCGGGTGCGGGCGACGGCGGCTGGAACTGGTCCAAGTTCTGCGATGAGAGCATCGACGCCATGGCGGCCGAGGCCGACAGCTTTACAGACCCCGCCGCACCCGAACGGCTTGAGATGTGGTCGCAGGTCTATCAACAGGTCGTGGCCCAGGCGCCATGGGTGCCGGTCTTCAACGAGCAACGCTACACCATGAAATCGGCGCGGATGGGCGGAGATGACGCGCTCTATGTCGATCCAGTGTCGATCCCCGTCAACTACGACTACGTCTATGTGACCGAGTAAGCTCATGTGCAAGAACTGCGACTATACGATCCACGGCGCGCAGCACCATTTTGGCTGGGACAATTCCATTGCCCCGGTCCAAACGGTCGCACCGGGATCGACGATTATTTTTAACTGCATGGACTCTTCGGCGGGCCAGCTTGGCCCGTCGAGCACTGTGGCCGATGTCGCCGTGCTGGATTTCGGCAAGATCAACCCGGTTTCGGGACCCATCTTCGTCGAGGGCGCCGAGCCGGGCGACGCGCTGAAGGTCACGCTTGATGATTTCACGCCGCGCGTTCAGGAAGGCTCGGCCTGGGGCTGGACGGCAAACATCCCCGGGTTTGGGCTTCTGGCCGACCAATTCACCGACCCAGCCCTGACGATCTGGAAATATGATGCCGATACACTGGCCCCCGCGCTCTGGGGGCAGCACGGCAAGGTCGCGCTGAAACCCTTCACCGGCACGATTGGTGTCGCGCCGGCCGATCCGGGGCTGCACTCGATCGTGCCACCGCGCCGGACTGGGGGCAACCTCGACATCCGCGATCTGGCGAAGGGCACGGTCCTCTACCTGCCGGTCGAGGTGGTCGGCGCCTTGTTCTCGGTCGGCGACACCCATGCAGCGCAGGGCGATGGCGAGGTCTGCGGGACCGCCATCGAGAGCCCGATGGATGTCACGCTGACGCTGGACCTCGTGAAGGGCGCAAACCTCAAGATGCCCCGATTCACGACGCCGGGGCCGGTCACGCGGCATCTGGACGCCAAGGGATACGAGGTCACGACGGGCATTGGTCCCGACCTGATGAGCGGGGCGCGGCAGGCCGTCGAGCAGATGGTGGACCTGCTCTGCGCGCAGCACGGCATGGCGGCGGTCGACGCCTACATGCTGGTCTCGACCTGCGGCGACCTGCGGATCTCGGAAATCGTGGACATGCCCAACTGGGTGGTTTCCTTCTACTTCCCCCGCTCGGTCTTCGAATGATCGTCCCGCAGGCGGTCATCCCGGCCCCCCTTCTGTCCGTCAAGGGTCTGACAGTCTCGGTCAGCGATCGGGGGATCGTGCGCCCTCTCGTCTCGGATCTCAGTTTCGAGCTGAGACCGGGCGAGACGTTGGCAATCGCCGGCGAAAGCGGGTCGGGCAAATCGATCACGTCGTTGGCGCTGATGGGCCTCTTGCCGGTCAATGTCAGCATCACTTCGGGCCAGTTGCTGCTGGACGGGACCGATCTGGCACGGCTGACCGAGGCACGGATGCGTCCACTGCGCGGTGGCCGGATCGCGATGATCTTTCAGGAGCCGATGACCTCGCTCAATCCTGTGCAGACCATCGGCACCCAGTTGATCGAAGCGATCCGCGCCCATGAACCCGTTGGCCGCGCCGAAGCGCGCGCCGAAGCTATCGAGGCGCTGCGCCAGGTCCGGATCTCGGAGCCGACGCGGCGGATGCAGCAATACCCGCACGAGCTGTCGGGTGGGATGCGCCAGCGCGTGATGATCGCGATGGCTCTGGCGTTGCGCCCCGCCGTTCTGATCGCCGACGAGCCGACCACCGCGCTGGATGTGACAGTGCAACGCGAAGTGCTGGACCTGCTTCGCGACCTGCAGGCGGAGACCGGCACCGCCCTGATCCTTATAACACATGACATGGGAGTGGTGGCCGAGACTGCAGACCGCGTCGTCGTGATGCAGGCCGGCTGCATGGTCGAAGTGGGGCCGACGACTCAGATCTTCGCCGCACCCCGAGCCGCATACACGCGCGAACTGCTGGCCGCCGTTCCCCGCCTCGGTGCAGGCGCCGAGCGCGCCGCCCCCTTGCCCCCCCAGGCGCCGGTTCCAGTTGCCCGCCTGTCTCGCGCCTCGGTCCACTATGACGTCGGCGCCAGCTTCTTCGGCCGTCCGACCCACCGCGTTCACGCCGCCCTCGGCGTCTCCTTCGACATCCGCCCCGGCGAGACCTTCGGCCTGGTCGGAGAAAGCGGGTGCGGCAAGTCGACGATTGCGAAAGCCTTGGCTGGCTTGGTGCCGCATGAGGGTTTGATCGAGATCGGGGGAAAGCCGCTTTCCTCCCTGACAGCGCGCGAACGCAAGGACATCCGCCGCGATGTCCAGATGGTCTTCCAGGACCCCATGGCCGCATTGGACCCCCGGATGAAGGTTGGAGAGGCCGTCGAAGAGCCGCTTGTGATCCACCGCATCGGCACCCCTGCGGAACGGCGTGCCCACGCCGAAGACCTTTTTCGGCGCGTCGGCCTGACGCCGGGCGAGATGTCTCGCTACCCGCATGAGTTCAGCGGCGGCCAGCGCCAACGCATCTGCATCGCCCGCGCCTTGGCGCTGCGTCCGAAGCTGATCATCTGCGACGAGAGCGTGTCGGCGTTGGATGTCTCGGTCCAGGCAAAGGTGCTGGCGCTTCTGCAAGAATTGAAGACAGGTTTGGGCATGTCCTACCTGTTCATCAGCCACGACATGGCCGTTGTCGAGAACGTCGTCGACCGTCTGGCGGTCATGTATCTGGGCCAGATCGTCGAAATGGGAACGCGGGACCAGGTCTTCGGCAATCCGCAGCATTCCTATACGCAGCGGCTTCTCGATGCGGTTCCAATCCCGGATCCGGCGCGCCGGTCCCGGAGCCATCTGCGCCCTACCGGAGAGATACCGTCCCCCCTCTGGCCTATAGGTGAGATCCCTCCACCTGCGGAGTTGATCGACACGGGCGGTGGCCATCTGGTCGCGAGAGATTCAGCTTGATGGCGTCGGCGCTCTTGGATTGCATGCCGCCAGGAAAGTGCCGTAGCCGATTGGCTTGCGAGGCTCCGGTTGTTGCCGAGGTGACTCCACGGGGCGGCCTATATGGGTGCGGTGTAGGGGCCACATGCTGATCGACGGATACCGAGGATCTCAACCGCCTGCTGGCCCGGATCCTGACCGCGTTGAAGCCTGACAGACGCGGCCTGACCGCTGTCAGAGACGACGCGCAGTCGGTCTATGCCTTCCTCACCGCGGATGTCCGAAACCTCTAAATTCTTTCGCGCAACTGCGCGCCGCGCGTGCCGGTGATCGCGCGCTGGAGCGGAACTACCGTTCCGACCTGGCCCATTCCGGCCACCGCTAAAGCGGTCATTGCCATCGAGACCGAGGAGCTGCAGGCCAGCTCTATGGTCGACCGCATGCCGGCCGACCGAGAGGCGGGCATGGTCCTCAAGGGCTAGGCACTGCTCTTTTGCACCTTTACCTGCTCGTATCACGAAGGCTAATTTGCCGGTTTCTGCTTCTAGAACAGCGCTTGGGGCACGATCATGCTGATCGCCGGGATGTAGGACAGCAGGATCAGGGCCAGCAGCATCAGAAGCATAGTCGGCAGCGTAGCCCGGAAGACCTCGCCAAGGCTCATCTTGGCCACGCCCATGGCCACGAAGAGGTTCAGACCCACCGGGGGCGTCAGCATCCCGATGGACAGGTTGACCAGCATGATGATGCCGAAATGGACCGGATCAACCCCGAGTTCCTGAGCAATCGGCATCATCAGCGGGCCAAGGATGATGATCGCCGATGCGCTGTCCAGGAAGCAACCGGCCACCAGCAGGATCAGGTTGAAGGCAGCGATTACCAGAACGGGGTTGTCGGTCCCCGACAGAACATAAGCGGCAAGATCCGATGGCGTTCCGGTGCTGGCCAGCAGCCAAGAGAAGACGGAGGCACCTGCGGTGATCAGCAGCAGCGGCCCCGAGATGAGGCCCGTGTTGCGCAGAACAACCAACGTGGCTGTGAACGAGATGCTGCGATAGATGATCGCGCCCACGAACCAGCCGTAAAGGCAGGCGGCGGCGGCGGATTCGGTGGGCGTGAAGACGCCTGAATAGATCCCGCCCAGCAGGATTACCGGCAGCCCCAGACCCCAGGCCGCACGCTTCACCGCCTGCAGGATGCTGCCAAAGGTCGGCAGCGGGTCCCGTGCATATCCCTTGCGCGCCGAATACCAGGTCGCATAGCCGATCAACAGCGTCCCGATCAGCAAGGCCGGCAGCAGCCCCGCCGCGAACAACATGCCGACAGAGGTCCCCGTCACCGAGCCATAGATGATCAGCGCGATCGAGGGCGGCACGATGGGCCCCAAGGTTCCGGCGGTGGTGATCAGGCCGATGGAGAAATACTTGTCATATCCCGCATTGACCATGGCTGGATAAAGGATCGAGCCGATGGCGATCACCGTGGCGGGGCTCGAGCCCGAGATTGACCCGAACATAAGGCAAGCCATCACCGCCGCCGCGGCCAAGCCGCCTGGCAGCCAGCCGATCAGCGCCCGCGCCAACCCGATCAGGCGGTCGGACAGGCCACCGATGCGCATCAGCTCTGCCGCCAGGATGAAGAACGGGATCGACATGAGCGAGAAGTTGTTCATGCCCGAGAACATGCGCATCGGGACAAGCAGCGGGTCCATCCCGCCCCAGAAGTAGAAGACCGCGGCCACCGATAAAGCCAAGGACGCAAATATCGGCAGTCCGAAAATCAGAAGCCCGAAGAAGACGGGGATAAGAGCGCCAACCATGCCGTGTCCTCAGCTTGTCTTGATGTCGACTTGGGGCGGCTCGTAGCCGCGACCGGCCAGCAGTTCGCGCAGAACCAGCAGATAGCGCAGGAGCATGAAGATGCCTGCCGCCGGAATGACGGCATAGATGTAGCCGACGGGAATGCGCATGGCGGGCGACAACTGCCCCATGCGCGACGTGTTCAGGACCAGCCTGCCGCCATACCAGACCAGAACGGCGGCAAAGATGAGACCCAGGCACGCCGCTCCGATCTGAAGGAACTTTGCCGTCCGGGGGCTGGCAAAGGCGTAAACCGCATCGACGCTGATATGCGAGGCATAGCGAACCCCCATGCCCATGGTCAGAAAGCTCATGGTGATCAGCGAGTAAAGGATCAGCTCTTCGGACCAGAATAGCGAGTTGTTGAACACGTAGCGTGCGATCACCTGCACGATCGCGACAACAGTCGCGATCAGCATGAGTCCGGTGACGAGCACGTTCTCGATCCAGTCGACGATGCGGTTCAGCCAGACGATCATGACTGCCGGCTCCCCGACGCCATCATTCGCCCTTGGCGGCGGCCAGCGCCTTTTCCATCAATTCGGACGTCACCATCGGCGCGAACTCTTCGTAGATGGGTTGCGAGGCCTCGATGAACGCGGCGCGGCCTTCCGGCGTCAGCTCCTGGATCTCAATGTCGTCGGAGATCTCCTCAAGGATTTTTGTCTCGTCCTCGGCCGTATACTGGCGCGCAGCATCGCGGCCCACGATCATTGCGTCCTCGACCACCTTCTTCAGGTCGTCCGGAAGGCTGTCCCAGGCCTGCTTGTTCATGATCGCGGCATAGGTGTGATAGGCATGACCGGTCAGGGTCATGTAGTCCTGCACCTCGTAAAATTTCATCGAATAGATGTTGGCCAGGGGGTTCTCCTGCCCTTCGACCACGCCCTGCTGCAGTCCGTTATAGACCTCGACATAGGCCATAGCGGTCGGGTTCGCGCCGTAGGTGCGATACGTCGCCAGAATGGTCGGCGCCTGCAGCGTGCGCATCTTGATGCCCTGCAGATCGCCAAGGCCATTGATGGGGCGGATGTTGTTGGTCATGTGGCGAAAGCCTGCGCCCCACATCGCGATGCCATGCAGGTTGTTGGCGTCCAGCGTTGCCAGCAGCTCGGTTCCGACCTCCCCGTCGAGCACGCGCTTCATCGCCGCCTCGTCCTCCATCAGGAAGGGCAGGTCGAACAGATACATCTGCTCATTGAAGTTCGCGAGGTTGCCGGTCGGCGGGATCGAGATGTCGACAAGCCCCATCTGGGTCTGCTCGATGATCTCGACGTCGCCGCCCAGTTGGGCCGCAGGACGAATGTTGATCTCGATCCGGCCGTCCGAGTTCTTTTCGACCTCCTCCTTGAAGACCACCGCGGCGCGGGCGTTCGGAGTGTCCTCGGTCAGCACATGGGCGAAGGTGAATTCGAAATCCGCGGCGGCGGCCATGCTGCCGAAGGCGGTGCCGAGGGCAAGGGTCAGGCAGGTGCCGAACGTGCGATAGGTCATGGTGTCGTCTCCTGTTGGTCGTTTCGTTGTTGTCAGATCACAGCGGCGGCGGGCCCAGCAGATCGGGTCCTGCGCCGATCACCGCCTCAGCCCAGAGGCTTGCGGCCAACAGCCGCTCCTCTTGCCAGGCAGGCGCGATGATCTGGAGGCCGGTAGGAATTCTGTTGGCGTCCAGCCCGGTTGGCAGCGTAGTCGCGCACCAGCCGAGAAGGTTCACAATTGCTGTGTTCCGCAGGGCCAGCATATTGGCCCGGCGATAGGCGTCGGGATCGGCCAGGTCTGACAGCAGCGGGGCTGAAATCGGCACCGTCGGGGACACAAGCAGGTCCACTCCTTCGAAGATCTGGCTGGCGGTCCCTGCCGCCTCGGCCAGCAAGGCGCGGCGCTGCAGATAATCGGACGCGCTGACCTCGTCCGCGGCGACGACCCGCGCCATGACCGCGGGATCCAGGCGCGCGATCCGCTCGGGGTGATGGGCGTCAAGGAAGGCCCGCAGTTCGGGAGCTGCCAACCCGCCCCGGCGGAACAGATCAAGCACTCGGTCCAAATCTGGCAGGTGCACCGAGGTCACCGCAGCTCCTGCCCTCTCCAGTTTGGTGAGGGCAGCATGGGTGTTGGCGGCCACCGCAGGATCGATCTCCTCCCACACGACGTTTTCGATGATGCCGATGCGCGGACCGCTCGAAGCCGGCCCCACAGATTTGCCGCCATCGATGGCGGCAAAGAGAAAGGCCAGATCGGCGATGCTGCGGGCTAAAAGGCCAGGTGTGTCCAGTGAGGGCGATAGCGGCACGATGCCGTCCAGTGACCAGCGGCCATGCGTGATCTTCAGCGCGGTCTGGCCAGTAAACGAGGCGGGGATCCGGACCGATCCGGCCGTGTCCGTCCCGAGCGCAGCCAAGGCACTGCCCTGCGCCAGCGAGACCCCTGCCCCTGAGCTGGACCCGCCCGGCGCCCGTGGGGCACCCTGCGCGGACCATGGGTTGACCGGGGTCCCCCAATGCGGGTTGGTGCCAAGGCCGCCGAAAGCAAACTCCACAGTATGCGTCTTGCCCGTGACAATGCCGCCTTGGGTCAGGACGCGGTTCATGACCGGACCCGGGCGCTGCCACTCTTGGGAAAATTCGGTATCTGTTCCGGCATGGACTGGCAGGCCCGGCACGCCGTAAAGGTCCTTGATCGAGACGGGGATGCCCATCAGCGGGCCCAGATCGATCCCGGTTCCCATAAGCACGTCCAGCGCGCGCGCCTGCACCTCGGCCCGTGGTCCTGCCCAGGTGCGATACGCGTTCAGGCGCTCCTCGGTCGCGCCATGGCGGGCCGCCGCGTCGGCCATCAATCCCGCCGCAGTGGCGGTTCCACTGCGGAGCTGACTGGCGATCGTATCGAGCGGAACATAGGTCACGGGCTGTCTCCTCGTCGATTGGAGCTGCCTTATCCTATGCGGCTCTCTTCAATGCGCCACCGTGCTGATCGTCAGGCAGATGGCTTGTTCGAGATGGCCCGCCCTCCTAAGTCTAGCCACACGCCTTTGAAGTAAAACGGAAAATTTCCTCTCACGGCTAAGGTTGACAGGATAGCGTTGCCGCTTCGGCAAAGCACTGTTGCCGCAACAGCTACAGCTTTGAAAGATCCAGTGCCTAGTTTGGCCTCGACAAACACAACCATTCAGGAAGAACATCGTGTCACACGCAACGGAACAGCGGCTCCGCGAACTAGGGATCATTCTGCCGCGTCGGCCGAAGCCCATCGGGAACTACCTTCCCGGCGTTGTCGTGGGCAACATTCTCTACACGTCCGGGACCTTGGGAACGCAGCCGGACGAAAACGACAATGACGTCCTGCCCTATGTCGGAAAGGTCGGCTCTGACCTGAGCATCGAGGAGGGCTATGCCTCTGCCCGGCTGATGGCGATCAACCACCTTGCGATGATGAAGGCGGTTCTGGGCGATCTCGACCGGGTCAAGCGGATCGTCAAAATGATCGGCTACGTCTCATGCGCTCCCGGCTTTACCGAGCCGCACCTGGTGCTGAACGGGGCTTCGGACCTCTTCGTCAAGCTATGGGGCGAGGAGAATGGCAAGCACGCGCGCGCTGCCCTGACGCAGCACGAACTGGGGCTGAACGCCCCGGTCGAGGCGGACATTACAATTGAGCTTCATCCCTGACGCGCGCGCAGGTGGGCGAGAAGTGCCGCATCGGATTTCTCGCCCTTCGCGAACTCGCTCAGGATCGAGGCAATGAACGTTTCGCAAGCGGCCGACTTGTGCTGCCCGTGACGAGCGACGGCATAGATAAAGCGGTGGTCAAAATCGCTGCATCGAAGATTAAGAGGAACCAGTTGACCCTCGTTTACCTCGCGCAGGACGGCCTGCAGGGGAAGATAGATGATGGCGTTGTTGCGGATGGTGTGACGGATCAGGAAGTGAAACTGGTCGGCCACGATGATCGCGGATGGCTGCTTGCGGATCTTGCCGAAGGCGCGGTTCAGCAGGTGGTGGATACCGAAACTGTCATCCGGCAGGACGCAGGGAAGATCAACCAGATCGTCCAGCACGACCGGGCGGCCGTCTGCCAGCGGGTGCGACGGTGGTGCCAGCGCAAGCAATGGCTGCCGCCACTGCCCCACGGTCTCGATTGCGGCATGAGTGAAGTGATCGTAGACGAACCCGATGTCGCACAAGTGCTGTTCGACCGCCTCCAGAACGCGTTCGCGACCGCGGATGCGGACTCGGAAATGGATACCGGGATAACGTTGACGGAATTGCGTAATGTGGGCGGACAGGAAAGGATCGGTAATCCCTTCCACCGTCGCAATGGAAACGGCGCCGGTCTTGAGATTGCGCAGATCGGCAACGTCTCCTTTGGCTGTGTCGATCTGGCTGAAGATGGCCGCCAGATGGTCGGCCACTACACGACCCGCCTCCGTCAGACTGACACCCTCGGCGCGGCGCTCAAGAAGCTGCTCCTGAAACTCGTGCTCCAGCTTGACGATCTGGCGACTGATGGCAGAGGGCGAGACGCGCAGCCGCTCCGCCGCCAACCGGATCGATTGGAAGCGGGCAACGCTCAGGAAGTATTTTCCCGCTATCAGGTTCATTCCGCAACACCACGAAGTTCGTCCAGACGAGCTTCGTCGACCTTGATACCATGGGCAACAGGTATAGCGCGCCGCGCGACCCCTTCCAGCCAAGTAAATGCGTGCAGCAGTAGCTCCTATTCGCTCCAGATGTCAGCCAGAAGCCGAGCCGGTTTGCTATCAAGTCGCTCCGGTGCCGGACTGTCGTAGACCACCAGCCATTCTCCATCATCCCAACGCACCAGACCCTCAGGGTGGTCATGCTGTCCCCGATAGGGCAGATCCCGAACTACTGCGACATCTGCCTCAGGCACCACCCCGGAGGACGTGACGCTCACAGCTCCGCACCAGCGCCTGATCGCGGCGACCCCGTCTGCGGCCGTAACAGGAGCGGTCAGCAGGATCAGGTCATCTCCATCGAGCTCAAGGTCGCGGATGCCAAGCCCCCGGGTCGGAATCAGGTGCTTGCGGTAGCGCCGGGTGCCATCAATTCGGCGTGCTTTGAGATAGCCCGAGCGGGTCACCTTGAACTCGAACTCGAGCACTGCTGCCATCTCCCTTAGAACGGGGCCCCTCAAGCCCAGCCAGACGCGCATCCCGCGCACAGCGATCCCCTCGATATCAAGGCCGTTCTCCTTGCAAGGCAACTCCAGGAAGGGTCCGATATGCTCGTCGTTGCGAAGCCATTTCCTGAGCTGGCTCTTGTTGGCGCCGAGGCGAACGGTCTGGACGCGACGGGCACCATCTTTGGCGACCGGCATCGGCGCCCCGTCCCTCTCAGCCAAAGGGATGCGCCCAAGGAACATCCGGTTCGGATCACGCTCGATCTTGGACAGGCGCCGCAGGGCCGCCTTGCGGCCCCCTTTGGCCTTGCCTCGCTTCAATGCATGGGAGCCGATTACCCAGAGCCAACCCATGTCAGCCATCAATCCTTCGATGTCCATCTCCCCGCCCGGGCCGCCAGGGAGGCAGATGAAGTCGCCAATCGAGATATGGACATGGTTGCCCCAGGCATCGCCGTCCGGCGTCAGCCGATCGACGCCCGCAGTTTCATCGCAGCATGTAAAGAGGGCGTCGCCCACCCGCGCCGCGGCAGAGACGTCCTTGTGAAGGGGGTCATCGACGTGTTTTAGTTCGTCTATTTCGCCGAAGATCAGGAGCACTTGTCTGTTTGGTGCCTCGTCCATGTCGTCCTCCTCAGGGCAGAAAGGAACACCGGCGGAGAAGAAAAGTTCGTGCTGAAGATCCAGCGGAACTAGGTCTAGCAAGGCGAAGTCGAGCCCCGGCCTCTGCCTTCTCCTTCCCTATCAGCGCGCTGCTGTTGAAATGGAGGAAGAAGAACTACAATGAATGGACTTGGCTCAGAAACAAGCACCCCATCCAGCGTGGCAGACGACAACGACATCTTCGACAGGCTAGCGCGATCGCGCTTTCGTAGCCGGTTCCGCCTTTCAGCGGCGGACAGGGCCTACGCGAACAACAAAGGCCGCAGCACGGTTCTTAGTCACGCAAGAGACTTCGTGGCCCTGAGACTCGCGCCCGCTCATCCTCGAAATGACGGCAGGCAGACTCCGATGCGCGGCCATCCTGCCTTTGTGGCCCAACATGCGACCGGGAGTTGCTGCCGCAGCTGCTTACAGAAATGGCACGGGATCGCCAGCGGCCGTCAGATGGGCGACGACGAGCAGGAGAAGGTTGTCGCGCTGATCATGATGTGGATCGATCGGCAGATGAAGGCACAAGGCACCGGCTAGTATGTTTGCGTGAGATTGTGGCGCTGCTGCACCGGGGACATGAAGAGAGTGCAGGAGCCATTCAACGATAAAATGAGCGGACCCTCAGCCATAGCGCATCGCGAAGGACGAGATTATCGCTCTACCGGGCAACTGGTCTAAACCCGAACCATACCCAAGGTTTCTACGCCTCTGCCTTCAATGCAATGCTGCTCGGCAACGCGGCCGCAACATTCGCTGGTGTCAAGACATCGCTGCATCTCAGCCCTCTCGATCCCCTGCTTTACGGTTTTCACGGCGTCCGTGCGCAGATACTGATCCAACAAGAAGATTATCAGGCCGCGGCTGACTCGTCCGACGAAGCTGCCGCAGCGCCTGGTGCGCATCATTTGATCGCGATGATCGCCCTTGTCGCGAACGGACTTGCCGATAGGGCCAGACAGGCAGACCGGTGGCGGCACCAGGTGGTCCATCTCAGGCACGATGCGACGAGCGACGACTTCCTAACTGCATTCCCCACGCGCGACGCCTCATCACGCTTGAAGATTGCGGAGGAGCTGCATCGCCAAGGCTTCTGAAGATCATCCAGCCTGCGGCGGCGTGCAATTGCGGGAAGATGTCGAGGCACTGCCGGAGCGCCTATACCCGACATAAAGCGAATATTGGCCACAGTTGCTGCGGAAAGCATCAAAGGCCGGTTCGAGGAAGCCGCACCGCAGTATCGCTGCTCCGTCGACCAGCTGTTATGGGCGGGAAGCTGACGATCGCGGATGCGGCAGTGTGAGCATGGCAAGCCCAAGAAGCGGATAGTTGGGGATGGTCAGCACGTAGCCACAGAAGGCTGGCATTGCCAGTTGTTCAGGAGGCTTGGCGTTAGTGCCTGCCCCATCCGCATGCCTGCTATATGCATACAGACTTAGCCCTTCCTGCATGAGGAGGTAGGTTCGCATTGGAAGGAGATGAGCCAAAGCTCTCAATGGCGCTGTTCTCAAGGCTGCTGCTATGATGTGCTATTTGCAGATGACTCGACGCAGGAACGCGCATGCACGGCCACCATAATGAGGCTCTCGTCTTTCTGGCACTTCTGATTGCAGCGGTAACTTCCTATACGGCCTTGGACCTTGCCGGCCGCTTCGGTGCCGCAGCCACTCGATCAGCGCGGGCGACCTGGCTCGCCGGCGCCGCGTTCTCGCTCGGCGGGGGCATCTGGTCCATGCACTTCGTGGCAATGCTGGCCTACTCCATGCCGGGAATGCAGCCGTCCTATGCGCCGGGACTGACCGCATTGTCATTCTTTCTCGCAGTCGGAGCCACGGGCGCTGGTTTCGCGGTCCTGGGCCATCTGCGCCAGCGGGCGCTTGCGCTTCTTCTCAGTGGTCCCCTCATGGGCCTTGGCATCGCTGCGATGCACTACACCGGCATGGCGGCTCTGCAGATCCCCATGAGCGTAAGCTACGACCCGGCTTGGGTGGCAATCTCGCTTCTGATCGCGGTTACTGCCGCCACGGCTGCACTGTGGCTCGCCTTCATGAACACCGGCCAGGTTGAGAAACTCATTGCCGCAGTGGTCATGGGCGCCGCTATTTCGGGGATGCATTTCTCCGGAATGCATGCGGTGATCTATTCTCCGCTTCCCGGCGGCGAAAGCATCGGCATGAACAGCGTGAACCTAGAGGGGCTCGCCACCTGGGTGTCTGCCATCACTTTCGTGATCCTGTCTCTCGCCCTGCTTGCAGCAACCATGGACCGCCGCGTGGCGCAGCAAAGCCGCCGGGAAGCAGAACTTCTCAGAACAAGTGAGGAGCGCTTCCGGTTGCTCTATCGGCGGACGCCGCTACCGTTGCATGCTGTTGATCGCGATGACCGGATCCTGGATGTCAGCGACGCTTGGCTCGCCGTGCTGGGCTTTGACCGAAGCCAGGTGGTTGGCCGGCCTATCCGGGAGTTCATGACTCCCGCTTCCGCACAAGACCGAATGGAAGCCACCCGATCGTCGCTTCGTGAGACGGGAGAGGTTCATGAGGTCCAGGCGAGCCTCATCAGCAGGTCGGGAAAGGTGATTGAGGTGGAAATCACCCGCCGGGTAGAGGTGGGGGCCAAAGGAGAGTTTCTATCCTGCATTGAAGGACTTGTGGATGTCACGGCACGCAAGGAGGCCGAGAATGCGCTCAGGCAGACTCAGAAGATGGAAATATTGGGGCAGCTGACGGGGGGAGTGGCTCACGACTTCAACAACCTGCTCGCGATCATTCTCGGGAACCTGGAGCTGCTGCGGAAGGGGAACACCGACGACAAGCGCGCTCAGCAACTGATCGACATTGCAATCCAGGGGGTGCAACGAGGCGCAACGCTGACGCAACGGATGCTTGCTTTCGCGCGCCGCCAGACACTCGCACCTGAGCCAGTAGACGTCATTGCCCTTATCAACGGCATGGTCGATCTCCTGCAGCGGTCACTGGGACCGCAATATGAGCTACAGCTTCCCCAAACCGATCTCGTCGCCGTTGCGAGCGTCGATGAGAACCAGCTTGAAATGGCCCTCCTGAACCTGATCGTCAACGCTCGTGACGCCATGCCATGGGGAGGCTTGATCAAGGTTACCGCGGAAACCGTCGGCGCCGAGCCGTCTTCGCGGCAGATCGCAATCAAGGTGGTAGATCATGGTGCCGGGATGGATCCCGAAACCTTGGCTCGCGCAACAGAGCCCTTTTTCACCACCAAGGGCCCCACGAAGGGCACTGGGCTCGGCCTCTCCATGGTTCACGGCTTTGCCGCTCAATCGGGAGGCCAGCTCAAGCTCTCCAGCACGCCTGGGGAAGGAACGGAGGCAACAATCCTGCTTCGAGCGGCGGAGGCACCCGTTGCCGCCGAGGCGTTCCATGCACTTCCGGAAAGGGTGCATGCGCAGATGATGCCGGCCACGATCATGGCCGTGGACGACGACTTCCTGGTCCTGATGAACACCCAAGCCATGCTCGAGGACATGGGGCATCGTGTCATTCCCGCGCACAACGGAGAAGAGGCCCTGCGTATCCTGGACCAGACCGGCGATGTTGATCTTGTGATCACCGATCAGGCAATGCCGCGGATGACCGGTTTGCAACTTGCTGAAGCCATTCATGTTCGGCGCCCAAACCTGCCGGTTATCCTTGCCACTGGTTATGCAGAGCTTCCCACAGATCATCCCAACATCGCGTTCAAGCTCGACAAGCCCTACTTCCAGGGCCAGCTGAAGAAAGCGGTGCATGAGGCGCTGAGATCAAGGGAAGACGTGAACGTCATTCCCTTCAAGCTCCCTGCAAGCTGATCAACGTATCAGCTTTCGGTGCTGCGGCTTCAGTAGGTATTGACTGCAACGACCTCGCGGCCACCCTTGGCAGGCTTGTTCGCACGAAGGAGGAACTGCTGGCGGAGGAAATTGAGCACCACAATCGAACTCCGGCCTCGTTCCATACCTTCGTCCTACTGGTGCACAGCATCGGTCCACTTCAATAAATTTGCGCGCCACCTCGGGGGCGACCGCAGTCGTGGCCTCCAGAACGTGCCTCGCCTTTGATGTTCCCAAACCTTTTGAGTTGGTGCAGCGGCGGCCCCGGACGCTGGCAGTCCTGCCATGTCGGCGGCAGTATTGTGGGCTCAGAAGGGGGCACCAACACAGTTTGCCGGCAGCATCGATCCACCGCAAAGCAAAGAGGGTCACGTATCGCAGGTTCACAAACCCACGCACTTGCGCTTGCGCGGGCGGCAGGTGCCGGATCCACCAGCCGCTGCGTCAGGATGATGGGTATGCCTAGCAGATCCGACCGAAGAACACGATGCGCTTGTGGTCCAAGATCAGTGGGAGTTTGCCAAAAACGGCCAAGGTGCGGACCTTAGACTTTCTGCCAACTTGCCGATCCCGTCTGCTCGAAAGAAGCTGAACGGATCAGGTCATCGGAGGAGAGGGCCATGGCAAACACTGAAAACGTGCGTATTCATCCTGCCGTCGACAACGGCATAAAGCGAGACAGCTCGGACTTTTCCGGAGGCGCTTTGAGTTGTCATTGCACCAACAGGCCGGTGAGCATCCGCGTCGGAGCGCAAACCGCGCATAACCATGTCTGCGGCTGCACCAAGTGCTGGAAGCCCGACGGGGCGATCTTCAGCATGGTCGCTGTGGTGTCGCGCGACGCGGTCGAGGTCTTGGAAAACGCCGACAAGCTGCACGTGGTCAACAAGGATGCGCCGATCCAGCGTTACGCCTGCCGCGAGTGCGGAGTGCACATGTATGGCCGGATCGAGAGCAAGGACCACCCGTTCTTCGGGCTAGATTTTGTGCATACCGAGTTGTCGAAAGACAAAGGGTGGTCAGCCCCCGAATTCGCAGCCTTTGTCAGTTCCGTTATCGAGTCGGGTGTTGATCCCTCTCGAATGGACGGCATTCGGGCGCGACTGCGTGAGCTGGGGCTTACTCCCTACGACACGTTGTCACCGCCCCTGATGGATGCCATCGCCACCCATGCTGCCAAGCGCCAGACGAAACCTGCGCCCGCCCAGACACGGCAGAGCGCATCCCCAGTGCCTGCAGAGGCAAAGCAAAGCGCGTCCCCGGCGCCGCAACGGACACCGGCCCCGGCGCCCCCTGCCCAAGAAAGCAGATCAATCTTCACTCGGCTGCTGAACAAGCTTTTCGGACGGTAGTCAGCGATAAGGTGATGTTCTTCACCTGGGACGACAAGATGGATGATGCCAGTCTCGTCGTCCAGCCAAAGCCTTTCCCGACGCACCGCCGCGTTATGCCGTCAGGCCTCATGATTGCCGTTTGCGGCCGCATCCAGCGCGACGGTCGCACCGTCCCTCTTGTCGTGCATCAGACTCCCGATCACTCTGGGGATCTTGCCAGCATCGGCAAGCGCAATCGGGCGTTGTCACTTCCGGATGACCTTAAAGATGAGATGCAACAAGCCTCGCCTGCCGAGGCAGGAGAACCTCAGGGCGTGCCTGACGCTCGTCGCCTTCGGGATTGCATTGGCGCTTAGCAGAGGCCATGCAACGACTTGCTGGCGGCGCTGATAGCCCGCCAAGAGCCGACGAGTGCTTCTTTGGGGGATGAACAAGTGCCCTTGAGGCCAAGCACGCTCAGCAGCGT
Source organism: Paracoccus sp. T5 (assembly GCF_048538155.2). Classification (GTDB taxonomy): domain Bacteria; phylum Pseudomonadota; class Alphaproteobacteria; order Rhodobacterales; family Rhodobacteraceae; genus Paracoccus. The sequence goes on from NZ_CM135809.1 coordinate 2,652,717, forward strand.
TTCGACGTCTGCCGCTGACTCACTTGCGCCCCATCAAGCGGAACCGGCTCTCTAAAGCTGAGCCGCAGCAGGATGAGGAGGCCAGCAAGATAGTTCGCGAAGATGCCCTTGAAGGCCAAGCCGGCGACCAGCGAGCCCACACTCAAAATCCGCGACAACGTTCCCGGAAAGATCAGAACCACCGCGGCGATCAGCGCCGGCGCTGGTGCCAGCGCCGGAGGAGTCAGGCCTCGCCCCGCATAGCGCGGCAGCGGCCATGTCAGGGCACGGACAATGAGGGCGGCTAGAAGGTTCGGCAGAAGCGCAACCAAGCCGCCCGCTAGCCGGGCGAGCTCGAACTGCAGGATGCGCGCGTTCAATGTCGGGAAGCATCGGCTTAGGGCGGGTTCATCATCCTCGGAAACGGTGCCGCCCGCAGCAAGGTTCACTATATGCGGCGGCAAGCATGAGCGACCGCTTCAGGGACGCTGTGCCACGGCAGCGTCAGCCACCTGACGGTCAGCTGTGGGCCGGATGGGTAAAATCGTGTCGAGGTTGCTGGTCTAGCTGCTTGAAACTCCCGAAGTCCCCGGCGAAGGCTATCTGCTCTCAGTGGAAGCGATCAATTTCCTAAGCGTAGGGCAGGCAGGCCCACTCCTGTCGCCTCGAACCCTCCATCTACCGCCAACACCTGACCCGTGACGTAGGACGCCTGATCGCTGCATAGAAATGCGATGGCCTGTGCGATTTCTCCCTCTTCCCCGTAGCGGTTCAGCGGGATCGAGTCGTGATAGGCCGCCCGAATTACAGGGCTGTGGACAGCGAGAGCCAGCTTGGTGTCGACCGGCCCGGGTGCCACGCAGTTGGCGCGGATGCCTTGTTGGCCCAGCTCGGCTGCCTGCTGACGAGTCAGGTGGATTACCGCCGCCTTGGAGGTGCCATACGCCACCCGCAAAGTGCTGGCCCGCAGCCCTGAGATGGAAGCGATATTCACGATCGCACCCCCTGTCCGCGCCAGATGCGGGATCGCCGCCTGCGAACACAGGAACACCCCGTCCAGATTCACCGCCATGATGCGACGCCAGGTTGCCAAATCGGTTTCCCCCATCGGCCGGAAATCGGCGACACCGGCATTGTTGACCAACGCGTCCAGTCGCCCTGACCATTCGACCGTGCGGGCGACCATCGCCTGAACCTGATCCGGGTCGGATACGTCACAGGTGACGGCCAGCGCATCCTCCCATCCCAGAACCACGCGCTGCAGCTCATCAGCGTCGATGTCGGCCAGAACCACGCGCCAACCGCGCTGAGACAGCAACCGGGCGGTCGCCAACCCGATGCCACGTGCGGCCCCGGTGATGATGGCGGTCTTGTCGGTCATGGGGGGTCCTTTCAGGAAATCATCTCAGCCAGTGGATCAGCCACAGCGACATCTGGGGAAAGGCCGCAACGACGGCCAGACCCGCCAGGGTGGCGGCCAGGAACGGCAGCGCCCCCCGCGCCACCCGCTCGATGGGCAAACGGGCCACATTTGCTGCCACGAACAGGTTGACGCCTACCGGCGGGGTGATCAGCCCGATGGCCAGGTTGATCATCACCACAACCCCGAACCAGACCGGGTCCCAGCCTAGCTCGTGCATCACCGGCAGCACGATGGGCAAGGTGATGAACATCACCGTGATCGCGTCCATGAACATGCCCGCGACCAGCAGGATCAACATGATCACCAAGAGGATCACCCACCCGTTGTCCGACAGCGCCAGAAGGCCGCCGGAATAGGTTCCAACCAGATCCTCAACTGTGATGACCCATCCAAACAGGCCCGCATAGGCCACGATCAGCATCACCGTTGCCGAAGATGCTGCCGCATCAGCCAGCGTGTCGTAAAGCGCTCGCAGGGGCAGGCTGCGATAGATCAGGCCGCCGACCAGCAGCGCATAGACGGTGGCCACCAGCGCGGCCTCGGTGGGTGTGAAGATGCCAGAATATATCCCGCCCAGAATCACCACCGGCGTCATCAATCCCCAAAAGCTGTCGCGGAAACTGCGCCACAGCCGCGGGGCATAGGGCAGGCCCCCATGGGGGTCGGGGACCAGCCGATCCAGCGACCCGCCCGCCCCTTTCGGCGCGATGAAGGGCAGCACGGCCAGCATGGTCAGCCCCATGAACAGCCCCGGAAGGATGGCCGCCACAAACAGCTGGGAGATGGACACCTCGGCGATAACCCCGAACAGCACCAGCCCGATCGAGGGCGGAATGACGATCGACAGCGCCGCCCCGGCGCAGACCAGGCCCGCGGCATGGGCGCGGGTGTAGCCGTCCTCCTCCATGCCCTTGATGATCATCGGGCCGATGGCCGCGACAGACGCAGGCCCCGAGCCACTCACCGCGCCCCAGAACAGGCACACCACCGTGCCAACCACTCCCATGCCCCCGGGCAAGCCGCCGACCAGCACCCGGAAAAAGCGGATCATCCGTTCCGCGATGCCGGTGCTGCCCATCAAGGCACCCGCCAGGATGAAGAAAGGGATGGCCAGCAGCGAATAGCGCGCCACGCCCGCCGTGATCAGATCACCCGCCAGTTCCAGCCCGAAGCCCATTCGCCACATCGCGTATAGCGCCGACAGGCCCAGAGAGAATGCCACCGGCACGCGCAGCGCCAGGAGCAGGAAGAACAGCACGATCATCTGCGTGCCGGGGCCGATGTCAGGCATGATCCGTCCCCGCCTGCCGGAATTCATCGATCGCATGCTGCACGAACCGCCAGGCGATCAGCAGAAACGCGAACGGCACCGCCGCTTGGTAATACCACATCGGGATCCGCAGCGCGTAGGAGGTCAGTCCGTTGAGATACAGCACCTGCACCGCCCCCAGAGCCAGCCAGGCAGACGCAACGAGCAGGCCCACCGACAGGATCACGGACAGCGCCACGACCGCCTGCCCTGCCCGGCGCGGCAGCATTGATACAAAAGCCGTGACCGCCAAGTGCTGTCCCTGCCGCGCCGCGATAGCCGCGCCGAAGACGGTCAGCAGCAGGAACCCGTTGGTCAGCAGTTCCTCGGACGAGGCCAGCGAATAGTTGGTGGCATAGCGCACCACCACATTGGCGAACCCCAGGAGGGTCATGCCCAGGAACAGCACGGCACAGATCAGCCGCTCGGCCTCGCGCGACAGGAAAGACAGCATGGGGACCTCCGGGCGGAGCGGGGCGCGGGGCGCTCCCCGTCCTGATTATTTCGCCTGCGCGATGGCATCCTGGAAGGCCGCGACCAGTTCGGGACCGACCCGTTCGGCCCATTGGTCAAAAGCGGGCTGGGTCGCCTCGCGGAAGGCGGCCAGCTCCTCGGGGCTGGGCTCATAGACCTCCATCCCCTTCTCGCGCAGGAAGGCAACACCGGTCTCGGTTCCCTCGCGGGTGATCTGGCGCTGGTAATCCATCGCCTCGGCCGCCACCTCGCGCAGCATGGCTTGGGTCTCGGCGTCATAGCCGTCGTATTTCTCCTTGGAGATGCCCAAGAAGATCGGGTCATAGGAATAGTGCCAAGTCGTCAGGTATTTCTGCACCTCGTAGACCTGTTGGGGAATGATCACCGCGCCAACGGGGTTCTCCTGTCCGTCGACGACGCCCTGCTGCAGCGCAGTCAGCGTCTCGGTCCATTGCATTTGCTGGGGGTTGGCGCCAAGCGCGTTCATCACGTCGATATACATCGGCCCCGCGACGCGCATGTTCAGGCCCTGCATGTCCGCGGGAGTCTTGATCGGGCGGGTGTTGTTCGTAACCTCGCGGAACCCGTTCTCGCCCCAGGCCAGCACCTCGATTCCCTTGCCCCGCAGTATCTCGCGCAGCGCCTCGGCGGGGCCTCCGTCGGCGGTGGTGGCATCCACCTGGGTATAGTTCTCATACATATAGGGCAGAGAGAATACCGCCATCTCCTGCACCAGCGGCGTGACGTTGATGGCGGATGTCATCACGAAATCCAGCGCGCCCCGGCCCACCATGTCGGCCTGACGCATCTGGTCGCCGCCGGCCAGCTGGGCGTTCGGAAACACGCGCAGCGCCATCTCTCCGTCGGTGCGTTCGGCCAGCAGTTCGCCGAACCGCTCGGCCCCCTTGTGCCAGGTCGTGCCATCGCCGGTGTTGTGCGACAGGCGCAGCGTCTCGGCCAGCGCGGCCCCCATGCCCATTGCCGAAACCAAAGCCGTGGCCAGCGCCAGCCGTCCCCATCCCAATTGTGACATCGCAATCCCCTCCCTGAACCTGCCACCCTCCCGTGGCGTCGGTTCATACCATGGTGCGACCTTCTGCAATGTGGCAAGGAAAAAACTTGCGCGAAACGCAATTCCTTTGCCATCCTGCTTGTAAGAAACGGGATTTCGTATGAGTCAGCCCAGCCCATCTGTTCATAATGTGGACCTTGCTGATACCGGCGCGCAAAGCGTGGACCGGGCACTCCTGTTGCTGTCCCTGATTGGCGCCAGCGGTGATCAGGGTGCGACGCTGGCCGGTCTGGTGGCCGGCACCGGGCTGAACAAGGCCACCGTCCGACGGCTGGCCTTGGCGCTGATCCGCGCGGGCATGGCTGAACAGGACGCGGGCAGCCGCTATTACTTGGGCGCGCAGATGCAGGTTCTGGGTGCGCAGGCCGCGCGGCGCCCCGGCCTGATTGCAGCGGCCAGCGAGAGCGTCATGCGCTTGGCGCAGATCACGGGCGATGCGGCGCTGCTGTCGGTGCGGCGCGGGGCCAGTTCGCTGTGCCTGATGCGCGAGGAGGGTAGCTATCCCCTGCGCAGCCATGCGCTGGTCGCGGGCCAGACGCACCCCCTGGGCGTCGGGGCAGGGTCGCTGGCCATGCTGGCCGCCCTGCCCGACGATGAGGCCGCCACCATCCTGCGCGCCATCTCCCCCGTGCTGGCCGACAGCTTTCCGGCGCTGACCCACGACCGGATGCGCGACCTGATCGCGCGCACCCGGGCCGATGGCGTGGCCCTGAACCCCGGTTTGGTGATCGAGGGGTCGTGGGGATTGGGCATCGCGCTTAATCATCCTGACGGGCGGCTCGCGGGCGCCCTGTCCATCGCCACGGTCGAGGCGCGGATGCGCCCCGACCGCCTGCCCGACCTGACCCGCCATCTGCGCGCCGAGGCCGCCCGGATAGAGGCCCGCCTGGCACAGCCAACCAAGGACAGACAGACATGACCGACCCGATGATCGTCGGCTGGAGCCACACGCGCTTTGGCAAGTCCGACGCCCCCGACACCTGCGCCCTGATGGCCGAGGCCGTGCCCTTGGCGCTGGACCATGCCGGCATCACGGCAGCGGACGTGGACGGCATCTTCACCGGCGTCTTCAACAACGGCTTTTCGCCGCAGGATTTTCAGGGCGCGCTGGTCGGCATAGCGGTCCCCGACTTGGCCCATGTTCCCGCCACACGATACGAGAACGCATGCGCCACAGGCTCTGCCGCCCTGCATGGCGCGATGGATTTCATCGCTGCCGGCCGGGGCCGCATCGCGCTGGTGGTGGGCGCGGAAAAGATGACCGCCACCCCTACCGCAGAGGTCGGCGACATCCTGCTGGGCGCCAGCTTCCATGCCGAGGAGGCGCAGGTGGACGCCGGTTTCGCGGGCCTCTTCGGGCAGATCGCGGCCAGCTATTTTCAGCGCTACGGCGACCGCTCGCAGGAACTGGCCATGATCGCAGCCAAGAACCACGAAAACGGAATGCTGAACCCCTATGCCCATATGCGCAAGGATCTGGGCGTGGCCTTCTGCAACACCGTGTCCGACCGCAACCCCCGCGTAGCGGGACCGCTGCGGCGCAGCGACTGCTCGTTGATCTCGGACGGGGCGGCGGTGCTGGTGCTGGCCGATGCGGACACCGCGCAGACGATGCGCCGCGCCATCGCCTTTCGCGCCCGCGCGCAGGCCAACGACCCGCTGGCCCTGTCGCGGCGCGACATGCTGGCGATGCGCGCCGCCCGCGCCGCCTGGACGCAGGCGCTGGACCGCGCGGGCGTGACCCTGGACGACCTGTCGCTGGTCGAGACCCACGACTGCTTCACCATCGCCGAGATGCTGGAATACGAGGCGATGGGCCTGGCCGAACCCGGTCAGGGCCACCGCGTGATCCGCGACGGCGTGACCCATCGCGACGGGCGGCTTCCGGTGAACCTGTCTGGGGGGCTGAAATCACGCGGCCACCCCATCGGCGCGACGGGCGTGTCCCAGCATGTCATGGCGGCGATGCAGCTGAGCGGCGATGCCGGCGACATGCAACTGCCCGGCGCGACCATGGCGGGCGTCTTCAACATGGGGGGCGCGGCGGTGACGAACTATGTCTCGATCCTGGAGCGGGTGCGATGATCCCCGTTTCGGACCGGGTGATGAACCTAGGCCATTTCCTCACCCAGAACGCCCGCCGCCTGCCCGACGCCCCTGCCCTGATCCATGGCGACCATGTCACCACCTGGGCGCAAATCCAGGCCCGTGTCGGCGCATTGGCCCACGCGCTGTCGCGCGATTTTGGCCTGACCAAGGGCGACCGCGTCTTGGTGCAATCCTCCAACTGCTTGCAGATGCTGGAGACGATGTTCGCCTGTTGGCACATCGGCGCGGTCTGGGTGCCCGCCAATTTCCGCCTGTCGCCCGATGATCTGGCCTATCTGGCCCTGTCCTCGGGCGCGCGTGCGATGTTCTGCGGCGCGCAGTTTCCGGACCATGCTGCCGCCTGCGCAGCCCATATCCCGGCGATCATCCCCATCGGCGCATCGCCCCTGGGCCCTGACCACGAGGCGCTGATCGCGCGCCACATGGGCCGGATGCCGCCCGAAGCCGCGGTCACGCGCGATGATCCGGCCTGGTTCTTCTATACCTCGGGAACGACGGGACATCCCAAGGCCGCGGTGTTGACCCATGGCCAAATGGCCTTTGTCGTCACCAACCACCTCTGCGATTTGATGCCCGGCACCACGGAACAAGACATCTCGCTGGTGGTGGCACCGCTGTCGCATGGAGCAGGCATCCACGCGCTGACCCAGATCGCGCGCGGCGTGCCGACCATCCTGCCCACCGGCGACCGCTTCGACGCGGCCCATCTGTGGTCGCTGGTCGAACGGCACCGGGTGACGAACATGTTTACCGTCCCCACCATCCTGAAGCTGCTGGTCGAGGATGCGTCAGTCGCGCGCCATGACCACTCCAGCCTGCGCTATGTCATCTATGCCGGTGCGCCGATGTATCGCGCCGACCAGGTCCGAGCGCTCCAGACGCTTGGTCCGGTGCTGGTCCAGTATTTTGGCTTGGGAGAGGTCACCGGCAACATCACCGTCCTGCCGCCCGCCCATCATTCGCCCGACGACGCGCACATGCGCATCGGCACCTGCGGGCTGGCGCGCACCGGCATGCAGGTGCAGGTCCAGGACGACCAAGGCACTGAGCTGCCCACCGGCCAGACCGGAGAGATCGCGGTCATCGGCCCCGCCGTTTTCTCCGGCTATCACGACAACCCGGATGCCAATGCAAAGTCCTTTCGCGACGGCTGGTTCCTGACCGGCGACCTTGGCCACATGGACGCGCAGGGGTTCCTCTATCTGACGGGGCGGTCGTCGGACATGTTCATCTCGGGCGGATCGAACATCCACCCGCGCGAGATCGAGGAAAAGCTGCTCACCCACCCCGACCTGTCCGAAGCGGTCGTGCTGGGCACGCCCGATCCCGTCTGGGGCGAGGCCGGACTGGCCGTCTGCGTCCCCCGCGCGGGCACGACACCCGACCCGCAGGCGGTGCTGGACTGGCTAGCCCCGCGCATCGCCAGCTACAAGCGACCCAAGCGCCTGCTGATCTGGGACGCGCTGCCTAAATCCGCCTATGGCAAGGTCACCCGCAAGATGATCCGTGAGGAGTTGATCGCCCGTAATCAATGGCCGCAGCCGGGATGCTGATTCATCCCGGCCCGGCGGATCGACAGCGCGTCCAGGTCGTTCCCTGCCGCGCGCATCCCGTGCGCCTGCGACTGAGGGCAGGGTTGCCGCTGGACCGCGCCGTTGCCGTTGCCGCCCGGCATGCGGGGATCACTGCCGCTTGGCTGATGCTTGAGGATCTATCCTGTGATCGGCTGTCCTTCGTCATCCCGGCGCCGCCGCCGGGCGACGGGCGCGTGGCCTTCTACAGCGATACCCGTATCCTGGGCCCAAGTGCTCGCATCGTCACCGCCGGCCTGCATCTGGGCCAAGGGCGCGCGATCCATGCACACGGCCTCTGGACCGACGCCACGGGCGTCCTGCAGATGGGCCACCTTCGTCCCGAAGCCACGCAACTGTCGCGCAGCGTCCAGATCAGCGGATGGCACTTGGATGGTGCCGTGTTCCGCCGCGGGCCCGACGCCGAGACGGGCTTTCCACTGTTCAGTCCCGGTCCGCGACCCCGGCGGCTTTCGGGAGGACTTCCTGCGCGACTTGTGCGACTCCGCCCGCATATGGACCTTGTGCCCACGATCAACGCCTTGACGCGCGGCCGCACGCGTGTCCTCGGCCTCGGCAGCCTGATCGGCACGCGCTTCTCTACATGCGCCTCACTGCCCGGCCCAGCGACTGAGATCCTGATCCTAGGCCAGGATTGCGCCCGATTACGCATCGCTTCGGTCGGTCAGGAAGGCACAGTGCATCAAGGCGTGCTCTCAGGATCAAACATGGTCTGCATCACGGCGGAATTGCTGTTGATCGATGCTTAGCAAGCCAAAGCTGACCAGGTCATCCGACAATGGGCATTGAGGGACTTAAACACGAAATCTACCCCGCGTCCGGTAGATCCTGCCGACGTGGGCTGAAGCGACCTTACCTCGCGTGGCACCCGCCCGATCCGTCGGCAGCGCATCTCATCAGCAGAAGTTTAGCCGGAACCCGACGGAGCTGGGTATTTGCCCGGTCCCGAAGTGCATAGCATTTGCAGCATCTCGCTATAGCGGCCATTCAGCCTAAGCGCGAGGTTCCAGCTCCGGAGCGGAGAGGGCGAAAAGCGGGCTGACGGCACCGCGGCAAAGTAGCCGCAGCAATAGCGGAGAGCGGTCGTTCCTGCGAAAAGAGCGAACGGAACTCTAGATTATCTCTCAACGGCCTACTACCGTCGTTTAGAGCTATCAACTGTCGCCTAGGTCATGTTGACAAATGGCGGAGCCACAGCCTGACACAGGCGATGTCAATGAAGCCAAGAAAGCTGGCGGCTGTTTTGTCATAGCGTGTCGCGAGCCTGCGAGTGTTCTTCAGCTTGTTGAAGCAGCGTTCGACCATGTTGCGCAGGGTGTAGAGGGTCATCTCCACGGTCTTTCGGACCTTGCGGTTCTTGCGCATCGGGATCATCGAGACGGCGTCGCGTTTCTCAACATCTTCTCGGATTTTGTCAGAGTCGTAGCCTCTGTCAGCCACCAAAACAGCAGGCGACGGCAGGTTGTCGGCCATCACCAGATCATAGCCGGCATAGTCTGAATCCTGACCCGGCGTGATCTCGGTCCTCATAGGGAGGCCAGCGCTGTTGACGCGGAGGTGGATCTTGGTCGAAAAACCACCTCTTGAACGGCCAAGAGCCTCTTTCGAAGCCCCCCTTTTGCGCCGGCCGCATGATGGCGGGCCCTGATGACTGTGCTGTCGATCATCTGGAGCTTGTCCGGGACGAGCCCGGCATGGTTCAGCGCGTCCAGGACATCTTCCCACAGCCCGGCCAGCGTCCAGCGCCGGAACTGGCGATAGACTGAGAACCACTTGCCAAACTCCTGGGGCAGATCCCGCCAAGGCGCACCAGTTCGTGCGATTCAGAAAACACCTTCCAAAACAAGGCGATGATTTACAGGCTTTCGTCCGTTCGCATGCCGGACACCCCGGATGAAGCCCTCAAAGAATGCCCACTCGTCATCCGACATCAAGTTGCGTGCCAAGCTCACCTCCAACGCAGAGGTGAGCTTGAATCATAGCTGTCAGCGAACCGGAATCCCTTTTGTCAACGCGGCCTACGGATACGATATGAAGAAGATGACCATACGCATCTCAAGATCAAATGGAGATATCCAGTATTGCTTCAATCCGGCGTTTATCCCCGCACTCGATGTAAAAGATGAAACGCACGGGAGGATGCTGGACTACCTCGATCAAGAAGCTTGAGGTCTAGGACTGTCATGCTAGCCGAACAAAAGGAGCTAAAGCTGGGGCAATGGCGAGTTGCAGCTTAGCTCCTGCTCTGCTCTCCCTGAAACTTAGAATGTTAGAAATTGGGAGTTTTCGGCTAACCTTCCTGGGCAGGGAGAGGAGCAGCGCACGCTGAAGCAAGCGCTACGCTATACCGGGAGACGTTCCGGGGCCAAGTTTCTGTGTAGCAGACGCTGGACTGTCGAGCTTGCCGCGCCATGCTGGAACGCTGAGTTTACAGAAGCCGCATTGTGGACTATCGCTGCCAGGCCGCTACTGGGAGAATGACAAAAACCACGTCCAGCAGAGAAGACGCTGACCGGTCAATTTCGCCACGGCAAGATCTAATGTCGCTTCGGGGAAGCTGCACTGCTACGCTAGAAAAGGGTCGACAGTCCGCAATGGCGCCGCCACCTGCCGTCCCTCTTCACCGGCTCGGAGCGTGCCGTTCGGCCTGTCGACAGCCTTCGTCAGGACAATGAGACCTTGAGGATGTGACGATCATCCGCTGTCTTGAACAGGAACGATAGCTCTGCCTGGGCCCCGCAGGCTGCGGCGTAGCGGAGAACGTTTTCTAGGTTGGGCAAGGCAGCCGTCGGGCTTTCCAGCCGTGATATCATCGACAGTGTCAGCGGCCGGTCGAGTTCTTCCGATGCATGTCGAAGATCGGATTGGCTCATCTGCTTCGTCTTGCGCATTGCCCGCAGGGCCATGGCAAGATCAGCTTTTGCCCGGTGCTGATCAAGCAAGGCCGCGCCTGCAGGATTGGCGGACCGCATCCTCTCCAGGAGGCTGCCCCCGCCATCGTCGGCCTTCTTGCCTCGTTTTGATCGTCTTGCTGTCATTGCAACCTCCTCGCCGTAGCGCCGCTCTCCATGTGCGCATCGAGGTTCTTCAACAGCGCCAGGAGGCGCGCGATCTTCGCCTCGAGGAGCGCCTCGTCCACAAGCGCCAGATACCCCGAAGACCACAGCGGCAGGTAGCCGGTTCTCCGCTTCGGATCATGGCCGGAGGAGGCGAGCGTGATCACTGCACGCGGGAACGGTGTGCCAAGGCGATACCACCGGCTGATCGTCCTGGCCCATCCGGCGTCACGGTTCAGCCCGACCAAGGCCGACGTCATGACTTGGCAATCGCCCAGCAGCGGATGCCCGGAGACCTGCGCCCAGAGGGCCGGAAGATCGTCTTCACCCTTGACGAGAACGGCCCAAAGATCTGCCAGAGGTGCCTCGGCGAGATCCTCAGGCGTGGGACCTCGCTCGAGCGCGGCAACGGAAGCCTTGGCAAGGCGGATGAAACTGTGAGGGTCATGCATTTCGATCTCCATGATGGTGTCTGCTTCACTGGGCGTGGCCACAAATGGCGGTCGCTCACTCGATGCTTCCATCGAGAGCACTGCGGCCCCAGGATCACCGGCTTCATTCGCAGCTACCCGTGGCACTCTGGCTCGATCTCCCTGAGGAACGCCGCAAGGACGGCGCCGTCGGGATCCTGCAAGGCTTCGGCTGGAACTCCGTCAAAATCGAAATGCGGGCGCATCAGCCAGTTCAGCAGCCGGAGGTCGCTCCACTCTGCCGCTCTGGCAGCAGCCAGGATCTGGACAAAGCCGGGGTCGATCCGGCGGTTGGTCAGGTCGAACTGGAAGACAGGGTATCTCCAGCTCCCGGCAATACGGACGCGCAGAAGGCAGCCCTCCTTCGGCAAGCTGCACCAAGATGGACATGCATCCGGCCGACCCAGTATTGCACGTGCTTCATCGCCACTGATCATCTTGACGCCGCTGAGGATCTGCCTGCGCAAGGCCCGAAGGCGCGCTCTGCCACGGCCTGTCATTCTTTGCTTGTGGGACATCTCACATCGCCACCGGCCTGTTTTCCATGTCGAGGGCACGTTGGAGCATCCTCAGCACCGTCCGAAGGCTCGTCCTCGCCTCTGCATGAGGCGCGACCACTGCCAGGGCATCGACGATGGCCGAGATCGAGGCTCCGGATAGACCGCGGGCGCGTCCCTGGCGTTCCGCAAAGGCCATCACGTGGGGCAGCTCCACGTCCTGCAGCCGAAGGACGGTTCAGCGGCTGATGAGCGGCTCTGGCAGCGGCGCTAGGTTGTTGCTCAGCAGGATCCAGCTGATCCACGACATGTCACAGCGCACCCGGAAGTAGGGGCAGCTCCAGTCTGCTGCGGTGACGGGCTCAAGGAGCGGCAGCAGCGCGGGGGCGAGGGCATGGGAATGTCCGCTGGATGACCTGACATCGCCCGCCTTCTCGACCTCGTCGACGACCACGAGAGGATTGCCCGACAGCCGCTCCAGCACGAACTCGAACACGCGGCCCGGGCGGGCGCTCGACCAGCCGCGCTGAGAGCCGACCACTGCGAAGCTGCCCCCTTCGCTGGTCGCGTCGATCACGAGGCTGCCGGCGCCGATCAGCTCGCCCAGCCGCCGTGCCCAGTGGGTCTTGCCTATGCCCGGCGGGCCGTCGAAGATCACCGGCGGCAGGCGGAACCCGGGATGACCTTCGCGCACGGACCTGCGCATGGCGTTCCAGGCATGTTCGGTCGCCGGCGCCATCCACGGCATCTCTTCGTGAAGCGTCGCCGCCAGGACATCGGCCTGATGCTCGTCGGAGATCCTGGCAAGGCTGACGCCGTCCTTCAGGGGCGACAGCCGCTCGCGGTCCTGCTTGTCCAGATGCCCGACCCCCGACTCCCGCAGGACGCGATCATGGAGCCGGCTGGCCCGCCTGTTGACGCGCCTTTGGTCCTTCTGCGGCATGCTGATGCCCTGAACCGAACCCATGCAGGCAAGATCGTAGAGGCTCTCGTCCTCATGCCGGGACAGATCGACGCCAGCGCGAGCGGCGCGAAGCCGAAGCAGGTGCAGCACCAGGTCCTTGGCGATGATTCGCGCCGACACGTCCGGGTCAGGCATCCTGGCCCTGATGAAGGGGTGGTTTCGCATGGTCGGTCCTCGCATGAACCAGCCGCTCATCCGCGGCCGGATGCGGCTGGCCCGAAGGCGCAGACGCTGGTTTCAGGAAGGACCCGGGTCAGGAGGAAGTGTTGAGATCCGACGGCCACGCCGTCAAGCCAGCGGCCCGCAGCAGGAACGCCGCAGGCGCTGCGATGTCCAGTCCGGCATCGACACCAATAAGTCGATGAAAAAGTTGAATTAGTCCGATGGAACGCCACCCAATGGCAGCGTTATGGTTGTCGAAATGGCAGAAAACCCCCGAAATGGCAGTTTTATGGGGGCCTCTACACCTACACCGTGTCCAGATACAGCTCGACCGTCTCCTCATCCGACAGCTCCGCCATATAGTGCAGTTCCTGCCGCTTGGTCATCAGGTAATTCTCGACCAGATGCGCGGGCAGGATGCGGCGGATCTGGGGGCACTGATCGAAGGCCTCGATGGCGGCGCCCCAGTCTCCGGGCAGCTGCGCCAGATGCTGGTCATAGGCGTTGCCCTTGAAGGGCGGCGGCGCCTGCAATTGGTCCTCGATGCCATTCAGGGCGGCGCCCAGGATCGCGGCGATGGTCAGGTAGGGGTTCACGTCACCCCCCGCCACGCGATGCTCGATCCGGCGTGCCTTGGGCCCTGACGAGGGGATGCGGATTGCGGCCGTCCTGTTCTCGTAGGCCCAACCGATGCCGGTGGGCGCATGGGCGTTCGGGACCAGCCGGTCATAGCTGTTCTCGTGCGGGGCGAACAGCAGCGTCGATCCGGGCATGGCGCGCAGGCAGCCAGCGACGGCCTGGCGCAGCGCCTCGGACCCTTCCTCGCCGCCATTGTCGAAGATGTTGCGCCCCTCGCGGTCCAGGATCGAGAAATGCATGTGCATCCCGTTGCCCGAAAACGCCTCGTAGGGCTTGGCCATGAAGCTGGCGGCAAAGCCGTAGGAACGTGCGACGCCCTTGACCAGCATCTTGAACAGCCAAGTGTCGTCGGCCGCCTTCAGCGGATCGGCCTGATGCATCAGGTTGATCTCGAACTGGCCGGGCCCGGCCTCGGAGATCGCCGTGTCGGCCGGGATGTCCATCGATTCGCAGGCATCATAGAGCGTGGTGAAGAACTGATCGAAGGCATCCAGCGCGCGCAGCGACAGGACCTCGCCCCCCGTCCGCCGCTTGCCCGAGCGCGGGCTGGGGGGCACGCGCAGCTGCCGGCCGCTGTCGTCGATGAGGAAGAATTCCAGCTCGGTGGCCACCACGGGGGTCAGGCCGGCGGCGGCGTAACGTTCAGCCACGCGGGCCAGCGCCTGGCGCGGGTCGCCGTCATAGGGGCGCCCGTCGGGGTGGAACATCCACAGGGGCAGCAGCGCGGTGGGGGCCGCATCCAGCCAGGGCATGGGCAGGAAGCCCCGCTCGGTCGGCATCAGCAGCCCGTCGGGGTCGCCGGCCTCGAAGACCAGCGGGCTGTCCTCGACATCCTCGCCCCAGATGTCCAGGTTGAGGACCGAATAGGGGAACTTGGTCCCCCCCTCCATCAGCGCCAGGGCGTTGCGGGCCGGCAGACGCTTGCCGCGCGCCACTCCGTTCAGGTCGGCGGCCGCGACGCGGATCGTCTTTACCTCGGGATGTTCGCGCAGCCATTCCATGTTGGTCATCTCACTAGCAAAGGACGGTATCTGACGCGCCCGCCCTGCCCCAGCAGGTGGCGGTTCAGGCGACGGTTCACGCGGCCGAACAGCCAGATCAGCAGCAGCGTGGCGACGATGAAATAGGCGGCGGCGATCGGATAGGCCACGAAGGGATTGAAGGTCCGGTCCGCAAAGTAGCTGGCGTAGTAAAGCGCGTCCCCCCGCTGCTGGAACGCCGGAAACCCGGAGAAGTAGACCAGCGTGGTGGCGTGGAAGAGAAAGATCGCCTCGTTGGTGTAGGAGGGCCAGGCCAGCCGCAGCATGGTGGGCCAGATCACCCGGCGAAAGCGCGTCCAGCCGGTCATGCCATAGGCGTCGGCGGCCTCGACATCACCCTTCGGGACGGACATCAGCGCGCCGTGAAAGATCTGCGCCGTATAGGCGGTGGTGTTCAGGGTCAGGACGATCAGCGCCCCGGCCCAGGCCTTGGTCAGCCAGCTGGTCTGCACGGTCAGCCCCAGGATGTCGACGCCGGCCCGCGGCAGCAGGACCAGCGCCTCGTAGGCGATGAAGAACTGGATGAACAGTGGGCTGCCGCGGAACAGGAAAATGAAGGCATTGGCGGGCCTGCGCAGCCAGGAACGCGGGCTGGCCTTGGCCATCGCCACGGCCGTGGCGAGGACGAAGCCCATGGCCAGCGCCAGGATGGCGAAATAGAGGTTCCAGATCAGGCCCGACCCGATCAGGGTGAACTGCTGGCAGAGGTCATAGCCCTCGCGCGGCAGCAGGCGTTCGCCGATCCCGATCGAGCGCAGGCCATAGTCGATGATGGTCTGGGTGCAGCTCATGCCACCGCCCCCTTGCGCTGCGCCTCGCCGCCCATCGTCGCCTGCCCGCGCGACAACCGGTGCGTCACGCGGCCCAGCACCCGTTCCGAGGCCCAGGTCATCAGCAGGTAGAAGACGAGCAGCGCCAGGAAATAGTACAGCCGCCAGTCGGGATGGGGATAGCTGAAGGCGCTGGTCTTGGCACCGCCCAGTTCGCGCGCCCAGTAGACGACGTCCTCGACCCCCAGAAGGAACAGCAGCGGCGTGGCCTTGATCAGGATCATCCACAGGTTCGACAGGCCCGGCAGCGCATAGGTCCACATCTGCGGGACCAGCACGCGGCGGGTCACCTGGCGGCGGGTCATGCCATAGGCCTCGGCCGTTTCCAGCTGCGCGCGCGGCACCGCCTGCATCGCGCCAAAAAGCACGTTGGCCGCGAAGGCGCCAAAGACCACGGAAAAGGCGACGACCGCCAGGAAGATGCCATAGGCGTCATGGACCCAGGCCGCGCTGGTGTTCAGCGGCAGCTTGGCGGCATCGCAGACGACGAAATCATTGCCCTGCCAGACCGATTGGCCGCTGTCGCACAGGACCTGGTGGCGCAGCCATTCGAACCCCTGGTCCAGCGCGATGGGCACGAACAGGAAGAAGATGATGTCGGGCACGCCGCGCACCATTGAGGTATAGAGCTTGCCGAACCAGCGCAGCGGCGCGAACTGGGATCGCGCGGCCATGGCCCCGCCATAGCCGAACAGCAGCGCGACGGGCGCGGTGATCGCAAGCAGGATCAGCACCGTTCCGAAGCTGGCATAGAACAGCAGATGTGTGCCGGATGTCAGATAGCACGACAGCCAGACGAGCCCTTCGAGCGAGGACGGATCGGTGCAGTAGGAAAACATCTTGGGTCCCGGAAGGCCGCCGCGGGACGATCCCGCGGCGGCGGGTCAGATCATTCGAAGACCAGCGCGTCTTCGCCGAACCACTTGAGGATCAGCGCGTTCAGGCTGCCGTCTTCCTTCATCGCAGTGATGGCGGTGTCGAACTTGTCGCGCAACTCGGTGTCGGACTGGCGCAGGCCCATGCCGATGCCCTCGCCCAGGGGGACGGTGTCAAAGCCCTCGACCCAGACCAGCTCGCCGTTCGATTCCTCGACGATGGGGGCCAGGAAGTCCTTGTCGGCAAAGACCGCGTCGGCCTCGCCATTGCGGACGGCGGCGACGGTCTGGTCGGGGTTGGGATATTCCAGCAGCGTCGCGCCGGTGCTGGCCACATGGCCCGCCTGGATCGTGCTGGTCTGCGCCGCGACCACGCCGCCTTCGACATCCGCATCGGCCGACAGCGCCGCATAGGCGGAGGGCATGGCGGGGGTGTAGGGCTGCGTGAACTGGATGACCTGCTTGCGCTCCTCGTTGATGTTCATGCCGGCCAGGATCGTGTCGTAGTTCGACGACACCAGGTTCGGGATGATCGAATCCCAGTCATTGCGCACCCAGGTGCAGTCCAGTTCGGCCCGGGCGCAGAGCTCGTTGCCCAGCTCGATCTCGAAGCCCGTGACCTCGCCTGTGGCGTCGTCGATGAAGTTGTAGGGAGGATAGGCCCCCTCGGTCCCCATGCGGATGGTCTGGGCCTGCGACAGGCCGGCGGTCAGTGCCAGAGCGGCAGCAGCAATCGTCAGAAGTTTCATGTCTTACCTTTCCTGTTCGTCTTTAATTGGCCATCGTGGCGGACAGGAACTGGCGCAGACGGTCGGTCTGCGGGTCCCCGAACAGCCGCGCGGGCGGGCCTTCTTCGCAGATCACGCCCTGGTGCAGGAACACGACGTGATCGCTGACATCGGCGGCCAGCCGCATGTCATGGGTGACCAGGATCATCGTGCGATGCTCCGCGGCCAGATCCTTGATGACCTTGACCACCTCCTGCTGCAGTTCGGGGTCAAGGGCGCTGGTGGGTTCGTCGAAGAGCAGCGCCTTGGGCTGCATGCAGAGCGCGCGGGCGATGGCCGCCCGCTGCTGCTGGCCGCCCGACAGCTGCGCGGGCCAGGCCCCGGCCTTGTCGCCGATGCCCACCTTGTCCAGCAGGTCGCGGGCCCGCGCCTCGACCTCGGCGCGGTCCTCGCCCAGGACGGTGACCGGGGCCTCCATGACGTTCTGCAGGATCGTCATGTGGGACCACAGGTTGAACTGCTGAAAGACCATCGACAGGTTGGTGCGGAACCGGGTCACCTGCGCGCGGTCGGCGGGCATGCGGGACTGGCCCTGGCCCTTCCAGCGCACGGCCTCTCCCTCGAACAGGATCTCGCCGGCCTGGCTGTCCTCCAGGAGGTTGCAGCAGCGCAGAAGCGTGGATTTGCCCGAGCCCGAGGACCCGATCAGGCTGATCACATGGCCGCGCGGCGCCGTCATCGAGATGCCCTTGAGCACCTCGAGCGGACCATAGGCCTTGTGCAGCCCGGTGATCTGGATGACCGGCGGAGTGTCGGCTTGGGAAGGGGTCTTGCTCATCATCCGCGCATTGGGCGTCAAAAGCGCCCCATTTGCAACGGGGTGAAGCGGGCAACCTGCCGATAAGGCAGGTTGCCGCTGCGTCAGGACGAAAGGTCAGGCAATCTCGATCGAATATTTCTCGATCACGGTGTTGGCCAGCAGCCCCTCGCACATCCGGGTCACCTCGGCGCGGGCGGTTTCGGGGTCGGTGGCGGCCAGGTCCAGCTCGATCAGCTTGCCCTGGCGAACGCCCGAGACGCCGCCATGGCCCAGTCCCCCCAGCGCGTGGCGGATTGCCTCGCCCTGCGGGTCCAGGACGCCGTCCTTCAGCATGATGGTCACACGTGCTTTCATGGCGGGGCGTCCTTTCAGTTGATCGCGGTCGGTTTCAGGCTGGTCGTGTTCGCGGGCATCAGGCCCAGCCGGCGCGCCACCTCGGTATAGGCGTCGGTCAGGCTGCCGAGGTCGCGGCGGAACACGTCCTTGTCCAGCTTCTGCCCGGTCTTGACGTCCCACAGCCGGCAGCTGTCGGGGCTGATCTCGTCCGCCACGATCAGGCGCATGAAATCGTTGTCCCAAACGCGGCCGATCTCGATCTTGAAGTCGATCAGCTTGATGCCGGCGCCGTAGAACACGCCGGACAGGAAGTCGTTCACGCGCAGCGCCAGGCTGACGATGTCGTCCAGGTCCTGCTGGGTCGCCCAGCCAAAGGCGATGATGTATTCCTCGGACACCATCGGGTCGCCCAGCTCGTCGTTCTTGAAGCTGTATTCGACGATGGGACGGGGCAGCAGCGCGCCCTCCTCCAGGCCCAGCCGCTTGGACAGCGAACCGGCGGCAAAGTTGCGCACGATCACTTCCAGCGGCACGATCTCGACCTGGCGGATCAACTGCTCGCGCATGTTGATGCGGCGGATGAAATGGTTCGGGACGCCGATATTCGTCAAACCGTTCATGAAGAACTCGGACAGGCGGTTGTTCAGCACGCCCTTGCCTTCGATCGTGGCGCGCTTCTGCGCGTTGAAGGCGGTCGCGTCATCCTTGAAATACTGGATGAGCGTGCCCGGTTCAGTGCCCTCGTAGAGGATCTTTGCCTTGCCTTCGTAAACCTTCTTGCGCCGCGGTGCCATGGGCCCACCGTCCTTTCGCATGTCCCTGAAGATGCCGCTTAGCGCAGAAAGCCCATCGGTAGCAATACGAGGCTTGCGACAAGTCCCGCCAATGGGCATATCGGAAACAGGAGACAGCAGGAGGGACCCATGTCCACGTTCGACGACCGTGAACGCGCCTATGAGGCGAAATTCGCCCATGACGCCGATCTGCGCTTCAAGGCGGAAGCCCGGCGCAACCGCCTGCTGGGCGAATGGGCGGCCGGGATGCTGGGCAAGGAGGGCGACGACGCCCGCGCCTATGCGATGAGCGTGGTCACCTCGGACTTCGAGGAGCCGGGCGATGAGGACGTGTTCCGCAAGGTCGAGGGCGACCTGCAGGGCAAGGCCGACGGCGCCACGATCCGCGCCAAGATGGCCGAACTGACCGACGTGGCCCGCCGCCAGATCGTGGACGAGAGCTGATCCACGGGGCTGGCCGACGACTGGACCGAAGGGGGCGTTGCGCCCCCTTTTTTCATGCGCAACGGGCGGGGCGCGTTGCATGGGTGTAATCTGCAACGCGCGGGGCGGTCGGAGGCCTTTTTGCCAGCCATTGCTGGGGATGGAAGCGCACCGGACGTGCACAAGCTGTGCACCGGATGTGCACCGGTTGTACACAGGCGGCCCGGTCAGGCGGGCTGGGCCGCGGACTCGGCCCGGGGATAGAGGCGCAGCATGGTCACGGCGCGGGCCGTGTTCAGCGCCATCAGCGCGGCCCAGAGGCCGTGATTGCCCCAGATCGGCGGCAGGACCAGCACGCCCGCCACGAAGACCGCGACGGACTGGATCATCGCGATGCGCATTTCCCGCGTCAGGGTGGCGCCGATGAAGATGCCGTCCAGCATCCAGGCGGCGACCCCGATCAGCGGCGCAAGGCCCAGCCAGGGCAGGTAGAGGCGTGCCTCGGCCCGGACCTCGGGCGAGGTGGTCAGCAGGTCGATGATCGCCCCGCCCCCGGTCACGAAGACCAGCCCCAGCGCCACCGCTCCGCCCAGGCCCCAGGCCGAGGTCAGCTGGCTGGCGCGGCGCACGCGGATCGGGTGCCGCGCCCCCACCGCCTGCCCCACCAGGCTTTCGGCGGCAAACGCGAAGCCGTCCAAGGCATAGGCGGTCAGCGCCAGGAACTGCAGCAGGACCTGGTTTGCGGCCAGCGGCACGTCCCCCTGCCCCGCGCCCAGGAACAGGAAGCTGGTCATGCAGCCCTGCAGCAGGACCGAGCGGATCATGATGTCGCCGTTGACCCGCGCCAGCCGGTTCAGCTTGTCCGCGGCGAAAAGCGTGGCGGTGCCGCGTGCCGCCCGGATCGCGCGGCCGAGGACATGGCGCGCCAGCCACAGGCCCAGGCCCAGCCCGGCCAGTTCGGCGATCAGCGTGGCCCAGGCGACGCCCGCCACGCCCAGGCCAAGGCCCAGCACGAACCAGATATCCAGCGCGACGTTCAGCCCGTTCTGCAGCAGTTGCAGCGCCAGCACCGCGCGGGTGCGTTCCACGGCGATCAGCCAGCCGGTGATCGCATAAAGGCCGATGGTCGCGGGCGCGCCCCAGATGCGGATCGCCAGATAGTCGCGGGCCAGCGCCTCGACCGCATCCGAGGCCGGGGCCAGCCGGAAGGCTGCCCAGAAGATCGGCACCTGCAGCGCCACGAAGACCAGGCCCGCCGCCGCCGCGATCGCCAGCGCCCGCAGCAGATGGGCGCCGACCTCGGCCGCGTCGCCCGCGCCATGCGCCTGCGCCACCAGCCCCGACGTGCCCATGCGCAGAAAGCCGAAGACCCAGTAGATCGAGGTCAGGATGATCGCGCCGATGCCCACCGCTCCGATCGCCGCGGGCAGGCCCAGCTGGCCTACGACGCCGGTGTCGACCAGACCCAGCAGCGGCACGGTCAGGTTCGACAGGACGATGGGGAGGGCGATGTTCAGGACCCGGCGATGAGTCAGGTCGGTCATGGCTGGGGCATCAGGAAATGCCCCGTCGCCTGCGCCATCAGCCGCGAGCGGTTGTCCTGCCAGGTTTCCACCTGGACCGAGGCATAGCGCCGCCCCGACCGCACCACCCGCGCCCGCGCATAGGCGTCGCGCGGCAGGCCCGAGCGCAGGTAGTCGACGGTGAAGTCGATGGTCTTGGGCAGGCGCGGCAGGCTGTCGGGAACGGCCGCGTCGGGGGCGATGCGGCCCGATTCCAGGTCCTCCCACATGGCGGCCCAGGAAAGCTCGATGATCGCCGTGACCTCCATGAAGGCCGCCGTGACGCCGCCGTGGATGGCGGGCAGGCGCGGGTTGCCGATCAGCTTGTCGTCGAAGGGCAGGATCGCCGTCAGCTCGTCGCCGCGGCGGTCGAACCGGATGCCCAGCCAGGTCATGTAGGGCACGCCCGAGACAAGGGCGTTCAGCGCCGAATCGCGGCGCGACTTGATCAGGTGCAGGGGCTCGTTGCGGTCGGCCATGGGTTCACCTTTCCGCCGTGAAGGCGCCGGTGGCGCTGGCCACGGGATTTTCGCCGTCGTCGTCCACCGCCACCGCGCGCAGGAAGGCCACGCTGCGGGTCATGTGATAGCATTCGGCCCGCGCGGTGATGCGCTGTCCCGGTTTAGCCGCGCGCATGTAGTCGATGCGCAGGTCGATGGTCGCGGTCGATCGCGGGTTTGTGGGATGGGCCATCACCGCCGCCCCGCAGCAGGTGTCCATCAGCGCCGAGACGACGCCGCCGTGGATCACCCCCGTGCGCGGGTCCCCCACCAGGTGTTCGGCCCAGGGCATCGAGATGACCGCCCGCCCGGCGCCGATCTCGTCCACGCGCATCTGCAGGGCGCGGGCATGGGGGATCGCCTCGATGAACTGCTGCGCGATCCGCGCATGGTCGGCGGCGGTCGTGTCGGGGTCTTGCGTCATCGCGGGCTCCTGTTTGGTCATGAGTAGCGCCGGGGGGCCCGCGCACTCAACCCCCCGCGCGGGAGCCTGAGCGATTCGGTTGAGTCGTGGGCCCCGACGTCCTAGGCTGACGTTAAGGGAAATCCGACAGGAGTCGCGGGTGAGCGAAGACCAGATCAGCTTCAAGGACATGTGCGCCCGGTTCGAGGTGACGCCCCGGACGCTGCGCTATTACGAATATATCGAGCTGCTGAAGCCCCGGAAGGAAGGTCGCGCCCGCTTTTACGGCCCGCGCGAGGTGGCGCGGATGACGCTGATCCTGCGCGGCCGGCGCTTTGGCTTTTCGCTGGAGGAGATCCGACAATGGCTGCTGATCTATGACCGCCAGGGCTCGCGCGAGCAGTACCAGGTCTGGATCGACATGGCCGACCGCCAGCTGGCGGTGCTGGACGGGCAGATCGAGGATCTGAAGGGCGCGCGCGCCGATCTGGCGCAGTTGCGCGAGACGACGATGGACGAGCTGTCGCGCATGCCCGCAGCCGAGGGCTGACGGGACGACGGGGCGCGGCGTGACGCCGCGTCTCGCTTACGTTCGCGTCAACTTGGCCCTATATGTCGGGGACAAGGACGGAACGCCGGTGAAGGAGGAGAAGCCGCATCCCATGTCCGAAGAGCTGATGACCATCCGCCAGATGTGCGATGCCTATGAGGTCACGCCCCGCACGCTGCGTTTCTACGAGGCGCGCGAGCTGATCTTTCCCGAACGCCGGGGCCAGCACCGCCTGTACGACCGGCGCGACCGGGCCAGGCTGACGCTGATCCTGCGCGGCAAGCGGTTCGGCTTCAGCCTGGAACAGATCCGCCAGCTGCTGGAGCTTTACGAGCCCGGCGGCACCAACCGCACCCAGATCGCCCGCACGATCGAGGTCGGGCGGGCGCGTCTGGCCGACATGGAACGGCAGCATGCCGAGCTGAGCGAGGCGATCGCCGATCTCAGGCTGCACATCTCCGACGCGGAATACCGGCTTTCCGTCCCGTCCCACGAACAGTCCACAGGATAACGCCATGCCGATCTATTCTGCCCCGATCCGCGACCTGCAATTCGTCCTGCACGACGTCCTGAAGCTGTCGCAGTCCGACCTGCCCGGCCATGACGAACTGGACCGCGACTTTACCGAAGCCGTCCTGGAGGCCGCCGGCAAGCTGGCCAGCGAGGTGCTGGCGCCGCTGAACATCGTCGGCGACCGCCAGGGCTGCCGGCTGGAGAACGGCGTCGTGCGCACGCCCGACGGCTTTGACCGCGCCTTCGAGGCGGTCAAGGAAGGCGGCTGGACGGCGCTGGACTGCGATCCCGAATATGGCGGCCAGGGCATGCCCTATGTCATGGGCGTCGCCACCGGAGAGCTGTTCGTCAGCGCCAACATGGCCTTCAACATGTACCAGGGCCTGACCCACGGCGCCTATTCCGCCATCCACGCCCACGGCACCGACGAGCAGAAGCGCACCTTCCTCCCCAAGATGGTCAGCTGCGACTGGACAGGCACGATGAACCTGACGGAGCCGCATTGCGGCACCGACCTGGGCCTGCTGCGCACCAAGGCCGAGCCGCAGGATGACGGCAGCTATCTGATTACAGGGCAGAAGATCTTCATCTCGGCCGGCGACCATGACCTGGCCGAGAACGTCATCCACCTGGTCCTGGCCAAGGCGCCGGGCGGCGGCGAGGGCACCAAGGGCATCAGCCTGTTCATCGTGCCGAAGTTCCTGGTGAACGAGGACGGCAGCCTGGGCGAACGCAACGGCGTGTCGGTCGGCGCGCTGGAGCACAAGATGGGTATCCACGGCAACGCCACCTGCGTGATGAACTATGACGGCGCCCGCGGCTGGCTGCTGGGCGACCTGCACAAGGGCATGCGCGCCATGTTCACGATGATGAACGAGGCGCGGCTGGGCGTCGGCCTGCAGGGCTATGCCTGTGCGATCCCCGCGTACCAGAACGCGCTGGCCTATGCCAAGGACCGCCTGCAGGGGCGGGCCGTGACGGGCGCGCAGAACGCGGCCGCCGCCGCGGACCCGCTGATTGTGCATCCCGACATCCGCCGCAGCCTGATGGACCAGAAGTCCTTCCTGGAGGGTGCCCGTGCGCTGACCCTGTGGGGGGCGCATCTGATCGACCGCAGCAACATGGCGGGTGATGCGGATGCCGAGGGGCTGGTGTCGCTGATGACCCCGGTGGTCAAGGGCTTCCTGACCGACAAGGGCTTTGACACCACGGTGCTGGCCCAGCAGATCCTGGGCGGGCATGGCTATGTCGAGGAATGGGGCATGAGCCAGTTCGTCCGCGACGCCCGCATCACCATGATCTATGAGGGTGCGAACGGCGTGCAGGCGCTGGACCTGGTAGGCCGCAAGCTGGCGCAGGACGGCGGCAAGCATGTCATGGCCTTCTTCGACATGGTGAAGTCCTTCTGCAAGGAGCAGTCGGACAACGAGGCCCTGGTGGCCGACTTCATCGCGCCCCTGAAGGCTGCGTCCAAGGACCTGCAGACCGCGGCCATGTTCTTCATGGAACGCGGCATGAAGAACCCCAACGATGCCCTGTCGGGCAGCTACGACTTCATGCACCTCTTTGGCCATGTCACCTTGGGCTACATGTGGGCGCGCATGGCCGTCGCCGCGCAGGCGGCGCTGGATGCGGGCGAAGGCGACGCCGGCTTCCTCAGGACCAAGCTGGTGACCGGCCGGTACTACATGAAGCGGCAGTTGCCGATGACCGCGACGCATCTGGCCCGCATCCAGTCCGGGGCGGCGCCGGTCATGGAACTGGAGGCGGAAGCCTTCTGATCCGGCAGGACAGGTGGAGAGGCCAGGATGGGTATTTTCGCAACGAAGAAACGCGGATTGCGCCCCGGCCCCTCCCCTCTTCCAAGCGGCAAGGCGTTATCGGCCCAGGAGCCGGGGCGACTTCTCCGTTGGCGGTCATCGGCTCCCCAGCCTGTACCGCAGCGTCGGTTGTAAAGGCGCATGGTGAAGAAGGGGTAAACCGGCCTCTTCTTTGTTGTCCAAATACCCCGCGGGGGTCCGGGGGCGCGAAGCCCCCGGCGTGGAGGAATAGAAATGACCGCGCAACTCTGGTGCTTTGGCGAATCGGGCAATGCCTACAAGGCGGCGCTGACGATGCAGCTGGCGGGCTATGACTGGCAGCCCGTCTATGTCGACTTCTTCAACGGCGAAGGGCGCAGCCCGGCGTTCAGGGACATCAACCCGATGGGTGAGGTGCCGGTCTTTCGCGAAGGTGACCTGACCCTGACGCAATCCGCGGTGATCCAGCTGCATGTGGCCGAACGTGCGGGCAGGTTCCTGGGCAGCGACCGCAACGAGACCCTGCGCTGGCTGATGTTCGACAACCACAAGGTCTCGGGGCAGGCGGGACCGGCGCGGTTCCTGCTGAACTTCCTGCCCGCCGACAAGCGCCCGGTGGGCGCGGCCGAATACCTGCAGGGGCGGCTGAAGGGTGCCTACCAGGTGCTGGACGCGCATCTGGCCGACCGGGACTGGGTCGCGCCGGGTGGCCCGACCGTCGCCGATTTCGCGCTGTGCGGATATCTCTATTACCCCGAGCCCTTCGGCTTCGACCGCAGGGACTGGCCCCATATCGACCGCTGGTTGGAGGGCATCGCCGCCCTGCCCGGTTGGAAACACCCCTATGATCTGATGCCCGGCAATCCATCCGACCGGGCGCCCAAGGAGGACCAATGACCGACGCATTCATCTATGACGCCGCCCGCACCCCGCGCGGCAAGGGCCGCCCCGATGGCAGCCTGCACGAGGTGACTTCGCTGGCTTTGTCGGCGCGCCTGCTGAACGCCGTCAAGGAGCGCAACGGGCTGGAGGGCCCCGTGGTCGAGGACGTGATCTGGGGCAACGTCACCCAGGTCAAGGAGCAGGGCGGCTGCCTCGCGCGCAGTGCGGTGCTGGCATCCGACCTGGACCAGCGCATTCCGGGCCTGTCGATCAACCGCTTTTGCGCCAGCGGCATGGAGGCCGTGAACCTGGCCGCCAACCAGATCAGGGGCGGCGCCGGGCATGCCTATATCGCGGGAGGGGTCGAGATGATGGGCCGCGTCGCCATGGGCAGCGACGGGGCCGCCATCGCGGTCGATCCCAGCCTGGCCATGCGATCCTATTTCGTGCCGCAGGGGATCAGCGCCGACATCATCGCGACCGAATACGGGTTCACCCGCGAGGAGGCCGATGCGCTGGCGCTGGAAAGCCAGAAGCGCGCGGCCCGGGCCTGGGAGGAAGGCCGTTTCGCCAAGTCGATCGTGCCGGTCCTGGACCAGAACGGGCTGACCATCCTGGACCGTGACGAATACATGCGCCCCGGCACCACTGCCGAGGACCTGGCCAAGCTGCGCCCCGCCTTCAAGGAGATGGGCGAGGCGATGCCCGGTTTCGACAAGGTGGCGATGCTGAAATACCCGCACATGACCCATGTCGATCACATCCACCATGCCGGCAACAGCAGCGGCATCGTCGACGGCGCCGCCGCCGTGCTGATCGGCAACGAGGAGTTCGGCCGGGCGCATGGGCTGAAGCCCCGCGCGCGCATCCGTGCGACCGCCAAGATCGGCACCGATCCCACGATCATGCTGACCGGCCCCGTGCCGGTGACCGAGAAGATCCTGGCCGACAGCGGCATGTCGATCAGCGACATCGACCTGTTCGAGGTGAACGAGGCCTTTGCCTCGGTCGTGCTGCGCTTCATGCAGGCCTTCCAGGTCGATCATTCCAAGGTCAACGTCAACGGCGGCGCCATCGCCATGGGCCATCCGCTGGGCGCGACGGGGGCGATCATCATCGGCACCCTGCTGGACGAGCTGGAGCGGCAGGACAAACAGGTGGGTCTGGCGACCCTGTGCATCGCGTCCGGCATGGGCGCGGCCACCATCATCGAACGCGTGTGAGGACCCCGGACATGACCGATTTCACGATGGAGAAAGGCGCCGACGGCGTCGCGGTGATCACCTGGGACGTGCCCGGCAAGTCGATGAACGTGCTGTCGATGCACGGCGCGACCGCGCTGAACGGGCTGATCGACGATGCGCTGGCCGACGAGGCGGTGAAGGGCATCGTCATCACGTCGGGCAAGAAGGACTTTGCCGCCGGGATGGACCTGAAGGTCATCGCGGGGATGAAGGATGCGAACGGCGCGCAGGGCGTGTTCGACGGTGTGATGACGCTGCACCATCTGCTGCGCAAGATCGAGCTGGCGGGCATGGACCCCAAGACCAAGAAGGGCGGCAAGCCCATCGCGAGCGCCCTGCCCGGCACCGCGCTTGGGATAGGGCTGGAACTGCCGCTGGCGACGCATCGCATCTTTGCCGCCGACAACCCGAAGGCGAAGATCGGCCTGCCCGAGATCATGGTCGGCATCTTTCCCGGCGCGGGCGGGACGACTCGGCTGGCGCGCAAGCTGGGCGCGATGATGGCCGCGCCCTTCCTGCTGGAAGGAAAACTGTCGGACCCGAAGAAGGCGAAATCCGCCGGCTTGATCGACGAGGTGGTCGCGGACCCGCTGGCCGCCGCCAGGGCCTGGGTGCTGGAAGCCAAGGACGCCGACATCGTCAAGCCCTGGGATGCCAAGGGCTACAAGATGCCGGGAGGCGAGCCGTTCCACCCGGCGGGCTTCATGACCTTTGTGGGCGCATCGGCGATGGTGCATGGCAAGACGATGGGCGTCTATCCGGCGGCCAAGGCGCTGCTGTCGGCGGTCTATGAGGGCGCGATGGTGCCCTTTGACCAGGCGCTGAAGATCGAGGCGCGCTGGTTCACCAACGTGCTGATGAACCCGTCGTCTACCGCGATGATCCGCAGCCTGTTCATCAACAAAGAGGCGCTGGAAAAGGGCGCGAACCGCCCCGAGGCGCCGGACCAGACCGTCAAGAAGGTCGGCATCCTGGGCGCGGGCATGATGGGCGCGGGCATCGCCTATGTCAGCGCCATGGCGGGGATCGAGGTCGTCTTGATCGACGCGGCTCAGGAGAGCGCCGATCGCGGCAAGGCCTATTCCACGGGGCTGCTGGACAAGGCGATCAGCCGCAAGAAGTCGACCGAGGAAAAGAAAGCCGAGGTACTGGCACGCATCACCGCCACCACGGACTATGCAGCCCTGGAAGGCTGCGACCTAATCGTGGAAGCGGTGTTCGAGGATCCGTCGGTCAAGGCCGAGGTGACCCGGCGCGCCGAGGCCGTGATTCCTGAGGACGCGATCTTTGCGACCAACACCTCGACCCTGCCGATCGGCGATCTGGCAAAGGCCAGCAGCCGCCCCGAGCAGTTCATCGGCATCCACTTCTTCAGCCCGGTCGACAAAATGCTGCTGGTCGAGATCATCAAGGGCAAGGAGACGGGTCCCGTGGCCGTCGCCAAGGCGCTGGATTTCGTGCGCCAGATCCGCAAGACGCCGATCGTGGTGAACGATGCGCGCTTCTTTTACGCCAACCGCTGCATCATCCCCTATATCAACGAGGGCATCCGCATGGTCGGCGAAGGGGTCAACCCGACGCTGGTGGAAAATGCCGCCAAGATGATGGGCATGCCGCTGGGGCCGCTGCAGCTGGTTGATGAGACCTCCATCGACCTGGGCGTCAAGATCGCCAAGGCCACGCGCGCGGCGATGGGCGATGCATATTCCGACGGCGCGGTTGACGAGGTGCTGTTCTGGATGGCCGACCAGGGCCGCATGGGCCGCAAGGGCGGCGCGGGCTTTTACGCCTATGAGGACGGCAAGCGGCAGGGCCTGTGGGAGGGCTTGGACGCGCGGTATCCGCGCGCGGAGGACCAGCCCGAACTGCAGGACATCCAGCACCGCCTGATGTTCGCGCAAAGCCTGGAGGCCGTGCGCGCGCTGGAGGATGGCGTGCTGGAGGACATCCGCGAGGGCGACGTGGGCGCGATCCTGGGCTGGGGCTTTGCGCCCTGGTCGGGCGGGCCGTTCGGCTGGCTGGACATCCTGGGCGCCCGGAAGGCGGTCGAGATCTGCGACCGGCTGACGGCCGCGCATGGCGACCGCTTCCAGGCCCCCGCCCTGCTGCGCGAGATGGCCGAAAAGGGCGAAAGCTTCTATGGCCGCTTTGGCGGACAGCAGAAGGCCGCCTGACACCCCTGGCGATGGGCCGCACCCTTGCGGCCCATCCGCCCCCGCCTTGTGTCCCGGGCGCCATGATGCGAAACTTTCCGCAGGGCATGTCGTTGATCCGGCAGGACTTCGCCATATGCTGATGCATAGCGCCAGCACCGCCCGGCGGATGGCTGACAAGGGGACATTTTTCGATGACCGACGACACCCGCCGCCGCGCCGAGGCCACGCAGGCCGAGATCGACGCCCTGACCGCTGCGGCCCTGCCGGAACCGGCCCCAGCGCCCACCGAACTGGCCGGGGCCGATCCGGCCACCCAGGCCGAGATCCGCCGCCGCATGGAGGAGATCGACCTGAGGGATTCGGGCTCGATCCTGCGGTTCGGCACCCGCGCCCAGGCCGATCTGCAACAGATCAGCCAGCGGATGCTGGCCGACGTCAAGACCAAGGAGGTCGGGCCCGCGGGCGACAGCCTGCGCGAGGTCGTGACCACGATCCGCGGCTTTTCCACGACGGAACTGGACATGCGCCGGCAGCGCAGCTGGTGGGAGAGGCTGCTGGGGCGGTCCGCGCCCTTTGCCAAGTTCGTGGCCAATTACGAACAGGTTCAGACCCAGATCGACCGCATCACCGCCGAACTGGAGGCGCATGAGCAGAAGCTGCTGAAGGACGTGAAGTCGCTGGACCTGCTCTATGACCGGACGCTGGCCTTTTATGATGAGCTGGCGCTGTACATCGCCGCCGGCACTGAAAAGCTGCACGAGCTGGACCACCGGACGATCCCCGCCAAGGAGGCCGAGGTGGCCGCCAGGGGCGCGACTGAGCAGGTGATGGAGGCGCAGGAGCTGCGCGACCTGCGCAGCCTGCGCGACGACCTGGAACGCCGCGTCCATGACCTGAAGCTGACGCGGCAGGTGACGATGCAGTCGCTGCCCTCGATCCGGCTGGTGCAGGAGAACGACAAGTCGCTGGTGACCAAGATCAACTCGACCTTGGTGAACACGGTGCCACTGTGGGAGACCCAGCTGGCGCAGGCCGTCACCATCCAGCGCAGTGCCGAGGCCGCCCGCGCGGTGCGCGAGGCCAGCGACCTGACCAACGAGCTGCTGACCCGCAACGCCGATAACCTGCGCCAGGCCAATGCCACGATCCGCGCCGAGACCGAGCGCGGCGTCTTTGACATCGAGGCGGTCAGGACCGCCAATGCCCAGCTGATCGCCACGATCGAGGACAGCCTGCGCATCGCCGACGAAGGGCGCACCCGCCGTGCCGCCGCCGAGGGCGAGTTGGTGCGGATGGAGGCGGAACTGCGCGATGCACTGGCCTCGGCCTCGTCGCGCCAGGGCGGGGCGATCACCGGACGGACCGGAGCGCGCTGATGTCGGCCCCCCTGCCCCGACCGTATGGCCTGCGCCCGCGCGCCCTTGGCGCCGCCGTTCTGGCGGCCCTGGCACTGGCGGGTTGCGCGCCGGGGGCTGTTGAGCCCGACGCGCCCGTGCAGCGCCCGGACCCCCGGCCCGAGGTTCAGGAGGGCCAGCCTGACCAGGCCCAGTTGCGCCGTGCCCGGGCCGAGCGGAACCGTGCCGCCAATGCGGCCGCGCAGTCGGCTTCGCTGGAGAGCAGCCCCGCCAGCCGGTCTCAGCGCGATTACTATGCGGCCGTGGAACAGCGGCTGCTGTCGCAGGGGCGGCTGAGGCGCGACCGCGTGCCCCAGGATGCACCGATCAACGCCGAGATGCTGACCCGCAACTTTCTGGCCATCGCGCTGCGCGACGAATACAGCCAATCCGCCGGCGGGCTGGTGGCGCAGGACCGGTCGGCCCCCCTGCGCCGCTGGGCGCAGCCGGTGCGGATGCAGATCGAATTCGGCGCCTCGACCGACACGGCCGCGCGCCCGGCCTGGCGGTCCGAGGTGGCGGATTACGCGGCCCAGCTGTCGGCGGCGACCGGCCATCCCGTGAGCCTGACCGCCCAAGGCGGCAACTTCACCATCCTGGTGCTGACCGAGGACGAGCGCCGCGCCATCGGCCCGCGCCTGCAGGAGCTGGTGCCGGGCATTCCCGCGCGCGACCGGCAGATCCTGGCGGACCTCCCGCCGGCGATCACATGCTCGGTCTTTGCCTATTCGCAGGGCGGCAGCAGCGCCTATGCCCATGCGGTTGCGGTGATCCGCGCGGAACTGCCGCGCCTGCTGCGCTCCTCCTGCATTCACGAGGAGCTGGCGCAGGGGCTGGGCCTGGCCAATGACAGCCCCGGGGCGCGCCCGTCGCTGTTCAACGACGACGAGGAATTCGCCCTGCTGACCCGGCATGACGAACTGCTGCTGCGCATCCTCTATGACCGCCGCCTGTCGCCCGGCATGACCGAGGCCGAGGCCGCGCCCATCGTCCGCCAGATCGCCTCCGAGCTGCTGGGCGAAAGCGCCTGATCGGCGCGCTTGATCCGGCCTCCGGCCCGTCCCATACAGGGGGCGGGCCATGCGAAGGGGGAAGACCATGTCCATTTTCGACATCCTGGGCGGCGAATTCATCGAGGTCATCGAATGGACCGCCGACAGCCGCGACACGATGGTCTGGCGCTTTGACACGGTGGGGCGCGCGATCAAGTACGGCGCCAAGCTGACCGTCCGCGAGGGGCAGGCCGCCGTCTTTGTCCACGAGGGCCAGCTGGCCGATGTCTTCGGTCCGGGTCTTTACCTGCTGGAGACGAACAACCTGCCGGTCCTGACGCGGCTGCAGCATTGGGACCACGGCTTTCGCAGCCCCTTCAAGTCCGAGGTCTATTTCGTCAACAAGACCCGCTTCAACGACCTGAAATGGGGCACGCGCAACCCGATCATCGCACGCGACCCGGAATTCGGCCCCGTGCGGCTGCGCGCCTTCGGCACCTATTCGATGCGCATCAGCGACCCTGCGCGCTTCATGTCGGAGATCGTCGGCACCGACGGCGATTTCACGCGCGACGAGATCGCCTACCAGATCCGAAACGTGATCGTGCAGGAATTTTCCCGCGCCATCGCGGCTGCGAACATCCCGGTCCTGGACATGGCGGCCAATACCGACCAGCTGGGCCGGCTGGTCGCCAAGGCCATCGCCCCGGTGATCGAGACCTATGGCCTGATCCTGCCCGAGTTCTACATCGAGAACATCAGCCTGCCCGCCGAGGTGGAGGCGATGCTGGACAAGCGCACCAGCATGGGGATCGTGGGCGATCTGGACCGCTTTGGCCAATATGCGGCCTCCGAGGCGATGCTGGCGGCGGCCCGGAACGAAGGTGGCGCGGGGGCCGGCTTTGGCGCGGCGATGGGGGCGGCGATGGGCGCCACGATGCGCACGGGCCCCTGGGGCGCCGTGCCCGCGCCCGCCGCTGCGGCCCCGGTGCCGCCGCCGCTGCCCGGCCGCGCGGTCGAGACGGTCTGGCACGTGGCGATCGGCGGCGCGGCCCAAGGCCCCTATGGCCGCGGGCACCTGGGGCGCATGGCGGCCGAGGGCAGTTTTGCGCGCGACACGCTGGTCTGGACGCCGGGGCAGGATGGCTGGCTGCCGGCCGAGGACGTGCCGGAACTGGCGCAGCTGTTCACCATGATGCCGCCGCCCCTGCCCGGCTGAGATGGCCGGGCCCGCCGAACACCGTTTTCCCTGCGCCCAATGCGGGGCCAGCCTGCGCTTTCAGCCGGGCCAGCGGATGCTGGTCTGCGACTATTGCGGCCACCGGCAGGAGATCGGCCCCGGTGCCGCCCGCGCGCCCGGACGGCAGGCCGACGGCGCCCCGGCCGATCCGGCGCTGCAATGGGATGCGGGCCACAAGGCCCCCCAGCTGGTCGAGATCCCGCTGGAAAAGGGCCTGCACCTGGATGCGGGGGCGGGCGACATCGTGCAGGAGGTGCGGACGCTGTCCTGCCCCAATTGCGGCGCCCGGGTCGATCTGGATGACGACCATCACGCCAGCGCCTGCCCGTTCTGCGCGACGCCGGTGGTCACCGACACCGGCCGGACCCGGCGCATCAAGCCGCAGGGCGTCCTGCCCTTCGTGCTGACCGAGGAGCAGGCCCGCCGGGCGATGACCGACTGGCTGGGGCGGCTGTGGTTCGCGCCGTCGGGCCTGACCGCCTATGCGCGCAAGGACCGGCGCCTGGCGGGGGTCTATTCGCCCTTCTGGACCTTCGACGCGCGCAGCCGCAGCCGCTATCACGGCCAGCGCGGCGACACCTATTACGAAACGGTCTGGGTCACCCAGCAGGTCAACGGCCGCAGCCAGCGCGTGGCCCGACAGGTGCCGCGCATCCGCTGGCGACGCGTGTCGGGCCAGGTGGCGCGGGATTTCAACGACGTGCTGGTGCTGGCCTCGACCGCGCTGCCGCCGCGGTTCACGGATGCGCTGACGCCCTGGGACCTGTCGCAGCTGGCGACCTATGATCCGGCCTTCCTGTCGGGCTTCGAGGCCGAGGGTTACACCGTGCCCCTGGCCGACGGCCACCAGGCGGCGCGGGCGCAGATGGCGCAGGTCATCGCCGGCGACGTCCGGCGCGACATCGGCGGCGACCAGCAGCGGATCGACCGGCTGGACAGCGAGTTTTCGGCCGAGACCTTCAAGCATGTCCTGCTGCCGATCTGGACCGCGGCCTATCGCTACAACGGCAAGAGCTATCGTTTCGTGGTGAACGGCCAGTCGGGGCGGGTCATGGGAGAGCGGCCCTGGTCGGCGTGGAAAATCGCCGCCGCGACCCTTGTCGCGCTGGTAGCGCTAGCGGCTTTCCTGTATCTGACGCAGTCAGGCTAAGGGGCAAAGGGAACGGGCATGATCCTGTGTGCAGGCGAATCGCTGATCGACATGGTGCCGCAGGACGGCTGTTTTCGTCCGCTGGCGGGGGGCGCGGTCTATAATACCGCCATCGCGCTTGGCCGGTTGGGGCAGCTGACCGGCTATCTGTGGCCGATCAGCCGCGACCCCTTCGGCGCCCAGATCGTGGCGCCGCTGGACGAGGCGGGAGTCGATACCGCGCTGTGCCCGCGCACCGACCGGCTGACGACGCTGGCCCTGGTGACGCTGACGAATGGCGAGGCGCGCTATTCCTTTTATGACGAAGGTTCGGCCGGGCGGATGCTGCGCCCCGAGGATGTCCCTGCCTTGCCCGACAGCGTGTCGGCCCTGTTCGCGGGCGGCATCAGCCTGGTGCCGGACCCCTGCGGCGCCACGATCGAGGGGCTGGTTGCCGCGCATCACCACCGCCTGCCGGTGATGATCGACCCCAATATCCGGCCCTTCTTCATCACCGATCCCGCGGCCTATCGCGCCCGGCTGGACCGCCTGCTGCCGATGGCCGACATCGTCAAGCTGTCGGCGGACGACCTGGAATGGCTGCATCCGGACCTTTCCCCTGAGGAAGCCGCGCGGGCGGTGCTGGCGACCGGGCCCCGGCTGGTCCTGCAGACCGGGGGCGAGGCCGGCGCCAAGGCCATCTGGGCGGGCGAGACGGTCACCGTTCCCGCCGTCCGCACCACCGTCGCGGACACGATCGGCGCGGGCGACACGTTCAACGCAGGCGTGCTGGCCAGCCTGGATCGCCAGGGCCTGCTGACGAAAGAGGGAATCGCGGGGATCACGCCCGACCAGATCCGCGCTGCCCTGACCCTGGGCGCGCAGGCGGCATCGGTGACCGTGTCGCGCCCCGGCGCGAACCCGCCTTGGGCAAGGGAAATGCCGGCCCGGGACTGAAGGGAGGATCATGCGTCGCGGACAGGGGGAACCGGTCCGCAACGCATGGTTCTGCCAATGGCGCCGGCATCGGCCCCGCAGGGCTCAGTCGGCCGGGTGCCAGCCGCCAAGCCGCCGCTCATCGGGGCCGTCATCCTCGTCATCATCATCGGCCGCGTCGTCGCCGCCGGTCAGGGCCGCAAAGCCGGCCTTCTGCCGCTCGGTCCAGCGCAGGTGGAGGATCAGGCCATCCTCGCCCGCCTCCTCGCGCTCGACCACGCCGGCCTCGTGCAGCCAGGCGCGGCTGCGGCCGTCGGCAAAATCCAGCACCACCCGGTCTTCCAGCCGCGGCTCGTCCAGAACCTCGCCCAGCAGCCGGTCGATGGCGCCGATCAGGTCGTCCAAGCCTTCGCCGGTCAGGGCGCTGACCGCCTGCACGCCCTCGGTGCGGGCATCGGTGCGGCGCAGCGCGGTGCGCGTCTCGGGGCCCAGGGCGTCGATCTTGTTCCAGACCTCGATGGCGGCCACGTCCTCGTCCACGCCGAGGCTGTCCAGGATGTCGGCCACATCCTCGGCTTGTTCCTCGGTCTCGGGGTGGCTGATGTCGCGGACATGCAGGATCAGGTCGGCCTCCAGCACCTCCTCCAGCGTGGCGCGGAAGGCGGCAACCAGTTCCGTGGGCAGGTCGCTGATGAAGCCCACCGTGTCCGACAGGATGATCTTGCGCCCGGAGGTCCCGCCCTGCGCATCCGGCAGGCGAATGGCGCGCATGGTCGGGTCCAGCGTCGCGAACAGCATGTCCTTGGCCAGGACCTCGGCCCCGGTCAGGCGGTTGAACAGCGTCGACTTGCCGGCGTTGGTATAGCCCACCAGCGCGACGATCGGGTAAGGCACCTTGGCCCGCGCGGCGCGGTGCAGGGTGCGGGTCTTGACCACGCGCTCCAGCTGGCGGCGCAGGCGGGTCATCTGTTCGTCGATGGCGCGGCGGTCGGCCTCGATCTGCGTCTCGCCAGGACCGCCGACAAAGCCGAGGCCGCCCCGCTGGCGCTCCAGGTGGGTCCAGGCGCGGACCAGCCGCGTGCGCTGATAGGACAGCGCCGCCAGTTCGACCTGCAGCACGCCTTCACGGGTGCGGGCACGGTCGGCGAAGATCTCCAGGATCAGCCCGGTCCGGTCCAGAAGCTTCACGCCCCATTCCTTTTCCAGGTTGCGCTGCTGGACAGGCGTCACGGGCCCGTCGACCAGGACCAGCTCGACCTCGGCCTCCTCGAGGCGCTGCTTGATCTCGGCCAGCTTGCCCTTGCCGAACAGCTTGCCGGGATTGGGCTCGCGCAGGTTGGCGACCTCGGATCCCACCATCTCGATGCCGGGCAGGGCCAGGGCCAGCGCCACGGCCTCGGCCAGCGCATGTTCGGGGGTGCGCCGCTGCGTGCGGGCGCGGCCCAGATCGGGATGGATCACATAGGCGCGGGTCGGCCGTGCTGCGGTTTCGGTCAATTCTGCCAATCAGTCCTCGCCTTCATACAGGCTGATCGGCTGGCCCGGCATGATCGTGCTGATGGCATGCTTGTAGACCAGCTGCGACTGGCCGTCGCGGCGCAGGAGGACGCAGAAATTGTCGAACCAGGTGATGACACCCTGCAGCTTGACGCCATTGATCAGGAAAATGGTGACCGGCACCTTGGCCTTGCGGACGTGGTTCAGGAATGCGTCCTGCAGGTTCTGCTTGTCGCCAGCCATTTTTTTCGTCCGTTTTTCACTGTCCCTGTCAAATGTAACATCTAGAGCCTTGCCACAGGCCATGCAAGCGGACCGGATTTACGGAAAAACGAGGCATACCATTTCGGCCACACCTGCCGGTTCAGCGCCGCCAGAACTCGGGCGAGAACAATGCCAGCACCGCCAGCGTCTCGATCCGGCCCAGGATCATGGCCGAGGCCAGCACCGCCTTGGTGAAGACCGGCAGGCCCGACCAGCCCTCCCAAGGGGCGGAGGCGATGCCCGCGCTGCCCTCGAAGGCGGGGGTCAGCGGAATGGCGCCGGCCAGCGGGCCGGTATTCGTCAGCGCGGCGATCGACAGGATGGTCGCGGTCTCGAACTCGATGGCCTGGATCGAGACCAGCGTGACGATGGCGGCGATCGACATCGCGAACAGCATGAAGAAGATGAAGGCCAGATAGGCCCCCTCGCGCCGCAGCCGCCGGGCGATGCGGCCCCCGCCCGACACGGAACTGGGATGGATGATCCGCTCCATCTCGCGCTGGCCGTGGCGCGCCAGGGCATAGACGCGCAGCAGCTTGACGCCGCCTGCGGTGGTGGCGATCCCGCCGCCCATCATGGCCAGTCCCGCCAGGATCAGGCCCGGTGCGGTCAGGCCGGACCAGGCCCGCGCCCCCTGCCAGTCAACCGAGTTCCAGCCCGTCGTCGTCAGATAGCTGAGCGCGTTGAACGTCCCGCCCCACAGGGCCGACAGCCCGTTGCCCAGGTCGCGCAGCATCCCGGGGGCCTCGCCTTCCGCGCTGCCGACCTCGATGGCGCCCAGGAAATGGCGCAGGAACAGAAGGCTGGCGACCAGCACGACCAGGCCCGCGGCCAGCTGCAGTTCCGGGTCCTCGCGCAGGCTCTCGGTGGCGCGCAGCTGGCTGCCGCCGGGCCAGAAGCGGCGGGACAGCGCGGGGATCAGGAACAGGAAGACCAGCATTTCGCCGGCGACGCCCGACACTTCGCTGGTCGGCCCGATGACCGGAGAGATGCCCGAGGTCGACAGCGTCCCCATCGCGCGGGTCAGCGCCAGAAAGGACGGGTCCCCCAGCATCAGAAGCCCGACCCACAGGGCCAGCGTCAGCCCCAGATAGAGCGGCCCGACCGCCAGCGCCGCCCGCGCCAGCCGCGCACCGGCGTCGGATTGCCGCGTTTCGAAGGCGGGGTCCGACAGATGCGGGATCAGGCGGCGGGGATCGGCCGAACGGGGCAGCCGCTGCATGTATTCCCGCCGGCCATAGGGGCTGGACATGATCTCGAACCCGCCCACATGCAGCGGCGCCAGGATGGCGATGGCGGCGACCAGGATGAAGAAGCCGCCCATCCAGCCCGCCATCGCCCGCCACAGATGCAGCGGCGCAGGCAGAAGGTCGGCCGAATAGAGCGAGGCCCCGGTGGTCGTCAGCGAGGACACCATTTCCCACCAAGCGTTGAAATAGCCGGTATCGGGCAGGCTTTCGGCAAAGGGCAGCGCCAGCAGCAGGGGCAGCAGGCCGAAGACCCCCAGCATGGTCAGCAGCGTCTCGCGCGAGCGCTGAGGCCGGGGATTGGCCTGGGTCGCCAGCCCGATCAGCCCGCAGAAGACCAGGATCAGCAGAGCCGCATAGAAGAAGTTGCGCGCGATGGCGGCTTGTCCCGTGGTCGAGGCATAGCCTGCGGGGATCAGCATCATCAGCGCGGCAAGCCCGCTCAGCAGGACCAGAAGCGGCAGTCGTTGCAGGATGCGGATCATCGGCGCGCGCCCCTCAGAAGAAGTCGATCGAGACCTGCAGCAGGCGCTCGACCTCGGGGACGTCCTTGGTGAGGGCAAAGATCAGCACGATGTCACCCTCTTCGATGCGCGTGTCGGCCAGGGGCTTGAGCACGCGGTCGCCCTTGCGCACCGCCCCCAGAAGCGCACCTTCGGGAAAGTCGATGTCGCGCAGCGGGCGGCCGCACATGGGGCTGGTCGACAGGACCTGCGCCTCCATCACCTCGGCCTCGGCATCGCCGATGGAATAGATGTCGCGCACCCGGCCGTGGCGGATGTGGCGCAGGATGGTCGACACGGTCGTGGCGCGCGGGTTGATATAGGCGTCGATGTCCAGCGCCCCCATCAGCGGCACCAGCGTCGGGTCGTTGATCAGCGCGATGGCCATCTTGGCGCCCGCCTGCTTGGCCCGGACCGAGGCCAGGATGTTGGTCTTGTCGTCGTCGGTCACCGCCAGAACCGCATCGGCCTGCGGCACGCCCGCCTCGTCCAGCAGCTCGGCCGACAGGCCGTCGCCGTTCAGCACGATGGTCCGCTCCAGCCGGTCGGCGGCGAATTCCGCCCGGGCGCGGTCACGCTCGATCAGCTTGGCGCGGATGCGGTCGGCGCGGTTCTCCAGCGTCTGCGCCACGGCCAGGCCCACGTTGCCCGCGCCGATGATGGCCACGCGCTCCTGCTTCTGGGGCGGCTTGCCGAAGATGTCCAGCGTGCGGGCCACGTCCTCGGCATGGGAAAAGACATAGATCTGGTCATGGGCGAACAGCTGGTCGCCGGGTTCGGGCGCGAACAGCCGGCCGTCGCGGCGCACGCCCGCGACGATGGCGCGCAGGCTGGAAAACAGTTCCGTCAGCTGCCGCAGGGGCGTGTTCAGCGCCGGGCAGTCCGGCTCCAGGTCGATGCCCAGCAGCTGGATCTTGCCGTCCATGAAGGTTTCCACGTCGAAGGTCGAGGGCGCGGAGAGCCGCTGCAGCGCCGCCAGCGCCACCTCGCGTTCCGGGCTGATGACGACGTCGATGGGCAGGTGTTCGGTGCGATAGAGATCGCTGTAGATGGCGTCCAGATAGGCGCCGCTGCGCAGGCGGGCGATCTTGCGCGGCACCTGGAAGACCGAATGCGCGACCTGGCAGGTGACCATGTTCACCTCGTCCGAATGGGTCGCGGCGATGATCAGGTCGGCGTCGCGGGCGCCGGCGCGGTCCAGCACGTCGGGATGGCTGGCAAAGCCGGTGACGCCCTGGACGTCCAGCGCATCGGTGGCGCGGCGGATCAGGTCGGGATTGTTGTCGATGACGGTGACATCGTTGCGTTCCCCCGACAGGTGGCGCGCGATCTGCCAGCCCACCTGGCCGGCCCCGCAAATGATGATCTTCATCCACAGCCCTCTTGCCGCCCGCGCCCAGATGCCGGACGCCCCTTTGCCTATGCCGGGGCGCCCGCGCGTGCAAGCGGCGGCGCTATTGGCCCAGGGCCATCTCGTCGTCGCTGCGCATGCCGCCGACGACGCCCAGGGACTTGAGCTTGCGGTGCAGCGCGCTGCGCTCCATTCCCACGAACTGGGCGGTGCGGCTGATATTGCCGCCGAACCGGTTGATCTGCGCGACCAGGTATTCCCGTTCGAACATCTCGCGCGCCTCGCGCAGTGCCATGGCGGTGACCGCCGGCCCCAGGCTCAGCGCGTCGCTGTTGTCGGGGGTGGCGCCCTGCGGTTCCAGTTCCGAAGGCTGGATGGCGCCGCTTTCCTCGGCCAGGATCAGCACGCGCTCGATGACATTGCGCAACTGGCGGATGTTGCCGGGCCAGCGCATCGATTGCAGCGCGGCCACGGTCTCCTCGGGCAGGTCGCGCGGGGTCAGGCCCTGGGTGCGGTGGAACTGGTCGATGAAGTGGCGCGCCAGGATCGCGATGTCGTCGCGCCGGTCGGCCAGCGAGGGCACCGCCAGCGGCACCACGTTCAGCCGGTCGTAGAGCTCCTGCCGGAAACGTCCGGCGGCGATCTCGGCCACCAGGTCGCGGTTGGTCGAGGACAGCACCCGCAGGTCCACCCGCACCCGGTCCGCCCCGCCCGCGCGCACGAACTGCTGTTCGGTCAGCACCCGCAGGATCTTGGGCTGCGTGCCCATGGGCATGTCGCCCACCTCGTCGAAATAGATGATGCCGCCATGGGCCTGTTCCAGCAGGCCGGGCTCGATCCCCCGCTCGGCCGATTCGCGGCCGAACAGCACCTCCTCCATCCGCTCGGGCTCGATCGTGGCGCAGGGGACGGTCACGAAGGGCGCATGGGCGCGCGGGCTGTGGGCATGGATATAGCGCGCGGCCATCTCCTTGCCGGTGCCGGGCTCGCCCGCCAGCATCACCCGGCCATTCGACTTGGCCACCTTGTCCAGCGCGTCGCGCAGCCGCTTGAAGGCCACGGACTGGCCCAGCATCTCGGCCATGTGGTCGCCGCCGCGCCGCAGGCTGCTGTTCTCGCGGCGCAGCCGGCTGGTCTCCATCGCGCGGTTGATGACCACCATCAGCTGGTCGATGTTGAAGGGCTTCTCGATGAAGTCATAGGCGCCCTGCTTGATCGCCGCGACCGCGATCTCGATGTTGCCATGCCCCGAGATGATGATCACCGGCACGCCGGGATTGTTGCGCTTGACCTGTTTCAGGATGTCGATCCCGTCCATGCGGCTGTCCTTCAGCCAGATGTCCAGGATCATCAAGGCCGGCTCGCGCTCGTTCAGCGCGGCCACGGCCTCGTCGGAATTGGCAGCCAGACGGGTTTCGAACCCCTCGTCCTTCAGGATGTCCGCGATCAGCTCGCGGATGTCCCGTTCGTCATCGACGATCAGAATGTCGCTCATGGTGTCGCCTCGTCTTTTTCTTGTCTGCTCTTGGTCTTGGGGGCGCGGACCGGGTGCCGTTCGCGCGGCAGCCGGATTTCGGCCATGGCGCCCGGAGGATCGGGCGCATCGGTCAGGGACAGGCTGCCGCCATGTTCCTCGACGATCTTCTTCACGATGGGCAGGCCCAGGCCGGTGCCCTGGCTTTTCAGCGTCACATAGGGCTCGAACAGGCGGGACCGGTCGGCGGGCAGGCCCAGGCCGTTGTCGATTATGCGGATGCAGACGGCCTCGGGCTGGGTGTCCAGGGTGACGCGGATCAGCGGGGTCCAGTCGCCGGGCTCGGTCGCCTTGCGTTCCTCGATCGCCTCGCCCGCGTTCTTCAGAAGGTTGGTCAGCGCCTGGCGCAGCATGCCCGCGTCGCAATCGACGATGACCGGCTGGTCCGGGATCTCGGCCTGCAGGGCGTCGTGCAGCGCGTCCTGCTGCAGCAGCACGACCTGGCGCAGAAGTCCCGCCAGGTCGGTCTCGGCGCGGTCGGGTTCGGGCATGCGGGCAAAGCGGCTGAACTCGTCCACGATCCGGCGCAGGTCGTTGGTCTGGCGGATGATGACGTCGGTATATTGCTCCAGCGCGGCGCGTTCGCTTTCGGGCGCCAGCGGGCCGAACTTGCGGCGCAGGCGTTCGGCCGACAGCTGGATGGGGGTCAGCGGGTTCTTGATCTCATGCGCGACGCGGCGGGCCACGTCGCCCCAGGCCGCCATGCGCTGCGCGCTGACCAGTTCGGTCACGTCGTCAAAGGCCACCACAAAGCCTTCCAGGTCGCCCTCGGCCCCGCGCCGCACGGCCATGCGCACCAGCAGGCTCTCGACCCGCCCCTGCCGCATCAGCCGCACCTCGTCCTGGATCGTTTCGGCGACCGAGGCCGACAGCCGCTCGAACAGGGGGGCGAATTCCGGCACCGCCTCGGACAGCAGCGCGTCTATGTCGCGCCTGGGGTCCAGCCCCAGCAGGCGGCTGGCCGAACGGTTGACGAAGTCGATCTCTCCGGCCGCATCCAGACCGATCACCCCGGAGGTGACCGAGGCCAGCACATTGTCGAACAGCCGCCGCTGTTCGTCCGACAGCCGATAGCTTTCGATCAGCTCCT
The DNA here is from genome assembly GCF_048538155.2 of Paracoccus sp. T5. Lineage (GTDB taxonomy): Bacteria > Pseudomonadota > Alphaproteobacteria > Rhodobacterales > Rhodobacteraceae > Paracoccus. The sequence goes on from NZ_CM135809.1 coordinate 2,695,095, forward strand.
CGCGCTGCGTCTTCAGCTGGCGGGTCATGCGGTTGAAGGCGCGGCCCAGGGTCTGGATCTCGTCGCCGGTGCTGGGCTCGGGGACCTGCACGTCCAGATCGCCGCGGCCGACCTGCTCGGTCGCCTGCGCCAGAAGGCCGATGGGGCGCGACAGGCGGCTGGCGAACCACAGCGCCAGCCAGATCGCCGCCGCCACCAGCAGCAGCGCAAAGCCTAGATAGACCAGCGAGAATTCGAACAGCACGCGGCTGCGCATCTCCTCCAGCTCGCGATAGTTTCCGGCGGTGGCGCGGGTGTCGTCGACCAGCCCCAGCAGATCGCCATCCACGTCGCGGGTCACATAGAGATAGCGGTCGGCCAGCGGCGGCAGGGCGACCAGGGCGCGGAACTCATCATTGCCCCAATCCTCGATCAGCACGATGCCGTCGGTCTGCGCCTGGTCCAGCTGGTCGCTGCTGGGCTCCTCGTACCAGAACAGATAGCTGCGTTCGCCACGGGCCCGGATCTCTCCGGCGCCGTTGATGATATAGGCCTCGCGCAGGCCGCGCTGGATCAGGCTCTGGCCCTGCGCCAGCAGCTGGCGCATCTCGCCGTCCTCGATCAGCGGATTGGCCCGGCCGGCCTGTGTCAGCACCCCAGCCAGGGCGCGCGCATCCTCGGTCAGGTCGCTGCGATGCTCGGCCTGATAGGCCTCGGCTGCCGCCTGCGATGTGGCGACCACCTGCTGCACCCGGTCGGAAAACCAGCCCTCCAGCCCGATATTGACCAGAAGGCCCGCGAACAGCGCCACCAGCACCGTGGGCACCAGCGCCAGCCCGCCAAAGATCGCCACCAGCCGCGCATGCAGCCGCGATGCCGGGCCCGCGCGGCGGCGCGCAGCGATCAACCGCGCCATGCGCGCCAGGATGAAGCCGAGGACCAGGACCAGATAGATCAGGTCGCCCAAGAGGACGATGCGCAGGACCTGCCCCTGAAGGTCGCGCCCCAGGGGCCCCAGCACCAGCAGCGTCGCCACGGCCAGTGCCAGCCCGGCCAGCATCATGGACCAGCCCAGCACCCCGCGCCATTGGCGGGGCAATCGGATGCGGGCCAGCCTGTCCCAACCGAGCCCTGTCTCCAGGCCTGCCATAAACCCCACTTGCCGTCTTTCGCGGCTTATCTGCGGGCGCGCGTGACCTTTGCGCTGCCCCCCTGTGGCGGTTTTACATCAGTTTGCGACGACGTGTCACCTCGATATTCAGCTCGGTCAGCTTCTTGCGCAAAGTGTTGCGATTGATGCCCAGCAGATCCGCGCAACGCAGCTGATTTCCGCCGGTCGCGTCCAGCGCCACCTGCAGCAGGGGACGCTCGACCTCGCGCAGGATGCGGTCATAGAGGCCCGGCGGCGGCAGCGCATCCCCATGCAGGTCGAAATAGCGTTGCAGATGCGCCTCGACCGAATCCGACAGACGCGAATGGGCCGAAGGCAGCGCGACAAGGGCAGCAGGCTCCGCGGGCGCGGGCCCCGAGAGGTTCGCGGGGGCGGGCATCTGCACGCGCAGGCCCGACTGCTGGGTCAGCGCCTCGCGCATTTCGGTCACGCTGATCGCGGCGCCGCTGGCGGTCAGGGCCAGGCGGCGCATCATGTTCTCCAACTCGCGCACATTGCCGGGAAAGGGATGGGCGCGCAGCATCGCGGCGGCCTCGTCCGACAGCATCCGCTCGGGCAGGCCCTGGGCCGCGGCGCGGGCCAGCAGATGCGCCGCCAGCGGCAGGATGTCGTCCACCCGCGCGCGCAGCGGCGGCACGCTGACCGTCACGCCGGCCAGCCGGTAATAAAGGTCCGAGCGCAGCCGCCCGCCCGCCACATCGGCCTGCGGATCGGGCCCGGTGGTCGAGACGATGCGTGGCGCCTGCGCGCGGTCCGGGCCTGATTCCATCGCCTCGATCAGGCCGATCAGGCGCGCCTGCGCGGCGCTGTCGAAGCCGGCCGGGTTCTCGATCACGATGGTGCCGCCCATCGCCTTGTCAGCCGCCCGCGCGATGGCCTCCTCGCCGGCATCGGACGAGGTCAGGACCGCCAGCCCCCGGTCGCGGCGGTCCGACAGTTCGTGAAAGCTGCGGGCGATGGTGGTCTTGCCGACGCCCGCCTCGCCCGCGATGATCACCGGCAGATCGGCATTCAGCACCCGCGCCACCATGCGGAACAGCGCCTGCATGCTGGGCGCGTGCCCGATCAGCGGCATGGCCGGATCGGCCGCCTCGCGGGGCGCGGGCAGCGGCTCGGGGACCGTGTCCGACCGGCGCGGGCGGCGCGACAGGGCCAGGTTCGCCTTGGACATCAGGTCGGGCAGGTCAAAGGGCTTGGGCAGGTATTCAAAGGCCTCGGCCTCGGTCGCGCGGATCGCGGTGACGATGGTGTTCTGGGCCGAGATCACGATCACCGGCAGGTCGGGGCGTGCCTCGCGGATGGCCGGGATGCGGTCGATGCCGTTGCCGTCGGGCATCATCACGTCGGTGATGACCAGGTCCCCCCGCCCCTCCTCGACCCATTTCGACAGCTGCGCCAGGCTGCCCGTGGCATGGACCCGGCAGCCCGCGCGGGTCAGCGCCTGCGTCAGCACCGTGCGGATGGTGCGGTCGTCGTCGGCGATCAGAACGGTTCCGTCCATGGGGTCAGGTCCTTATGCCTTGGGCAGGGAAAGTCGAAACACGGTGCGGCCGGGGCGGCTGTCCACGCGGACCAGTGCGCCATGGTCGGTGATGATCTTGCTGACCAGCGCCAGGCCCAGCCCGGTGCCGTTCTCGCGCCCCGAGACGAAGGGCTCGAAGACCTGGTCGGCGATGGCGGGGGGAAAGCCGGGGCCGTTGTCCTCGATCTCGATCTGCAGGGGCAGCGGGCGGCCGGTCGGGTCGTCCGCGTCCGGCGGCAGCCGCAGGGTGTGGTCATAGAAGCTGCGCAGCCGGATCATCCCGCCCGCCTTGCCGGCCAGCGCCTCGGCCGCGTTCTTCACGAGGTTCAGGCAGACCTGCATCAGCTGGTCGGGATCGGCCAGCGCCATGGGCAGCGACGGGTCGTAGTCGGTGACGATCGCCACGTCGCGCGCGAATCCCACCGCGGCCGAGCGGCGCACCTGTTCCAGCACGTCATGCAGGTTCAGCGCCCCCAGCCGGGGCGCCGAGGTGTCGCCGAACCGTTCCACCTGGTCCAGCAGGGCCACGATCCGGCGCGATTCGCTGACGATCATCTCGGCCATCTCGCGGTCCTCGGGCGTGGCGTTCATCGCCATCAGCTGCGCGGCGCCGCGGATGCCGGCGAGGGGGTTCTTGATCTCGTGGGCCAGCATTTCGGCCATGCCGATGGCGCTGCGGGCGGCGCTGCGGATATTGCGGCTTTGGCGGGCATTGTCTTCGGCCGGGACGATCAGCAGGCAGCAGGCGCCCGGCCCGCCCGGCGTGGGCGCCGCATGCACGCCCGCCCGCCGCGCCTGGTGGCCGCCCGCGCGGTCGCCGATCTGAAAGCTGACCTCGGGCTGATAGAGGGCATCCTCGGCGTTGCGGACCCGCTCGACCAGGGGGCGCAGGCTGGGCTGGATGCGCAGCCGGGTGGCCATCTCGTCCTCGTCCAGCATCCGCCCCAGCAGGGAATTGCGCGACATGTTCAGCCAGATCTCGGCCGCGTCGTTCACCGCGGCCACGCGCCCCTGCCCGTCCAGGACCAGCGCGGGCAGCGGCAGCGCCTCCCAGCCGGGACCGGGGGCCGCCACGCGGAAGTCCGGGGGCCGGGCACAGCTCATGCGGCGATCTCTCCGGCGGCGTCGGCAAAGGCGCGGCGGATCAGCGCCACGGTCCGGGCCTGCGTCTCGGCGCGCAGCATCTCGGCCCGCAGGGGGGCGCCATTGGCCTCGGCGTACCAGCCCAGATGCTTGCGCGCCACGCGCAGCCCCAGCTCCAGGCCATAAAAATCCAGCATGTCCTCGTAATGCTCCTCGACCAGATCGGCCAGCGCCGCACCCTGGGGGACCGCGGGGGCCGGGCAGCCCCACAGGTCATGGGCGATCCGTGCCAGCACCCAGGGCCGCCCCTGCGCCCCGCGCCCGACCATGACCGCATCGGCCCCCGATCCCGCCAGCGCCGCCCGCGCGCTGGCCGCGTCCACCACGTCGCCATTGGCGACCAGCGGCGGCCGGCCGGGCAGGTTCGCCACGGCGCGGATCGCGCCCCAATCCGCCACTCCCTTGTAGAACTGCGCCCGCGTCCGGCCATGCACGGTCAGCATCGCCACCCCCGCATCCCGCGCCCGCGCGGACAGGTCGGCGGCGTTCAGGCAGTCCTCGTCCCAGCCAAGGCGCATCTTCAGCGTCACGGGCACCTGCACCGCACTCACCACCGCCTTGATCAGCGACAGCGCGTGATCCAGGTTGCGCATCAGCGCGGCACCCGACAGCCCGCCGGTGACCTTCTTGGCGGGGCAGCCCATGTTGATGTCGATGACCCGCGCCCCCATGCCCTGGACGATGCGCGCGGTTTCGGCCATGGGCGCGGCCTCGCGCCCGGCGATCTGGACGCTGACAGGCAGCACGCCCTCGGTCAGGGCCTTGGCGCGGACGGCTGCCCGGGTCGAGGGGCGCGGCGTCACCATCTCGGTCGAGGCGACCATCTCGGACACCATCAGCCCGGCACCGAACCGCGCCACCGCCCGGCGGAAGGGCACGTCGGTGATCCCGGCCATCGGTGCCAGAAACACCGGCGGGCCAAGGGGCGTGTCGCCAAGCAGGATCGGGTCGGGCAAGCGCATATCATGTTCCTTCACCTTGGGGCGGTCCGCCCGCAAGAAGGGCAGAGGGCGCCCGGCCTGCCCATTTGAAGGGCGGGTTCCAGTTGCCTATAGTATAATCAGGCTGCGTAAATTTTCATCAGGCGTCGTGCGACCTCCTCCGCTGCAACCGCGGGGCGATCCACGGGCGGGCATGGCGGTGCCGGCCCCGTCGTGCTTGGATGGCGCAGCAAGCGCAAGGGGGTGCCATGTTCCTGTCGGTCTTTGATCTGTTCAAGCTGGGCGTGGGGCCGTCATCCTCGCACACGATGGGGCCGATGGTGGCGGCGTCGCGGTTCCTGGACATGCTGCGCCAGCAGCCGTTCCAGGCGCAGGGGCTGCGCGCCAGCCTGCACGGCAGCCTGGCCTTTACCGGCAAGGGACATGCCACCGACCGCGCCACGATCCTGGGGCTTGCGGGCTTCGTGCCGGCCAGCATCGACATGGACGCGGCCGAGGCCGCCCTGGCCCAGAACCGCCAGACGCGCCAGCTGACGCCGCCGGGCCTCGGGCCGCTGGCCTTCGATCCTGATCGCGACCTGCGCTTTGACTATGACACCGTCCTGCCCGGCCATGCCAATGGCATGACCCTGTCGGCCACCGATGCGCAGGGAGACGTGATCCTTCAGCAGGTCTTCTATTCGATCGGGGGCGGCTTCGTGATGACGGAGGAGGAACTGGCCCGCGGCCGGGACGAGGACCGCAGCGACGCCTCGAACAGCGTGCCCTTTCCCTTTGCCACCGCTGACCAGATGCTGGCCATGGCCGAGGCCTCGGGCAAGTCGATCGCCCGCATGAAGGAGGAGAACGAGCTGTGCTTCCGCTCTCCTCCCGAACTGCAGCAGGGGCTGATGCGGATCTGGTCCGCCATGCGCGACTGCATGGACCGGGGGCTGGCGGCGGATGGCACGCTGCCGGGCGGGCTGAACGTCCGCCGCCGCGCGCGCGGCATCCATGAAAAGCTGCTGGCCGAACGGGGCATGAACCTGACCGCGCCGCATGTGATCAACGACTGGATGTCGATCTATGCCATGGCGGTCAATGAGGAGAACGCGGCCGGCGGTGCGGTCGTCACCGCCCCCACCAACGGCGCGGCCGGCACGGTGCCCGCCGTCATCCGCTATTGGCTGGACCATGTGCCCGGCGCGTCCGAGCGGCTGCTGCCCGATTTCCTGCTGACGGCGGCGGCGGTGGGCGGGCTGATCAAGCACAACGCCTCCATCTCGGGCGCGGAATGCGGCTGCCAGGCCGAGGTCGGCAGCGCCAGCGCCATGGCGGCGGCGGGCCTGGCCGCGGTGCTGGGCGGAACGCCCCGCCAGATCGAGAACGCCGCCGAGATCGCGCTGGAACATCACCTGGGCATGACATGCGACCCGGTTCGCGGGCTGGTCCAGGTGCCCTGCATCGAACGGAACGGGCTGGGCGCGATCAAGGCGGTCAGCGCCGCCAGCCTGGCGCTGCGCGGGGACGGCAGCCATATCGTGCCGCTGGACGCCGCCATCGAGACCATGCGCCAGACCGGCCGCGACATGTCCGAGAAGTACAAGGAAACCTCGCTTGGCGGGCTGGCCGTCAACGTCCCGAACTGCTGAGGGTCAGGGCGTCAGCCGCCCGCGCAGCCAGTAATGCAGGCCGTCCTCCAGGTATTCGGTCTGCCCCTCGCCGTCGAAATAGGCGGGGACGATGGCATTGACCAGCTTGGACCCAAAGCCCTCGTGCTCGGGCGCGACGACCCCGGGCCCGCCGCTTTCGCGCCAGTCCAGCTGGAAATCATCGCCCTCCACCGACCACCACAGGTCGACGGCGCCCTCGGGAACCGACAGGGCCCCGTACTTGGCCGCATTGGTGGCCAGTTCGTACAGCGCCAGCGAAACGCCCACCGCCTGCTGCGAACTGAGCGGCACCGAGGGGCCGCTGAGGCGGATGCGGTCGCTGCCGTCCAGATGGGCGCCGATGGCCTGGGACGTCACCTCGGTGATGTCGGCGCAGTGGCCGAGACCCATGAACAGCCCCTGCGAGCGGGCAAGGGCCATGATGCGCGCCGCGACGCTGTCGCGCGCCTCCTCGATGCTGCCGGCGGTGCGCAGGCTGGAGGTCACGACGGTGGAGGTGACCGACAGGATGTTCTTGACCCGGTGCAGCAGTTCCTGCTGCATGATCTGCTGGTTGCGCCGCGACATGACCACCGGCGTCACCTCGACCGTCACCGCCATCAGCCCTGCCACCCGGCCCTCATCGTCGTAGAGGGGGTTGTAGCTGAAGGTCCAGTAGGTTTCCTCCTCGAACCCGTTGCGGGTCATGACCAGGCGCATTTCCTCGGAATAGGTGCCGCGTCCGGACAGTGCCTCGTCGACCAGGGGCCGCACCTCGTCCCAGACATCGGCCCAGATCCGGCGGAAGGGCTGACCCAGCGCCCGCGCCTCCCTGCGGCCCAGGGCGGGGGCGTAGGCATCATTGTAGAGCATGATCAGTTCGGGACCCCAGAACATGCAGACGGCATGGCGCTGCCCCAGCATGATGCGTACGGCCGTCAACATCGAAACGGGCCAGTCCTCGATCGGGCCCAAGGGGGTTCGCGCCCAGTCGAACCTGCCGATCGCCTGCGCCATCCGCCCATCTGCCCAAGAAAACTCGGCCGCCCTCTCGGTTTCATCGGCGTGGGGGCGAGGGCGCGCGGGCGATGTCATGGGGCTCATCATGAGGGAGGTCTCTTCAGCCTCAACCTCTCCGGCTTTTCCCTTCAATACAACTTGGAAAACCGCATAGCGGTATATTAGGTGCATCAAATAAACAAATATCATTCGACTTGCGCCGCAGCCCCGTCCTCGGCAGCGCAGGCGGGGGTTTGCATGGGCCCGGCCGCGTCCGGGCGAAGCGCTTGCCCGCGGGGCGTGTGGTTGGTAACGCTGGTCGCACAGTGATCCCGACCGCACCAGAAGGCCAAAGCCACATGCTCCCGCGTCTGTCCCCGCGCTTCGCGCTTCTTGCGCTGATGACCCTTCCCCTGGCCGCCTGCGACAGCGCAGCCATGACCGACCTGCGCCGCAACATCGGCCTTGATGCCGCCGAGGCGGAGCCGCAGGTCCCCGAAGGCCCGCGGCCCCCGGCCGTCTCGCCCCTGGTCCAGCCGATCGAGACCGGCGGCGCGGCCCCCAAGCCCGTGCCCACGGTCGAGCCCGTGACCTATCGCAACACCGCATTCACCGCCCGCGGGAACGAGCCCTTCTGGAGCGTCGACATCGCCGGCAACACGGCCACCTACCGCACGCCCGAGAACCAGGACGGGCGGCAGATCCAGGTCAACCGCCTGACCTTCGACAGCGGCGTGGAATATATTGGCGTGCTGAACGGCCAGCCTTTCGTCGTGAACCTGCGCGCCGCCCGGTGCCGGGACAGCATGTCGGGCAAGCGCTTTCCGTTGACCGCCCGCCTGACGGTCAGCGGCCAGACCACCGCCGGCTGTGGCGCCCCGGCCGAACCTGCACCCGCACCCGCACCCGCACCCGCGGCGACATTGGAAACGCCGGCGACGCCCGCCGGCTGATCCCGCCCGGCGCGGTCACGACCTCGTGTCTCGATCCGCGCCGGAAAGCCTGCCACTTCGAGGGGCACGCCCCTGCCCCCGGATCACCCGCCTGCCGAAAGGAAGCCCGCCGATGCGCCGATCGCGCCTTATCCGCCAGCTGATGGCAACCGCCCTGCCGATCACCCTGGTCATGGGCTCGGGCAGCGGCACCGCCACCGCGGACCCGCTGCTGGGGCGCACGATGTCCACCTATGGCCTGCCCGGCGGGATCGACACGCCGACGGCGGAAACTCTGCCCGACGGCACCCTGGGCGCGACGCTGTCCTGGTCGGACTATGCCCGGCGCGGCAACGTCTTCTTCCAGGCGCTGCCGGGCCTGACCGGGGTGCTGCGCTATGCCCGCGTGGACGGCATCAACGACTATCGCAGGGAGGGCTTCATCTCGGACCGCTCGCTGGACCTGCGCTACCAGGTGCTGGGTGAAGACGGGTGGCGCCCCGCGGTCGCGATCGGCGTCCAGGATTTTCTGGGAACGGGGGTCTATTCGGGCGAATATATCGTGGCCACGCGGTCGGTGACGCCAAGCGTCCGGGTCAGCGCGGGCCTGGGCTGGGGCGTGCTGGCCGGCAAGCCGCGCGTCATCGACATCAACGACAATGGCGGCACGGCGAATGTGGACCAGCTGTTCAGCGGCGGCGCCAAGCCCTTCGGCTCGGTCAGCTGGCAGGTGAACGACAAGCTGAACCTGGTCGCGGAATATTCCCAGGACCGCTACCTGGCCCGCTACAGCAACGGCGCCGAGTTCCAGCAAGGGGAGGAACCCGGCAGCAGGCTGAACCTGGCTGCGAACTATCAGATCGGCCGCAACTATTCAGCCGGGATCTATGCCATCGGCGGCGAGACGATCGGCGCGCAGGTGACCGTCGCCCTGAACCCGCGCGAGGCGGCCTATCCGTCAGGACTGGAAAAGGCCCCCGCGCCGGTGCGTCCCCGCCCCTCCCCCGCGGCCGACCCGGACGGATGGTCCGGCGCCTGGTCCCAGGACCCGACGGCGCAACCCGCGATCCAGAAGGCGCTTGGGGACGCGATGGCCAAGGAGGGCCAGCGGCTGGAATCCATGGCCCTGAGCGCAACCCGCGCCGAGGTGCGGCTGCGCAACCTGCGCTACATCAACCAGGCCGAGGCCATCGGGCGCACGGCGCGGCTGATGACCCGCGCGCTGCCGCCTTCGGTGGAAACCTTCGTGATCACATCGACCACCGACGGGATGCCGACCTCCTCGGTCACCCTGCGCCGCTCGGATGTCGAGCGGCTGGAGAACACCGATGCCGCCCGGATCGCGGCCGCGGCCAGCCTGACCGATGCCGCGCCCGGCGCGCCCGGTCTGGTGGCCACCGACGGGATCTATCCGCGCTTCCGCTGGTCGGTGAAGCCCTACCTGGACCTGGGCATCTTCAGCGCCGAGGACGGGCTGACCCACGAGGTCGGCGCCGAGGCGCACGCCAGCTATGAGATCATGCCGGGCCTGGTCGCCACCGGGGCGCTGCGCCAGCGGGCCTTCGGCGATATCGGCCAGCGCGGTCCCGCCATCGGTCTGCCCGGCACGCGCGGCGAATATTACACGCCCGAGGAATACGAGGCCGATCCCAGCCTGGAGACAACCCCTGAGGGCGTGCCGCGGGTGCGCTCGGACACGCGGATGTATACCGGCAATTCCAGCCCGGTGATCCCCGAGGCGACCTTGGCCTGGTATGCCAAACCCACATCGACGGTCTATACCCGCGTCACGGTCGGCCTGCTGGAGCGGTCCTTCGGCGGCGTCTCGACCGAGGCGCTGTGGAAGCCCGCCAATTCCCAGCTGGCCTTCGGGGCCGAGGTGAACCGCGTCAGAAAGCGCGACTTTGACCAGCTGTTCGACTTCCGCGACTACGAGGTCACGACGGGCCATGTCTCGGCCTATTATGAGTTCACCGAAGGTTTCACGGCCCAGCTGGACCTGGGCAAGTACCTGGCCGGCGACGTGGGCGCCACGGTGACGCTGGCCCGCGAGTTCGCCAATGGCTGGCAGGTCGGCGCCTATGCAACCAAGACCGACCTCAGCGCCGACGAATTCGGTGAGGGCAGCTTTGACAAGGGCATCACGCTGTCGATCCCGATCGGCTGGGCCACCGGCCAGGCCTCGCGTGACCGCGTGTCCACCAACCTGCGGTCGCTGTCGCGGGATGGTGGGGCGCGGCTGAACGTGAACGGCCGGCTTTACGACCGGGTGCGCGACAGCCACACGGTCGATCTTTACAAAGGCTGGGGGAGGTTCTGGCGATGAACGGCATGGTCAAGATCACGCTGGCGGCGTCGCTGCTGGCCGCCCTGTCCGCCTGCGGCAACAGTTCGGCCGACGAAGGCGGCGCAGGCCCCCTGGCGATCCTGGCGCAGACGGCGACGCAGGCCGTCGCGGCGCGCCGCGCGCCCGAGGCTCCTGCCGCCCCCGCCCGGTCGCCCCAGGATGCCGTGGCCGAGGCGCTGCGGGTCAATCAGGGCCCGCTGATCCAGGCGAGCTTCGAGAACCTGGGGCGCAGCCAGATCATGGCGATGACCGGCCAGAACGGCGCCATGCGCACCTTTATGACGCCGTCGGAGGAGGCGCTGATCCTGCGCAACGGGCTGCTGGTGGGCACGCGCGGCCTGGGCAACGACCTGTCGGTGGCCGAGCCGCAGCTGGAATCGGCCATCCGCGCCGGCGCGTCGGGCAGCGGCAGCCGCGTCATGCGCTATTATTCGGGCGACGGGCTGGAACGCCCGCTGCAGTTCGATTGCCGGACGGCGCCCGGCCCCAATGCCGGCGTGCTGGTGGAAAGCTGCGAAGGCCACGGCATCAGCTTCCAGAACAACTACATGGTGCAGGGCGGCGGCATCCCGGTGTCGCGGCAATGGATCGGGCCGGCCCTGGGCTATGTCACCATCCAGACCCTCCGCCCCTGAGGCGCCCCCTTCCGACACCAAGAAACCGGCCCTTTGCGGCCGGTTTTTTCATGTCCCGGAAGGGCGTCCCCGAAACGGAAAAGGGCCGGCCAATGGCCAGCCCTTTGAAAACGGACCCTCGAGGTGATCCGCTTTGATATCAGCTGTCGTCGTCGTCCGAAGCAACGGCGGCGATGACGCCCAGCAGCAGCAGGGCCGGAACCACCAGGCCAGCGTTGGTCGAGGCGGCTTGCTCTTCAACAACAACCGGTTCAACTTCAACGACGGGGGCGACGTAGCCACCGGCCAGAGCCGAGGTGGCGGTCAGGCCGAGAGCGGCAGCGAAAGTAGCGAATTTGGTCATGATCATGCTCCGTTTCGATTGAAAGCTGCCGTTTCCGGCAACATCGCTGCGACAGTTACACAATCCCGGCGGGTTGAAAAGCTGCATTGAATCAAATCCGCCGAGGGGTCGAGGGCACTGTTGCATATTGGCCAACACGCTCGAACCGGCTTCGTTCCCCCGCCTCCGAAGGCCCTGGGGACATGTGGCAAATCGGCACTAGGCGCGCCGGATCGCCTGCGACAGAAGGAAAAAAACGGCTGCCGCCGCGACGATTGAGGGACCGGCAGGCGTGTCGAGCCGCAGGCTGGACCACAGCCCCGCCAGCACCGATGCAGCGGCCACCAGGGCCGCGCCCAGGGCCATCCGCTCGGGCGTGCGGGCCCATCCGCGGGCGGCGGCGGCGGGCACGATCAGCAGGGCCGAAATCAGCAGCGATCCGACCACTCGAATCGCCAGGGCGACCACCACGGCCAGGGACAGGGACAGGATCAGCCGCTCGGTCCGCGGATCGATGCCCGCGGCCATGGCCAGCTCCTCGTTCAGGCTGGAGGTGACCAGCCGCTGCCAGCGCAGCACCAGCAGGCCCAGCACCAGCAGCGATCCGGTCCAGATCAGCACCAGATCCGACCTGCCGACCGCAAGGATATCGCCGAACAGGTAGCCGCTGAGATCGGTGCGCGCGGCCGGCACGAAGCTGATCGCCACCAGCCCGAAGGCCAGGGCGGAATGGGACAGCACGCCCAGCATCGTGTCCATGGCCTGCCCCCGCGACACCAGTGCCGAAACGAGGCAGGCCATGGCCGCCGCCACCGCCAGCGTCCCGGCATAGATCGAGATGTCGAAGGCCAGGGCCAGCGCCACCCCCAGGATCGCGGCATGGGCGGTGGAATCGCCGAAATAGGCCATGCGACGCCAGACCACGAAGCTGCCCAGGGGGCCGACCACCAAGGCCAGCCCAAGCCCCGCCAGCACGGCGCGCATGAAGAAATCGTCTAGCATGGAGGGAATCCTTGGGGCGACGCGTCAGGGCGTACCGGAGATTGCAGAGGACGGGCGGTGGTCATGGCCGCAGCCGGGGCCATGCACATGGGCAGGCACGGCCGACATGTGGTCATGATCATGGTCATGCTTGTGCCGATAGAGCGCCAGCGTGCCCTCGGCATCGGCGCCGAACAGCGCCAGGTATTCGGGCGCGCCGCTGACATGCTGGGGCGTCCCCTCGCAGCAGACATGCCCGTTCAGGCAGACCACCCGGTCCGACGACCGCATCACCACCAGCAGGTCATGGCTGACCATCAGGATCGCCGCGCCCGTCTCGCGGCGCACGTCCTCGATCAGCTTGTAGAAGGCGACGATGCCCGGCTGGTCCAGACCCTGCGTCGGCTCGTCCAGGACCAGCATGTGCGGCCGGCTCAGCAGCGCGCGCGCCAGCAGCACCCGCTGGAACTGCCCACCCGACAGCTGCGTCAGCTGCCGCGGCCCCAGGCCCGGCACGCCGGTGCGCGACAGGGCGGTCTCGGCCTCGGCATCGGTCACGCGGCGCGGCAGCGACAGAAAGCGGCGGACGGTCATCGGGATGGCCGTGTCCAGCTGCACCCGCTGCGGCACATAGCCGATGCGCAGACCCTTCCGCCGCGTCACCCGCCCCGAGGCCGGTGGCAGATGTCCCAGCAGCGCCCGGATCAGGGATGACTTGCCCGAACCGTTGGGGCCAACCACGGTCACGATCTCTCCGGGCAGGATGTGAAAGTCGATCCGGGTCAGAACCGGCTCGGACGTGCCGGGGCGGTGGATCGTCAGGCCTTGCGATTCGATCAGCGCGCTCATGCCGTGCCGTCCCGCTCGCCTTCGGCGGCGCAGGTGGCGCAGAGGCCCAAGGCCTCGATCGTCACCCGCTCGACCCGGAACCCGCCCTGCCCGGCCACCTCGCTCAGGGCGTCGCGCACGGGGGCGGCCGCGGCCTCGGCCACCTTGTCGCAGCTGCGGCAGATCAGGAAGGCCGGGTGGTGGTCATGGCCCGGATGCAGGCAGGCCGCAAAGGCGTTCAGCCGCTGCAGGCGATGCGCCAGCCCGTGCTGGACCAGGAATTCCAGCGCACGATAGGCCACGGGCGGCTGGCGCCCGAATCCCTCGGCCGCAAGGCGGTCCAGGACCTCATAGGCGCCCATGGCGCGGTGGCTTTCCAAGAGGATCTCCAGCGTGCGCCGCCGCACCGGGGTCAGGCGGGCGCCCTGCTCTGCCAGGCGCTCGGCCGCCTCGTCCAGGACGCGGTGCGCGCATTCCCGGTGGTCATGCGGCGCAAAGGTCGCGGCGATCTGGTCATCGGTCTGGGGCACGGTCGTCCTTCACGCCAAGGCGTTACTTTATTACATCCGGGTTGACTTGTTATCCTGTAACACGGAGAACCCGGTCATCGCAACAAACCCCAAGGAGTCCCCGATGCAACGCTCTGCCTGCGCCGCAGCGATCCTCTGGCTGGCCGCCAGCCCTGCCCTTGCCGTGCCCAGCGTGGTTGCGGATCTGGTGCCGACGGGCGCCCTTGTCCAGGACGTGATGGGCGATCTGGGCGATGTCCGCGTGCTGCTGCCGGGCGGCGCCAGCGCGCATCACTATCAGATGCGCCCGTCGGATGCGCAGGCGCTGCAATCGGCGGATCTTGTCTTCTGGATGGGTCCGTCGCTGACCCCTTGGCTGGCCCGTGCCACCGGGAACATCGACGATGAGGCTCAGGTCCGCCTGCTGGAGTTGCCGGGGCTGACCCTGCGCGGCTACGCGGGCGCGGAGGACCATGACGACCACGAGGCAGAGTCGCATGACGATCACGGTCATGACGACCAGGGGCACGAGGAAAACGCCCACGGCGATCATGGGCATGACCATGGTCACGACAGCCATGATGAGGCCGCCGAGGATCATGCCGACCACAGCCATGCCGGCACCGATCCCCATGCCTGGCTGGACCCGGACAATGCCGCCGTCTGGCTGACGGCCATCGCCGCCGCCCTGTCCCGCGAAGACCCCGAGAACGCCGCCACCTACCAGGCCAATGCCGATGCCGCGGCCGCGCGCATCGCGGCGCTGGACGCCACGCTCGGCGCACGTCTCGCGCCGCATGCGGGCCAGCGCTTTGTCGTCTTCCATGACGCCTATGGTTATTTCACCGACCATTTCGGGTTGCAGCCGGCAGTGCCTGTGTCCCTTGGCGATGCATCGACCCCCTCGGCGGCGCGGATCGGGCAGGTCCGCAGCCAGATCATCAAATCAGGGGCGGTCTGCGCCTTTCCGGAATACGCACATGACCCGGTCCTGATCGACACGGTGATTGAGGGCAGCAACGTCAGGCTGGGCGAGGAGCTGAGCCCCGAAGGTGGAACGCTGGAGCACGGCATCGGCCAGTATGACCGCCTGCTGACCAATATGGCCCAGACCCTCATCGCGTGCTTCGAGGCGGAATGACGCCGGTCGCAGGGGCCTTTCCAGCCTCTGCCCCGAAAACAACAAAATATGCGAGCCGCGCAGAAACCTGACTATTTTACTTTGACAAACCCGAATGAATTTGTCAGCTTTGCCTCATCACCAGCGCCATCCCCAAGAGGCTGATCATGACCGCAACGCGCCCTTCCGATTTCACCCGCCCCGGAACCTCGATCCTGGCCCGGCTTCCGCAGCATGATGCAACGCAGCTGACCCAAGGCGGCAACCAGGCCCTGATTGTCCTGGACGAACAGGTCTATCAGCTGCGCATCACCCGCGCCGGCAAGCTGATCCTGACGAAATAGGCCTTTAGGGCGTCCCTTGCCGCAAATGAAAAGGCCGGACCCTTCGGGGATCCGGCCTTTCCTGTTCGTCAGCCCCGCGGCATGCGCGGCTTGCCGCCGGGCTTGCCGCCCGGACGCGGGCCGCCACCCGCAGGACGATCGCCGCGCGGGCCAAAGCCCTTGCCGCCGCCTGCCGGGCGCGGCTTGCCCTGGAACTTGCCGCCGCCCTCACCGCGGGGACCCCCGAAGGGCTTGCGCCCCGCCTCGGCGCCCTCGCTACGCGGCTTGCCGTAGGCGGGACGGCCACCTGCAGCCCCTTCGGCACGCGGCTTACCATAAGGCTTGCGGTCGCCCTCGGCTCCCTCGGCGCGCGGCTTGCCATAGGCGGGACGGCCACCGGCAGCCCCTTCGGCACGCGGCTTGCCATAGGCGGGACGGCCACCGGCAGCCCCTTCGGCACGCGGCTTACCATAAGGCTTGCGGTCGCCCTCGGCACCCTCGGCGCGGGGTTTGCTATAGGGCTTGCGCACCTCGCCCGGCTTGCCGGCAAAGCGCGGCGGACGCGCATCGTCGCCCTGCCCGCCGCCGAACCGGCGACCCTCGGCGGCGTCGTTTTTCTTCCAGCGCGGCTTGTCCTCGAAGGACCGGGGACGATCGCCACCCCCGTCGCCCGGCTTGCCCTGCGGGCGCGGGCGGTCGCCGGGCTGGGCCGACTTGGCGCCCCAGCTGCGGGCAGGACGCTCGCCACGCGCCTCGTCGCGCCCACCCTCGTGCGGCGGCCGCGACGGCCGGTCGCCAAAGCTGCGCCCGCCGGGTTTGGCGGCGAAGGGACGGCCACCGGCCTCGCTCCGATCCTCGCGGCGCGGGCCCCGCGCACCCTCGGCGCCGCGCGGGCGCATCTCGCGCGGCTTCTCGTCGACCTCGCCGGTCAGCAACCCGCCCAGCTGGTCGCGCAGCACCTTGCGCTTGACCTCGGTCACCTGGTTCTTCTCCATGCCGGTCAGCTTGAAGGGACCATAGCCGATGCGGATCAGGCGGTTCACCTGCAGGCCCACATGCGCCATCGCGCGGCGGATCTCGCGGTTCTTGCCCTCGCGGATGCCGACGCTGATCCAGGCATTCGCCCCCTGCTGGCTGTCCAGCTTGATCTCCATGGGCGAGAAATCCTCGCCCTCGATGGTCACGCCCCGGCGCAGCGGGTCGAAGGTCATGTCCGACGGCGTGCCGTTCACCCGCACCCGATAGCGCCGCAGCCAGCCTGTCGCGGGCAGCTCCAGCCGGCGCTTCAGCTCTCCGTCGTTCGTCAACAGCAGCAGGCCTTCGGAATTGAGGTCAAGCCGGCCCACGGTCATCACCCGGGGCATGTCGCGCGGCAGCGCGTCAAAGACCGTCTGACGGCCCAGCTCGTCGTTCTCCGACGTGATCAGGCCCAGGGGCTTGTAATACAGCCACAGCCGCGTCTCCTGCGGCTCGTCCAGCTTCTTGCCGTCGACGGTGATCCGGTCGGTCGGCAGGACGTCCAGCGCGGGGCTGTCGATCTTCTTGCCGTTCACGCTGACGCGCCCCTCGACGATCATCCGCTCGGCCTCGCGGCGGCTGGCGACGCCGGCCCGGGCCATCACCTTGGCGATGCGGTCGGCATCGGTGCGCGGGGCGGACTGGGGGGTCTTGCGGTCGGGGGTCTGGTTGTCGGTCATGCGCATCTCCTTCGCATCGCTGCGGGGCAAAGAGGGTTCCCTACGCCCTTCCCCGTCACGTGGAAAGCCTTTCTTGCGCCCGCCCGTTCCTGTTGCCACAAGGCGGGGGATGTCCGCCTTCATCTCCCATATGCCGCAGGCCCTGGCCGAGGCCCGCGCCGCCGCCCGGCGCGGCGAGGTGCCGGTGGGCGCCGTGGTGACCGACCCGCAGGGCCGCGTCGTGGCCGCCGCCGGCAACCGCACGCGCGAATTCAGCGACCCGACTGCCCATGCCGAGATCCTGGCGATCCGCGCCGCCTGCGCGGCCCTGGGGTCCGAGCGGCTGCCGGGCCACGCCCTGTGGGTCACGCTGGAACCCTGCCCCATGTGCGCCGCCGCGATCTCGGCCGCGCGCATCGGCCGGCTCTATTACGGTGCGCCCGATGCGCGGATGGGCGGGGTGGCGCATGGGGCCCGCGTCTTCGACCATGCGCAATGCCATCATCGGCCGCAGGTCTATGACGGGCTGTCGGCCGGGCCCGCGCGGGCGCTGCTGCAGGAGTTCTTTGCCGCGCGCCGATGACGCCCCGGCCTTGAACCCGCCGGCCGACCTGCTTATACAGATCGGGCGCGGGTGTTGTGTAATGGTAAGACCCTAGCCTTCCAAGCTAGAGACACGGGTTCGATTCCCGTCACCCGCTCCAACTTTCCCCAGATGCCCGATTCGCGCGGAACAACATTCCGCCCTGTTCGTTGCCCTGTCACACAGACAGGAGACCATCATGCTCAAGTTCTTCGGCAGCGTTGCAGGAATCATCTTCATCATCGGCCTGCTGGTCGTGATCGGCATCCTGTCGCTGATCTTCTGACGCAGTCCTGCGGCCGAACTGGGCCGGGGGGCCCGTTGCAGCCCCCCGATCTGATGGCGGGTTTTCAGCCGCGCAGGGTCCCGCCGGTGGCCTTCTGAACCTTCTCGACCACCTTGCGGGCCACCGCTTCGATCTCGGCATCGGTCAGGGTCTTGTCGCGCGGCTGCATCCGGACCGAGATCGCGACGGATTTCTGCCCGCCCTCCAGCCCCGTGAACTGGTCAAACACCGAGACGCTCTGGATCAGCGCCTTGTCTGCCCCGGCAGCGGCATTGACCAGGGTCAGCGCCTCGACCTGCGGATCCACCACAAAGGCGAAGTCGCGTTCCACCGCCTGCAGTTCGGACAGGTCCAGCGCCGGGCGCGTGGGCGTCTTGGCCTTGGGGAAGGGCACGGCCGCCAACTGGATGGTAAAGCCGACAGCCGGCCCCTTCACGTCCATCTGGCGCAGCACCTTGGGGTGGATCTCGCCAAAACTTGCCAGCAGGTTGGGCCCAAGCGCGATGTTGCCCGCGCGGCCCGGATGCCACCAGCCCTCCAGCTTGCGGTTGATCTGGGCCTTGGCCGGTGCGCCGATCGCCTGCAGGATCGCCTCGGCGTCGGCCTTGGCGTCATAGAGGTCGACCTTGCGGCGGCTTCCAAAGGGATCACGCGGCGCGATCTGGCCCACCAGCAGCCCGCTGATGCGTACCGCCTGTTCGCCCGGTTCGCCGCCCGAAAAGACCGGCCCCAGTTCGAACAGCGCCAGGTCCGAAAAACCGCGCGCCTGGTTGCGCGCCGCCGCCTGCAGCAGGCCGGGCAGCAGGTCAGGACGCAGATGCGACATCTCACTGCTGATCGGGTTCTCGACCCGCACTGCATCCGCGCCGCCACCGAACAACGCGGCCGAGGCCTGATCGATGAAGCTGTAGGTGACGCATTCGTTGTAGCCCAAGGCCGCCGCCATGCGACGCGCGGTCTTTTCGCGGACCTGCAGCGGCGTCAGGACGGGCTGCGGCACGCCGGGTTGCGAGCGCGGCAGCGGCTTGCCCTGCAGCTTGGTCAGGCTGGCGATGCGGGCGATTTCCTCGACCAGATCGGCCTCGCCCAACACGTCGGGGCGCCAGGACGGGACATGCGCCATGTCGCAATCCAGCCGGAAGCCCAAGGCCTCCAGCGTAACGCGCTGATCGGATTCAGCGATGTCCATGCCCACCAGGCGGCTGGTCCGCTGCGGGTCCAGGCGATAGGCGCGGGTCGTGTCGGGCAGCGCCCCGGCGGTCACCACCTCTGACGCCTCGCCACCGCACAGGTCCATCACCATTCGCGTGGCCAGTTCCAGTCCCGGCAGGGTGAAGGCCGGGTCGATGCCGCGTTCGAAACGATAGCGCGCATCGCTGTTGATCTTCAGCGCGCGGCCGGTGGCGGCGGTGCTGATCGGGTCGAAATAAGCGGCCTCGATGAAGACGTCACGGGTCTTCTCGGACGCGCCCGAGGCCGCGCCGCCCATGACGCCTGCGATGCTTTCGGGACCGTGGTCGTCGCAGATCACCACTGCGCCTTCGGGCAGGGCATAGGTCTTGTCGTCCAAGGCCACCAGCTCCTCGCCCGCCCGCGCGCCGCGCAGGGTCAGGTTGCCCGTGACCTTGGCCGCGTCAAAGACGTGCAGCGGCCGGTTCAGGTCGAAGGTGAAGAAATTGGTGATGTCCACCAGCGCGTTGATCGGGCGCAGACCGATGGCCCGCAGCCGCTTTTGCAGCCAGGCGGGCGACGGGCCGTTCGTCACGCCCCGCACCACGCGGCCGGCAAAGAACGGCGCCTTGGCGGCCACGCCATCGTCGATGGTCACGCCTACCGGGCAGGGGAAGGTCCCCGGCACAGGGTCCACCGTCACCGGCTTCAGCACGCCCAGGCCGCGCGCGGCCAAGTCCCGGGCGATGCCGTGCACACCCAGGGCGTCGGGACGGTTCGGGGTGATCTTGATATGGATCATCGGGTCGATCTTCTCGGGTGCGTTCTGCGCCAGCCAGTCGACAAAGCGCTGGCCGACGTCGCCCGAGGGCAGTTCGATGATGCCGTCATGCTCTTCGGACAGTTCCAGCTCGCGTTCGCTGGCCATCATGCCGTGGCTTTCGATGCCGCGGATCTTGCCCACGCCAAGCGTGGTGTCGATGCCAGGGACATAGTCGCCGGGCTTGGCCAGCACGACCGTGATCCCTGCCCGCGCATTGGGGGCGCCGCAGACGATCTGCTTTTCGCCCTCATCCGTCATTACCCGGCAGACGCGCAGGCGGTCCGCGTCGGGATGGGGCTGCGCATCCTCGATCCGCGCCAGGGTGAAGGTTCCCAGCTTGGCCGCAGGGTCCGCAACCTCCTCGACCTCCAGGCCCAGGTCGGTCAGCGCCTCGGCGATCTGGTCGATGGTGGCGGTGGTCTCAAGATGCTCTTTGAGCCAGGACAGGGTGAACTTCATGGCGATCGGCTTTCCGGGTCCGGCCCGCTCGGGCAAGGGCGGGGGTGGGTTTGCTGCCTTGAAGCGCGCAGCGGGCCAAGGGTCAAGCCGCAACCGCGAATTTTGCCCCTTTCGGCGCCCCCGGTCGACTTGCCGTCCGGTCGCCGCCTGTCGGTCACCGTGATGAGGCCCTGTCATTCCCTGCCCTTTGGCCGCTTGGCGTCATGTGGGGCTGGCCCGGGCGCGTCCACCGCTTGCGCGCGCTGGTGTTACGGGGGTCGGGGCGCGACACCTTGCGCGGGGCGTGCGGGTTCCTATCTGTAGGGGGTCGGGCCAGAGGGGCCGGGCGCATGAGACAGGAGCCTGACGGATGGATACGCAGCGGGAATTGCTGATCGAGCAGCGCGTCGCGAACGAGGCGAAATCGCCGCTGGTCGCCTATCTGCTGCTGATCTTCCTGTGGGGCTTTGGCGTCCACCGCATGTATCTGGGCCGCTGGATGAGCGGGTTTCTGATGCTGGCCATCTGGGCGGTCGGCTGGCTGCTGACCCCGGTTCTGATCGGGTGGCCCGCCGTGGCCTTTGTCGCGCTGTGGTGCGTTTTCGACCTGTTCCTGATCCCCGGAATGGTCAATGCGGATCGCGAGGATATTCGGCGGCGGTTGAGGTAGGTTTTTAAAGGTTGCTAGTGGAGCCGCTACCTGATCAAAATATGCTAGAAACGCGCTACGCTGCCACACTTGCTGCTTCTGCTTGAGCAATGTTTTCTTTTCCGTTGCTATGCGAGCTTCATTCTCCGAGGGCGCGCATCACCAAGACGGTAATTGCGCTCGTCATCACTGGCAGAACTACAGAAACTGCTATGACCTTCAGGGTGCCGGTAACAGCACGGCGACCGCGTGCGTGCAATGTCTGCTGGCGCAAGTAAGCTAGACGATCGTGACCTGCCACCGGCAGTGAAATATACGTAATATCTGCGTTGGCTAAGAAAGACGCTTCAAGGATACCGGCTGATTGGAGCTTTCTAAGATAATACCTAACCTCAGGAAGGGGTATGTTCAGAAGCTCTCCCGAAGAACGATTGCCCACGGGAAGTGTGTTCCACAGATAGTTTCGACGGTCAGGCGCGACGTAGAAATGGATATCTTGAGGCGCGGCATCTTCCACAAGCTCAAGCAGCTGTCGTTCCGCCGCGTGATCCCATCTCACCTACTCAACCCACCACTGACACTCGGCACATCCCCCGCCGCGAAGCCGTAGTGCCTCAGCCACCGCAAATCGCTCTCGAAGAACGCGCGCAGATCGGGGATGCCGTATTTCAGCATGGCGATGCGGTCGATGCCCATGCCGAAGGCAAAGCCCTGCCACTGGTCCGGATCGATCCCGCCCGCGCGCAGGACGTGGGGATGGACCATGCCGGAGCCCAGGATTTCCAGCCAGGAATTGCCCTCGCCGATCTTCAGCTGGCCGCCTTCCCAGGAACAGCGGATGTCGACCTCGGCCGAGGGTTCGGTGAAGGGGAAATGCGAGGCGCGGAAGCGCAACTCGACCGAGGGGACCTCAAAGAAGGCGCGGCAGAATTCCTCCAGCGTCCATTTCAGATGCGCCATGGAGATGTCGCGGTCAATGGCCAGGCCCTCGATCTGGTGGAACATCGGCGTGTGCGTCTGGTCCATGTCCATGCGATAGACGCGGCCCGGCGCGATGACGCGGATGGGCGCACCCTGATCCTGCATGGCGCGGATCTGGACGGGTGAGGTATGGGTGCGCAGGACGTGCGGGGGTCGGTCGTCGCCGGGCGCGCGGTGCATGAAGAACGTGTCGTGCTCCTGGCGCGCGGGATGTTCGGGCGCGATGTTCAGCGCGTCGAAATTGTACCAGTCGCTTTCGACCTGCGGGCCTTCGGCTACGGCAAAGCCCATGTCGGCAAAGATCGCGGTGACCTCGTCCGTGACCTGGCTGATCGGGTGGATGCTGCCCTGGCGGCGCGGGCGGCCCGGCAGGGTCACGTCCAGCCATTCGTCCCTGAGGCGCGCATCCAGCGCCGCATCCTCCAGCGACAGCTTGCGGGCGCGTAGCGCGGCGTCGATCTCGTCGCGGATCTGGTTCAGGGCCTTGCCGGTGGTCTGGCGTTCCTCGGGCGTCATGCGGCCCAGTTCGCGCATCTTCAGGCTGATCTCGCCCTTCTTGCCCAGGGCGGCCAGGCGGACCTCCTCGATCGCGGCGGGGTCGGTGGCGGCGGTGATGCGGTCCAGCCATTGCTGGCGCAGCGGGGTCAGATCATCCATGGCGGGCCTCGTGTCAGAACTTGGGCTCGCGTTAGCATGGGCGGGCGCGCGGGGAAAGACCGCGCGCCCGCCCCGGTTCAGGCGGCGGTCATTTCCAGATGTCGCGGTTCACGCCCGGTGCGATGCGGGGGTGGCGGCCGATGTGGAACTGCGGCTCGATCCCGGCGCGGCGCTGGCTGAGATAGTCGGCCGTGACCTTGGCTACCGTGCCCGACAGCGCCACGATGGCGATGAGGTTGATCGTGGCCATCAGGCCCATGCTGGCATCGGCGAAGTTGAAGACGGTCGACACGGCCTGCAGCGAGCCCCAGACGACCATCCCGAGCGCCGCCAGGCGCAGCACCATGATGCCGGGCTTGCCCGCGCCCAGGAAGACCAGCGCGTTTTCGGCATAGCTGTAATTGCCGATGATCGAGGTGAAGGCGAAGAAGAAGATCGCCACGGCGACGAAGATGTGGCCGAATTCCCCGAAATGGTCGCTGAGCGCGGCCTGGGTCAGGTTGACGCCGGTCAGGTCGGCCGAGGGGATGACATCGGCCAGCAGGATCATCACGGCGGTGGCGGTGCAGACCAGGATCGTGTCGATGAAGACGCCCAGCGCCTGCACGAAGCCCTGGGACGAGGGGTGGTGCGGGTTCGGGACCGCGACGGCCGCGATGTTGGGGGCCGAGCCCATGCCGGCCTCGTTCGAGAAGAGGCCGCGCTTGATGCCGTTCAGCATGGCGGCCATGACGCCGCCGGTGACGCCGCCCACGGCCTCCTGCAGGCCGAAGGCGCTGCGGATGATGCCCAGCAGGATGGCCGGCACCTCGGTGATGTTCAGGGCCAGGACGACGACTGCGGCCAGCAGGTAGAGGCCCGCCATGACCGGAACGACCAGCTGCGCGGTGCGGGCGATCTGGGGGATGCCGCCGAAGATGATGACACCCGACAGCGCCGCCACGGCCAGCCCCACGATCCCTTCGTCGATGCCAAAGGCGCCCTCGACCGCCTGGGCGATGGAATTGGCCTGGACGGCGTTGAACACCAGGCCGAAGGCGATGATCAGCGCGACGGCGAAAAGGCCCGCCAGCCAGCGCAGGCCCAGCCCGCGCGAGATGTAATAGGCCGGGCCGCCGCGATACATGCCGTCGGGGCCATGAATTTTGTAAAGCTGCGCCAGCGTGGATTCGGCATAGGCCGTGGCCATGCCCACCAGCGCCACCATCCACATCCAGAAGATCGCGCCCGGACCGCCCAGGACCAGCGCCACCGCGACGCCCGCGATGTTGCCCGTGCCCACGCGGCTGGCCAGCGACACGGCCAGCGCCTGAAAGGGCGTGATGCCGTCGCGGTCGGTCACGCCCGAGCCGCGCACGCAGCGCCACATCTCGGCAAAATGGAGGAACTGCAGCAGGCCCAGCCGCGCGGTGAAGTAGATGCCGACGGCCAGCAGGCCGTAGATCAGCACATAGCCCCAGAAGATGGTGTTCAGAAAGTCGATGATCGCGGTCATGGCCCACTCCGCTGCCTGTTCAGGCGGCAGTCTGTAACAGCCCCGTGAGCAGCCGCAACCCTTGCGGGTCAGTCGCCGCGTGGCCGGACGGTCAGCCAGACGCCGCCTTCCGGGCGCAGCGTCAGGATCATGCGGGGCTGGGGATCGCGGCCCGGCACCCGGTCAAAGCGGAAGCGCGCCAGCAGCGTGGCAAGGATGATCACCGCCTCCTGCAGGGCAAAGCTGGACCCGATGCAGATGCGGGGGCCGGCGCCGAAGGGCAGGAAGGCATAGCGGTCGGGCGCGGTCAGGAAGCGGTCGGGATCGAAGGCATCGGGACGGTGCCAGAGCTGGTGGTGGCGGTGCAGCGCATAGATCGGCAGCATCACCGTGTCGCCCGGCCGCACCTCGCGCCCGCAGAGCCGGTCATGCGCCTGGGCGGTGCGCGACAGGAAGGCGGCGGGCGGGTAGAGACGCAGCGCCTCGTTCACGATGCGCAGGATCAGGGGCAGCGCGCCGAAATCGGCGGCAGTGGCGGCGCGGTCGCCCAAGGCGGCGCGCGCTTCGTCGGCGGCGGCCTGCTGGACGTCCTGGTCAAAGGCGCACAGGTACAGCGCCCAGGCCAGGGTCAGGGCGGTCGTCTCGTGCCCCGCCACGATGAAGGTCAGGAGGTTGTCCCGCAGCTCATCCCGGTTCATGCGGCGGCCGGACTCGGGGTCCTGCGCCACCAGCAGCAGGTCCAGAAGGTCGGGCGGCCCGTCCTTGGCGGCGGCGCGGGCACGGGCGGCGATGGCCTGGTCGGCCATGCCCTTCATCCGCCGGAGACCGGGGCCCGAAAAGAGCCGCCCCGGACGCGGAAGCCAGGCGGGCAGCCCCATGACGTCCAGAAGCGAGACCTTGGCCGCCTGGGCGATATAGGCATCGATCGAGTTGTGGACCGCGTCGCGGTCAAAGGTCCCGTCGCCCGAGAAGGTCACGTCCGAGATCACCTCGAAGGTCGCGGCCACCGTTTCCTCGAAGAGGTTCACCGGACCCCGCGCCGCAGCCAGGCGGCGGCAGGAGGCCTCGGCCGCGGCGGTCATGACCGGGCCCAGCCCGTCCACGTGGCGCTGCGCGAAGGCCGGGGCGGCGGCACGCCGCTGCCAGCGCCAATGCGCACCCTCGGCCACGAACAGGCTGTCGCCGATGGCCGGGTTCAGGATCAGCTTGGTGGTGGTGGATTTCGGGTAATCCTCGACCCGGTCCTTGAGGATGTGGCGCAGGGCCCCCGGGTCCATGACCATGTGCCAGCGCAGCCCGGTCTTGCCCGAGACGATGGGCTGGCGCGTGGCGATGGCGGGGATCAGCTCCAGCACGTTGCGGCGCGCGGTCATGGCGGTGCCCCAGAGGCCCAGCGGCCGGACGGCCAGCGGCACCTTGGCGGGATCGGCTGAGGGAAGGTCGAACATGCGGGCGGCCTTTCGACGGGGTCCGGACAGGCCCATGGTGGCCCAGGCCGGCGGCACACCGCAAGGCGCGGCAATGTCGCGGGCCCCATGAAAAAGGCCCCGCCGCAGCGGAGCCTCGTTCATCGACAGGCCAAGCAGGATCAGATGTCGTTGCCCAGCTTGCCCTTGACGGTGCCGGTCACGTCCTGGACGTCGCCCTTGGCCTTCTGGGCCTTGCCCTCGGCCTGCAGGCGCTCGTTGTCGGTCATGTCGCCCACGGCGTCCTTGACCGAGCCTGCGGTCTTGTTGGCGGCGGCTTTCAGCTTGTCGGTCATCTCGCCCATGAGAGGCTCCTTTCGGTGTTGTCTTGTTCATCATGACAACCCGTCGGGCGGGCATTCGTTCCCTTGCGGGGAGCCCCAACGACAAAGGCCCGCCCCCTTTCGGGAGCGGGCCTTCGCGGAGCAACAGGTCTGCGCGATCAGGCGGCGGCCTTGGCCTGGGCGACGATCGCACCGAAGGCTTCGGGCTCGTTCACGGCCAGGTCGGCCAGCACCTTGCGGTCAACCTCGATGCCGGCTTTCGACAGCAGGTTGATGAAGCGCGAATAGGTCATTTCAGCATCGACCAGGCGGACGGCGGCGTTGATGCGCTGGATCCACAGGGCGCGGAAGTTGCGCTTGCGGTTCTTGCGGTCGCGGGTCGCGTACTGGTTGGCCTTGTCGACGGCCTGGGTGGCGGTGCGGAAGTTCCGCGAACGGGCGCCGTAATAGCCCTTGGCTTGCTCAAGGACCTTCTTGTGGCGGGCGTGGGTGACCTTGCCGGATTTAACTCGTGCCATTGTTCAGTCCTCGGATCAGCGGTTGTAGGGCATGTATTTCTTGACGATCTTGGCATCAGCGTCAGACATGACGGTGGTGCCGCGTGCGTCGCGAATGAACTTGGTCGTGCGCTTGATCATGCCGTGGCGCTTGCCGGCCTGGCCGGATTTCACCTTGCCCGAGGCCGTGAACGAGAACCGCTTCTTGGCAGCGGATTTGGTCTTCATCTTCGGCATTTTCGTCTCCTTCATCAGAGTGAACGCGCGACTCGGCAATGCCACATGGGCCGGCCGCACGGATCGGAAGCGCGCCGTATAGGCGGGCGCGCGGCGATTGGCAAGGGCTCAGCGCGTTGCCGCGTCGCCCGTGACACTGCCCAGCGCGGCGGGAATGTCGCCGGGCCGGAAGGGTTCGGGATCCAGCAGGGCGCCCGCGAACAGCGCCAGGATGCCGGCAATCAGGCAGATCACAGCCGCCCGCGGTGCCCGCGTCTGCATCAGCTGGATCACTGCCAGCACCACCGAGAGGATGCAAAGCGCGACGCCCAGCACCAGAAGTAAATCGGACATGACTGCCACCCCCTTTTGTTCGGCCTGCTCCGGTTATTCCGGGTCGGACGCAAAGATCAAGCGTTCATCGCAGGGGGCGATGCGCAGGATGTTGGTGGTGCCCGCGACGTTGAAGGGCACGCCGGCCATCACCACGACCTTGCGCGATTCATCCGCAAAGCCGTAATCGCGGGCCGCGCGGGTGCCGTTGACCACCGCCTCCTTGAAGCGTGACAGGCGCGGCACGATGACGCAATGCGTCCCCCAGGTCAGCGTCATGCGGCGGGTGACCGATTCGATCGGGCTGAGCGCGATGATCGGCACGCGCGGGCGTTCGCGCGCCACTAGGCTGACCGTGGTGCCCGACTGCGTGAAGGCGCAGATCGCCGCCACGTCGGTCGTCTCGGCGATCTCGCGCGCGGCGGTCACGATGGCGTCGGGGACCGAGGAGAGGCTGGCCTTGCGCGCCGCCTCGATGATCGAGCGATAGTTGGGGTCCGCCTCGACCGAGCGGGCGACGTTGTCCATCGTGCGCACCGCGTCGATCGGATAATTGCCGGCGGCGCTTTCGGCCGACAGCATGACCGCGTCGGCGCCTTCATAGATGGCGTTGGCGACGTCGCTGACTTCGGCCCGGGTGGGCATCGGGCTGTCGATCATCGATTCCAGCATCTGGGTGGCCACGATTACCGGCTTGGCGGCGCTGCGGCAGAGGCGCACCAGGCGCTTCTGGATCGGCGGCACGGAATGGACAGGCAGTTCGACGCCCAGGTCGCCGCGGGCGACCATGATCCCGTCCGAGGCCTTGAGGATCTCGTCGAAGGCGCGGACGGCGGCGGGCTTCTCGA
This sequence comes from Paracoccus sp. T5, assembly GCF_048538155.2. Classification (GTDB taxonomy): domain Bacteria; phylum Pseudomonadota; class Alphaproteobacteria; order Rhodobacterales; family Rhodobacteraceae; genus Paracoccus. The sequence goes on from NZ_CM135809.1 coordinate 2,722,859, forward strand.
TCTTGGACAGGATCGCGGCGCGGCCCTGGGCCAGGGCCTTGGCCTCCTCGACGTCCTCGGCGCGCTGCACGAAGGACAGGGCCAGCCAGTCGACGCCCAGCTGGCAGGCGAATTCCAGGTCGGCGCGGTCCTTGTCCGACAGCGCCGCCAGCGGCAGCACCACGTCGGGGACGTTCACGCCCTTGCGGTCGCTGATCGTGCCACCGACGGTGACGGTGCAATCGGCAAAATCGGCGCCACATTTCTGGACCTGCAGGCGGATCTTGCCGTCATTGACCAAAAGGTCGCTGCCCTCGATCAGGGCCGCGAAGATCTCGGGATGGGGCAGCTGGACGCGGTGGCTGTCGCCGGGTTCGGGCGAGAGGTCGAACCGGAAGGCGTCGCCCTCTTCCAGCTCGTGCGCGCCGGCGGTGAACTGGCCCACCCGCAGCTTGGGGCCCTGGAGGTCGGCCAGGATGGCGATCGGACGGCCGGTCTCGGCCTCGATCTCGCGGATCGTGTCGTAACGCGCACGGTGATCATCGTGGCTGCCATGGCTCATGTTCAGGCGGAACACGTCGGCCCCGGCATCGAACAAGGCCCGGATCACGTCCTTGGTGGAGGACGCAGGTCCAAGGGTTGCCACGATCTTCACGTTGCGGTGTCGTCTCATCATCATCCCGCCCTTTCAGGTTTAGCGCTATCTATGCCGCAATCGCGACGTGGCGGCAACTGGCGTCTGTCCGCCATCCGTCGTAGACAACGCTGACCATGACCGATGACAGCATCATGACCGACCGCCCCTTCTGGACCGAGGGCGAGGTTCGTTCCTCGCGCTGGCTGATCACCTGCGACCATGCCACGAACCGCGTGCCAGACTGGGTGGGCGGGGGCCGGCTGGGCATCGCCGAGGCCGACATGGCCCGCCATATCGCCTTCGATGTGGGGGCGGCGGGGCTGGCCTCGCGGCTGGGCCGGCTGCTGGAGGCGCCGGCGATCTTCAGCGACTTCTCGCGCCTGGTGATCGACCCGAACCGGGGCGAGGACGATCCCACGCTGCTGATGCGGCTCTACGACGGCACGGTGATCCCCGCCAACAAGCTGGCCGATGCCGGGGAGCGGATGCGGCGGCTGGACCGGCTGCACCGCCCCTATCACGCCGCGCTGGAGCGGCTGGCCGCGCGACATCCCGCGCGCTGCATCTGCGCCGTCCACAGCTTTACACGGCAGCTGCGCGGCCGCCCGCCGCGGCCCTGGCAGGTCGGCATCCTTTATTCCCATGCCGATGCGCGGCTGGGCCCGGCCATGGTCGAGGCTTGCCGGGACGAGGGCTGGATCACCGGCGAGAACCAGCCCTATGACGGGCATCTGCAGGGCGACAGCATCGACCGGCACGCGCTGGCGCATGGGCGGCCGAACATGCTGATCGAGGTCAGGAACGACCTGATCGCCACGCCCGAGGGGCAGCAGCTCTGGGCCGAGCGCCTGGCGGGGGTGATCACGCGGGTGCTGGCCGAAAGCGGTCTCTGAGGCCGGGGCGTCACAAGGGGGCCAGCCCCCATCGCCTTTCGGTGATCCCCCGGGGGTATTTGAGCAACGGAGAGGCAGGCAGGGCGACGGCCGGGTTCCGGGCGCGACAGCGGGGGGAGCTGGGGCCAGCCCCGCCGTCGCGGGACGCCATCAGACCGCGGTCTTGAGGCTTTCCTCCAGGTAGATCTCGCGCAGGCGGGTGGCGACGGGACCGACCGCGCCCGCGCCCACCTTGGCGCCGTCGATCGAGACAACGGGCATGACGAAGGCCGAGGCCGAGGTGATGAAGGCCTCGTCGGCCTCCTGCGCTTCGGCGATGGTGAAGCTGCGTTCCTCGACCTGCATCTGCGCCTCGCGGGCAAAGCGCAGGACGGCGGCGCGGGTGATGCCGTGCAGGATGTCGTGGCTCAGCTCGCGCGTGATGATGCGGTTGCCCTTGACGATATAGGCGTTGTTGGAGGTGCCCTCGGTCACGCGGCCCTCCTCGACCATCCAGGCGTCGTCGGCACCGCGCGCCTTGGCCTCCATCTTGGCCATCGACGGATAGAGGAGCTGCACCGTCTTGATGTCGCGGCGGCCCCAGCGCAGGTCCTCGACGCTGACGACCGTCCAGCCGGTCTTGGCGGCGGGCGCATCGGCCAAGCCGGGCTTGGACTGCGTGAACATCACCACCGTGGGCCGGGTGCCCGCAGGGGGATAGGCGAAATCGCGGTCGCCCGGATTGCCGCGCGTGACCTGCAGATAGACCAGCCCGTCGGTGATCCCGTTCTGCGCGACAAGGTCGCGATGTGCGGCCAGGTAATCGTCATCCGACAGCGGGTTGTCGATGGCCAGTTCCGACAGCGACCGCTTCAGCCGCACCATGTGCCCGTCGAAGTCGATCAGCTTGCCGCCCAGGACGCTGACCACCTCGTAGACGCCATCCGCCATCAGGAAGCCGCGGTCGAAGACCGAGACATGGGCCTGATCTTCGGGAACGTAATCGCCATTCACATAAACCGTCCGCGTCATGGGGTCCTCCGTGCCGTCGCGTGTGGCCGGGTCCTGCGCCCAAATCCGGTGACAGGTCAAGAACCCCGCCCGATGCCGCAGTGCGGAATTAGGACTTGATGCGACCGCCGCGCAACTTTATTACCGCATCAAGCCGCAATCTTTACGAACAGGACCCGAGCATGAGTTTCCGCAGCCAGCCCCTGCCCCCTGCCCGCCTGAACCGCTGCCAGCTGTTCGGCCCCGGCTCGCGGGAGGCGCTGTTCGAGAAGATGGCGAAATCGGCCGCCGACGTGATCAACCTGGACCTGGAGGATTCGGTCGCCCCCGACGACAAGGCCCGGGCGCGGGCCAACATCATCCAGGCGATCGGCGACATCGACTGGGGCACCAAGACGCTGTCGGTGCGCATCAACGGGCTGGACACGCCCTACTGGTACCGCGACGTGGTGGACCTGCTGGAGCAGGCGGGCGACCGGCTGGACCAGATCATGATCCCCAAGGCCGGCTGCGCCGCCGACATCTATGCCGTCGATGCGCTGGTCACCGCCATCGAACGTGCCAAGGGCCGGTCCAGGCCGACCAACTTCGAGGTGATCATCGAAAGCGCCGCAGGCATCTGCCATGTCGAAGAGATCGCCGCATCCTCGCCGCGGATGCAGGCGATCAGCCTGGGGGCCGCGGATTTCGCGGCATCGATGGGCATGGCCACGACGGGCATCGGCGGCACGCAGGAGAACTATTACATGATCCGCGAGGGCCAGAAATACTGGCCGGACCCCTGGCACTGGGCGCAGACGGCCATCGTGGCGGCCTGCCGGACGCATGGGCTGTTGCCGGTTGACGGGCCCTTTGGCGATTTCAGCGACAGCGACGGCTTCGTGGCGCAGGCGCGCCGGTCTGCGACCCTGGGCATGGTCGGCAAATGGGCGATCCATCCCAGCCAGATCGCCCTGGCCAACGAGGTCTTTTCGCCCAACGAGGCCGCCGTCACCGAGGCGCGCGAGATCCTGGCCGCGATGGAAAAGGCCAAGGCCGAGGGCGCGGGCGCCACGGTCTACAAGGGGCGGCTGGTCGACATCGCCTCGATCAAGCAGGCCGAGGTGATCGTTCGCCAGTCCGAACTGATCGGCGCCTGAGAAACACCCCGCGAACCGCTCCAGTGGAGGGGAACGGTTCGCACAATGGGGGAGGAGAGGCCCCGCGATCCGTCGCGGGGCCTTGATGCATCAGGCCCGGCGCAGCTTGCGGAAGGCGGCCGAGGCGCCCCAGCCCGCGATGACCGCCACCGCCAGCGACATCAGCCCGTAGAGCAGCGGCTGCTGGAAGGCCAGGACATAGAGCCAGCGTTCCAGCCCGACCTTGCGCACCTCGATGGCGGCGCGATAGGCGTCGATCACCTGTCCCTCGCGCAGCAGGAAGATGCGGGCGCGATAATCGCCCTCCAGCAGGTTGGCGGGCAGGCGGATGTCGGTGCGAAACAGCGTATCCTCGACCAGCGTCACCGAACCCTCGTCCAGGCGGTAATGGCCGTTCTGCTGGCGCAGGCGGATCAGCGCCTCGGTGAAGGGGACACTGTCCTCGACCTCGGGGGCGCCCTCGAAGCCGCGCATCACCAGGGGCAGCGAAATGCGGTAGCGGTTGTCCCAGTCGGGCGACAGGATTTCGTCCAGCGGCCCGGTCGTGGCCACCGCGTAAAAGCTGGGCGCGGCGCCGATCTCGACCCGGTCGGTGTTGACCCAGATGCCGGCGCGGCGGCTTTTCTGCCAGATGGTCAGCGGCTGGCTGGGGGCTTCGATCGTCACGATCACATCAAGGTCGCCCTCGGGGATCGGCGTCTCGCGCCGGACCGCGCCATAGATCAGGATGTCCGAGCCGTCGAAGCTGGTGGTGATCGCCACGGAACTGTCGGACAGGCCGGCCACGACCTGTTCGGGCGCTTCGATCCTTTCGGCCGCCTCGCCGCTGCGCGACCGGCCGGGATCGGGGAACAGCGGCCATTGCCCCGGCGTGGCCACCGGCGGCAGCAGCCCCCCCTGCGGATCGGCGGGCATGGTCGAGCCGGTGCCCTGCGCCCCCGCCGCGCCAGGCAGGCCAAGCGCCAGGATCAGCGCCAGCGCGCGCATCAGCGGCTCCTCGTGCTGATCGAGTAGAGATCGTCGGGCGTCAGGAACAGGTCCAGCGCCAGCTTGAAGCAGACCGCCAGCACCAGCAGCGCCAGCAGGATGCGCAGCTGTTCGGCCCGGAGCCGCGCACCCAGCGTGGTGCCGATCTGCGCGCCGACGACGCCGCCCACGATCAGCAGCACCGCCAGCATCACGTCTACCGTGTTGTAGTTGACCGCATGCATCAGCGTGGTGAAGGCGGTCACGAAGGTGATCTGGAACAGCGAGGTCCCCACCACGACCTTGGTGGGCATCCCCAGCAGGTAGATCATCGCAGGCACCATGATGAAGCCGCCGCCCACGCCCATGATGGCCGCCAGCACCCCCACCGCGACGCCCACCAGGGCCGGGGGAATGACGCTGATATAGAGGCCCGAGGCGCGGAACTTCATCTTCAGCGGCAGGCGGTGGACCCAGTTGTGCTGATGCAGGCGCCGCCGGCCGGTCGCGTGGCGGGCACGGCGCAGGGCGCGGATGCTTTCCTGCAGCATCATCGCACCGATCAGCCCCAGGAAGACCACGTAGCACAGCTGCACGACCAGTTCGACCTGGCCCACGCGCCGCAGGAGGTTGAAGACCAGGACGCCCAGGGCCGAGCCGATCAGGCCGCCGACCAGCAGCACGCCGCCCATGCGGAAATCGACCGTCTTGCGCCGCATATGCGCCAGCACGCCCGAGACAGACGACGCGACGACCTGGTTGGCGCCCGTGGCCACCGCGATGGCGGGGGGAATGCCGATGAAGAACAAAAGCGGCGTGATCAGGAAGCCGCCGCCGACGCCGAAGAGGCCGCTCATCACGCCGACCAGGCCCCCCAGCCCCACCAGCGTGAAGGCGTTGACCGACACTTCGGCGATGGGAAGGAAGATCTGCATCGGGTCTCGACCTGTTGAGCCGGTTCAGGATGCAACGGGCCGCCAGCCACGTCAAACCGCTTTGCCACCGAAGGCCCGCGCATGCAGGAACGGGTTGAAGCGCGGGCAGGCGGCCGCTAAGCAAGTCGGGTCACATCCGCGCGCGCGGCAGGAACCTGCCGGTGGCGCCGGGGCGGCAACCTTGGACAGGGGGCAGGATGCGTATTCTCATCACCAATGACGACGGCATCAACGCTCCGGGGCTGGAGGTCCTGCACCAGATCGCGACCGAACTGGCCGGACCCGGGGGCGAGGTCTGGACCGTCGCCCCGGCCTTCGAGCAGTCGGGCGTGGGCCACTGCATCAGCTATTCCCACCCGACCATGGTCGCCCGGCTGGACGAGCGCCGTTATGCCGCCGAGGGCAGCCCGGCCGATTGCGTGCTGGCCGCCGTCCACGACCTGATGGCCGACGCGCTGCCCGACCTGGTGCTGTCGGGCGTCAACCGCGGCAACAACGCGGGCGAGAACGCGATGTATTCCGGCACGATCGGCGGTGCGATGGAGGCGGCGCTGCAGGGCCTGCCGGCGATCGCGCTGTCGCAGTACCTGGGGCCGCTGACGGCGGACCTGGCCGATCCCTTCGAGGCGTCGCGCGCCCATGGCGCGACCGTCATCCGGCGGCTGCTGGATCACGGCGACTGGACCTCGGACGCGGATTTCCGGCTGTTCTACAACGTGAACTTTCCGCCCCTGCCCGCCGCCCGGGTCCAGGGCCTGCGCGTCGCCCCGCAGGGCCAGCGGCAGGGATCGCGCTTTGGCGTCATGCCCTATACCGCCCCGAACGGGCGGCGCTTCATGTGGGTCGCGGGCGGATCGCAGCAGGCGCCGGCGCGGCCCGGCACCGACGTAGCCGTGGCGATGGAGGGCCATGTCGCCGTCACGCCGATGCGCGCCGATCTGACCTGCCACGCCTCTCTGCAGGACCTGGCGCAGGCGCTGGGGGACGGGACCCTGCCCCAGCCGAGGCGGGCCGCCGAATGAGCGAGCCCGACGAGGACAGCCCGGCCGAGCGCAAGATGCGCTTTCTGTTCCAGCTGCGCTCTCGTGGTGTCACCGATCTGCGCGTGCTGGAGGCGATGGAGCGCATCGACCGGGGCATCTTCGTGCGCGGGCAATTCGCGGATCGCGCCTACGAGGACACGCCCCTGCCGATTCCCTGCGGGCAGACGATCAGCCAGCCCTCGGTCGTGGGGCTGATGACGCAGGCGCTGGAGGTGGGCGCGCGCGACACCGTGCTGGAGGTGGGGACCGGCTCGGGCTATCAGGCCTCGGTCCTGTCGGGGCTGTGCCGGCGCGTCTATACCGTCGACCGCCACCGCCGCCTGGTCCAGGAGGCCGAGGCGATCTTTCGCCAGCTGGGGCTGCACAACATCACCGCACAGGTCGCCGACGGGTCGCGCGGGCTGCCCGACCAGGCGCCCTTCGACCGCATTCTTGTGACCGCCGCGGCCGAGGATCCGCCGGGGCCGCTGTTGGCACAGCTGAAGATCGGCGGTATCATGGTGGTGCCGGTCGGGCAGTCGGACGCGGTCCAGACGCTGATCCGCGTCACCCGGTCCGAGAGCGGGTTCGAATATGACGAGCTGCGGCAGGTGCGGTTCGTTCCCCTGGTCGAGGGATTGGGCCAGACATGATCCCCGGCCACCACGAGGCAGGCCGAGGACGCGTAATGAAGCACAAGGCAATTTCAGGCAGGGTCGTCACCCTGGCGGCGCTGGTGGCGCTGGCCGGATGCGGGGCGAACGGACGCTTTGATCCCGACCTGCGCGGGCTGATGGGCGGCCTCGGCACGGCCGATGCCGCCGCCGCGGCCACGCCGCGCCCGGCGCCCGACGAACGTGGCGTGATCACCTTTGGCAACGGCCAGGTGGCGCTGGCGCAGGCCGGAGAGACGCCGGCGGCGCTGGCCGCGCGGCTGGGCCTGAACCCGGGCGAACTGGCCAGCCACAATGCCCTGCCTGCCGATGCGCCCCTCAACGCCGGCGCCGTGCTGGTGCTGCCGCGCCAGGTGGCGGCGGGAACCGCGCCCGTGGCCGGTGCCGCGGCGGTGGTGCGCGATCCCTTTGCCGGTCAGGCGGCAGGCCAAGCGGCACCCGCGCCTGCGGGAGGCAATCCGCGCGAACATGTTGTGACATCGGGCGAGACGGCCTGGTCGGTGGCGCGGCGTTATGGCGTGACGGTGCAGGACCTGGCTGCCTGGAACGGCCTGCCCGCCGACATGAGCCTGCGCATCGGCCAGCGGCTGATCGTGCCGCAGCCGGGGCAGCGGCCGGACCGGCTGGCCACGACCGTGCCCGGCGCGGGCAGCCCGACGCCCCAGCCCCCCTCGGCCGCGCAGCCGTTGCCGGACGAGGCGACCCCGCCCGCAGGCGCCCCCGCCCCCGAGGCACCCGCCACGGACCTGGGCGCGACGCGGACCGCGGCATCCGGCAGCGGACGGTTCAGGATGCCGGTGGATGGGTCGATCGTGCGGGTCTATGACAAGGGTCGCAACGACGGCATCGACATTGCCGCGCCCTCGGGCACGCCGGTCGCGGCGGCGGGCGCGGGCAGCGTGGCGGCCATCACCCGCGACACGTCGGGGGTGCCGATCATCGTGGTGCGGCACGAGGGCGACCTGATGACCGTCTATGCGGGCCTGGATGCGGTGAATGTCGCCAAGGGCGACAGCGTCAGTGCCGGCCAGAGCCTGGGCTCGGCCGGCAAGGAGGGCGTGGTCCATTTCGAGGTCCGCAAGGGTTTCGAGAGCGTCGATCCCGAGAGCTTCCTGAACTGACGCGTTCTTCTCAGCCGTACAGCGTCCGGTCGTCCAGCGCCTGCACGATCTCACGCCGGATGACGGCGCGCAGATTGGCCGAAAAGCGGGCCCCCAGCTCTCCGTGCAACTCCTCGCGGATCATCTCGCGCAGCGCGTCCCGCAGCGAAGCGTCGGGCAGCAGCGGGCTGAACGCTGCGATCTCGGTCGGCACCGGAAAGGGATCGGGCGTGACGACCTCTGCCACGGGCACTGCTTCGGCCGCGGGCGGTTCCGGCTGGACCATGGTTTCGGTCACCGGCGGTTGCGGCTTAAGGTTCGATGCGGTGGCCGGGGGTTGCGGCTGACCCGCCGGCGCGGCCGACCAGGCAGGCCAGGCAAAGGTCGCAGGCGCCAGAACGGATTGCACGATGACGGGCTGCGGCGCTTCGACCTCAGGCTCCGGTGCGGCGGCCTGGGGCGCGGGTTCCGGCGGCAGGCGCGGGGCCAGCGGCACGGGTGCGGCAGGTTCGGCCAGGCGGCGGGCCAGGAAGCTGGTCGCATCCTCCTGCACCACATCCGCGTGGCCCGGGTCGGGGATCTCGCGCGCGACAAGCTGCCGGATGGCCGCCAGCGCCGCACCGATATCCTCGTAAAGGCGGCTGACATCCGCCATGTCCAGATCGGCGCGGGGCTCAGCCATGCGGCACCCCGTCCGTGAACGGTTCAGTTGCGGCCGATGGCGCGCAGGACCCGGTCCAGGCTTTCGCCCTGCTTACTGGTGAAAGGTGCATCACGCACGGCACTATAATACTGCGAAGGGTCATAGGTGGGAATTCCCAGGTTGAGGTCTTCTACCGTCAACCGACCCATAGCCGAGAGAAGTTGATAATGCGCTAACTGGAGGTTGGATTCGGCCGTGATCCGGTCCGCCCGCGCCTCCAGCAGCGCCTGTTCGGAATCCAGCACGTCCAGCGTGGTCCGCGCGCCCAGCAGCGCCTCCTCGCGCACGCCGTTATACGCCTGCTGCGCGGCCGAGATCTGCTGGTCGATCGCGGTGATCTGGGCGCGGGCCACGGCGATGTTGGCCCAGGTCTCGCCCACCGACTGGCTGACCTGGCGCGAGACGTTCAGCAGGGCCGAACGCGCCTGGTCCCGCTGCGCCATCGCGCGGCGATGCGCTGCAGGCAGTCGGCCACCGGAATAAAGGGTCTGACTGAGTTCAAGCCCCACCGATGCCGTATTGGTGCTTTCGGACACAAGCCCGCCCCCCAGTCGCGCCTGTGGGGTGCGATTGACGCCGATGCTGGCGGTTCCGGACAGTATGGGGTTGCGCTCGGCGGCGGCGGCGGCGACCCCGATCTCGGCGGCGGCGGCCTGGCGCTGCGCCTGCCGGATGGTGGGATGGCTGCGCTGCGCGATGGTCCGCGCCTCGTCCAGTGTTGCGGGCAACTTGGGCAGCGAGGGCGGCGTGGACAGGTTGCTGGCCTGCCGCCCGGTCACGGCCAGATAGGCCTCGCGCGCGACCTCCAGCTGGCCGTTGGCGGCCGCAAGACCCGCGCGGGTCGCGGCCAGCTGCGCATCGGCCAGCGCCACGTCGGTCACGGTGATCTCACCCACATCAAAGCGGTCCTGTGCGGCCTGGCGCTCGCGCGACAGCACCTCGACCGAATTCTGCTGCAGCGCGACCTGCTGGATCGCCTCGCGGACCTGGAAATAGGCGACGGTGGCCGACAGCAGCACGTCCTGCTCGACCGACACCAAGGCCTGCCGGGTGGCCAGCACCTGCTCCTTGGTCCCGTCGATGGCCAGCTGCGAGCGCCCGAAATCATAAAGCGTGACCGAGCCGTTCAGCGCCAGCGAGGTCGAGCGGGTCGTGGGCCCGCCCTCGCTCCGCTGGATCCCGTGCCGCGCGATCCACTGCACCACCGGCCTGAGAGCCGCCACCGAGGCGGCCACGTCCTCATCCGCGGCGCGCAGCACGGCGCGGTTCTGTTCGATCAGCGCCGAATGGCGATAGGCGGCGACCATCGTGTCGGCCAGCGATTCGGCCCGTGCCGGCAGGGCGGCGGCCATGGCCAGCAGCGCAAGGCCCGCGAGGCGCGCCCGGACCGTCACAACGAAAACCCCCGCGCCCGGTCAAAGCCCGCCAGCATCGGCGCATTGGCATTGAAGGCATAGCGCCAGCTGATCTGGCCGTTCACGCGGTACCCGATCCGGGCCACGCCCAGCGCGCCTTCGCGGAACAGGGCGGCGATGCGGCCGCCGTCGCGCAGCTGGTCGATGATCGCGGCGGGCACCTCGCCGACGGCGCCCTCGATCAGGATCACGTCATAGGGGCCCTGCTTGGGCTCGCCCGCGGTCAGGGGCGCCTGCAGGACGGCGACGCTGAAGATGCCGGCCTCGGACAAACGGCGCTCGGCCTCGGCGGCCAGTTCGGCGTCATCCTCGATGGCAACGACCGCCTCGGCCATGCGGGCCATGACGGCGGCGGAATAGCCATAGCCGCAGGCCAGATCCAGAACCAGCTCGTCGGGCTGGATGTCCAGCGCATCGACCATCTTGGCCAGGGTGCGCGGCTCCAGCAGGACGCGGTCGTGGCCGATGTCCAGGTTCTCGCCCGAATAGGCGACGGCGCGGCGGCTGGCGGGCACGAAATCCTCGCGCGGGATCGTCAGCATCGCCTCGATCACGGGGAACTTCGTGACGTCGCTGGGGCGGACCTGCGTGTCCACCATCATCGTGCGCCGCGCGGCGAAATCGGTCATGTCGGGGAACCTCTGCTCGATCTTGATGCGCACTTATTGCCATGTTTCCCCAGTCTGGGCAACGCCGCTGATCGTCCGGATCGGCCCCGCGCCGCTTCGCGTCTTGCAAGGGCTGCGGCAATCCACTATGACACCCGCACTCTCGACGGCGGTGGGTTGGCGGAGAGGTTACGCACCGGATTGCAAATCCGTGAAGACCGGTTCGATTCCGGTACCCACCTCCAACAAACCTTCGCGAGGGTTTCCCCCGGCATGATCTACGAGGCCACGACCCGCATCGCCGAATCCGCGCTGCGGATGCGGGCGCGTCTGGGCGGATCGGACCGGCTGCGCGAGCGGCTGGCCTGCGGGTCGCCGCTGGCGCCGGCGGCGATCTGGATCCACGGTGCTTCGGTCGGCGAACTGACCTCGGCCCGCCCGGTGATCGAGGCGCTGGCCGCGCGGCACCCGGTGCAGGTCACAGCCAATACCGAGACGGGGCGCGACCTGGTGCGCGCATGGGGCTTGCCCGCGCGGCTGGCGCCCCTGGACCTGCCGGGCGCGCTGACCCGGTTCCTGAAGGCCACCGACCCGCGCCTGGCCCTGACGGTCGAGGGCGAGTTCTGGCCTTTGCGGTCGCGCCTTCTGGCCGAGCGCGGGGTGGTTCAGGCGACGATCGGGGCGCGGATGTCGGAACGATCGGCCGGGACATGGGGGCGGCTGCCGCGCGTCATCGGGCCGATGCTGGGGCGGATCGCCGCCCTGTCGGCGCAGGACCAGGCCAGCGAGGCGCGGCTGCTGTGCCTGGGCCTGCCTTCGGGGGCGCTGCTGCCGCGGCTGGACCTGAAGCTGCTGGCACCTGCCGCGATCGCCCCGCCCGCCGACGATCCCCTGCGCGAGCGCACGATCCTGGCCGCCTCGACCCATGAGGGCGAGGATGGGCCGATCCTGGACGCCTTTGCCGCGGCGCGGGCGGGCCTTCCCCCCCTGCGGCTGATCCTGGCGCCGCGCCATCCGCAGCGGGCCGACGATGTCGCGGGTCTGGTGCGGGCGCGCGGTCTGCCGCTGGCGCGGCGCAGCGCCGGGGCCGAGGAAGCCCCCGAGGGCGGGGTCCTGCTGGCCGACACCCTGGGCGAGATGGCGCGCTGGTACGCGCGCGCCGGCATCTGCCTGGTCGGCGGCAGCCTGCAGGATCATGGCGGCCACACGCCCTGGGAGCCCGCCGCCCATCGCTGCGCCCTGCTGCGGGGACCGCATTTTGGCAATTTCCTGGAAGCCTTCGACGCGCTGGAGGCGGCGGGCGCGGCCCGTGCGGTCACGGCGGCATCGCTGCCGGACATGCTGGCACGGCTGGCCGCGCGGCCGGAGGAGGCGCGGGCCATGGGCGATCGCGCGCGGGCCGTTTTGGTGGCGCGGGCGGGCGATCCGGGGGGGCTGATCGCGCGGCTGGACGATCTTGCGCAGCGCCGCGGCTGACCCGATATAACAGGCAGATGACCGGAGCCCTGCGATGATCCGCTATGCCTTGCGCTGCCACGATGGCCATGATTTCGACGGCTGGTTCCGCTCGTCCGAGGGGTTCCAGACGATGCGGGATGCGGGCCAGGTGACCTGCGCGTCCTGCGGATCCACCCAGGTGGAAAAGGCGCTGATGGCGCCCGCCGTCACCGAAAAGCGCGCCCCGGCACTGAGCGCCCCGCGCAACCCCGCCGAGGCGGCGCTGGAGGCGCTGCGCCGAAAGGTCGAGGAAAGCTCGGACTATGTCGGCCTGCGCTTTGCCGAGGAGGCGCGCGCCATGCACCAGGGCGACCGCCCCTCCCGCGCGATCCATGGCGAGGCCCGCCCCGAGGAGGCCCGCAAGCTGATCGAGGAGGGGGTACCGGTGGCGCCCCTGCCCTTCCTGCCCCGCCAGAAGGCGAACTGAGGGTCGCCCGGCCGCCATAGCGTGCGGAAGCCCTTGCCCTTTCAGCGCGCCCCCCATACAAGCCCCGCCGACACTCAACCCCTGGCTGGAGGCCCGTGATGCCGCTTCTGGTGATGAAATTCGGCGGCACTTCGGTGGCCGACCTGGACCGGATCAAGAACGCCGCCCATAAGGTGCAGCGCGAGGTCGAGCGGGGCTATGACGTCATCGTCATCGTCAGCGCCATGTCGGGCAAGACCAACGAGCTGGTGGGCTGGGTCGAGCAGACCTCGCCCATGTTCGACGCACGCGAATACGACGCCGTCGTCAGTTCGGGCGAGAACGTGACCGCGGGCCTGATGGCGCTGACCCTGCAGGAGATGGGCGTGCCCGCCCGCAGCTGGCAGGGATGGCAGGTGCCGATCAACACCACCGCCGCCCATTCGGCCGCGCGCTTCATGGACATCCCCCGCAAGAACCTGGACCAGAAATTCGCCCAGGGTTTCCGCGTCGCCGTGGTCGCGGGCTTTCAGGGCGTGGCGCAGGACGGGCGGATCACCACCCTGGGCCGGGGCGGCTCGGACACGACCGCCGTCGCCTTTGCCGCCGCCTTCGAGGCCGAGCGCTGCGACATCTACACCGATGTGGACGGGGTCTACACGACCGACCCGCGCATCACCTCGCGGGCGCGCAAGCTGGAAAAGATCGCCTTCGAGGAGATGCTGGAACTGGCCAGCCTGGGCGCCAAGGTCCTGCAGACCCGGTCTGTGGAACTGGCGATGCGATACAAGGTGCGGCTGCGGGTGCTATCCTCGTTCGAGGATACCGACGAGAATTCCGGCACGCTGATCTGCGATGAGGATGAAATCATGGAATCGAAAGTCGTCAACGGCGTCGCCTCTTCGCGCGACGAGGCCAAGATCACCCTGGTGACGGTCGAGGACCGGCCCGGCATCTCGGCCGCCATCTTCGCGCCCCTGGCCGAGGCCGGCGTCAACGTGGACATGATCGTGCAGAACATTTCCGAAAAGGACTATGACGATCATCCGGGTTCGGTGACCGACATGACCTTCTCGGTGCCGATCAACCAGGTCGAGCGTGCCAAGCGGGCCATGGAAGAGGCCCGCCAGGCCGGCACCATCGCCTATGACGAGCTGAACATCGACACCGAGGTCGCCAAGGTCAGCGTCGTCGGCATCGGCATGCGCAGCCATGCGGGCGTCGCCGCGCGCATGTTCAAGGCGCTGGCCGACGAGAACGTCAACATCAAGGTGATCGCCACCTCGGAGATCAAGATTTCGGTGCTGATCGACCGGAAATACATGGAACTGGCCGTGCAGGCGCTGCATGATGCCTTCGAACTGGAGAAGGCGTAAGCCACCCGGTTCGGCCCCTGGAACAGGGGTGATCGCGCAGGCAGAAGGCGGGCAGGCGATGCAGGATCGCACGGACAGCGACTCGCGCAAGCTGCTGCGGCGGCTGAAGGAGATCCTGGCGGCCGCGGGCGGCGGCCAGGACCGGCTTGACCAGATCACCCATCACATCGCCGATTCGATGGGGACCGAGGTCTGCTCGATCTACCTGTTCCGCGATGCCGAGACGCTGGAACTCTGCGCGACCGAGGGGCTGCGCCCCGAGGCGGTCCACCAGACGCGGTTGCGGCTGGGCGAGGGCCTGGTCGGCCGCGTGGCCCGCACCGGCCGCCATGTGAACACCGCCAACGCCCCCGCCGAGCCCGGCTTCCGCTTCATGCCCGAAACCGGCGAAGAGGTGTTTCCCGCCTTCCTCGGCGTGCCGATCCAGCGGGTGGGAGAGCGGCTTGGCGTGCTGGTGGTGCAGTGCGCGACCGCGCGGCAGTTTTCCGACGACGAGGTCTATGGCCTTGAAGTAGTCGCGATGGTGCTGGCCGAGATGACCGAGCTGGGCGCCTTCCAGGGCAGCCAGGCTGACAGCATGCCGCCTGCGCACCGATTCCCGCTGATGATCCGCGGCGCCACCGGCCAGGAGGGCGCCGCCGAGGGCCGTGTCTGGCTGCACGAGCCGCGCGTGGTGATCGCGAACCCCGTGGGCGACGATCCCGACAAGGAGCTGGCCCGCCTGCACGAGGGGGTCGAGCGCCTGCGCAGCACCGTCGACTCGATGGTGGCGGCCGCCGACATGGGCGGCGACGGCGATCATGCCGCCGTGCTGGAAACCTATCGGATGTTCGCCCATTCCCGCAGCTGGCTGAAGCGCATGGAAGAGGACATCCGCCTTGGCCTGTCGGCCGAGGCTGCGGTGGAAAAGGAACAGTCGACCGCCCGGGCGCGGCTGGAGATGGCCGCAGATCCCTATCTGCGCGACCGGCTGCACGACCTGGACGACCTGTCGAACCGCCTGCTGCGCATCCTGACCGGACAGGGCGTCGACACCGGCGCCGAGATGCCCGACCGCCCGATTTTGGTCGCGCGCAACATCGGCCCGGCCGAGCTGCTGGAATACGGCCGCCGGCTGAAGGGCGTGATCCTGGAAGAAGGCTCGGTCGGCAGCCACGCGGCCATCGTGGCGCGCGCGCTGGCGATTCCGCTGATCATCCATGCCGGCCGCATCACGACCGAGGCGCTGAACGGCGACCCGGTGCTGATCGACGGCGACCAGGGCATCGTCCACCTGCGCCCCGAGGAAAGCGTCGCCAAGGCCTTCCTGGACAAGATCGCCATGCAGGCCGAGGCGCAGGACCGCTATGCCAGCCTGCGCAGCCTGCCCGCCACGGGCACCTGCGGCACCACGATCCAGCTCTACATGAATGCGGGCCTGATGGCCGACCTTCCCTCGCTGGAGGGATCGGGCGCCGAAGGGGTCGGGCTGTTCCGGACCGAGCTGCAGTTCCTGATCCGCAACCACGTGCCCCGGCGGGCCGAGCTGGCCGGGCTTTACACGAGGGTCCTGGACAATGCCCAGGGCAAGCCGGTGATGTTCCGCACGCTGGACATCGGCTCGGACAAGGTCCTGCCCTACATGAAACCGCAGGACGAGCCCAACCCGGCGATGGGCTGGCGCGCGATCCGCGTGGGACTGGACAAGCGCGGCGTCCTGCGGATGCAGCTGCAGGCGCTGATCCGCGCCAGCGTCAGGCGCCCGCTGCACGTGATGTTTCCCTTCATCGCGGACATCACCGAATACGAGGCCGCCTATCGCATGCTGATGGAGGAGGTCGCGCGCGAGAAGCGGCTTGGCCACCAGATGCCCAGCGACATCCGCGTCGGCGCCATGCTGGAGACGCCGTCGCTGGCCTTTGCGCCCCGGCGCTTCTTCGAGATGTGCGACTTCGTCTCGATCGGGGGCAACGACCTCAAGCAGTTCTTCTTTGCCGCCGACCGCGAGAACGAGCGCGTGCGCCGCCGCTATGACACGCTGAACCCGTCCTTCCTGGCCATGCTGCGCCAGATCATCGCCCGCTGCGAGGAGGCGCGCGTGCCCTTGTCCTTCTGCGGCGAGGATGCGGGCCGGCCGATCGAGGCGCTGGTCTTCGCTGCCCTGGGCATCCGCCGCCTGTCGATGCGCCCGGCCTCGATCGGGCCGGTCAAGCACCTGATTCGGCGGGTGTCGATCATCGAGTTGCGGCAGGTCATCGAGGAGGCCGAGGCCGCCGGCGTGAACAGCGTACGTGGCCCCGTCGCCGCCTGGCTGGCGCGACAATAGGCGCGAAAAGGGGAAGGTCCGGCCCGTGCAAGGCCGATTTCGGCCGATGGCAGGCCGATTGAGCAAGCGCGCTTGCTGCACTGCGGCGGCCCGCCTATAATATCCCCTGTATTTTCGAGACATTCCCGCACATGAAGCGTCGTCACTTTCTCAATGCCGCCACCGCGTTGGCTGCCGGCGGGTCGCTGATGGCGATCCCGGCCCAAGCCCAGTCCCCTGCCGGGGCTGCCGAAGCCTTTGGCCCGCCCAAGCCCGAACCCTTCGGCTTCGACCAGGTGGCGGCGCTGGCCGCCGACCGGGCGTCGCGCGTCTATGTCCAGCCGGTCTCGCAGCTGGTGGGCAGTTTCGCGGACCTGAACTATGACCAGTACCGCGCGATCCGCTTTCGCCGCGACCGCGACCCTTGGGCCGGCAGCTCGCGCTTCGGGATCGACCTCCTGTCACCGGGGATGATCTTCTACGAGCCGGTGCAGATCAACCTGGTCCGCAACGGGATGCCGCAGCCGGTGCCCTTCGACCCCTCGATGCTGGAATTCGATCCGTCGCATTTCCCCGACGGGCCGGACCTGGCCACGATCGGCGACATGGGCTGGTCGGGCTTTCGCGTCCGCACCGTCCTGAACCGCCCCGGCGTCATGGACGAGTTCCTGGTCTTCCAGGGGGCCAGCTATTTCCGGGCGGTGGCGCGCAACACGCTTTACGGCCTGTCGGCGCGCGGCCTTGCCATCAAGACCGGCAGCCCCGACGGCGAGGAATTCCCGCTGTTCACGGATTTCTGGATCCATGAGCCCGACGACAGCCACGACACCGTCCGCATCCACGCGATCCTGGACAGCCGCTCGGTCGCGGCGGCCTTCCAGTTCGACGTGACGCCGGGCGCGGTCACGACGGTGCGCACCCGCGTGGCGCTGTTCCCGCGCGTGGACCTGCGCGAGACGGGGCTGGCGCCGCTGACATCCATGTTCTGGTTCAGCCCGGCCAGCCGCCGCACCGTCGACGACTATCGCCCCGCCTGCCATGACAGCGACGGGCTGCAGATGCATACCGGGGCGGGGCAGGCGCTGTGGCGGGGGCTGATGTCGCCGCGCAACCTGCAGATCTCGGGCTTCGTGGACGATGATCCCAAGGGCTTTGGCCTGGTCCAGCGTGCCCGCGACTTCGAGACCTACCAGGATGCCGAGGCCATGTATCACCAGCGCCCCTCGGCCTGGATCCAGCCCGAGGGGGACTGGGGTCCCGGCGAGGTCCGCCTGGTCGAGATCCCGGTCGAGAACGAGTTCAACGACAACATCGTCAGCTACTGGGTGCCCAAGGAACCGCTGCTGCGCGGGCAGCGGCACGATTTCCGCTATACGCTCAGCTTCGCCCCGCTGCCGCCCAACGACCTGCCGCTGGCCAAGGTCCGGCAGGTGCGGTCGGGCCGGTCGATCAATGTCGAGACGACGCGCAGCTTCATCGTCGACTTTGACCTGGGCCTGTTCCGCGACCAGCTGCCGCAGTTCCAGGTCAGCGCCTCGGAAGGGCGGATCGTGCATGCCTATCTCAAGCCCCTGCCCGACCAGCATGTGCTGCGCCTGGCCTTCGAGTTCGAGCCGGGCCGCGTCCCGCTGTCCGAACTGCGCGCGGTGCTGACCGACGACCAGGGCATGGCGCTGAGTGAAACCTGGCTGACGCGCTGGACCGCATGAGCATGAACATGATCGCCGAAGCCTCGCAGGCGGACCGCCCCCAGGCGCCCGCCCCGGCCGCCGTGGTGCCGCCGGCCGCACCGCTGGATATGCCGGTCCAGGACTTCGGCCGGCTGCCGCAGGGCATGGTCGAACGGCAGATGAACAGCCTGAATGTCTGGCTGGCCCGGCTGATCGCCTTTGGCGGCACGGCGGCGCTGGCGGTCTTCGGCTTCAGCCAGATGCTGGCCTCGTTCGGGGCGGACCCGACGCTGATGCAGATCGCGCTGCTGGCGCTGTTCGTTCCGACCTTTGCCTGGGTCGGATTTTCATTTTGCGGCACGCTGGCCGGATTCCTGGCGCCGCGCCTGGTCACCCCCGAAGGGCCCAATCCGTCCCGGGTGGTCGTGGTCATGCCGATCTATCACGAGGATGTTGCCGCCAGCACCGGCCTGCTGGTGGCCCTTGCGCGCGAGCTGGCGGACGAGGGCATGGCCGACCGGGCCGAGATCTTTGTGCTCTCGGACACCCGCGACCCGGCCATCGCCGTGAACGAGACGCTGGTGATCGGTGCCGCGCGCGCGCTGTCGCCGCTGCCGATCTGGTATCGCCGCCGCCTGAACAACGAAGACCGCAAATCCGGCAACGTCGCCGAATTCGTGCGCCACTGGGGCGGGCGCTATGACCAGATGGTGGTGCTGGACGCAGACAGCGTGATGTCGGGCGCGACCATCCGCCAGATGTCCGCCCGGATGGCGGCCGATCCCCGCCTGGGGCTGATCCAGACCATGCCGATGCTGGTCGGCGGAGAGACGATCTTTGCCCGCCTGACCCAGTTTGCCGGCCGCGTCTATGGCCCGATGATCGCGCGGGGCGTCTCGGCCTGGGCGGGGGACACTGGGAATTACTGGGGCCACAACGCGATGATCCGGGTGACGGCCTTTGCCCAGGCCTGCGGCCTGCCACGGCTGCCCGGCCGCCCGCCCTTCGGCGGCACGATCCTCAGCCATGACTTCGTCGAGGCCGCCGCGCTGTGCCGTGCCGGCTGGAAGGTGCGGCTGGACCACGACCTGCGCGGCAGCTTCGAGGGCTGCCCGCCCACGCTGCTGGACATGGCCGTGCGCGAACGCCGTTGGGCGCAGGGCAACCTGCAGCACAGCCGCCTGTTCGGCATCGCGGGCATGCGCGGCATCAGCCGGGTGCATTTCCTGATCGGGATCATGGGTTTCCTGATGAGCCCCTTGTGGCTGGCGCTGATCCTGGTGGGCCTCGGGCTGTCGGCCACGGTGCTGCTGTCCACGCCCGAATATTTCCCCAACGCCTACCAGCTGTTCCCCGAATGGCCGGTCTTCGACAGCCGCCGGATGCTGTGGCTGTTCGGCATCGCGATGGGGCTGCTGCTGCTGCCCAAGTTCATCGCGACCTTCCGGGCCTGGGCGCGCCCGCTTGCGGCCAATTCCGGCGGGCGCGTGCGCATCTTTGCCAGCGCGATCTTCGAGACGATCCTGTCGGCGCTGATCGCGCCGGTGCAGATGCTGGTCCAGACCCGCCAGATCTTCGAGATCCTGGGCGGCCGCGACAGCGGCTGGAACGCGCAGGTGCGCGCCGGGACCATGCCGGGCTGGGGGGTCGTGCTGCGCTATCACTGGGCCCATGTCGCGCTGGGGTTGGGCACGCTGGTCGTGCTGGCCAGCTTTTCGCCCGCACAGCTGATCTGGCTGTCGCCGATCCTGGCCGGTCTGATCCTGTCGCCCGTGACCTCGCGCCTGTCGGCCAGCCCGGTCTTCGGCCGGTGGGCGCGGCTGCGCGGCCTGCTGGTCACGCCCGAGGAACGCGACCCGCCTGCCATCCTGACCGAGGCGGCAGCCATTGCCCGCAGCCTGCCCCAGCCCGTCACCGGCCGCGACAGCCTGCTGCGCCTGGCCCGGCAGCCCGCGCTGTTGGAGCGGCATCTGCAGATGCTGTCGCCGCTGCCCCAGGACCTGCCGAACGCCTGGCACCTGGCCCGGATCACCGCCGAGGCCAAGATCGCCCATGCCGCCACGCGCGGCCAGGCGCTGGATTTCCTAGACCGCGCCGAAACCGACGCGATGCTGATGGACCGGCAGCTTCTGACCCGCTGGAGCCATCTTCCCGAATGAACCGCCTGATCGCACTGGACATGCTGCGCGGCTACGCGCTGGTCAGCATCATGGTCAACCACATGCCGATATCGGTCATGCGCTGGATCACGCTGCCCAACTTCTCGATCTTCGACGCCTCGGAACTGTTCGTGCTGCTGTCGGGCTTCCTGGTCGGCATGGTCTGGCGAAGCGTCGAGGCCAAGTCCGGACGCCGCAGCGCCCAGACCCGTTTCGCGCGCCGCTCCTTCGAGGTGTGGCGGGCCATGGTCGTGGGCGCCGGGCTGATGGCGCTGCTGTCCGCCGCGCTCTGGGCCAGCGGGCGGCCGCATACCGCGATCTGGACGCAATATTCGGTCTGGATCCTGGAAAATCCCCTGGGCTTCCTGGCCGCCGTCGGCACCTTCTGGCTGCAGCCCAACATCATCGACGTGCTGGCGGTCTATGTCGTCCTGATCGCCGCCGCGACGGTGGTGGTGCCGGCGATGCTGCGCTGGCCGCTGCAGGTCGCGGTCGCCTCGGTGGCGCTCTGGTGGTTCGCGCCGCAGCTCAACGGCCTGATCCCGAACCACCGCAGCCAGGGCGGCTTTCTGTTCAATCCCTTCGGCTGGCAGATGCTGTTCCTGACCGGCACGGCCATGGGCCTGTTTCGCCAGCAGCTGATGGCGCGGCTGTGGCCTTGGCGGCATCTGCTGACCCTGCTGGCGGCCGGCATGTTCGCCTTTGGCAGCGCCATCGTCATCGGCGCGGCCATCGGGGAACCGGCGCTGCCGCTGCGCGAGGCGCTGAAGTTGGTCTATGGCACGATCGACAAGTGGAACCTGGACGGCACCCGCTATCTGGCCATCGTCGCCGCCGCCTGGCTGGTCGCGGTGCCGCTGGCGCGGCCGATGGAATGGCTGGCGGCCAGCCGGCTCGGGGTGGCGCTGCAGCAGATCGGGCGCGGGGGCCTGTGGTCCTTCATCGCCTGCGTGCTGCTGTCGGTCCTGGCCGATGCCTTTCAGATGACCCCGCCGGACCAACCAAGCTGGCAAAGGCTGGCCGTGGACCTTTGGGCCTGCCTGGCGCTGTGGTGGATCTCGGCGCTGTGGCTGGCCTATGGGGCGCCCTGGCAGCGCGCCCGCAAGGACTGCCGCGCGGCGCGGCGGCAAATGAAGGTTGCCGCAGGCCGTCCCATCGCGTAAGGCCCTCGGCCAGTCGTCATCACGCAAGCCACGTCCCCAGGGGCGCTTCGGAGGGAGGAGCCGATCTTGCTGGACCTGACAAACATTCGCGCCGAGCTTGAGGCTCATTACGACCTGTCGCCCTCGGTCGAGCTGGCGCAGCAGATGTCGGACATCCATGCCCGCATGGACCGCGTGATGCCCTTTCCGGATTGGGCCGTGGCCGCGCCCTATGTGGCCGCGATCAACCGGCTCAAGGCAGAGCGCGGCGCGGTGATCCTGGCACATAACTACATGACGCCCGATATCTATCACGGCATCGCCGACGTGGTGGGCGACAGCCTGCAGCTGGCGATCGAGGCCACGCGGGTCGAGGCCGAGGTGATCGTGCAATGCGGCGTGCATTTCATGGCCGAGACCTCGAAGATCCTGAACCCTTCCAAGACCGTGCTGATGCCCGACATGGAGGCCGGCTGTTCGCTGGCCGAATCCATCACGGCGGAAGGGATCGCCCAGATGCGGGCGCAATATCCCGGCGCGATGGTCGTCAGCTATGTCAACACCACGGCCGAGGTGAAGGCCGCCTCGGACATCTGCTGCACCTCGTCCAATGCCGCGCAGATCGTGGCGGCGATGCCCGGCGACACGGTGATCATGACGCCCGACAAATGGCTGGCCCAGAACGTGGCAGCCCAGGTGCCGCAGAAGCGGATCGTGTGGTGGGACGGGGCCTGCATCGTGCATGAACGCTTTACCCCCCAGGACCTGCGCGACTTCCGCGAGTGGCATCCCGGGCTGAAGATCATCGCCCATCCCGAATGCCCCCCGGACGTCGTGGCCGAGGCGGATTTCGCCGGGTCGACCAAGCACATCATCGACTGGGTGGGCGACCACCGGCCGGCCAAGGCGATGTTGGTGACCGAATGCTCGATGGCCTCGAACATCTCGGACGCGCATCCCGAGGTCGAGTTCCTGGGCCCCTGCAACATGTGCCCCTACATGAAGAAGATCACGCTGGAGAAGGTGCTGTGGTCGCTGCATTCGATGACCGGCGCGGTCGAGGTCGATGCGGCGGTGGCCGACCGCGCGCGGCTGGCGGTGCAGCGGATGATCGACCTGTCGCGGCAGCTGGCGGGCTGACCGGATGATCCCGACCGACCGCGTGGTGATCGTCGGCGCGGGTCTGGGGGCGCTTTACGCGGCCCTGGTGATGGCGCCGCGGCCGGTGCTGATGATCTCTCCCGATCCGCTTGGCGAGGGGGCCAGTTCGGCCTGGGCGCAGGGGGGCGTGGCGGCGGCCATGGACCCGGCCGACAGCCCGGACGCCCATGCCGCCGACACGGTAAGCGCCGGTGCCGGCACGGTCGACCCGGAGGTGGCCCGGCTGGTCACGGCCGAGGCGCGGGCGCATATCCTGTCGCTGACGACGCTCGGCACGCCCTTCGACCGCGATCCCGCCGGGGGTTACGTGCTGTCGCGCGAGGCCGCCCACAGCTTTGCCCGCGTGGTGCGCGTCAAGGGCGACCAGGCCGGAGCCGAGATCATGCGCGCGCTGGTCGCGGCGGTGCGCGCCGCACCGTCGGTCCAGGTGCTGGAGGGCTTCGTTGCGACCGCGCTGCTGGTCGAGGGGGACCGCGTCGCGGGCATCCATCTGGCGCGGGCGTCGGGGTCGCAGCCGGTGGCGATCCGGGCGCCGGCGGTCCTGATCGCGGGCGGCGGTTCGGGCGGGCTGTATTCGGTCACGACGAACCCGCCGCGCATCCGCGGCGAGGCGATCGGCATGGCGGCGCGCGCGGGCGCGGTCATCGCGGATGCGGAATTCGTGCAGTTCCACCCCACCGCCATCGCCAGCGGCGAAGACCCCGCCCCCCTGGCGACCGAGGCGCTGCGGGGCGAAGGCGCCCTGCTGGTGAACGCCGCCGGCCAGCGCTTCATGACCGCCCTGCATCCCGATGCGGAACTGGCGCCGCGCGACATCGTGGCCCGCGGCGTCTATGCCGAATGGCGGGCCGGGCGCGTGCCGGCGCTGGATTGCCGGAACGCCTTGGGCGCCCGCATCCTGACGCAGTTTCCGGCCGTCGCCGCGGCCTGCGTCCGCGCCGGCATCGACCCTGTCCGCCAGCCGATCCCCGTCGCCGCGGCCGCGCATTACCACATGGGCGGCATCGAGACCGATCTGGACGGGCGCAGCAGCCTGACGGGCCTCTGGGCCTGCGGAGAGGCGGCCTCGACAGGGCTGCACGGGGCCAACCGCCTGGCCTCGAACGGCCTGCTGGAGGCGCTGGTCTTTGCCCGGCGCGCGGCCCTGTCGATCGGCGCCGGTCCCGCGACCGCGCCGCCCCTGATCCTGCCCGACCTGCCCCCCGCACCCCTGCCCGACCCGGCGCTGGTCGCGCGCCTGCGGGAGGCGATGACGGCAGGTGCGGGCGTCCTGCGCGATGCCGCCGGGTTGCAGGCCGCGCTGCGCGTCGTCGCGGAGGTCGAGGCGGGCCAGCCGGACTGCCCGCAGCTGCAGAACATGACTGCCACCGCCACGCTGATCTGCGCGGCAGCCCTGCTGCGCCGCGAAAGCCGGGGCGCCCATGCCCGCACCGATCACCCCGACACCGTCGCGCCGCGCCGCAGCCGCATGACCCTGTGCCAGGCGCTTGCCCTGCGCCCCGCCCCCGAACCGGAGCCGCTATGACCGCCCTGCCCGACCTGATCCTGGAACCTCTTGTCCGCGCCGCCCTGATCGAGGACTTGGGCAGCAATGGCGACATCACCACCCGCACGGTGATCCCGGCGGGCACGCGCTATGCCGCCCGGATATGCGCGCGCGAGGCCGGAGTCGCGTCAGGCATGCAACTGGCGGAGCTGGCCTTCCGGCTGGTCGACCCGGCGCTGCGGCTGGAGGTGCTGGTGCCCGATGGCACCGCCTTTGCCGCAGGCGACGTACTGGCACGGATCGAAGGCTCTGCCGCCGCGATCCTGTCGGCCGAGCGGGTGGCGCTGAATTTCGCGGGTCGCCTGTCGGGCATCGCCACGATGACGGCGGCCTATGTGGCCGAGACGCGCGGCACCCAGGCGCGCATCACCTGCACGCGCAAGACGACGCCGGGCCTGCGGCTGGTGGAAAAGCAGGCCGTGCTGCATGGCGGCGGCTTCAATCACCGCGTGTCGCTGTCGGATGCGATCCTGATCAAGGACAATCATATTGCGGCCGCCGGGGGCATCCGGCCGGTCCTGCAGGCGGTCAAGGCCCGCGCCTCGCACATGATGCGGGTCGAGATCGAGGTGGATCGCCTGGACCAGCTGGCCGAGGTGCTGGACGAGGGTGGCGCCGATGTCGTGCTGCTGGACAACATGGACAGCGACAGCCTGCGCCAGGCGGTCAAGATGGCGGGCGGCGCGGTCGTGCTGGAGGCCTCGGGCAACATGCGGCTGGAGCGGATCGCCGAGGTCGCGGCGACGGGGGTCGCCTATATCTCGGTCGGCGCGCTGACCCATTCGGTGCGGGTCCTGGACCTGGGCCTCGACTTCTGACGCAGGGGCAGCTTGCGCGCCTCCCTCCACGGCAGCCAGATCCCCCATACTGAACCGCCGACCGGGTTGCTAACCTGCCCCGCGATGGCCGCCAGGGCCAGCCGCGGAACAGGCGCACGCGCCGCCTCTCAGGATGCGGGCATCACGGTGATGTCGGTCAGATTGCCGTCGACACCTTCCAGCATCCCCACCTCGGTCGCCGTTCCGGTCTCCAGATCGACGGTGTAGATCATCCCGCCCGCGACCAGCCAGGCCGTGTTGGTTCCGTCCTCGGTGGTCTGGATGTCGAAGGCGGGGGTGGTCTCGGTCATCTCGATGCCCAGCTTGCCGGTGGCGGCCAGCGTGCCATCATTCGGCGAGGTTTGGCGGATCAGCGCACCGATGGTGGTGTCGATGTCGTACATCGCGGTCTCCTCGGGCTGGCCGAAGGAGTTGGTATAGGCTGCCGCCGCGATGGCCGGAGCCTCGCCCGCATGCATGTCCTCGGCCTCGTAGGCCAGCGCGCCGTCCACGGTCACTTCCCCCGTATCGACATTGACCCGATGGTTCGTGGTCCCGGTCATCAGGCGCAGCCGGTCGGCCATCGGGTTGAAGTCGACGACGACCGGCATGTCGACCATCGGCAGCGGGCTGTCCATAACCGACAACTCGGCTGCCTCGCCCGATGCCGGATCGATCGTGACGATGCGGTTGTCGGCGGTGACCCCCACCAGCGTCCGGTTGGCGGGGCGATAGTCAATGCCCACCAGACGCTCGACCCCGCTGACGGGCATGGTGGTGACCTCGGCCGGCGTTTCGCTATCGAACATCACCAGTTGCGTGCCGTCGACCAGGCCGACCATCGGGGCGGCAGCGGCGGTCCCGGTCGAGATGCCCAGGGTCAGAGCGACGGCGGTGGCGGTGCGGAGATGGGTCATGTTGATGGTCCTCATTGTGTTCGCGGGCGGCGTCAGGCCGCCCATTGCCCCCTTGGAGACACGGCGGGTGCGTCCCTGGATGCAGCCTGGCGAAAAAACTTTGGCCGGACCCAAGGCGCTGGCAGGCCCACGCGACGGCTGGACCCGGAGCGGTCCTGCATGCCATCGTGGCGCGGGACATGGTGGAGGCACAGGCACATGAACATTTCCGCCGCTGCGGCGACGGAGGCGCCTGTCGACCTGGCCGACGCGCTGCACCGATGCGCCAAGGGCGAGCACGAGGCGCTGCGCCTGATCCTGGAGACCGAGGGCGGGCGGCTTCTGGGCGTGGCGCACCGGATGCTGCAGCGGCGCGACCTGGCCGAGGAGGCGGTGCAGGACAGCATGGTCCAGATCTGGCGCAAGGCGCACCAGTTCCACCGCGGCGACGGATCGGCCCGCGGCTGGATCTTTGCTGTCCTGCGCAACCGCTGCCTGAACATCCTGCGCGATGGCCGGCGGTTGGAAAGCCTGTCGCCGGAGGACCTGACGGCCATGCAGGACGCGCGCCTGTCGGCGGCGGGAACCGGGCTTGACCTGCTGGGGGACCGGGTGGCGCTGAAGGATTGCCTTGTCGGGCTTGAACCGCAGACGCGGCGGGCCATCCTGCTGGCCTATGTCGGCGGCTTCACGCATGGCGAGATCGCGGCCATCCAGTCGGTGCCCCTCGGCACCTGCAAGTCGTGGATCCGCCGCGGCCTGGACCTGCTGCGGAGGTGCCTGTCATGACCGACGACCTGGACGCCCGCGCCGATGCCTTTGTTTTGGGCCTGACAGACCAGCGGACAGAGGCCGAGCTGGAGGCGCGGCTGGATCATGACCGTGCCTGGGCGGCCGCCGTTGCCCGCGCACGCGACCGGCTGCTGCCGCTGGACATGATCGCCCCCGAGATGCCGGCCCCGCTGTCCCTGTGGGAGGCTGTCCTGCCCCAGCTGGATGCGCCCTTGTCCAGGCCGCCCGTGTCCAGGCCCGCGCTGACGCCGGTGGCCGCCAATGATCCCGGGCCGCTCCGTCGCTGGCTGCCGGCCGGCCTCGCCGCCGCGGTCGGCATCTTGGCGGGGATCGTGCTGGGCGGGAACTGGCGGGTGCCCGACCCGGTGGTAGTCGCCGTCCTGCTGGACGATGCCGGCCGTCCCACCGCGGTCGTCGAGGATTTCGGCCAGGCCGATGCGCGCATCCGGTTCGTGGCAGGCATCGATGTTCCCGCAGGCCGGCAGATGCAGGTCTGGACATTGCCGTCGGTGGATATGGGGCCGGTCTCGCTCGGCCTGCTGTCCGGAAGCAGGGCGACTCTTCTGGACACGCCCCCCCTGCCCACGCCCTTGGACGGCCAGCTTTACGAGATCACCCTGGAGCCTCTGGGCGGCTCTCCGACCGGGCGTCCCACGGGCGAAATCCTGGCCAAGGGGCTGGCCGCCCGCCAAGACGAGGTCTAGCGCGGCCGCCAGCAAACACCCCGGGTCGGGGCGTTCTCCAGATAGCGAAACCCTGACCGGGCATGCGGTGTCAGGTCCAGGTGCCGGTGCGCCCCGGTCGTCGGGTTGCAGGCGGATCGCGGATCGTATTCGGGGTCGTCCGGTGCGCGACAGGATGATGTTTTTCTGACATGATGCGCGAAATCGAGCTGCCATGATCCGGACCGGTGGCGGGCCCGGATCGCCGCAGGAGGCTGTCATGGGTCCCAAGAACACGATCTGCATCTGGTACGATCGCGAGGCAGAGGCTGCGGCGCGGTTCTATGCCTCGGTCTTTCCCGACAGCGCGGTGCAGGCTGTCCATCACGCGCCGCTGGACAATCCCGGCAGCAGGCAGGGCGAGGTTCTGGTCGTCCGCTTCACCGTTTGCGGCATTGCCTGCATCGGTCTGAACGGCGGGCCGATCTTTCCGCAGAGCGAGGCCTTTTCCTTCCAGATCGCCACCGACACGCAGGAAGAGACAGACCGCTACTGGAACGCCATCGTCGGCAATGGCGGGCAGGAAAGCGAATGCGGATGGTGCAAGGATCGGTGGGGGGTGAACTGGCAGATCACCCCGCGCACGCTGACCAAGGCGCTGGCTGCGGGCGGTGCCGAGGCACGGTACGCCTTTGCCGCCATGATGACGATGCGCAAGATCGACGTCGCGGCCATCGATGCCGTACGCCGCCAAGGCCATTGAAAGGAAGCAGGATGACCGAACCCATCAGGATCGAGACGATCCTGGCCGCGAGGCCCGAAGCGGCATGGGCCGCCTATACGTCGCCACAGGCCATCATGGCGTGGAACCAGGCCTCGCCGGACTGGCACTGCCCGGCCGCTTCGGTCGATCTGCGTCCGGGCGGTCGTCATCACGCACGGATGGAGGCGCGCGCCGGATCCTTCGGCTTCGACTTCGAGGCGACCTACGAGGAGGTGGATGCGCCCTCGGCCCTCACCCTGCGCCTCGCCGATGGCCGGAGCGTCCGCACGACCTTCGTCGAGGAAGGCGACGGCACACGGGTGACCACGGTCTTCGATCCCGAGACCCAGAACCCGGTCGAGATGCAGCGCGACGGCTGGCAGGCGATCCTGAACAGCTATGCAAGCTTCGTGGCCCGGTCCGGGTAAGGCCATTCCGTTTGGTCCTGTTTCTGAATGCCGGAGACGACAAGGCAACCAGAAGGTCGAAAGCGGCAGGCCGGAACAGGGTGGTAAATCCGTCATCAGGGCGGATCTGTCCCGCCCCGCGCGCGGCATTTGCGCCACAGGTCCACCATCGGGCAAAGGAAGCTGTTGAACCTTACTGTTTCTATCTGTTAATCGCGCCCCGACACGTCCCTCACCAGCAAGCCACGGATCAAGGTCCCGCGCCAGCCGACCCTTCGCACCCTGATCCGGAGCCCGTCGATGCGCCCCTGTCCCTCCCCTCTTCGCCCGCTTCTGCTTGGTGTCGCCTTCGCGGCGATCAGCCCGACCGCCCTTCTTGCGCAGCAGACGGCCCCCATCGTCCTGGACGAGATCACGCTGCAGGCCGCGACCGCGACCGGCACCATCGCCGCACCGGCGCAGCCCTATGCCGGCGGCCAGGTCTCGACCCGGACCCGGCTGGGGGCGCTTGGCGATGTGGACGTGCAATCCGCGCCCTTTCGCGCGGCCGCCTATACCGAGGAGCTGATCCGCAACCAGCAGGCCCGGACCCTGGCGGATGTCACGCGCAACGACCCTTCGGTGCGCCAGGACGCGCCGGCCTTCAGTGAGCGCGACTCGTTCTTCATCCGCGGCTTTTCCGTGCCGAACCTCGACACGCTTTATGACGGGCTGCCCTATATCGCCAACCCGCGCCGCAGCGCGCTGGAGGGGATCGGCCGCGTCGACCTGCTGATGGGGCCGACGGCGCTGGCCAATGGCGGCGTGGGCCGCGTGGGCGGCACGATCAACATGATCCCGAAGCGCGCCGAGGACCAGGACCTGACCCGCGTCACCACAGGCATCGCGTCGGACAGCCAGCTCTGGACCCATGTCGACCTGGGCCGCCGCTTTGGCCCCCGCAAGGAATGGGGCGTTCGCGGCAACCTGTCCTGGCGCGGCGGTGACACGGCCCTGGACAACAACAACGCCGAGGTCGGCGTGGCGGCCCTGGGGCTGGACTATCGCGGTGACGCGCTGCGCGCGACGCTGGACCTGAACGCGTCCAAGCAGGACTTGGACGCGCCGACATCGCTCTTCAATGCGGCGGCGCCGGGCGTGCCGATCCCGGATGCCCCGGATGGCGACATCAACACCGCCAACCCCTTCGAATTCCACGACAGCACGCATCGCATGATCGCAGGTCGGGTCGAATACGATCTTGCCCCGGCGACGACGGTCTATGGCGCCTTCGGGGCCAGCCGCTACCGCGAGGATTTCCTGACCTCGAACTATACGATCACCGCGCCGAACGGGGATGCGATCAACGAGCTGGGCTTCAACCCGCAGGAGATCGAGGGCCGCACCGCCGAGATCGGGCTGCGGACCGAGGCCACGACCGGCCCGGTGCGCCATCGCATCACCCTGTCGGCCGCCTATGCGCTGAACCGAAACAACCGCGGCGAATTCAACCCGCGCCTGCTGGGCTTCCCGGTCGCGGGCACCAATATCTATGATCCCGTCTATCTGCCGGCGGCGCCGGACCTGTCGGGCCTGCCGCGCGCGGACGGGCTGATCCCCTTTGCGGACCTGCGCAGCCGGTCGGTCGCGCTGTCGGACACGATGTCGCTGGACGATGACCGGGTGCAGCTGACCTTCGGCGGCCGCTGGCAGGAGATCCGCACCCGCGGGTTCAACACGCGTCCGGGCATTCCCGACTTTCCGGTGGGCGAGCAGAACTATCTCTACGAGGACAGCGCCTTCACCCCGGCCATCGCGGCGTCGTGGCGCATTCGCGACGGGCTGACCGTCTATGGCAACTATGTCGAGGCGCTGACCGAGGGGCCGATGGCGCCCTCCGTTGCCGAGAACGCGGGCGAGCTGTTCCCCGCCGTGGTGAACCGCCAGCGCGAGGTCGGCCTGAAATACGACCTGGGCACCGTGACACTGGGCGCGAGCCTCTTCGAGATCCGCCAGCCCAATGGCATCACCGATCCGGCCAGCAACGTCTTCTCGCTCTCGGGCCAGCAGCGCAATCGCGGGCTGGAACTGTCGGCGGCCGGCGCACCGATGGAGGGCCTGCGCATCCTGGGCGGGGTCACGCTGATGGATGCGGAACTGCGCCGCACCCAGGACGGGGCCTTTGACGGCAATGACGTGCCCGGCGTGCCCCGGACGGCCGCCAGCCTCTATGCGGAATACGATCTGCCCTCGGTTCAGGGCCTGACGCTCAACGGTCGCGTGATGCATGGCGGCTCGACTTGGTATGACCAGGCGAACACGCAGAAGGTCTCGGGCTGGACGCGCCTGGATCTGGGCGCCCGCTACGCCGTCGAGGCGCAGGGCCGCGAGATCGAGCTGCGCGCCAATGTCGAGAACGTCCTGGACGAGAGCTACTGGGCCAGCTCGGCTCGCGGCTTCCTGGCGGCAGGCGCGCCGCGCACCTACGCCGTCTCGGCCTCGATGAAGTTCTGAAGGTCTTGGCTGTTGATCAATGGCATTCTGGCGGCCGCGTGCCGCCGGGATCTGCTGATGACGATGAAGGCATCTGACTGGTCCGCCTGCCATCCGGCCGGCGAACCAGATATCGACCTTGGTGGCCCTGTGCGTCAGCCTCCACGGAGACATCCGTTTCCTTCCACACGAAGGCGGATGCAGCGCACGGTCCAGCAGAGAAATCCTCCTTCAGCCTCGCCCGCCGTCAGGATGCCGGTCATCTGGTGCCTGTCGTCCCTCCTGATGCGCAACATGCGATCCGCGGCAATTGTCCGGCTTCCTCAAAACCTGCATGACGTCATGGTCGCTCGCAACAAGAACACCGGTCCTTGATCGCTCATACCGCTCTGCGTGAGGGAGTTCACAAGAGGTTGCAAAGCCATAGCCTGAAGCTCCCGAGCAGCAGGCGCAACCAAGGCGGACAGCAATACCACAGGCCGATCTGGCTGGTGAACTGGAAACGGCTGGATGACGCGGGGCGGGAACATTGTTCGCACCTGCGGGTTCCGGGGCCTGTGTTCGTCCCTAGAGACTCTGTGGCCTCAGCCATAGGCGCGCAGGATGTATTTCTGGAGAGGCCGTGCGATGCCCCACGGTGGCTGGGCAGGCGCTGGCCGCCGTTCAGCCCAACTTGGAAGAAGAGTTGCGCATGGCTGCGTCATTGTCGACAGGATCGCCGCGGCAACGTGGCGTGATGTTCAACTCGCCGCCCCGCAGGGCGGGGCGCTAATTTGAAGGATCGCGACAGTGACAGAGATCGATTTCCGCGAGGTGGTTGTCATTGGTGCCGGCTTTGGCGGGCTGGAGGTCGCCAAGGCGCTGGGCCGCGCGAAGATCGGCGTGACGGTGATCGACCGCCGCAACCACCACCTGTTCCAGCCGCTGCTTTATCAGGTGGCCACCGCTGCCCTGTCCGCAACGGATGTGGCCGAGCCGATCCGCAGGATCCTGCGCCGATACGCCTCAGCCAGGGTCATCTTTGGCGAGGTCGAGGTGATCGACACAAAGGCACGGCGGCTGCGGCTCAGTTGCGGGCACGAGATCGGGTATCGCCACCTGATCCTCGCCAGTGGGGCCAGCCACGGCTATTTCGGCCACGACGAATGGGCGCAATGGGCGCCGGGTCTGAAAACCATCGAGGACGCGCGGCACATCCGCTCGCAGATCCTGCTGGCCTTCGAGCGGGCCGAGCGAAGCGACGATCCAGCGGAGCGTCAGCGGTTGCTGGAGATTGCCATCATCGGCGGCGGACCCACGGGCGTCGAACTCGCCGGCGCGATTGCCGAACTCAGCCGCCACACGCTGCTGCGGGACTTCCGCACCATCGACCCGGGCAGCGCCCGCGTCACGTTGATCGAGGCCGGCCCGCGTCTTTTGTCCGGCTTTGCCGAGGAGATGTCCGCCTATGCCAAGGCCCGGCTGCAGCGGCTGGGGGTCACCGTGCGCACCGGCGAGGCTGTCGAGGAGATCGGCCCCACCAGCATTACTGTTGCGGGTCGCAGCCAGCCGGTCGGGGTGGTGATCTGGGCTGCGGGCGTTTCGGCCTCGCCCCTGGCAAGACAGCTGGGTCCGACCGACCGCGCCGGCCGGATCGAGGTCGATGAGACGCTGTCGGTCAAGGGCCTGCCGCAGGTTTTCGCCTTGGGCGATGTGGCGTTGTTTCCGGGCCCCGACGGCCAGCCGCTGCCGGGTCTGGCGCAGGTCGCCAAGCAGCAGGGCATCCATTTGGGTCGGGAACTGGCCGCGCATCTGGGGAACGGTGCGCCGATGGCTCCGTTCCAGTACAACAGTCGCGGGAACACCGCGATCGTCGGCCGCCACGCCGCCGTTTTCGAGCAGGGCAGGTTCAAGCTGAAGGGATGGCTGGCCTGGGCGACCTGGGCGATCGTCCACGTCTATCTTCTGGTCGGCTTCCAGAACCGGTTCCTTGTGTCGATGCAATGGCTCTGGCGCTACATGACCTATGAGCGCGGCGCCCGGCTGATCGCCGGCGACTTCATCGAGAACGAAAACCCGGAAAGCGCCCCCATGCCCCGCGACCGGCTGCGACAGCCGATCAGCCCGAAGGCGACGGCGCCGGGCGCGCAGGAGGAGGAAGCCCGGGACAGTGACCTTCTGCGGGCCGCCGAGCCGTCGGCTCGAGCTGCTGGAACGGCTGGAGAGGCTTGAGAGGCTTGAGAGCGTGGCCGCCATTTCTGTGCCCCAGAAAGCTTCTCATCTGACCGCGGGCCATAGTGGCGATGCAGGGCGCCCGTCATCAATGAGCCGCTTGCGCTTGCTTCCGGCTAAGGGCAGCAGATGATCGGAAGCGGTCCCAGCGGCGTGACTCACGAAAAGAGCAACGCGCGGCTGCGTCGCGAGGCCAGCCCCTTGCTGAACTTCCCTGAGATGATGGCCATGCTGAAATGGGCTTCCGGTGACGTAACCGGTACGGGCAATCCATCAGGAACGGCGGGAGGGGATCACCTTCAGTGCCCTGATCAACTCTGCCTCGACCTCACCATCTGCGACCGGATCGGCAAGAAGCTCCTTTGCCGACGCTATCAGGTGTCTCATCTGGCGAATGCAAGCATCGGCCATGGCCAGCCGAAAAGCAACCAAGGCAATATCGGAGAGTGTACCGGGAGCATGCAGGGGCGCCTTTCGATCAGCGGCCGCACACTGCGCATGCGGTCAAAGGAGCGGTTCGACATATCCTCGAAGGTGACGCGCCGACAGACGCCCGGATCGTCGCGCGTCGTTGGTTGCGCCCAAAAGCGGCGGACAAATGCCACGAGCCCGGCACGGAGCCGGTTCAGGCAGGGAGTGGCCATGTGCGGGTATCGAGCCCAGGAGACAAGGCCCGACCAAGCACCTCGACGAGCTGGTCGGACAGAAAGAGGATGTCATGAACATCTGTCCTGTTGGCATTTGGGGTGTAACAGGCGCACATTTGCGGTCTGGCTGCCTTGTTCAGGTTGCTGACTGGGCACGCGCTCATGACCGGTTCCACCCGCCACAAGGAAATCTCCGGGAGACCGGTGAGGGATGATCTGGATCTTCTTTTCATGCGCGAGAGCAGCAAGGCCCTTCAGGTCGATCTGCTGAAGGAACCACGGCCCTTGTGGGCGGATGATCTAATGGCTTTCGCCTTCGGGCTCGTCGCGCCAAGCGCCGATGTCAAGGGGGTCGTGATCCGAGTATCCGCGCCGGCCGCCCTCCTCCAGCATCCGGGTGACCGAGCAATGCAGCTTGTCACCGATCTTTGCGGCCACGTTCATGATGTTGATGGATTCAGGAATGTGATGGATGTAGCCGATCAGCCTGCCGACAGCCGCAAGCGTCAATACCAGCGCGGACAATACAAAGATGGGACCCAAGAACATCGATCTTGGTCTCGGACAGTTCCAGCCGTGCGTGCACGGTGCTGAGAACGGCGATGCAGTAGGCAAAGGTTGCAGCAAAGATCCCCAGGACGATCTGTTTGGTCCTGTCTCCCATGAAGTTGCCGATGAGACGAGGCCCGTAATTGGAACTCGCAAAGGACACCGCGACAACGGTGACAGAAAATGCCACGCCCGCGACATCAAACGCGGCCCCGGCAAGCGTCGTGAGGATCGCACCTGCGCCGTCCACCTAGGTTGCGCGAATGAAGCCCGCGCCCTCGATCCAGTCTGAGCCCAGCAGCGAGTCGAGATAGGGCAGCAGAAAGCCGAGAACAACAGCGCCTGCTGTCATCAGGCTCGGCCAGAACCAGTAATTCTGCCGCAAGCCGATAATTTTCTGAAACAGGAGAATGTGAATCGTCTACCTTGAGCACTGTACAAATACTTGGTCAGGCCGCCGCCATTCTTGCCCGGCCATGCGGCTCCTCAAGCCAACATGGGCTTGTCACGCGCAAGCGCAGGAACGCCGTCGTACGCAATCACGCGTTCATTGGGATTATTGGGGTGCCACGCCTGAACAGGCGGCACAGGAACCCTCTGCCCGTGGATCTATCAACTTTGCACCCGGGGCGTCACAGCCAGAGGCCAGTTACCGGGTAATCCTTCCCATGATTAAGGGGATGCGGCAGTAGAATTTTCTCGTAGCGTGAGCTGAGGATCCGATTAAAGAAGACCGGTTTACCGAGCCGCAGATCATGGCGGTGCTGCGCCAGGCCGAGGGCGGCGTTGCTGTGCCGCGAGCATGCCTGACATGCTTACCGTTCCGGAAGCGCCGAACCTGGTGTGGTCCATGGATTTCATGGCGGATCGTCTGGCCGATGGCCGTCAGTTCCGGCTGCTGAACGTGCTGGAGGACTTCAACCGTGATGGTCTGGGCATCAAGGTCGATTTCTCCGCTCGTCGGGAAAACGATTCACCGGATCGTTTTTTGATCCTCCTCACACCCGCAGAACGGGTTGTGAGGACGTTCAACCAGATCATCGAGTGGCGTGGCAAGCCCATGGCCATCAGGGTCGACAACGGCCCGGAATACATCAGCGAGACATTGGCGATCTGGGCTGCGAAGCAGGGCATTTCTCTGGCCCATATCCAGCCAGGTAAGCCGCAACAGAACACCATTGTCGAGCGCTACAACCGCACCGTCCGCCACGAATGACTGGACCTCGACATCTTCGAACCCATAGCGGAGGCACAAGGAGTCGCAATCGACTGGCCTATGGACTTACAACAATGAGCGGCCCAACATGGGCATCGGCGGCATCACACCCGCACGAAAACTGAAGATGGCGGCGTGAACTCTACGGCCAAACCCCGTTAAACGGGGAGGATTAACCGTTGGACGAGCAGGCCGCGCAACGGCGGAACGTGGTCTCTGGCGATTACGTGACCCTGTGTGTCAGCGACACGGAAACCGACATGTCGACGGAGGTCATGGAAAATGCATTGCAGCACAGTCCAATCACCATCTGGAGCCTAATCGCAATCTGCCCTTGGCAAGCCGAGCGCCCGCGCCTCTGCGCGGATACGGATCGTCAGGACTGCTGCGTTCAAAAGGCTGAAGACGAGCGCCACTTGCCACAGGCCTAGGACCATTGGGGCGACGACGATCTCGGCGATGACGACGGCGTAGTTTGGATGCGGGAACCAGCGGTATGGCCCCCGCGCGACCAGGGGCTCATCAATGACGATGATGCGCGTGGTCCAGCGCGGCCCCAGACTGACCAGAACCCAGATCCGCAAGACCTGCAGCAGCGCGAAGGCGGTCAGCCAACCGACATGGACCGAACTGGTCCAGCCCCACGCAGTAATCGCCAGAAGCCAGGCTGCGTGCAGGGCGACGATGAGGGGATAATGGCGGGCCCCATGCTCCACCGCGCCCCGCGCCAGCAGCCGGCGGGTGTTGCGGCGCGCAAGGACCAGTTCGGCGCCGCGCTGAATCATCAGGAACGCGATGAAGCCCAAGGCAGGGACAGAGGCTTCCATCCTAGAAAACCTCGATCGGCAGGAGGGACAGGGTGAAGCCCGGCCCAAGCGCCGTCGCCAGCAACGACCCCGAGATGTTCCCGTTGAGCACCTGTTCCAGCACGAACAGGACGGTCGGTGCCGACATGTTGCCGTTTCGCGCCAGCACCTGCCGTTCGACATCCAGAGTGCCGGGGGCAAGTGACAGCGTTGTTTCCAGGGCAGTGATGACCTTGGCACCGCCAGGGTGACAGACATGGCGATCGACATGATGATCCGGCATCAGCGCCTCCAGCGCGCGGCGCAACTCCGCCTCGGCGAAGGAAGGGATCGACCGGTCGAAGATGACGCCAAGGCCCGTCTCCTCGACCGTCCAGCCCATGATGCCCAACGTGTCGGGCCACATGTGCTGGCGGCCCTGCCCGATTGCGGGGTACGCGTCGTCGGCCCGCGCCCCGGTACGCAGAACGACCGCCGCCGCGCCGTCCCCGAAAAGCGCGGTTGCGATGATGTCGGCCTTTGCCAACCGGTCTAGGCGAAAGAGGACCGTGCAGGTCTCGACCGCGACCATCAGCACCACCGCACCGGGCCGTGCCGCCGAAAGGTCGGCAGCGATCGACAATCCCGACACGCCGCCTGCGCAGCCCAGCCCGAAGACCGGCACGCGCATCACGTCGGTACGAAACCCCAGCCGTGTCGCGGCCAGCGCATCCAGTGTCGGGGTCACGATTCCGGTCGAGGAGACCGTGACGATGATGTCGACCTGATCCGCGCGCAGCCCTGCCTGCTCAAGGGCGCGGCTGGCTGCCTCACAGAACAGGCGGGTGGCGCCATCCGCATAGGCCTGCGTTCGATCGACCCACCCATGCGGCTGGCGGAACCAGTCCAGGGGCACGACGGAATGGCGTGTGTCGATTCCGGCGTTGCGAAAGGCGGGGGCAAGACGCTCGAACTGTGAAAACCGTGCCTCCAGCAATGCGCGGGACTCAGTCAGAATGTCATCCTGATGCAGGACGTTCGGCGGGACCGCGGTGGCGATCGACAAAAGCCGGGGGCTTTCGTTGCTCAATCGGCAATTCATGACTTGTCGTTTTCCTTTGCCTGGAGATTGTCCGCAACGCGAAAGGATGCGTGGGTGCCGCGAAGGGCAAGACCTCAGACGATGAACGCGCAGATCGTCGGAAATGCTGCACTTCATACGACATTGTCAGGAAGCAGCCCGCTGTCCCAGCTTGGCAGAACTGTTGAGAGAACAGTATGCGACAACTTATCAGTCATGCTTCTCCTTGTGATCGACCGGCTGGAACTTGGCGATGAAAATACACGGATCTGCCGATCGGTCCTTCGCCGAATGAATGCAGGGATCAGCCCACGACTTCGAAGCTGGGCCATGTGGCTGGAGGCAAAGATCCCGCTGGAGTTCGAGGTGACCAGCGGGCGCTGCGGGGCTTCCTGAGGATGGCTGCGCGGCTTGGCCTGGGCCAGAGTGCCGTGTCCGGGGCAAATCGGTTTCATACCAGGCTGAGTGCCGTCGGCCATCGCTTTCAGGGTCCGGCAAGATATGTCGGCTGGCCGACCCGTCAAAGTTTAGACCTGCGCCTGTGGCGCACAAAGGTTCGGCAGAGTTTCGAAGCAGCGATGGGACGCCATGCGCGTTCAAGGTGCCCGCTTCTCCCGCGCATCACCAAGAGGTGCGCGCAACAGGACTATCTATCCTGCCGGCAAGGTCTAAACTGCAAGGCCCGTCGATTTCGGCGGCCATACAGGAGCCAGACCATGGCCAAGGGCATGAACAAGCGCAAGCGCGACGAGAAAAAGCCGAAGAAGGAAAAGCCGAAGGTCAGCGCTGCGGCGCCCAGCACCAAGTTTCCCGTCGCCAATGCCGCAGCAAAGGCCGGAAAGTGACCGCGTCAGTGCCGTCGCCCTCGCGGGAACTGCCTAATGACCAGGACGACAAAAGGTGCGGCCAGACGATCATCGCGTATTGCCTGGAACTGGGCATGACCAGGGCACAGGCTGAAGGATTTTCCGACCGATCAATTGCCAATCGCAACCTAAGGCGCCAAGGGCCTGCCTGACGCAGCGGCCAGCGTATTCGCCTCCATTCTTGAATGGGTGGGGGCGCAGTTCCCTCTGACCTCACCAGAATAGCTGCAGGCGGAGCAATCGCAGCTTTGCCCACGCCGGGCTGCGGTTGCGTTGGCCACCTCCAAGACGGGCCTTGCTGTCAGCGTGTTGAACCGAAGCGGCGCCTCCTGCAGCAACCGTGACCGTAGTCCGGCCCTGGCATTCTTTCCGCTGGCTGCTGAAGACGGACGCGCGCCTGCATCACAAGGAATGCTTGCGGCTCCGAACGTCCAGACCGGCATGACCT
The DNA here is from genome assembly GCF_048538155.2 of Paracoccus sp. T5. Taxonomy (GTDB): domain Bacteria; phylum Pseudomonadota; class Alphaproteobacteria; order Rhodobacterales; family Rhodobacteraceae; genus Paracoccus. The sequence continues at coordinate 2,761,774 of NZ_CM135809.1, forward strand.
GCGCCCTCCAGCTTCCTGACCTCCTGTCCGCCCTCAAGCTGCATCTTGAGGGGTCACACGACGCGCCAGTGGGACAGAAGAGCCCCATGAGAGGCAGGTCCCTGGCAAGGTGCGCGCCTTCGAAAGAATCGAACCCTTCCATCATGCCGCTCTATTCGGCCGACCGCAGTTCCGGCTGAAGCATCAGCCAAGTGCGCGACAAAAGCCCTCCCCAGACAGACATCCCCCCACCCTCACAACTTCTTCCACCAGAACATCCAAGTCACCCCGTGTCGTCCTGTGATTGTTGATCGCGGCACGCAGGCAATGGCGACCGTGAACGGTCGTGTCGGAGACGGCGGCAATGCCCGCCTCCTGCATCCTCACCATGATCTCCACGTTCAGCGTCTTCAGCATGTCCTCTGAAAGGCCGCCGGGGTCATAGCGAAAGCAGACGATGTTGATGAGGGTGGGGAAGCACATCTCCAGCCTCGGCGTCGCCACGATCCGCTCCGTCAGATAGCGGGCGTGGGCCAGGTCCTGGTCGATCAGACGGCCGAACTTGGCCACGCCATGCTCCTTCAGCGACATCCAGACCTTCAGCGCCCGAAACCCGCGCGACGTCTGAAGCCCGTAATCGTGGAGCCAGGCCCCCGATGCGATACCGCGACCCGCATTCTGCAGATATTCGGGGGTCACTGCGAAGGTGTCATGATGCGCGCTCGCGTCCCGGACAAGGGCGCAGCCGACTTCGAAGGGGGCGTGCAGCCATTTGTGGGGGTCGAGCGCGATGGAATCCGCCCGCGCGATCCCCCGGACCAAGGCGCGACCTTTCGGGGCAATGGCCAAAAGGGCGCCGATGCACCCGTCCACATGCAGCCACAGCCCCTCCTCTGCACACAGGTCAGCAATCCCCTCCAGATCATCGATCGCGCCGGTGTTGACCGTTCCGGCGGTTGCGATGACGCAGGCGGGGTCAAGGCCGTTTGTCCGATCCTGGATGATGGCACGACGCAGGGCGGTGATGTCCATCCGGCACTCCTTGTCAGAAGGCACGCGGCGGAGGGCGCGGTTGCCCAAGCCCATCACCTCGACCGCCTTCTGATGGCAGGAATGAATCTGGTCGGAGCCGTAGAAGCGCAGGGGCGCCTTCAGCCCAGCCACACCAAGCTCGCGCAGGTCGATGCCGGACATCCGGTTGCGCGCGACGGTCAGGCCGACAAGATTGGCCATCGACCCGCCCGACACGAGGGTGCCGCTGGCCTCCTCGGGGTAGCCCATCATCTCCTTGAGCCAGTTCACGACCTGCCTGTCGATCTCGGCCGCCGCATGATCGCCGCCGCCCAGGTTCGACCCGAGGATCGCGGCCAGAAAATCCCCGAGCGCACCGGTGAAGTTACTTGCCCCCATATACCACATCCAGAAGCGCGGATGGATGTTGCCCATCGGATAGGGCAGCATGTTCAGGGCCATCTCATCGTAAACCTCCCCGAGCGGCTGGCCCTCTTGCGGCGCCGGGCTGCGGAAATGGGCACGCACCTCTGGCGGCATGTCCTGCCAGACCGGCCTGTCGCGCAGGTCTCTTGTATAGTCGACGGCATCATCGACGATGCGGCGTGCAAGATCGCGCAGCGGACCCCATTCCGCGGGATCAAGGGTTTCGGACCTGTGCTCCATCGCTCAACCCAATTGATATCCGGGGGTGGAGCGCGACAGCGCGACCTCGTCCTCCGTCATCTCCTCCGGGATCGTCTCGAAAAGCGGCGTGGACATGTAGCGTTCGCCGGTATCGGGCAACATGCACAGGATCACGGTGCCCGGATCCGCCCTCTCCGCGATCTCCATGGCAACCGCGAAGGTCGATCCGCCCGAGATGCCGGTCAGGATACCCTCGCGCCGTGCAAGCCGTTGCGCCCAGGCAATGCCATCGGGCCCGGCAACCGGGATCAGTTCATCATAAAGCTTGGCATCCACGGCCTCTTGAAGGACATGCGGGATGAAGTCCGGGGTCCAGCCTTGGATCGGGTGCGGCTGGAAAGCGGGATGACTTTCGGCAGGAGAGCCGTCCGCGTTGCGCGCCTGCACATGGCCGCTGCCGAGCAGCTGCGCATTGGCAGGCTCGGTTAGGATGATCCTGGTCTCGGGCCGCTCGCGGCGCAGCACCCGGCCAACGCCGGTCAACGTGCCGCCCGTGCCATAGCCGGTGACCCAGTAGTCGAGGCGCTTGCCCTGAAAGTCGGAAAGGATCTCTTGCGCCGTCGTGTTCTCGTGGATGCGGGCATTGGCCTCCGTCTCGAACTGCCGGGCCAGGAACCAGCCATTGGCCTCGGCCAGCTCCACGGCCTTGCGATACATGCCAAGGCCCTTCTCCGCCCGTGGAGTCAGCACCACCTTGGCCCCCATCATCCGCATCAGCTTGCGACGTTCGACCGAGAAGCTGTCGGCCATGGTCACGACCAGGGGATAGCCCTTCGCCGCGCAGACCATGGCCAGCCCGATCCCCGTATTGCCGGACGTGGCCTCGACGACGGTCTGCCCCGGGATCAGGCGCCCGTCCCGCTCGGCCTCCTCGATGATGCTGAGCGCCAGCCGGTCCTTGACCGATCCGGCGGGATTGAAGAACTCGGCCTTGACGTAGAGGTCCACGCCCGGAGGCGCGAGATGGGTGATCCGGATCGTCGGTGTGTCTCCGACCGTGTCCAGGATGCTGTCGAACAGCCGTCCGCGGCCGTGCGTGCGTCGCATTGTCATCGCGTCCATAGCCTGCTCCTTGGGTTCTACTGGTCCTTCATGCGGGCGGCCTCGCCGTGGCTCCAGCCTGGGCCGTTTCGGGTGTCAGTGCTGATGCTCGGCGGGTGCGAAAAGGATCAGTTCCACCCGTTCGCCCCCCTCCACATAGGCGTCATGGCCCGGCGGGATCTCGAAGAAGTCTCCCTTGCCGATGCGCGTCTCCAAGCCGGTGTCGATCATGCGCACCACGAGCCTCCCGGAGATGCAGTATCCGGTGTGCTGCATCGGACAGGATTCCGGCGACCCGAGCAGCGGCTTTTCATCAGCCTCCCAGGTCCAGCCGGGCTCGAAGACGGCATGCATTCCGGCGCCGCCGCCGCCCATCCTGACAATGGCGATCCCTCCGCGTTCCTTCATGTCAAGGAATTCGTCGGGGCTGTCGAACCGGCGGGTTTCAATCGTCTGCTCTTGCATCGTCTTTCTCCATTCACGGGGCGGGATTGACGGGATGCCAAGTCACTGCGCCCTCCCAGCCTAGGCCGTCGGCCGCGCCCAAGCTTGACGGGTCCCTGAAGAAATCATGCAGAGGACGCCATTTTTGCTGTATCCTGGCACATGCCTTGGGTTTTTGGAGACATCCAGCTCGACCCCGAGCGGTTCGAACTCACCCGCTCCGGCGAGCCGGTGCGGGTCGAGCCGCAGGTGCTGTCGCTTCTCATCCATCTGATCCGGCACCGCCACTGCATGGTGACCAAGGATGACCTGGCCGCCGCGGTCTGGCACGGCAGTGCGGTCTCGGATGCCAGCATTTCCAGCCGCATCAGGTCGGCGCGTCAGGCTGTGGGCGATGATGGCGTGGGCCAGCGCGTGATCCGCACCGTCCATGGCCGCGGTTTCCGCTTCGTTGCAGATGTGGAGTGCCGGGGGGCGCATTGTGCAGGTGCCGCGAAATCGGGACATTCCGCACATGAAGGGGGGCGCCCCTCGATCGCCGTGCTGCCCTTCACGCCCCTCAGGGTGCCGCAGGACCTTCATTTCCTTTGCGAGGCAATTCCCCACGAGATCATCGAGGCGCTGTCGCGTCTTCGCTGGCTGGCGGTTCTTGCGCGCGGCTCCACCTTCCGCTTCCATGGTCCCCAGGCGGATCTGGACGGGGTGGCTGCCGCACTCTCTGCGCGTTATGTGCTGTCGGGGTTCATCGAGAGCCAGCACCACAGCATCGCTGTCATGCTGGAGCTCACTGATACGACCTCAGGTCAGCTGCAATGGGCGGATCGGCTGGTCGCGCCGATCCACGAGATCGACGATCTGAGGGCCCGGATCGTGGTCGATCTTGTCTCGGCACTGGAAATCCACATCCCGTACAACGAGGCGAACATCGCCGCCCAGAACGGCCCGGAGGGACTGGATGCCTGGGCCAATTACCATCTGGGTCTTCGACATCTCTATCGATTCACCTCTGCCGACACCCTGCTTGCGCAGTCGTTCTTCGAACATGCCGTGATGGCCGACCCCTCTTTTGCGCGCGCGCATGCGGGCCTGTCCTTCACCAGTTTCCTTGATGCGTTCCTGCGCCTGAGCCCCGACCCTGCGGCTGCGACGCGCGCCGCCCGTCGGCACGCCGAGCACAGCCTGGAGCTTGATGCCCTCGATCCCTTCGCGCACTTCACCATGGGACGGTCCTATTGGTTGACCGATGAGCCCAAGGTTGCCGCAGGATGGCTGGCGCGGGCCACTGACCTGAACCCGAACTACGCGCAGGGCTTCTATGCCTCTGCCTTTACCGCGATGCTGCTCGGAGACGCGACCACGACATTGGCGGGTGTGGAGACTTCGCTGCATCTCAGCCCTCTCGACCCATTGCTCTACGGCGTCCACGGTGTCCGCGCGCAGATGCTGATTCAGCAGGAGGACTATCAGGCCGCCGCTGACTGGGCCGACAAGGCTGCCACGGCGCCCGGCGCCCACCACCTGATCGCCATGATCGCGCTGGTCGCGAACGGGCTTGCGGGCAGGGCCGCCCAGGCCGATCGGTGGCGGCGCCAGGCTGTTCAGCTTCGACCCGACGCAAGCGCCCGGGACTACCTGACCGCCTTCCCCACGCATGATGCTGCATCACGGGTGAAGATTGCGGCGGAACTGCATCGCCAAGGCTTCTGACAAGGGAGGTGGGCGGAAGGGTGGATGATGGGGAAGATGTGCAGCCGCGGGGTTTGCCCCGGTTCCACAAGCGGGAGTCGATCATAGCTGCTGCGGGGAGCATTTGGCGGCGGCTTCAGGAACTATCGCGTTCAGGCTGATATAGCCGCAGTGCGTTCGGCATTAGCCCCTCACGCAAGAGGCCTGTTTCGCGGTCTGACATGCCCCGCGGAGTGCTTCTGGCGACTCCGAAACGATGCGAGATTTGTCGTCCGGCAGTTCCTCTCACGACACCTTCTGCTGCAGCGACCCGTCCCACAGTGCTGTCGTTGAAGATCGGACCGGCAAACGGAGCTGGACAACGCGTGGAAAGGCCGCAGGCTGTCACCTTTTTTGCCGGTCTCCCATGTTCGACGTTTCATACGACCCATACGAGGGTAGCCGCCTTGGGTCATGGGTTTCTCGTGTCTCGCCGGCAGCGGGGCTTAGCCCGTTTGGAGTATTGTATGGTGCCCCCCGCGGATGTATCTTTCTTGCGTCGCCGTTCATGCGTCCCATCCGAGTCGTCTGGAAGTCCTGTTTTTCGATCTTGGTTCGCTGGCCGCAAGGGCTTCGGCAGTTCTCGTTAACTGCCAGAGGGGTTCTTCGATGATGAAACTCTTCCAGTAGTAGATTCCGGCGCATCGTCATGTGTGGGAAGACGCATTGCATGACGCTGGCATCGCCAAGATCCGGCACTGCACGTCAGGAACATCGGTTGCGCAGTGTCAGTCACGATGCCGCGGCAGATCTTTCGCTTGCTGTCCCATCTAGGTTTCCACACCGATAGTGGCTGCGCTGCCAGATCGGCTGCAACATTGCGGCGTGGATAGGCCCGCAGCCGATCGGCCTGATGCAGAAGCGCCCCGCGGAGCGCATGCGAAGCTCTGTTGAGCACGCTCCTTTGCGCTCCTTCTGCAGACAGGTCCGTCACCGGTGCCAATCGCTGGTCATCGTGCCTGAGCACGTTTTCCGCGGCCGGCAATCGCACCTCGATCGTCACATCCTAATGGCGCAGAGCGCCACCGCAGGAGCTTGTCATGTTAAAACTCATCCCTTCCTTCGCCGCAGCGTCCTTCGTTGCTGTTGCTGCTCAGGCGACCCCGCTGAGCGAGCCTCACGAGCGTCCCGACAGTCAATGGGGTGCGTCAGAGGCCACTCTTTCCCAAGTTGAAGCCGGCAGATTGCTGAATTCACATGATCTTGCCGAGAGCCGGCTGAGCCCTCATGATCTGGTGTCCGTCACCACCTTTCCGTCTTCAGGATCGGCCGACCGCTCAAGCCGCGAAGACTACTGACTGCAGGCAGCAAAGAACGCCTCCGCCCTGAGTAGGTCCGCCTCGCGGAGCGGAGCCATCATGTCGATCAGCTTGTCCTGTTGAATGATCCGGGCCCTTGGTTTTCTGGTCTACAGGGCCTGCATCCCCCAGTTTTCATTCGCGCTTCAAGATCGCACAGCTTGCAATTTCCCACAAATCTGCGGCTGGCCAGCATGCGTCGGATGCAATGCCCGCAGGCGCCCTGAAAAGCCGATATTGGGCTTCAAAAGCTTCACGTCAGCCAAGTCCCCCATCGCAGGCATTGCGCTGGTGACACGATCCGCAAGTGCCAGTTCCCGCCAGAGCTATGCTCGTTTCAGCATTTCCGTAAGCTGCCGCGAAAAGCCGGGAAAACACTGACCCCCTGTGGCACGTTGAGCCGATTGCCACAAAGTTTGCATGCAGCAACCGGCTCCAGAACCTCCGGCGGTCTGGCCGAACCGATGGCGCTCTTTGAGCCGTTGGTGACAAAGGTCTGCTGGACCAGAGGCCTTCAAGTTCGCGTCCCCGGGGTTTTTCCTGTTCCAGCGCCAGCAGTGGCTTTTTTTGAGCAAGCGTCGTCCTTCAGACCGGCAAAGCCCTTCAGGCCAATCAAGGCACCTGCCCGGAACTCAAGCAAGCACAGATGATCATGTGGGCCTTGGCTCGATCTCGTAGTGGATAGGCTTGAAGCTTCCTCCATTGGAGGCATAGGCCGAACAGGCGGTCAGCCCGATGACCAGATCCGTTTCTGCGCGAAGCCGGATGAAGTCTCCGGGACGGCTTGTCGGGGGCTCCACGCGCAGGGTGCCGTCAGAGGCGACAGGTACGTTCATGAAAACGTTGAACGCGCAGGGGATCATGTCAGGCTCGATGCCAAAGGGCGAGAGCGCCTCGGCCAAGTTGCCAAAGCAGCCCCGGTGGACCGGCTGGTCCGGATAGAAGTGGCGAAAGGTCGCCTCGCTGCAGGGGGTCAGCAGGAAGTCATGCCGACCCACGCTGTCCTCCACGATCGACAGCATCGGTTGCGAGCGGTTCGACCAGAGCCGGTTCCCCGTCGTCAGCGCGATCGTCTCCTCGTAATCGAAGGTCCGGCCGTTCGAGATCACTTCGCGCACATCGGCCGCGCCAAAGGCCAGCAGATCGGACACCTGCGTTCCCTGCGGGTCGATCACCTTCAGGATTTCCCCTTCGCTCAACCGAAATGCGACACCAGAGCGCGGCGGGATTTCCAGCACGTTCATCTCAGGCCCTTGGGTCGCGGAAGGGGCAGCACCAGTCGTCGCCTACGGCACGTCCGCTGTACTGCCGGGCCTCGCTTTCCTCGCCGAACCGGGCGAGCATCGGGTTCACGCTTCCGGCCAAGGCTTCGTCGCGGCTCAGGATGCGCTCGCGCATGCGTTCGTAGCGGCCCTCCTCGCGGAGGCGCTCGAACTGGTCGTGAAGGTTGAAGACCAGCGTCGGGCGGGGCATGCGCCTGGCGGGCCGTGACGCCTGCGGATGCAGCCCGACAACAAAGAACGCCTCGCCGCCAAAGCTCAGGGAAAAATGCGGATCTTCGGGATCCCCGCTGACGCTGTCATTGTAGGGCTGCCGGCGCCGGTCGTCGATGCAGGCCAGTGCCTGAAGCCGCTTCCACATCGCCGCTTCGAACTGTTCCTCGTCAAGATCGGCAGGTTCGGCAAAGACGACCGCGAGGCTGCGCAGGCCCGAGGGGTCCTGACGGTAATCCGCAACCCATGACAACAGTTCCGAATGGATCCGGGCGTCCTCCCCAGCAAGGTCAAGCGACTGGCAGACCACTGTCTTGAGGGTACCCCGCGCCATTGCGGATTTCGCGCCGAGGCAAGGGAATGCCGGGTCTGCGATGGCCGAGGTCAGTTCTTCGCTTGCCTGGCGAGTGATGTCTTCGTCAACGAGCATAGGAATTCACCGATTGTGATCTGTAGCAGAACCGGAGAATGACAAAGGTAGTTCCCCGCTTCAGCCGAGACGTAGGTGAAACCTCGGCAGACGGGGTGACCAATCGTGCCGGCCCGGCGCAGGCAAATCAGACATCATCCATTAGACGACGGGGCCCCAGCAGGGGCTTCGCGCTATCGAAGAAGCCCAGGATTTCAAAGCGTCCATGCGGGTTGATCTGCTGGCGCTGCCAGCAGGATGGTCCGCAGATCGTCAGGCGTTAAGGTCTCCTGCAGCGTCTGCCGCGTCAGCGAAATGCGGCTCTGGATTGTGCTGATGTTGACGCCGGGATTTCAGCAATGTTGATGAAGCACTCGCCAGTCGCTGTCACCAGCACTTCCCACCAATGCATTGGAAGCTGATCAAGGGCGCGTTGTATCTCCTGCGTCTGGGAATACTCTGCGCTTATTCAGCGCCCTGACATGATCGACGGATTCACCGGCACAACCGTCTTGCCGAAACGAAAGGTCCGGAAAAATTGGCGCCTGCTGAAATGGCTGTGGAAGCTACGGGAGAAAACCATGAGCTTGGCCCTTTTTGCCCATTCATCGCCGGTAAATTTGCCAAGTCGGACCTTCAGGCGCTGGCTTGCCACGACATTTGAACCCGGCGAGGCGGCAGGTTAGGGAGGCGCGTGCGGCCTTGGCACGGCAGCCCTGATCATTCCGATCCCTTGGCAGGGAGCAGCATGATATGCCTCAATATCCACAGCCCTTCGCCACCCCCCGACCAACAGGGCCCGGCCAAGCGCGTTGTGACCCGTCTTCCTGTGGCTTATGCTGGCGCAACACTCGCAGGAACGGACCGGGATGACGTGCGGCCCTTGCAGGATGATGATGCGCAGGCTTTTTTCCCAATTCTGTCTTGTCATGCTGCTCTGGGCGGCAGCTGTAGCGCAAGCCGTGGCCCAGCAAGAGGACACGCCCGAGCCCTTCGTGTTCCAGGTGGAGGATCTGAGCTTCGGCCTGCCCAAGGCCGATGAGCCGCTCGAACTGAACACGCCCCGGGCCGCCTTGGAGGCTTTCCTTGATGCCGTCGAGGCCGGCGACGGGCCGCGCGCGGCTCAGGCCCTCAATCTCAGCAGTATCCCCGAAGAGGAACGCGAGAGCCGGGCGCCCACGCTTGCGCTGATGCTGGCCTTCCTCTTGTTGAACCACCAGCTGATAGACTGGGCGCAGATCCCGGACCAGCCTGATGCGCGGGTCGTTCCGGAGACCGACGCTGCGGAAACGCCCTATCGCAGAAGGTCGATCGAACTTGGGCAGCTGGAACTTGACGGACGCCCGGTTCCGATCAGCATACAGCGTTTCCGGGCTGAGGACACCGAGCCCGTCTGGCTGTTCTCGCCCTTCACCGTGGAACGGACCTCGCGTCTCTATGCCGCCAGCCGGCCCGGGATGCTCAGCGGATGGGTGCCTCTCGAGGAGCGCCTGGCGACCCTCGGCCGTCCCTCGCTCCGGGAGTGGCTCATCGTCGGAGGTCTTCTGACGATCTGCGGGCTCCTCTGGCTTCTGGTTTACAGGGGCGTCAGGCTGCTGTCACGGCAGGTCGCCCTGTACTGGGCGGGGTGGCTCAGGCGCCTGGCCTTTCCACTGGCCACGGTTCTTGCGGCCCTGACCTATCGCCTCGTCATCGACCGCCTCATCACCTTGACCGGTCCGGTCGCCTCCAATCTGGGCCTGGCGTCAGAGGTCGTCGGGCTGCTGGCCGGAGCATGGCTGCTGGTCAGGATGGTGTCCGGAGCGACCCTGGTGTTGAGCGAACGGTACGTGGTGCCGCTCTCGAGCGATGATCCCGACAACCGTCGGATCAAGACCAATGTCTACGTTGTCCGGCGACTGACGGTGGTCCTGATTGCCGTGGTCAGCATCGGTTATGTCCTGCTCCGGCTAGGCCTCTTCGAGACGTTCGGCATCTCCGTGCTGGCATCGGCAGGTGCCATCGGCGTGGTTGTGGCCATCGCAGCCCAACCATTGCTCGGGAACATGGTGGCCGGCCTCCAGATCGCCCTTTCGGACCCCGTCCGCATCGGGGACGTGGTGGTCTTTGATGGCCGGTGGGCCACGGTCGAGGACATCGCGTTCGCGCACACCGTCCTGAGGACGGACACCGACACCCGGCTGATCGTGCCGCATGCCGAGTTCCTGTCCCGCGCAGTCGAGAACTGGTCGAAGGAGGGCGAAGCTGTCCGCAGGATCGTGAAGCTGCCGGTGGATTACCGTATTGATGTCGATCTTGTCAGGCAGTGGGTCGGGGAGATTCTTGACGGGGATCCCCGCCTGACCGAAGCTCCCACCGTCGAGATGGTCGAGGTGGATTGTGAGGTGGCCGTCCTGTGGGTCTGGATCGGGGCGACGACCCCGTTGACGTCCTGGACGCTGCACAACGAGGTGCGCGAGAAACTGGTGTCCTTCGTATCAGAGCACGAGGGTGGAAAGTTCCTGCCCAGAAAGCGGTATGTCTCGCAACGTGAAAGCGTCTGAAGCTGTCGGACGGCGGGCAAGCCGCCTGCGCCCAAACATGCCATGGGAGGACGTGCTGCACATCGTGAACGCGCCGCTGCCCCTTGCGCGGCACTGGACCCAGCCACGGCTGCTGCGCGGGCCATTTGCGTATCGGGCGTCCGAGGGACGATATATTCATAGATCAGCGAGCCACATCTTATGGTGCCAGCTCGCACCGATCGCGATGAACGAGGCGTCGAGCGCCACATCCTTGCCTTCGACCATTTTTTGCGACGGTGCAGCGGCTTAGCGTCGTCTTGAACAGTGTCAGGAAGATGCCCGCCACGCTGAAGCGTCCGTGCCGGTTTTTGCTAAAAGGCAAGCGGTGCGGGATGGACGACCTTGGCGCGAGCCGGAAAAACCGCAGTATGTGAGATTGTACCAGACTTCCTCGTACAGGCGGCGTTAGGATCTAATTCCGTAGATGCGACTGACAAGAACCATGTGGATGAGCAGTTCCGGACCGACAGAAGGACGTCCCCGTGCACTGTAATGCTCGGCCAGCGCTGCGCGCAGTTCGTCGAGATCAAGCATGCGATCGACCCGGTGTAGGAGATGATCCGGCGTAGAGACTGTTTTCAGCATGCGCAATTCTGGGCCGGTCCGTCCGCTCTTGGCCACTCCCATCATGGCAACTTCCATCGCTGCATGGTGCCGCTTACGACGTCTTTAAATCCCCACTGCGATTCTTAAGCGACAGCGGACAAGGGCCGTCCCGATCGTCCTGCCCCTGAAGAACAGGCAGCAGTGGTAAGGACCTGTGGAAATAATACAGGAAGGCGATGTCCATTGCTCAGGGGTGTCGCATCAGGAGGGCACAGAGTATCGGCTGGCCCAAGCCATAAAATTCGATGGGAAGCGACCTTTCGACCGCCTCATGCGTATCCGGGCTAGATCAGATTGACGGAGGTGCTGCCCGAGAGGCGGAAGGCGCAAGTCCGAGCTGCTAATTTAAAAGCCAAAGTCCCACAGGCCTGATTGCGGCTGACCAAAAGGCCGGACATGCCACAGCACGCCACGAAGCCATTACGTGACAAAAGAAGCAACTTTGTTTTGCGTTCACAATGTGTGTAGATTCGCCGACGAGTTTGCCGCGGCCGTGCTGGAAGTGCAGGCTCACGCCGCATCTTTCACCACACATTTTTACCTCGTTCGTCATGCAATATTGCCGCGTTTGGCCACTCATACGGGCCAGTTGGAGTAGATTGATTGGCGCGTGACGCGATTAGCGAGCCTAGTCATATGCCGGCCCATGCGTGGGATTCACGACGAAGACGAATGACTAACCGGTGCAAAGCACCGTGCTATGCTCATCCCATAGACAACCGCTTTAAGCGAAAAACACATGCCAAAGACCCTTTGCCCCGCTAACGACACTGCACCCAACGCCAACAGCCTGATCGAGAGGATCACAAAGATCCAGGACCGGGCAAAGAGCGAAGGCTTCATCTCAGATGGCAAGGACAGCAAATTAATGATGGATGCCGAATGGGGAGAGCCCCACCTAGAGGCGGACGCTCAGCTTTCGACTTCGCTTTGAGAAAGAAAAGTACAGACGGCTAATGCGGCTGACCTTCCTCCTTGGTCGCCCCTTGCTCATCGCGAGAGTCTGCCGGTTTGGGGGCTGCTCTCCACCTTCGGACAGCCGGATTCTGAAGTTTCCCGGCTTGTGCTCTGCTCGCGCAATGTTGGACGATTATCGGTCAGGTTTCCGGCCGCTTTGCCACTCCGGCTTCCCCTTCCCTTTTTAGCCAGGCTCAGTTGCGCTTTATCTCTGTCGCATTCGAAAGGTGTAAATATGGTCTTGCCCCCGTTTCACCGGACACTCAGGCGGTTGCGGTTTGAGCGGCGATGGATTCGCGGGGCGAGCGCATCTTCAGCCCTGAGTGTGGGTGGTTGTCGTTGTAATCTTCGACCCAGCTTCCAATCAATCCCAGAGCGGTCTCTGCGTCGGGCAACGGCGTTACCTGGACGTAGTCGCGCTTGAGCGTCTTCACAAAAGCCTCTGACATGCCGTTGCTCTGCGGGCTGCGGATTGGCGTGAAGCAGGGCTTCAGGCCGAGCTGACGGGCGAAGATCTGGGTGTCCTTGGCGATGTATGGCGACCCATTGTCGGTCAGCATTTCGATCGCCGCCGGTGCTCGCAGGGCGCCAAATCGACGTTCCACGGCTTCGAGCATGATGTCGCGAATGTCTGACCCGCTGATACCGGCATTGACCACAGCCTTCCAGGCGATGATCTCCCGGTCATGAGCGTCGATGATGAAGGCGCCGCGAATGATGTCGCCGTTCCGAGCGGGGTGAACTCGAAGCCGTCGCTGCACCAGCGGAGGTTCGAGCACATAACGATGACCTTGCCGTCATGGATGTGCTCCGGCCGCTCGGAATACTTGCGGGCCAAAAGCAGATTGTGCGCCCTCATGATCCTGTAAGTGCGCTTGTGGTTTACCGGTGCCGAACCTTGCGAGCGCAGTTGGCGGTTCAGGATCGCCGTGATCCGCCGGTAGCCGCAGGTCGGTCGCGCCGCGACGAGCGCTGTAATGAGCGGCACAACCGCCGCGTCTTGCGCCTTGTGATAGCGTTGCCGCGGCTTCGTTTTGCCCTTCAGTCGGTCGACCAGGTTGGAGCGGGAAACCTCCAACGTCTCGGCCACCGCCATCACTGGAAATCTCCCTTCAGCGGCGACCGCACGAGCAAGGTCGGTTTTTTTACGCGCGACTTGTCCAAAGCCTCCCGCAAGATCTCGGCCTCCAGCGTCTTGCGGCCGAGTGCGCGTTCAAGTTCGCGAATGCGGTCTTCAAGCTGCCGCACAACCTTGTTGCTGGTGACAGCATCGTCCTCGGCCACGGCAACACTTCCCCCTTCGAGCATCAGACGCCGCCAACGATAGAGCAGGTTGGGCGCCACGCCATTGCGGCGCGCTACCACTGAGATGCTGGCGCGGTCGTCTAGCGTCTCCTCGACGATCCGGAGCTTCTCGGCAGCAGTCCAGCGGCGCCGGCGACCACCATCGGTGATGATTTCGATCTCTGACATAAGCACGTGCTTAGACATATGCCTAAGCCTCCATGGTTATGCCCAAGTGTCCGGTCGAAACAGGGGCCAGTTCAAAATAGGCACGAACCAACGATCCTTTCGTTTGCAACGGCTCCACGCCAGCACTGTCGAGCTGCTTTGCCAGATGCATGGGACGGATACCCATTCTTACTGCCATCTGGCCCAAGGTCTCGTACTCAGCCTCAAATCGCTCGACGCTTTGGATGGTGATGAAGGCCCGTTGATGATTCGTGTCGGGATTCTTGCGGCGAACTTGATCCAGATAGCCGCAATCCCTCAATGCACGAATTCCCATAGCTCCGATCTGAAGATGCTCGGCGGCTTCTGCAATTGACATATCCGCGTCTTGCCTTCGCCTCTTTCTGACAGGCAGCTCACCATTATCGATCAAAATCGACCTGATCCCCGCCGCCTCTGGATTGCGGCCTACGTGTTTGATTTCCCCACCCTGCACTGCCTTCAATACCCTCGCCATGGAGATGCAGCGGCTTTGGCAAACTCTGCGATAGGCAAAAGCACTTTGCTGGGCCGATCAGTGGGCAAAGCGTCTATCAAGGTAAGCACAGCGGCTATGGACGCCTTGGTCACGTATCGCAGCGCAGACTGCAGACGGACAGCTTCAAGCACACCCGCCCCAATCAGACTTTTCATCTGCGCAGGATGCACGTCTAAAGCGTCAGCAGCGTCCTTGAGATTGCTGAGACTGGCCCAGAGGTCCTCTGCTAAGCTGATGTCATCCACTTTGACGTCGGTGATCACAGGTACGCTGCTTTGCCGCTTACCGTGCACATGGCCCAGGGCCATTTTCATCCGCGCGCGCGCTATGCCGGAAACCTGTCGAGCTTTCGCAAAAGTCATGCGAGAACCGGTACACACCTTCTTACCCAAAACTCGCATATTAGGACGCAGGGGGTAGCTATCAATGATGAAGTTACGAACAGCGTCACGGACCTCTGTAAGTTTGGGTTCCTCCCCTTCCTCTTTCAGCCAAGCGTAGAAGTCGCCTATGTCAGTCGAGAAGTATGGGCGCTCCGTTTTGAATGCGCTCTTGAGTTCTGAGAGTGCGTTCAGAAGTTGGGCAGGTCCCCCCTGCAGGGCGCTATAGCCTCGATCCAAAGCTGCCCTGCCCCGCGCCATATCGAGCGAGGCACTGTTTTCAGTTGAGCCGAACAGCAGGGCCGATCCGAGGGTCAGGCACCCCCGATGCAGGTGTTGCAGTTCCCAGTTCGACAACCAATTCGCTGCCGCTTGCCCCTGAATGCGGCTACGGACGTAAACCTCAAACTCCGTAGAAGCGGCGAGCTCAATTGCATCTGCGGCGTCCTGTATGGCGCTGTTATGGCGGTCAATCTGGGCCAGCAGATCATAGGTATCGTGGGCATGCCCCGCGTTTGGAAGCTTCAGCAAAGCTGAGCCGTGGTTGGCACAAACACGAATACTCAGCACCAGCCATTCGACCCGCTGGAATGGTCCATAATGCGGACCAGCTGCATGGCTTTCTAGCACACAGCGCGGGCAGACCCGAGTCGCAGCCCGGCGAAACACGCCCGTACTCGCAATTTCGTGGCCGACCCGATAGCGGCAGGGGCTGACTAAAGGACCACTCCATCGAATGAGCTGGGGCAAGCTGACATTCGCGAGCATTGCCAACCGAGATAGCTGCTCTGGGTGCGCCGAGCATATATGGGGCCATTGAAGCCCCATATCAGAGCAGAAATCACGGGGGGACGTTCCATGCAGGCGCGACAATCGTGACACCAGGGATGTGGGCATCTCTCCATCGATCAAGGGAAGACAGAGACCAAGACCGGTCATTCGGGATCATCCAGAATGGTGCGAACGTTTATAGCCGTGAAGTCAGTCGCAAGGAACGGGTTCAGCAAGGGAACCGCACCTGTACGCTTCTTGTAGGCATGCGCAAAATCTTCAACGGCAAGGGTTGATCCTCGTCCCCTTGCCCGCAATGCGCAGCATGCTGCCTGCACGATAATCTCCGCGACTAGGTCATGTTGACAAATAGCGGAGCCCCTTTCTGACACAGGCGATGTCAATGAAGCCAAGAAAGCTGCTTGCGGTTTTGTCGTAACGTGTCGCGAGCCTGCGGGTGTTCTTCAGCTTGTTGAAGCAGCGTTCGACCATGTTGCGCAGGGTGTAGAGGGTCATCTCCACGGTCTTTCGGACCTTGCGGTTCTTGCGCATCGGGATCATCGAGACGGCGTCGCGTTTCTCAACATCTTCTCGGATTTTGTCAGAGTCGTAGCCTCTGTCAGCCACCAAAACAGCAGGCGACGGCAGGTTGTCGGCCATCACCAGATCATAGCCGGCATAGTCTGAATCCTGACCCGGCGTGATCTCGGTCCTCATAGGGAGGCCAGCGCTGTTGACGCGGAGGTGGATCTTGGTCGAAAAACCACCTCTTGAACGGCCAAGAGCCTCTTTCGAAGCCCCCCTTTTGCGCCGGCCGCATGATGGCGGGCCCTGATGACTGTGCTGTCGATCATCTGGAGCTTGTCCGGGACGAACCCGGCATGGTTCAGCGCGTCCAGGACATCTTCCCACAGCCCGGCCAGCGTCCAGCGTCGGAACTGGCGATAGACCGAGAACCACTTGCCGAACTCCTCGGGCAGATCCCGCCAAGGCGCACCAGTTCGTGCGATTCAGAAAACACCTTCCAAAACAAGACGATTATCGACAGGCTTTCGTCCGTTCGCATGCCGGACACCCCGGATGAAGCCCTCAAAGAATGCCCACTCGTCATCCGACATCAGGTTGCGAGCCGAGTTCACCTCCAACGCAGAGGTGAGCTTGAATCATAGCTGTCAGCGAACCGGAATCCCTTTTGTCAACGCGGCCTAAGCTGCAGGTGCAGCGAACGGCAGGAAAGTCCCGCAATAGCAGACACACCGCAGCGACGAGTGAGCGGCAGCTATGCGGGACGGAGCAGACCTTGACGAGGCAGATCCATCTCTTCTAGAGAAATGCCATGCTTACGATGACGATCGCCCTTTCAACGCTCTATTACCCGCTGCCTTAGGTAGCGGAGCGTTTACGTATCACCGCTGCAACATGTCAGCGGTTCCCCATGATAGTTGTGTAGCCTCTGACTCCAACCTTGGATCAGGTTCATGCATCTTGCTTCTTCCAGCTTCACAATTGTCGGCTTTGGTGCCTTTGGGAAATTGCTCGCCCAATTGCTGGCACCAATGGGCTCCATCTTCATCTACGACCGGAGACCGGACGTCATCGCGGAGGTCGAAGGAACTGACTTCCAACTGGTCAGCCATCCGAGGGAGATTTGCAGCGGTATCGTGATCATGGCCGTGCCACTGCAAGGGCTGAAGGACTGCCTTGTGGAGATCGGGCCGCATCTCGGTGCAGGTCAGGTGGTCATAGACGTTTGCTCCGTGAAAGAAGAGCCCGCTCGCTTGATGCAGGAATTGCTGCCACCGGATGTCGAAATCATCGCCTGTCATCCAATGTTTGGTCCAGCAAGCGCAGCGAACGGAATTGAGGGGCTACAGGTTGTTCTTTGTCCACTTAGAGGGATGACGTGGCGCAAGATCGCCAAGGGCCTCCGGAAGCTTCAGCTGACTGTATCGGTCATGAACGCCGAGGAGCATGACCGCCAAGCCGCCCTGTCCCAAGGGCTCATGCACCTCATTGCGCGGGCCGTCTTGTCCCTTAAGGGACCGCCGCTCATTCGAACGCGAAGCCATGACTTGCTCTGTGAAGCCATAGAGATGGTCGCACACGACTCCCCAGAATTGTTCGAAACCATCACGAGACGCAACCCCTACATGGAGGAAGTGCGTTCGAAGCTAATACGCGGCTTAGGGGGAGTGGCCAGCTGAGCGTTTGCCTGAAATAACCTTCATCACGACGGTCAGCTTTGGGCTCTTCGCCTCAATGCTGCCGGGCAGTCGAGAGGCTGCTTTTTCAGAGATATGGTGATCGCGGGTGCCGCGATCGCTGATCCAGCGGACAGCCGGCCTCCGCTTCGCTCTGGCACCGCTGACGATTTTTCATTTCGTTTTTCCGCCTGCCATCCGGGCGGAGATGTGGGACCACCTAAAAGGCAAAACCGTGACGCGAAAGGCAGTTTTGCTTGGTGTTCACAATGTGGAAAATGGTGCACCCGGAGCGATTCGAACGCCCGACCCCCAGATTCGTAGTCTGGTGCTCTATCCAGCTGAGCTACGGGTGCAACATGAGGCGGGGATTAACGTTCGGGCTGGGGGGATGCAAGAGCGAAAACGACAAAAAGGTGAAACTCTTTTGCAGCCCTTAGCGCGCAGCCGCTTCATGGCGGACGGGAAGGCCGGCCATGCCGCGGGGGATCTGGATGCAGAACTGGCTGCCCTCGCCGTCGCTGCGCAGCAGGTCCAGGCGGCCGCCATGGCCGCGCACCAGGTCGGCGGCGATGGTCAAGCCCAGGCCGGTGCCGCCGCGCCGCGTGCTGCCGGTGAAGGGCTGGAACAGATATTCCCGCGCCTTGTCCGGCAGGCCCGGACCGGAATCGCAGACCTTGATCCACCAGTCGGAGTCTCCCTCGCCCGCGCCGATCTCGACCATGCCGGGCTGGCCGCTGCCTTCGATGGCCTGGCGGGCGTTGCGGGCCAGGTTGGCCAGCACGCGGTAAAGCTGGTCGCGATCCGCCCGGATCATCAGGCTGGCCGGGATGTCGGTCAGGAACTCGACCTGTCCCGCAGATTCGCCGGCCAGCATCTCGGCCTCGACCACCTCGGCGGCCAGTTGCGCCAGGTTGAAGCGCGACAGCGTCGGTGCCGGCTCCTCGGCCTTGCCGAAGGCCAAGGTGGTTTCGCACAGGTTCACCGCGCGGGTGATCGAATTCACCAGCTTGGGCGCCGCGCGGCGCACCTTGGGGTCGGCGCTGTCTTCCAGCCGGTCGGCAAAGATCTGGGCGGTGGTCAGGATGTTGCGCAGGTCATGGCTGATCTTCGCGACGGCCTGCCCCAGCTGCGCCATCCGTTCCTTTTGCTTCAGGGACGAGGTGACGGTCTGCTGCATGGATTGCAACGCGGTCTCGGCCTCGCGCAGTTCGGCCAGACGGGCGTCAGGGATGATGATGTGGCGCGCATCTTCGGGCGCGCTGGCATAGGCCGACATGTGGCTGATCACGCGGCGGATCGGCACCAGGATCAGACGCTGCGCCGCCAGGAACAGCAGCACCGCCGTCAGGATCGAAAAGGTCGCCGACACCGCCAGCAGCCGCAGGCCATAGTCGATCATCGCGGCCCGCAGGGGCGCGGTCTCCATCGTGATCTCGATCAGCTGACCGGCCTGGTTCACCGGAGAGCCGATCACCCGGATGACCCGGTTCTCCGAATCGGCGAGCACGCCCAGGGAATCGTCAATGGTCTGCAGCACGCCTTCGGACCGCAGGTCATGGGTGGCGGCGATGGGTCCCGGGATGGGAGAGGACAGGACCAGCTGGCGGATGTCGTTGCGCCGCAGGACGACGTTGAAGACGCCGGCGTTCTGCAGCAGCTCGGATTCCAGGTCCAGCGCCAGCGAATCGTCGGTCGCCAGCAGCGCCAGGCTGGCGATCTGTGCCCGCTCCAGCCGCGACTCGAGGAAATCCAGCCGAAAGCCTGCCAGTGACGGCAGCAGGATGAACAATTCGGCCAACAGGACGAACATCGTCGTCAAGGCAGCGAATCGGCCGGAGATCGTGTTCAGTCGCATCTTGTCCGGGTTATGGGGGCGCCGGCGCCGGTTGTCAGCCAAGCAAGGAACGGATTGGTCATCAAACGAATGTGATCTATGCACGGTTCCCCGTAACATGAGAACAGGGTTAACCGACGCTTTGCGGGGTTTGCATGGTTGACGCGGGCGGACAGGTCCACTATCCAGCGGGCTTCGAACAACCGGCGCCGTCGCGCAGGGCAGCTTTGTGCTACCTTGCCCCGGTCGGACGCCACCCGCAAGACATTGCCACTGGCAAGCTACGACCCGGAGACTGACCATGAAGCGCACCTTCCAACCTTCGAACCTCGTTCGTGCGCGCCGTCACGGCTTTCGCGCCCGCATGGCCACCAAGGGTGGCCGTCGCGTCCTGAACGCCCGCCGCGCCAAGGGCCGCAAGCGCCTGTCGGCCTGATCGCCTCGATCGAGCCGGCGGCCACGGCCGCCACATGAAGGCTTTCGACATGCCGCCTCTGCCCCGTCCTGCTGAAGATCAGCCCCAGGATGCCGGCTCGGCGGCATTTCGCATGCCCTCCGACACCCGGTTCCCCATGCCGCCGGTGCTGCGCCAGCGTGCCGATTTCCTGGCGGCGGCGCGGGCGCTGCGCCAGGGGATGCCGGGCTTTCTGCTGCAGGCCCGCCGGCGGGACGACGACGGCCCGGCACGGATCGGCTTCACCTGCTCGAAGAAGATCGGCAACGCGGTCGCGCGCAACCGGGCCAAGCGTCGCCTGCGCGAGGTGGCGCGGCTTGGCCTGCCGACCCTGGGCCGGGAAGGTTGGGACTATGTCCTGATCGGGCGCCCCGAGGCCACGATCGCCCGCGGCTTCGACGACCTGCGCGACGACTTTGCCCGCGCCATGACCAAGATCCATCAATGACCCCGCTGGCCCGCCTGGCCGCCCTGCCGGTGCGCGCCTATCGCCTGGTCGCCAGCCCTTGGGTCGGGCACGGCTGCCGCTTTCAGCCAACCTGCTCGGCCTTTGCGCTGGAGGCGCTGGAGCGTCACGGCGCGTGGCGCGGCGGCCTGATGACCCTGCGGCGGATCGGGCGCTGCCACCCCTGGGGCGGGCACGGCTATGACCCCGTGCCGGGCGCGGACCCGCAACATGACAAGGACGCCTGCGATGCTGGACGACGCTGACGACACCGAGATCCATCCGCTGTTCGCCGGCGCCCCGTCCGGAACGGAATTCCGCAAGCTGCGCAAGCGCCTGGTCCGCGACACCCGCGCCGCGATCGAGGATTACGGCATGATCCGCCCCGGCGACCGCTGGCTGGTCTGCCTGTCAGGGGGCAAGGACAGCTATGCGCTGCTGGCGGTCCTGCACGAGCTGCAATGGCGCGGCCTGCTGCCCGTGGATCTGCTGGCCTGCAACCTGGACCAGGGGCAGCCCAACTTTCCCGCGACCGTCCTGCCCGAATTCCTCAAGGCGCGCGGTGTGCCGCACCGGATCGAATATCAGGACACCTATTCCATCGTGAAGGAGAAGGTCCCGGCGGGGCGCACCTATTGTGCGCTGTGTTCGCGGCTGCGGCGCGGCAACCTTTATCGCATCGCGCGCGAGGAGGGCTGTTCGGCCGTGGTGCTGGGGCATCATCGTGACGACATGCTGGAAACCTTCTTTATGAACCTTTTTCACGGTGGCCGGCTGGCGACGATGCCGCCCAAGCTGCTGAACGAGGAGGGCGACCTGACGGTGCTGCGCCCGCTGGCCTATGTCTCGGAAGCCGACTGCGAGAAATTTTCCAGGGCAATGAACTATCCGATCATCCCCTGCGACCTCTGCGGCAGCCAGGAAGGCCTGCAACGCGTGCAGGTCAAGCGGATGCTGGACGAATGGGAGGCGCGCAGCCCCGGCCGCCGGCAGGTGATGTTCCGGGCGCTGATGAACGTCCGCCCTTCGCATCTCCTGGACCCGGCGCTGTTCGACTTCACCTCGCTTTTCCCGGCGGGCGATCCCCCAGGCGTGCAGCAGCCCCCGATCCTGCACGGGTCTGATTAACCGGACACAAAGCATTTTGGGCTAGACCGGTTTCCGGTGATTCCGTGAAAGGCCCGGCATGTCCATGAGTGTTAATCGTTTGCTTTCGCCGTTCCGCAAGTTGCTGGGCACTCCGCAGGAGAGCGGCGACCAGTCCCGCACCGTTCTCTTGCTTCGGCTGGAGAATACCGAGCTTTTGGGCCGCCAGCTGGACAAGACCGCCATGAGCCATCTTCTGGTTCAGCTGTCGATGACCCTCGGCCGGGCGGTCAGGCCCTATGATCCCGTCCAGGTGCTGGCGCCGGGCCTGTTCGCTCTGGTGCTGCGCAACCGCAACGACCGCGACGCGATGCAGGTGGCGCGCAGGCTGCACCAGCAGGGCCAGGCGCCCGTTGCGCTGGCGGGGCAGTCGGTGACCCCGATCCTGACCGGCGTGCTGATCCATGCCGAGGCGCCGGACCTGCCGACGGTCCCCTCCCAGATCGAGAACGGCCGCCAGCGCCTGCAGATGCTGGAGGAGCGGAAGCTGGGCCAGCTGAACCCCTACCCTCATGATCCCAGGCTGGGCGGCGCGGGCCTGGCCGCCACCGTCAGCGAGGCGATCGAGGCCGGCCAGATCCAGGCCTGGTTCCAGCCCCAGCTCTGCTGCCATACGGGCCGGATCACCGGCTTCGAGGCCTTGGCCCGTTGGGCGCATCCGCAACGCGGGCTGCTGTTGCCCGGGGCCTTCATGCCCCAGATGTCCGGGGCCGACCACATCAACCTGACCATGTGCATGCTGGCCCGATCCATGGCGGCGCTGAAGGAATGGGACCGGGCCGGCTATGACGTGCCCACCGTCTCGATCAATATCGCAAATTCGGAACTGTCGGACCGGGGCTTTGCCGATTGCCTGCTCTGGGAACTGGACCGCCACGACATTCCCCCGGCCCGCCTGGTGGTCGAGGTGCTGGAAAGCGTCGGTCCCGTGACCTGCAATGCCGAAACGCGGACCAACCTCGGCAAGCTGGCAAAGGCCGGCTGTCGGATCGACCTGGACGACTTCGGGACGGGCTATGCCAGCCTGGATGCGATCCGGCAGTTCGGCATCCACCGGATCAAGATCGACCGAAGCTTCGTGACCGCCTGCGACATCGACGAGGGCCAGCAGCGGATGATCCTAGCGATCATGGCCCTGGCCGAGCGTCTGGGCATCGCCGCGCTGGCCGAAGGCGTGGAGACGCGAGAGGAATATTCCTTCCTGGCGCAGATGGGCTGCGACGAAGTCCAGGGCTACGCCATTGCCAAGCCGATGCCCCTGCCCCGGACGCTGGAGTTCCTGGCGGCCAACGGCAAAAGCACCGCCAGCCTACCCGGAATCGCGCGGCTTGGCTGAGCTGCGCCCACTCCACCGTGCGCCTGCGGGGCGCGGGCCTGGCCAAGCTGTTTCCGGGCCGAACCCTCGCGCAGTGACCCGACACCTTGCGACAGGTCGGCGCATCTGCGCCCGACCAGGCCGGCAAAGGCCCGATTTTCCCTTGGGAAGATGGCCTGCGCCCCAAATCCGCTTGACCTTTCGGGGTCCCTTCTGTTGAACCGGCGCGACTGACGCGATGACGGTGGTGACGGAAGATGGAAGACAACAACCGCAATTTGATCCTGGCGACAGTCCTGTCGTTCCTGGTGATCCTGGTCTGGTACACCGTCTTCGCTCCCGAGCCGGTGTCAGACCAGCCCTCGGGCCAGCCCTTGGCAGAGCAGACGATCAGCGACCAGCCGCTGACGGCTGACGGCGTCGCCGCCGCGCCCGCGGACCTCGGCACCCTGCCCGACGCGCCGGCCACCGAGGCGATCGGCCGCGTGGCGATCCAGTCGCCAGCGGTCACGGGCTCGATCTCGCTGGCCGGCGGCCGCATCGACGACCTGATGCTGACCCGCTACCAGGAAACCATGGAGGCCGGCTCGCCCGACGTGCGCCTGCTCTCGCCCTCTTCGGCCACCGCGGATGACAGCGTCGCCGCCGCCGGCACCAAGCCCTATTACGCGGTCTATGGCTGGACCCCCGGCCCCGGCATCGACGCAGCCCTGGTCCCGAACCCTGCCACCGTCTGGACGCTGGAGTCGGGCGACACGCTGGCCCCCGGCCAGCCGGTCACGCTGGCATGGGACAACGGCGCCGGCCAGATCTTCCGCCGCACCTTCGCGCTGGACGACAACTATCTGTTCACCGTGTCGCAAAGCCTGCAGAACGACGGCGATGCGGCCTTTTCGGCCGCGCCCTACGGCATCATCGCCCGCCATGGCCGGCCTGACACGCAGAACTACTTCGTGCTGCACGAGGGCGTCGTGGGCATGCATGACGGCACGCTGATCGAACAGAAGTACAAGGCCATCGCCGAGCTTGACCCGATCGAGCGCGAGGGCCGCGCCCAGGTCTACGAGGTTTCCAGCAACGGCTGGATCGGCTTCACCGACAAGTACTGGATGACCACCCTGGCCCCCGCTCCCGGTCAGGCCTTCACCGCGGTCGTCAAATATGCCGAAGGCGCCGACATCTACCAGACCGAGGCCCGTTTCCCGATGCAGACGGTCCAGCCGGGCACGCAGCTCTCGGCCGACAGCTACCTGTTCGCCGGCGCGAAGGTCTGGGAGGTCGTCCGCAGCTACGAGGAAAACCCCGGCATCCAGCGTTTCGTCGATTCGATCGACTGGGGCTGGTTCTATTTCCTGACCAAGCCGATCTTCCGCCTGCTGCACTGGCTGCACGGCATCATCGGCAACATGGGCTGGGCGATCATCGCGCTGACCTTCGTCCTGAAGACGCTGGTCTTCCCGCTGGCCCGCAAGTCCTACATCTCGATGGCGAAGATGAAGGAACTGCAGCCGCAGATGGAGGAGCTGAAGCAGCGCACCGGCGACGACCGCATGAAGTTCCAGAAAGAGGTGATGGAGCTCTACAAGCGCGAAAAGGTCAATCCGGCGGCCGGCTGTCTGCCGATCCTGCTGCAGGTGCCGATCTTCTTCTCGCTCTACAAGGTGATCTTCGTTACGATCGAACTGCGGCATGCGCCCTGGATCGGCTGGGTTCAGGACCTGTCCGCGCCCGATCCCTCCAGCCTGCTGAACCTGTTCGGCCTGCTGCCCTATGCGGCGCCGGCGCAGGGAACGCTGCTGCACTCGCTGTCGCTGCCGGCGCTGGCGATCCTTCTGGGCATCAGCATGTGGATGCAGCAAAAGCTGAACCCGGCCCCCGCCGATCCGACGCAGAAGATGATCTTTGCCTGGATGCCTTGGATCTTCATGTTCATGCTCGGGGGCTTCGCCTCGGGGCTGGTGCTCTACTGGATCACCAACAACCTCATCACGATCCTGCAGCAATACACGATCATGACCATGCACGGGCACCGGCCCGACATGTTCGGCAATATCAAGTCCTCGCTGCCCCGCCGCGGCAAGGGCACCAAGACCAACGGCGCCGGAAAGTGACGGCGCATCTGGCCCTGATCCGCCAGCACCCGATCAAGTCGGTCGGTGGCGAGGGGCTGGAGACGATCACGCTGCAGGCGGCGCGCCGCCTGCCCGGCGACCGCGAATGGGCGGTGCTGACCGAGAGCGGCGAACGTCTGGCCACGGCCAGCGAAACCCAAGGCCAGCCGGACCGCTGGCTGCCCAAGTCCTGTTTCCTGCGCGGTGTCGCCTCGGCTGATCTTCAGGCGGTGACGGGGGGATGGCAGGGCGACCTGCTCACCCTGTCCCATCCGCGCCAGGGCGAGATCACGCTGGATCCTGTCACCGAAGGGCCGCGCCTGATCGACTGGCTGCGCCCGCTGTGGCCGGCAGAGGCCCCGGCGCCCACGCGCCTTGTGCGCGGGGTGGGGATCTGGACCGACCAGAAATGGCCCTGGATCTCGATCCTCTCGCTGTCCAGCCTGGCCGAGCTGGAGGCGCGGACGGGACAGGCGCTTGGGATCCATCGCTGGCGCGGCAACCTGTGGATCGACGGTCTGGCTCCTTTCGCCGAACGCGATCTTGTGGGCCATGTCATCCGCATCGGGCCGGTCGAGCTGCGCGTCACCGACCAGATCGGCCGCTGCGATGCCACCAGCGCCGACACTGCGACCGGGCAGATCGACATCGACATGGTCCGGACGCTGGACCGTCTTTACGGACACACCGATTTCGGCGTCTTTGCCGAGGTCGTCACCGGCGGACCGATCCGCCTTCAGGATCAGGTCACGCTATGAAAGTCTCCTTTCCCGTCGCTCCCGAACCCGATGCCGCGACCTCCGAGGCCGCGCGCCTGCTGTTCGCGGGGCCGGTCGATTTCGTCAAGGGCGTCGTCCACATGGACGGCCTGCCCCCGGCGGACCGCCCCGAAGTCTGTTTCGCGGGCCGTTCGAACGTGGGCAAGTCCAGCCTGATCAACGCGCTGACCGGGCGCAAGGGCATCGCCCGCGCCTCGAACACGCCGGGGCGCACGCAGGAGATCAACTATTTCGCCCTGGGCGAACACAGCTATCTGGTCGACCTTCCAGGCTATGGCTTTGCCAAGGCCCCGGTCGCGGTGGTCGCGAAATGGCAGGCGCTGCTGAAATCCTATCTGGCTGGGCGGCAGACGCTGCGCCGGGCCTTCTGCCTGATCGATTCGCGCCACGGCGTGAAGGATGTCGATCATGAGATCATGTCCCTGCTGGACCGGTCGGCGGTGCCCTTCCAGGTCGTGATGACCAAGACCGACAAGCTGGGCCCGAACGCGCTGAAGCCGGTGCTGGAACAGGTCGCGGGCGAATTGCAAAAGCATCCCGCCGCCTTCCCCGAATTGGTCGTGACAAGCTCGGAAAAGGGTCACGGCATCGCCACGTTGCGCGCCATCATCGCCGGGCTGGACTGATCGGCGCCCGCGTCCTAGGGTCCGCCCCGTCAGACAGGGGCCTTGAGGATGAGAACACAGACCATGAACCGTGACTGGATCGCCACCGCGCGCACGCTATCCGAGGCTCTGCCCTATCTGCAGCGCTATTCCGGCGCCGTCGTCGTGGTCAAGTTCGGCGGCAACGCGATGGGCGACGACGAGGCGATGGCGGAATTCGCCCGCGACATCGTGCTGATGAAGCAGGTCGGCATGAACCCGGTCGTCTGCCACGGCGGCGGCCCGATGATCAACGACCTGCTGGGCCGCCTGGGAATCGAGAGCCGCTTTGTGCGCGGCAAGCGCGTGACCACCAAGGAGACCGTCGAGGTGGTCGAGATGGTGCTGTCGGGTCTGGTCAACAAGCGCATCGTCCAGGCGATCAACGACGCGGGCGGCCGCGCGGTCGGCATCTCGGGCAAGGATGACGACATGATGGTCTGCGAGGCGGACGATCCCGAACTGGGCTTTGTCGGCCGCCCGGTCGAGATGAACGTCCAGATCATCCGCGACCTCTATGGCGCCGGCATGATCCCGGTCATCGCCCCCGTCGCGACGGGCATGGAGGACAACGAGACCTTCAACGTCAACGGCGACACCGCCGCCGGCGCCATCGCCGGCGCGCTGAAGGCCGATCGGCTCCTGCTGCTGACCGACGTGGCAGGGGTCAAGGATGCCTCGGGCCAGGTCGTCACGCAGCTTACCCCCGACCAGGTGCGCGGCATGATCGCCGACGGCCAGATCGCCGGCGGCATGATCCCCAAGACCGAAACTGCGCTGAACGCGCTGGATGATGGCGTGCGCGCCGTGGTGATCCTGGACGGACGCGTGCCCAATGCCTGCCTGCTGGAGCTGTTCACCGAGCATGGCGCTGGCTCGCTGATCCGCACGACCGAACCCCGGGTCAAGCCCCGCGGGCTGCGCCAGGGCGATCCGGGGCTCTGACTCCGCCGGCGGCCCCGCCAAGCGATGTGCTTGCGGGGGCGACAGAGGCTGTGGCAGGCTGCCGGAACTGACGGCATGGCAAGAGGCAGCACAACATGACTCCCAATGGACACCGACGCCTGATCCTGACGCGCCATGCGAAATCGGCCTGGGATGATCCCGCGCTTGACGATCATGACCGCCCCCTGAACGACCGCGGCCGCCGCTCGGCGCGCGCCTTGGGCGACTGGCTGGCCAGCCGCGGCTATGAGCCCGAGGAGGTTCTGTGCTCCTCGGCCGCGCGCACGCAGGAAACCTGGGCCATGCTGGCCGGCGCGCCGCTGGAGGTGCGCCCGATGATCAGGATCGAGCCGTCCCTGTACCAGGCCGGACCCGACCGGATGCTGGCCGTGCTGAAGACGGCGACGCAGCCGACGGTGATGATGCTGGGCCACAACCCGGGCATCTCGGAATTCGCGGCCATGCTACCGGCCCGGGCGCCCATGGACCCGGACTTCCGCCGTTATCCCACGGCCGCGACGCTGGTCGTGGACTTCCAGATCGACAGCTGGAACGATGTCCAGCCCGGTCAGGGCAGCGTCATGGACTTCATCCGGCTGGACGGCCGCGTCTGATCCGACCGAGGGACCAGGCAAGGGGGCCGGGCGATGCTGCCCGGCCCTTGCGGTTCAGTGGCCCAGGATCTGGCTGAGGAACAGCTTGGTCCGTTCGGATTTCGGGTTGTTGAAGAAGTCGGTCGGGTTGTTCTGCTCGACGATCTGGCCCTGGTCCATAAAGATCACCCGGTTCGCCACGGCCTGCGCAAAGCCCATCTCGTGGGTGACGCAGATCATGGTCATCCCCTCTTCGGCCAGCTCGATCATCGTGTCCAGGACCTCCTTGATCATCTCGGGGTCCAGCGCGCTGGTCGGTTCGTCGAACAGCATGATGCGCGGCTGCATGCACAGCGACCGGGCGATGGCCACGCGCTGCTGCTGGCCCCCCGACAGCTGGCCGGGATACTTGTCGGCCTGTTCGGGGATCTTGACCTTTTCCAAGAACCGCATCGCCGTCGCCTCGGCCTGCTTGCGGGGCACCTTACGCACCCAGATGGGCGCCAGGGTGCAGTTCTCCAGCACGGTCAGGTGCGGGAACAGGTTGAAGTGCTGGAACACCATCCCGACCTCGGACCGGACCTTGTCGATGTTCTTGATGTCGCTGCTCAGCTCGACCCCGTCCACGACGATATGGCCGGCCTGATGCTCCTCCAGCCTGTTGATGCAGCGGATCAGCGTCGATTTCCCGGACCCCGAGGGGCCGGCGATGACGATCCGCTCGCCCCGGTGGACGGTCAGGTCGATGTCGCGCAGCACGTGAAAGGACCCGTACCACTTGTTCATGTTGCGGATGTCGATGGCGATCTCGTCGCTGATCGTCATCTGGCTGCGGTCGATCTGGCGGTTGATCGGTTCGTTCATGGCCCGGGTCCTTACCTGTGGTCACGCTGCAGGCGGCGTTCCAGATACATCGAGTATCGCGACATGCCGAAGCAGATGAGAAAGAAGATGGCGCCGACAAAGATGAACGGCTCCCAGTAGATGCCCTTCCATTCGATATTGGCCCGCACCGCGTCCGACATGGATTTCAGCGGATCGTAGAGACCGACAAAGGTCACCAGCGTCGTGTCCTTGAACATCCCGATGAAGGTCGAGACGATCCCCGGAATGCTGATCTTGAGCGCCTGCGGCAGCACGATCAGCCGCTGCGCCTTCCAGTAGTCCAGACCCAGGGCGTCGGCGGCCTCGTACTGGCCCTTTGGCAGGGCGGCCAGGCCGCCGCGGATCACCTCGGCCATATAGGCGGCGGCGAACAGCGTCACCATGATGATGACCCGCAGGATGATGTCGAAGCTGGTCCCCGGCGGCAGGAAATAGTTCAGCAGCAGCGAGGCCACGAACAGCAGCGTGATCAGGGGCACGCCGCGGATGAACTCGATGAAGATCACCGCCAGCGACTTGATCAGGAACATGTCCGACCGCCGCGCCAGCGCCAGCACGATCCCCAGGGGCAGCGACAGCGCGATCCCGGCCACGCCGATGGTGATCGACAGAAGAAAGCCGCCGAACCGGTCCGACCGGACCGCCTCGATCGACAGGGGCAACATGGCCTGGGCATCCTGGGCCGCGTTGCCGGCCAGGAACAGCCAGAACAGCACCGTCACCAGGATCGCCCCCACCGTCGCCAGCAGCGGCGAGATGCGCACCAGCAGCCGCCAGGCCAGCCAGCCCAGCACCGGCCCGACCAGAACGAAGATCGGCCCCCAGAGGCTGCCGCCCCACAGGAACCAGACGCCCAAGAGCGGATAGATCAACGAGAACGGCAGCAACCATGCGATGTTGCGTTCCGACGCCAGAAGGCCGCCGGCCAGCACCAGGGCTGCAAAGACCAGCCAGCCCACAGGCGCGCCCAGCACCGCCATGCACAGTAGCGTGGCTATGGCAGTGATCGCCAGCACCACCCGCCGGATGGCCAGCGCGGCCGAAAACAGCACCGGAGCCAGCGCCACCATCAGCAGGCCAAAGGCCATGGTCGGCCGCCAGTAGAGCGTCTGCGGATAGAAGCCGAAGACATACTGGTTCCAGCGCTCGCGGATGACGGCAAAGCAGGCGCCGCGCGCGCCCTCGCCCCAGGTGGCGGCGATGATCTGTCGGCATTCGGTCAGGCTGGAGGCGTTCCAGACGGAATGGGCGAACCAGTCCCAGAAGGTCGCCACCAGGAACCAGATGATCAGGATGCCCAGGATGGTCAGGACCGTGTTCACCGGCCCTGCGAACAGGTTTTCGCGCAGCCATTTGACCGCGCCCGATTCGCGCGCGGGCGGTGGTGCCGCGGGCAGCATCGTGTCGCGCACGAAGGGGACGGTCTGGGCGTGGGTGTCGCTCATCTCACCGCTCCTTCAATTTGACGCGGGCATTGAAGACGTTCATCCCCGCCGAGATGATCAGGCTGACCGCCAGATAGGTCAGCATCATCAGCACGATCGCCTCCAGTTCGCGGCCGGTCTGGTTCAGCGTGGTGCCGCCAAGCGTGCCGCGCAGGTCCATGTAGCCCACCGCGATCGCAAGCGAACTGTTCTTGGTCAGGTTCAGGTATTGCGAGATCAGCGGCGGCACGATGACCCGCAGCGCCTGCGGCAGGATCACCAGGCTCATGGTGCGGTTCGGGCGCAGGCCCAGGGCGAATGCCGCCTCGGACTGGCCGCGGCTGACCGCCAGGATGCCCGCGCGCACGATCTCGGCGATGAAGGCCGCGGTATACAGCGTCAGCGCCAGCCACAGCGCCACCAGCCCGTTCGACACGTTCAGCCCGCCGGTGAAGTTGAAGCCCTGCAGGGCCGGCGGCTCCAGGTGCAGGCCGAAATACCAGATCAGGAACAGCGACGGCAGCACCATCACGGCCAGGCTTTTCCACCAGGTGACCGGCCTGTCCCCGGTGCGATCCTGCACGGCCTGCGCATGATTGCGGATCATCCGCCGCAGCAGCCAGCCTCCGACCAGCGCCGCCACGAAGGCGATGGTCGCCCAGTTGAAGGTGATGCGTGCGCCCAGGTCCAGGCTGCCGGGATCGTTGGTCATTCCCAGGGTCGGGATCGCGGTATAGCGGTTGGTCAGCGCCACATTGTCGAACAGGATCATCGACATCGTCGCGTTTTCACCCCGATAGGCGTTGGGGGGCGGCAGGATCTCGGTGAAGATCGCGTAGATGATCAGGATCCACAGCAGCAGCGGCATGTTGCGGAAGATCTCGACATAGACGGTCATCAGCCGCCCGAAGAGCCAGTTCCGCGACAGGCGCGCCACGCCCACGACGATGCCCAGCACGGTGGCCGCGATGCAGCCCAGCACCGACACGATCAGCGTGTTCAGCAGCCCTATGACCGAGGCCCGCAGATGCGTGTCGTCCGAGGTATAGGGGATCGGCGTCTGCGGGATGTCATAGCCCGCGCGCTGGAACAGGAAGCCGAAGTCGAAGCTCTTGCCCATCAGGGCCAGGTTGCGCAGCGTGTTGTCGATCAGCCACCACAGGCCCAGCATGACCAGGATGAACACGATGACCTGAAAGGTCAGGGACCGATAGCGCCGATCGTTGATCAGCATGCTCAGCCGGAACGGCGGGCCCGCCGATGCCGAGACGTCCGTCATTGTCTTTTACCCCTGTCACCCGCCATCGGCTTTTTGCCGCTTTGTTCACCGGCGGGTTTGTCGTTGGTGGCGCCCCGAAGGGTCGGGACCGGGCCCCGCACGGGTCCGGTCCCTCTCGTGTCAGCCGATCAGCGGAACGGCGGGGTGTAGAGCAGGCCGCCCTGCGTCCACTGAGCATTCAGGCCGCGGGCCAGGCCGATGGGCGTCTGCTCGCCGATATTGGCCGCAAAGATCTCGCCATAGTTGCCGTTGGCCAGGATCGCGCGGCGGGCCCATTCGGCGTCCAGGCCGATCATCGCGCCCAGTTCGTCCGTGGTGCCCAGCAGGCGCTGGACCTCTGGGTTGGTGGACGAACGCACCAGTTCCTCGATGTTGCGCGAGGTGACGCCGTATTCCTCGGCCGCGATCAGCGCGTTCAGCGTCCAGCGGGCGATGTCGCCCCAGTTGTTGTCGCCATGGCGCACCGCCGGCCCCAGCGGTTCCTTCGAGATGATCTCGGGCAGGATGATGTGGTTTTCCGGATCGGCAAAGGCCGCCCGGGTCGCGGCCAGGCCCGAGGCGTCGGTCGTATAGGCGTCGCAGGCGCCGGCCATGTACTGCTGCTCGCCCTCGGCATTGCTGTCGATGTTGACGGGCGTATAGGTCATGTTGTTGGCGCGGAAATAGTCGGCCAGGTTCAGCTCGGTCGTGGTGCCGGTCTGGATGCAGATCGTGGCGCCTTCCAGCTCCTTGGCCGAGGTCACGCCCAGATCGCGACGCACCATGAAGCCCTGGCCGTCGTAATAGTTCACGCCCACGAAATCCAGCTTGAGGTCGGTATCGCGCGAATAGGTCCAGGTCGAGTTGCGCGCCAGCACGTCAACCTCGCCCGAGGACAGCGCGGTAAAGCGCGTCTGGCCGGTGGTGGGCACGAACTTGACCTTGCTCGGATCGCCTAGGACGGCTGCGGCCAGCGCCCGGCAATAGGCCACGTCAAAGCCGGTCCAGTTGCCGTTCGCATCCGGGGCGGCGAAACCGACCAGGCCGGTGTTCACGCCGCAGTTCAGCTCGCCGCGTTCCTTGACCTGGGCCAGGGTGGATCCCTCTTGGGCAAAGCCTGCGCCTGCAACCATGGTCGCAGCGGCCACCGTTCCCAGGAAAACCGATTTTTTCATTTCTACCTCTGTGTTGGAGCGTCCGTGGGCCGACCGTGGTCAACCGAACGCGGTCCCGACCGCATTCACGGCCCGTTTTTTCTCATAGGACAGCGCAATCATGCAGCCCTAACAGGCGGTATTGTGCCGATACATGTTCATACGTCAAGGATGGCGTCCGCGACGGAAGGCGCTTTCAACCGCGACGCGACAGATGCCACAGCCGCTCTGCCCATTCGATCGCCATCAGGCGGCCCTGCGCGGCCTCGCGCGCCTCCTCGTCCTCGCCCCACCGCTCGATCTGGAATTCCTCGTCGATGCGAGAGATCCGGTGCGCCTCGGCTCCGGTGATGCGGCCCCGGATCACGGCCAGGCCCAGGACCAGCGATCCGGGAATGGTCACCAGATCATGCAGGGCGGTCAGCCCCCACAGGTCCAGGGCCGCGGCCTCGGCGCGCAGCCGCTGCAGCGCGGCCGGGTCCTGGTCGACGGGAATCACCCCATGCGTGATCCGCAGCGGCGCCCGCAACTCGACGGCAGCCCAGTCCACCAAGGGGTCCCAGCTGTCGGCCTGCCGCCGGATCAGGACCTCGGGCTCGGTCGCACGATAGGACAGCAAGTCGGTCGCGCCATATTCGGTCAGCATGTCCGCCACCGCCTCGAACTGCGGGGCGACCTTTTCGATCGCGGAATTGGCCGCGCGGGTCAGGGGCATGGTGTGGGGCAGGATCTCGGCCTCCTGCGCCTGCCATTCCGCGGCAATGGCCTGGGCCAGATCCTCGGTCGGCAGGATCAGCGGCTGCTTGCCCGGGGTGCGCAGCTGGCGGTCGTCCAGCCGCACCTCCCATCCCTCGTCCGCCGGCCGGGTCGAGACCGCCTTCCAGAACCGCCGCGCCTTCCACTCGCTCATGCCGCCCACTCCTCAATGGCTTCCGTCAATGCCGCGAAATCCGGCACGATCCGCGCGGCGCCCGCCTCGGAGAGGGCCGCGACCGGGTGATACCCCCAGGCCACGCCAAAGCCCGCAACGCCGGCCGCCCGCGCCATCTGCATGTCAAAGCTGGTGTCGCCGATCATCACCGCCCGCCCCGCCTCGGCCCCGGTCTCGGCCAGGGCCGACCACAGCATCGACGGATGCGGCTTGGAAGGATGCCCGTCCGCCGTCTGCAGGCTGAGGAACCGCCCCTCCAGCCGATGCGCGGCGATCATCGCGTCCAGGCCCCGCCGCGACTTGCCCGTGGCGATGGCCAACAACAGATCATCGCGCCCCGCCAGCCGGTCAAGACAGTCCAGCGCGCCGGGATAAAGCGGCGCCGCCTGGTTCAGCCGCGCCTTCATGAAGCTGTCCTTGTAGCCCTCGACGATCCGCGCCTGCGTGGGGAGGTCGGCTTCGGGCGCCAGCTGCGCGATGGCCACCGGCAGGGACAGCCCGACGATGGTCAGCACCTGCGCCTTGGGCAGCGGCGTCAGCCCCGCCTGTTCGAAGGCAAAGCCCATCGCGTGGTGGATGTGGTGCTGGCTGTCCACCAGCGTGCCATCCACGTCAAAGACGACAAGCCTCATTCGACCTCCGCGAAGGGATCGTCGGGCACGTCATTCTCGTGCCAGCCCACCGATTTCCAGGTCCGCTGCATGTGTTCCGGCAGGGGCGCGGTCAGGGTCATGCGCTTCTTGGTGATGGGATGGTCGAAGGTCAGGCTGCGGGCATGCAGGTGCAGCTTCTTGCTGATCTCTCCGCCCAGCTGCGCGCCCCAGCCGTCGCCCAGGTTCTCCTGACCCGAGCCGCCGTATTTGCCGTCGCCCACGATCGGATGGCCCAGTTCTGCCATATGCGCGCGCAGCTGATGGGTGCGCCCGGTGATCGGCACCAGCGCGCACCAGCTGGCCCGCGTGGCCAGCGCATCCAGCACGGCATAGTCGGTCGTGGCGCGCTTGGCGCCTTCGGTCTTGTCGATGTCGCGGGGGTGGACCGCGATCATCTTCTCATTGTCGCCGCCCCGGCCGCTGCCGCCCTTGACCAGGCCATAGCGGATCGTGCCCATGCGCGGATGCGGGACGCCGGCGACCGCGGCCCAATAGATCTTGCGCGTGGTGCGCGACCGGAACGCCTCGGACAGCGCGCGCGCCACCCGGTCCGTGCGGGCCAGCAGCAGCACGCCCGAGGTGTCCTTGTCCAGCCGGTGCACCAGCTTGGGCCGGTCCTTGAAGCCGAACATCAGCGCCTCGGTCAGCCCGTCCACATGGCGGCTGCCCTGGCCGCTTCCGCCCTGGCTGGGCAGGCCCGGCGGCTTGTTCAGGGCGATGATATGCTCGTCCTTCCACAGGACCGCAGCCTGGATCATCTCGACATCGCTGTCCAGCATCCGGGGGCCAAGCGGGCGCGGCGTCCTTTCCTGGGCCGGCTGCGCATCAGGCAGCGGGGGAATGCGGATCTCCTGCCCCGTCTCGATCCGGGTGGCGGCCTTGGCGCGCCCGCCGTCCACGCGCAACTGGCCAGTGCGGCACATCTTTTCGACCGCCCCCTGCGTCAGCTGCGGAAAGCGCTTCTTCAGCCAGCGGTCGAGGCGCATGTCGCCCTCGTCCAGGCCGACCGTGATGGTCTGCACGCCGCTCATTCCCAAATTCCTCGTCCCAAGGCCAGCCCGGCCGTGACCGCCGCCAGCGACAGCAGGACCGATCCCGCCACATAGGCCAAGGCACCAGCGCCCTGGCCGCGTTCCCACATCGTCAGCACATCCAGCGAAAAGGCCGAAAAGGTGGTGAATCCCCCCAAGGCGCCGGTCAGCAGCAGGGGCGCCCAAGCGGGCCCCAGCCGATGCGTCAGCAGCGCGGCCAGCAGCCCCATCAGAAAGCTGCCCAGCACATTGACCAGCCCGGTCGCCAGCCAGGCCAGCGGCAGCGCGCGATACAGCGCATAGCGGCAGGTGGCGCCAATGGCGCCGCCGACGGCGACCTGAAGAAAGGGGTTCATCATGCCCGCGTCTGTGTGGCCGCCGTCGCGCAAAGTCAACCGCCGCGCTTCAGCCGCTGCTGCACGAACCAGTCCAGGCGCCGCTTCAGCTCGCGCTCAAAGCCGCGCTCGACCGGCGTGTAAAGGACAGGGCGCTTCAGCCCGTCGGGGAAATAGTTCTGGCCGCTGAACCCGTCCTCGGCATCGTGGTCATAGGCATAGCCCGCGCCATAGCCCTGATCCTTCATCATCTTGGTGGGCGCGTTCAGGATGTGTGCGGGGGGCATCAGGCTGCCGGTGCGCCGCGCCTCGGCGCGGGCGTTCTTGTAGGCGGCATAGCCGGCGTTGGATTTCGGGGCCAGCGCCAGGTAGATGACGGCCTGCCCCAAGGCCAGTTCCCCTTCAGGGCTGCCCAAACGTTCATAAAGCGCCCAGGCATCCAGGCAGTGGCGCGCGGCGGCGGGGTCCGCCAGCCCGATATCCTCGATCGCCATCCGGGTGATGCGGCGCGCCAGATAGCGCGGGTCCTCGCCCCCCTCCAGCATCCGCGCCAGCCAGTACAGGGCCGCGTCCGGATCGCTGCCGCGCACCGACTTGTGCAGGGCCGAAATCAGGTTGTAATGCTCATCCCCCGACTTGTCGTATTTTGCCGCGCGCTTCATCAGCCGCTGCGCCAGCATGTCGGGGTCGATCCTGGCCTCGGTCTTCCAGGCGGCGACCTGCTCGATCAGGTTCAGCGCGGCGCGCCCATCCCCGTCGGCCATCTCCAGCAGTGCCTCGCGGGCCTCGGCGGTCAGCGGCAGCTTGCGGTCCAGTTCGCGCTCGGCCCGTTGCGCCAGCAGCTCCAGGTCGGCCAGCGACAGGCGCTCCAGCACGATCACCTGGGCGCGGGACAAAAGTGCTGCGTTCAGTTCGAAGGACGGATTTTCCGTCGTGGCACCGACCAGCAGGATCGTGCCATCCTCCATATGCGGCAGAAAGCTGTCCTGCTGCGCCTTGTTGAAGCGGTGGATCTCATCGACGAAGAGCAGGGTCGCACGGCCCTGCTGGCGGCGTAGCTTGGCCGCGTCGAACACCTTGCGGAGCTCGGGGACCCCGGTGAAGATCGCGCTGATCTGAACGAAGGCCAGATCGGTCTCGTCCGCCAGCAGGCGGGCGATGGTGGTCTTGCCCACGCCGGGAGGCCCCCAGAGGATCAGCGAGGACAGGCTGCCCGAGGCCAGCATGCCGCCCAGGGGCCCATCCGGCCCCAGCACCCGGCCCTGCCCGATCACCTCGGACAGACGCGCGGGCCTGATGCGGTCGGCCAAGGGCCTGACCCCCGTCGCGGACGGGGGCTTCGGTGGCGGGTTGGTGTCGAAAAGATCAGCCATGGCAGCCTATTCTAGGCGCGGCCCGGCATCTGCAACAGCCCTGTTCGACGGGCGCTTGCGGTTAATGCATCTTGCCGGCCAGATCGATGGCCACGCATTGAAAATTAGCGTCGTCAATCCAAAGTTCGCGACCCAGGGCCTCGGCCTCCAGCCCGCAGCGCCCGTACCAGCGCGGCCAGTTCGCGCCGGTCAGCGCGATCAGCTTGGTGGCGCCCATGTCGCGCGCCGAGCTGGTCATCGCCTCGACCATCTTGAAATGCACCTTGCGGCGATACATCTGCGGGATCGAATGGCTGACGAAGACCCGCGAGCACTCCCAGACATGGGGATCGACCGGCGCCTTGTCATAAAGCAGATCCTGCGGGATCGAGCCTCCCAGGATGCCTTCCTGCGCATCCCGGATCATGTAGGAATAGATCCCGCAGCGCGCGATCGTGGGGGTCAGCCGGATGCCGGCCAGAACCTCGCCCATGTCATGGATGGCGATCCAGCGACTCTGGGGGGTGTCGTACTGGTCGAATTCCATGTCCTCCGCTTCGGGCAGATCCCAGTTCTTCTGGATGATGAAGCTCTGCTTGCGGGCGCGGAACAGATTGGCAAACAATTCGCCATGGTTATGTAAGTTCGAAAAAGACAATGTGGTTGTCTGCATTTGCTACTCCTGGGGTGTGAGGGCACCCTCCACGCCTCGCGGCCCCCCTTGGGCGACAACATCTACAGCAACCGGTACTCCTTGGCCCTCTGGAGCGCCTCGGCAGTCGTCCGCGCCTTCAGACGCTCCCGGACGGATATCAATCTTGCCTTGAACGCGCTTTCGGTAATGCCAAGCTTGGCAGCCGCTGCTGCATGACGGTCACCCTCCGCAATGCATCGAAGGGCTTCTTTCTGAGCCTTGGTCAGGCTCGCCGGAGGCTCCGTCATCTCGTGAAGCCGCCAGACTGTGGTCGAGATTTCCTGGATCTCGGCATCGGTAAATTCGCGATCTCCGCGGGCGAACGAGGCGATCGTCCGGGACGCGATGGGCCCGTGCGACACCGTCAGCCCGAAGATCAGGCCATGAGCCGCCGCATCCTTGAGGATGTTGAACGGGTCAGGAATAGGCAGCGCCGACCATCTGCAGGCGCCCGTCGTTGAAAAGCCCCAGGCGATCGTCGGATCGCGCAGTGCATAGCCGTTCTGGGAATAGAACTCGGACCATTCCTCGGCATAGGTCTGGAATTGCATCAGGGGCGCAGCGAAACGGATGTGCAGCCCGACGAAATACCCCGACAAGGCAATCTTGCCGAGAGTTCGTAGACCGGCGTTTATGTCTGCGCGTGATGACATGGCTTTTTAGACAAATTGAAATTGTTTCGGTCAACGACGAATGTAGCTTTGCCCTCTTTTCGTTTCCAGTTGGTTAACGACCGACATTTTTCTTTCGAATACATGCGCCTCCCGCCCCGGAATCGCCGCCGAAGGGCGGGCAGTCCGTCTATCGATGATACAGATGGGAGCAGCGTCGCGGAAGCTGAAGAATTGTCCATTCCGCCACGTCAACCCGATCAAGTTGCATTTAGGTTCCCGATACGCAAAGGGCCCTGCCACGAGCGACGTGGCAGGGCCCTGCATCTGGACGGTCTGGCCGGGATTATTCCTCGGCGGCCGCTTCGGCTTCCAGGCGCGCACGATCGGCGGCACCCTTGGCGGACGGATCGCGGTCGACCAGTTCGATGATGGCCATCGGCGCCATGTCGCCATAACGGAAACCGGCCTTCAGGATGCGGACATAGCCACCCTGACGGTCCTTGTAGCGGGCGCCCAGCTCGCCGAACAGCTTGGCGACGTGGATGTCCTGCTTCAGCTGCGCATCGGCCTGGCGGCGTGCATGCAGATCGCCGCGCTTGGCCAGCGTGATCAGCTTCTCGACGATCGGGCGCAGTTCCTTGGCCTTGGGCAGGGTCGTCTTGATCTGCTCGTGCTCGATCAGCGAGCCGGCCATGTTGGCGAACAGCGCCTTGCGGTGTTCATGGGTACGGTTGAGGCGGCGATAGCCACGGGCGTGACGCATGATGTGTCTCCTTTACGTCTTTTGCTTTGTCCGGCAGCCCATGCGTGCGGGCCGCTCTCCTTGGGGCGGAATGCCCAGGTTGGCGGGGCGCCCGAAGGCGCCCGGCCGAAAGATCAGAACTGATCGTCGAACCGCTTGGCCAGGTCCTCGATGTTCTCCGGCGGCCAGTCGACGACGTCCATGCCCAGGTGCAGGCCCATGCCCGACAGCACTTCCTTGATCTCGTTCAAGGACTTGCGGCCGAAGTTCGGGGTCCGCAGCATTTCCGCTTCGGTCTTCTGGATCAGATCGCCGATATAGACGATGTTGTCGTTCTTCAGGCAGTTGGCCGAACGCACCGACAGTTCCAGCTCGTCCACCTTCTTCAGCAGGCGCGGATCGAATTCCAGACCCTCGTCGCTGTCCTGGCGGGTGGCCGATTCGGGTTCGTCGAAGTTGACGAAGACCGACAGCTGATCCTGGACGATGCGCGCGGCATAGGCCACGGCATCTTCCGGCGTCAGCGAACCGTCCGTCTCGATCTTCATGGTCAGCTTGTCATAGTCCAGGACCTGGCCCTCGCGGGTGGGCTGGACTTCATAGCTGACCCGCTTCACCGGCGAGAAGATCGCGTCGATCGGGATCAGGCCGATGGGCGCATCTTCGGGACGGTTCTTGTCCGCGGCGACATAGCCCTTGCCCGTCTGCACGGTCAGTTCCATGTTCAGTTCCGCACCGTCATCCAGATGGCAGATGACATGCTCGCGGTTCAGGACCGTGATGCCGGCGGTTTCCTGGATGTCGCTGGCCTTGACCTCGCCCGGACCCTTGGCGGACAGCGTCAGGCGCTTGGGGCCCTCGACGTCCATCTTCAGGGTCACGCCCTTCAGGTTCAGCACGATGTCGGTCACGTCCTCGCGGACCCCGGCAACGCTGCTGAACTCGTGCAGGACATTGTCGATCTGCACGGCAGTGATGGCGCCGCCCTGCAGCGACGACAGCAGCACGCGGCGCAACGCGTTGCCCAAGGTCAGGCCGAAGCCCCGCTCCAGCGGCTCGGCGACCAGCGTCGCGGTGCGGGTCGCGTCGGCGCCCGGCTTGACGACCAGCTGGGTCGGCTTGATCAGTTCGGCCCAATTCTTGTGGATCATGGATTTTCCTCCATACCTGTCCCCGACCCATGACCAAGGCCGGAAACGCCCGAGGTGAAATGCGAAAGTCCGGCCCGCGCGAAATCGCCGCGCGGACCGGTCAAGAATGATCCAGGATCAGACGCGGCGACGCTTCGGCGGGCGGCAGCCGTTATGGGCGATCGGCGTCACGTCACGGATGGCCGTGATGTTGAAGCCGGCGGCTGCCAGAGCGCGCAGCGCCGATTCGCGGCCCGAACCGGGGCCCTGAACTTCGACGTCGATGGTGCGGACGCCATGTTCCTGAGCCTTGCGGGCGGCATCCTCGGCAGCCATCTGGGCGGCGTAAGGGGTCGACTTGCGCGAACCCTTGAAGCCCATGGTGCCGGCCGAGGACCACGCGATCGCGTTGCCCTGGACGTCCGAGATCAGAATTTTGGTGTTGTTGAAGCTGGAATTCACATGCGCAACGCCGGTGGCGATGTTCTTGCGTTCCTTGCGCTTCATGCGGGTCTTGTCACGTGCCATGTCGCTTGCCCCTTACTTCTTCTTGCCGGCGATCGGCTTCGCCGGGCCCTTGCGGGTGCGGGCATTGGTGTGCGTGCGCTGGCCGCGAACCGGCAGGCCGCGACGGTGACGCAGGCCACGATACGAGCCAAGGTCCATCATGCGCTTGATGTTCATCTGAACTTCGCGGCGCAGGTCGCCTTCGACGGTCAGGTTGGCATCGATATATTCGCGGATGGCCAGAACTTCGGCGTCGGACAGTTCGTTGACGCGGCGCGTGCGGTCGATACCGACGCCTTCGCAGATCTGTTCGGCGTACATGTCACCGATGCCGTGGATATAGGTCAGGGCGATGGGGACGCGTTTCCCCGTCGGAATGTTGACGCCAGCAATACGAGCCACGCGTTTTCCTTTTCAGTTGCGGTTCCGTAGCACCGGAACCTTTTTTCACAACGCAAGGCCCGAAAGCCATGCCTTCGGGCCAATCGATGGTCCACCCGCGAACCGGGTGATTCTCTTGCGAGATGCCGTGACTTATCGGCACATCACGTCAAGGTCAAGCCTTGGGGCCGGTCCCGTCCAGGGCCGCCGCGATCTGGGCGGAGACCTCGTCCATCTCGGCCAGGCCGTCGACCTGGGTCAGCTTGTCCTTGGCGTAATAATAGCCGATCAGCGGCGACGTCTTCTTGTAGTATTCCAGCAGCCGCGTCTTGAGGCTGTCCTCGTTGTCGTCGGCACGGCGCTTGAGATCGGTGGAGCCGCAGACGTCGCAGACGCCCTCGACCTTGGTGGGCTTGGTCTGATCATGATAGACCTCGCCGCAATTGCCGCAGGTGAAGCGACCGGTGATGCGGCGCACCAGCGCCTCGTCATCGACCTGCATCTCGATCACCGCGTCCAGCGACATGCCGGTCTCGGACAGAAGCTGCCCCAGGGCATCGGCCTGGGCCAGCGTGCGGGGGAAGCCGTCAAAGATGAAGCCGGCACCGCCGCCGGCCAGCTGCTCGCGGATCAGGCCGATAACGATCTCGTCCGTGACCAGCTGACCGCGATCCATGACCTCGGCCACCCGCTTGCCCATCTCGGTGCCCGAACTGCGGGCGGCCCGCAGCATGTCCCCGGTCGACAGCTGGACCATGTCGCGATCTTCGACCAGGCGACGCGCCTGGGTGCCTTTTCCGGCGCCCGGCGGGCCAAGCAGGATGATGTTGATGGTCATGGCGTCTGTCCCCCTCAGTCGGCCCTTATGTCGGCCTTGTCTGTTGCGGTGCGGGCCGTGAACGGCCCACCCAGTTGGCCTCCGATCAGCGTCGCGACGGCAAGCGGCGCGGCTTGGCGGTGCCGGGTTTGCGTTTACCACGCAGCTGCGATTTCTCAATCAGCCCTTCGTACTGGTGGGCCAGCAGGTGGCTCTGGACCTGGTTGATCGTGTCCATCGTCACCGACACCACGATCAGCACCGAGGTGCCGCCCAGATAGACCGGGATCGACAGCTGCGTGCGCAGGATCTCGGGCATCAGGCAGACGAGCGCCAGATAGGCCGAGCCGATCACCAGCACGCGGTTGACCACGTAATCCAGATAGTCCTGCGTGCGCTTGCCCGGCCGGATGCCCGGAATGAAGCCGCCCTGGTTCTTGAGGTTGTCGGCCACGTCATCGGTCTTGAACGAGACGTTCTGCGTGTAGAAATAGGTGAAGAACACGATCATCGACGCGAAGAACAGCAGGTAGAGCGGCTGCCCGGGACCGAAATAGGCCAGGATCACCGACATGATCGGCCCGGTCTCGTTGCCCGAGAAGGTCGAGATGGTGATCGGCAGCAGCAGCAGCGAACTGGCGAAGATCGCGGGGATCACGCCGGCCGGGTTCACCTTCACCGGCAGGTGGCTGGACTGGCCGTCATAGACCTTCATGCCGACCTGGCGCCGCGGATACTGGATGCGGATCTTGCGCAGCGCCCGCTCCATGAAGACGACGAAGGCGATGATGGCGATCAGCATGACGATCACGAACAGGATCACCGGGGTCGAGATGGCGCCCGTGCGGCCCTGCTGGAAGAAGTTGGCCAGCGAGGCCGGCACCTCGGCCAGAATGCCCACGAAGATGATCAGCGAGATGCCGTTGCCGACGCCGCGGGCGGTGATTTGCTCGCCCAGCCACATCAGGAACATGGTGCCACCGACCAGCGTGATCACCACGGAGGCCTGGAAGAACAGCCCGGCCTCATGCGCGAGGCCGCCGGCCTCGAGGCTGCGGGCCAGGCCATAGGCCTGGAACAGCGCCAGTGCGACCGTGCCGTAGCGGGTGTACTGGTTGATCTTCTTGCGGCCCTGCTCGCCTTCCTTCTTCAGCTGCTCCAGCGACGGGACCATCGAGGTCAGCAGCTGCACGATGATCGAAGCCGAGATATAGGGCATGATGCCCAGGGCAAAGACGCCCATGCGGCCAAGCGCGCCGCCGGTAAACATCGACAGCATGCCGCCGATGCCGGATTGGGCCTGGTCCATGAAGTTGCGCAGCGCCGCCCCGTCGATGCCCGGGACGGGAATATAGGTCCCGAGGCGATACATGATCAGCACGCCGATCGTGAACCAGATCCTCTGGCGAAGTTCCGTGGCCTTTCCGAGCTGCCCCCAGGAGAGGTTCGCGGCCATCTGTTCTGCGGCTGACGCCATATGAAGTCCGTCCCGTGTCATGACAGCGCCGCCGACCCGTTTTCGCGGGGACCGGCGGCGCCTGAAAACCTAGATGCTATCTATGGGGCGGGAAAGCCCCGATCAACAGCTTATTCGGCCGACGCCGCGACTGCGGGCAGCGTGACCTTGCCGCCGAGCTTCTCGACCGCCTCGACGGCCGCCTTCGAGGCGCCGGTGACGACGATGGTCAGGCCGGCCTTCAACTCGCCCTTCGCCAGCAGACGGATGCCGTCCAGCTTGCGGCGCACCAGGCCCGATGCGACCAGCGCATCTTCCGTCAGCTCGGCCGAGCCGTCGATCTTGCCCGCATCGATGAAGCCCTGGATCTGGCCCAGGTTCACGACGGCGAAGGACTTGGCGTTCGGCTTGGTGAAGCCGCGCTTGGGCAGGCGGCGATAGAGCGGCATCTGGCCGCCTTCGTAGCCGTTCAGCGCAACGCCCGAACGCGAGTTCTGGCCCTTGATACCCCGGCCGGCGGTCTTGCCCTTGCCCGAGCCGGGACCACGCGCCACGCGCTTCTTCTTGCGGTTGGCGCCATCGTTGTCGCGGATTTCATGCAGTTTCATATCGCTTCTCCTTCGCCGGACGCACCCTCGAAGCGAAACAGGGGGCCACGGCATTTCTTGGTTCTTGAGTCGGTGTACCGGTCGGCACCGGCGCCCTATACGCCCAAATGCCGCAGCTTTCAAGCGATGC
Source organism: Paracoccus sp. T5 (assembly GCF_048538155.2). Taxonomy (GTDB): domain Bacteria; phylum Pseudomonadota; class Alphaproteobacteria; order Rhodobacterales; family Rhodobacteraceae; genus Paracoccus. The sequence goes on from NZ_CM135809.1 coordinate 2,805,701, forward strand.
GAAAAGCACGGCCGCCTCACCCTGAGGCCGTCACACCGGTTTGTGTCTTGAGCGCGGCGCGCGGCTTGTTAGGCCGGGGGCAGCACGCTTCACAACCGAGACCGCCATGACCTTACCGCGAGTTCTTCCTGCCGCAGCCCTCCTGTTCCTGGCCGCCACCGCCTCGTTGGGCGCCGAACCGACGCTCTGCACCGCCCGCATCAATGCCAAGGACGTGGTCCTGGGCTATGACAAGGACGAAGCCCGGCTTGGCGACACCTATTCGCGCCGCGAACTTCTGGCGACGCGATGGGGCCGTCACGACTGCCCCAGCTATGTCGTGCTGCGCAGCCTGACGCCGGAACTGAGCGACGAGGAGCGCCTGCCCTTCTGCCTGCGCTTCGATGCCGAAAGCGAATCGGTCGCAGGCTATGACTTGGGGCCGCGCGATGCCTGGGGCCGCTGCAGGCAGGCCTCCCGATCCGTCTGCAATCGGGTGAACCAGACAACAGGCGCCGCGGGCGCGCTGACTTCGGCGGCGGCCCGTCGCTCGGTCCAAGGGCTGCAGGCCTTGCCGGACGGATCAGGGGCGGTGATCCTCAGCGGCACCGGAACCGCGATCTCGGGCGCGCTGGCCTCCCTTGGCGGCGCGGCGGCGGCGGTGGCCGCCTCGCCGGTGCTGCTGACGGGCGCGGCCGTGTCGGTCGTGGCCGTGGGCGGCACGCTCTATGCCTGCCACGAAGGCGAATAACCCCTGCCGCTGCCCTTGCCCACCGCAATGCAAAACGCCCCGCTTTCGCGGGGCGTCTCTGTCACCAAGCCAATTAGCTCAGTTCTTTTCTTCGATGATGGTCACCAGATGCGGGATCTTGTTGACCATGCCGCGCACGGACGGAGTGTCCTCCAGCTCCCGCGTGCGGTTCATCTTGTTCAGGCCCAGGCCCTTCAGCGTGGCACGCTGGTCGGCAGGGCGACGGATCGGAGAACCGATCTGCTTCACGACGATGGTTGCCATCAGTCTTGCTCCTTACGCTTCGACAGCGGCGTCAGCCGGCTTGTCGCCCGAATTGGGGGCCGAGGGCAGGATGTCGGCCACCTTCTTGCCGCGACGCTGCGCGACCGAACGGGGGCTCGATTCCTTTTTCAGACCGTCCAGCGTGGCCCGGATCATGTTGTAGGGGTTCTGCGACCCCTGCGACTTGGCCACGACGTCCTGGACGCCCAGCATCTCGAACACGGCACGCATCGGACCGCCGGCGATGATGCCGGTGCCCGGAACGGCGGTGCGCATGATCACCTTGCCGGCGCCATGACGACCTTCGATGTCATGGTGCAGGGTGCGGCCGTCACGCAGCGGGACGCGGACCAGGCTGCGCTTGGCCTGCTCGGTGGCCTTGCGGATGGCCTCGGGGACCTCCTTGGCCTTGCCCTTGCCGAAACCGACGCGGCCACGCTGGTCGCCGACGACGACCAGAGCTGCAAAGCCGAAGCGCTTGCCACCCTTGACGGTCTTCGACACGCGGTTGATCGCGACAAGGCGATCCTGGAATTCCGGGTTCTCTTCGCGCTCTTCGCGGCGACCCCGGCGGTTGTCACGTTCTGCCATGAGGCATTCCTTGTAAGGTGGCGCGCCGAACGCGCCCATTGTGTCAATCCAGGTGGACCCACGACAGGGCCGCGGGTCCCCGGATCATCGGGGCGGCGCAGACGCCGCCCGCAGGATCAGAACTTCAGCCCGCCTTCGCGCGCTGCCTCGGCCAAGGCCTTGATCTTGCCGTGGAAGATGAAGCCGCCGCGGTCGAAGACGACTTCTTCCACGCCGGCAGCCTTCGCACGTTCGGCGATCGCCGAACCGATCTTGGCCGCGGCCTCGACATTGTTCTTGCCCACCAGACCAAAGTCCTTCTCCAGCGTGCTGGCCGAGGCCAAGGTCACGCCGTTCAGGTCGTCGATGACCTGAACCGAGATGTTCTTCGACGACCGGTGAACCGACAGCCGCGGGCGGCCGTTCGACATAGCCCGCAGTTTGTTCCGCACGCGCAGGCGGCGCTTCTGGAACAGCTCTTGCTTTTTCAGTGCCATTTCATGCGCCCCTTACTTCTTCTTGCCTTCCTTGCGGAAGACATACTCGCCCTTGTAGCGGATGCCCTTGCCCTTGTAGGGCTCGGGGCGGCGCCACTCGCGGATGTTCGCGGCAACCTGACCAACCAGCTGCTGGTCGATGCCTTCCACAACGATTTCGGTCTGCTTCGGCGCCGTGATCGTGACGCCCTGCGGCACCTCGAAGTTCACGTCGTGCGAATAGCCCAGAGCCAGCTTCAGGACATTGCCCTGCATGGTGGCGCGGTAACCCACGCCCTGGATCTCCAGCTCTTTCTTGAAGCCCGTCGACACGCCGGTCGTCAGGTTCTCGATCATCGAGCGGGTCATCCCCCACTGCTGGCGCGCGCGCTTGGAGGCGCCGCGCGGCTTGACCGCAACGGAGCCGTCTTCCAGCACCAGGTCCACATCGTCGGTCGCCGTGAAGCTGCGGGTGCCTTTCGGCCCCTTCACTTCGATGGTCTGACCCTTGATCTCGGCCGTCACGCCCTGGGGCAGTTCGACCGGCTTCTTACCAATCCGAGACATTCTGCCCTCCTTAGAACACGGTGCAGAGGACTTCACCGCCAACATTGGCAGTGCGAGCCGCTGCATCCGACATGACGCCCTTGGGAGTCGAGACGATCGAGACGCCCAGACCCTGACGGACCTGCGGGATTTCCTTGGCGCCGGCATAGACGCGGCGACCAGGCTTCGACACGCGCGACAGTTCCCGGATGACCGGGGTGCCGTCGTGGTACTTCAGCCCGATTTCCAGCTCCTTATGGCCGGCATCGGTGGTCACTTCCTCGTAGCCGCGGATGTAACCTTCGTTCTTCAGCACGTCCAGAACCCAGGCACGCAGCTTGGAGGCGGGGGTGCGGACGGTCGATTTGCCGCGCATCTGCGCATTGCGGATGCGGGTCAGCATATCGCCGAGAGGATCGTTCATCATTCCCTGTTCCCCCTTACCAGCTGGACTTGACCAGGCCGGGGATCTGACCTTGCGAGCCCAGCTCGCGCAGCATGATCCGCGACAGTTTCAGTTTGCGGTAATACGCGTGCGGACGACCGGTCAGTTGGCACCGGTTGTGCAGACGCACGGCCGACGAGTTGCGCGGCAGTTCGGCCAGCTTCAGCGTGGCCTTGAAGCGCTCTTCCATCGGACGGGACTGGTCATGGATGACCTCGTTCAGTTCAGCACGCTTTGCGGCATACTGCTGGACCAGACGCTCGCGCTTCTTCTCGCGCTCGATCATGGATTTCTTTGCCATATCTTCTTTCCCTCCGCGATCAGCTGGTGAACGGCATGTTGAAATGCTTCAACAGCGACTTCGCTTCCGCGTCGGTCTTCGCGTTGGTGCAGATGATGATGTCCATCCCCAGAACTTCGTCGACCTTGTCGAAGTTGATCTCCGGGAACACGATGTGTTCTTTCAGGCCCATCGCATAGTTGCCACGGCCGTCGAAGGACGAACCCTTGACGCCGCGGAAGTCGCGGACGCGCGGCAGTGCGATGTTGATCAGGCGGTCCAGGAACTCGTACATGCGGTCGCCGCGCAGGGTCACCTTGCAGCCGAGCGGCATTTCCTCACGAACACGGAAGCCGGCGATCGACTTCTTGGCATGCGTGATGACAGCCTTCTGACCAGCGATCAGCGACAGCTCTTCAGCCGCCTGCTTGACCTTCTTGGTGTCCTTGACGGCTTCGCCGACGCCCATGTTCAGGACGATCTTGTCCAGACGCGGGATCTGCATGTCGTTCGAGTAACCGAACTCTTCCTTCAGCGCGGCGCGGATCTTGTCACGGAATTCCGCGCGCAGGCGGGGCGTGTACTTGGTGGCGTCCAGCATCAGATCACGTCTCCCGTGGTCTTGGCGAAACGGACCTTCTTGCCGTCTTCCATGCGGAAGCCGACGCGGGTCGCTTTGCCGTCCTTGTCCATCAGCGCCAGGTTCGACAGGTCGATCGGCATGGCCTTCGGCACACGACCGCCCTGGCTGTTCTGCGACTGCCGGGTATGGCGGATGGCGACGTTAACGCCTTCCACGATGGCCTTGTTGTCCTTGGGCATGACAGCGGCGATCTCACCCTGCTTGCCCTTGTCCTTGCCGGCCAGAACGACGACTTTGTCGCCTTTTTTCAGCTTGGCAGCCATCACAGCACCTCCGGCGCAAGCGAGATGATCTTCATGAAGTTCTTGGCCCGCAGCTCGCGCACGACCGGCCCGAAGATACGGGTGCCGACCGGTTCGCCCTGGTTGTTCAGGATGACGGCGGCGTTGCGGTCGAAGCGGATCGAGGTGCCGTCTTCACGGTTCACTTCTTTCGCGGTGCGGACGACGACGGCCTTGCGGACGTCACCTTTCTTGACCCGGCCCCGCGGGATGGCTTCCTTGACGGACACGACGATGATGTCGCCCACCGACGCATAGCGACGGTGCGAACCACCCAGGACCTTGATGCACTGAACCCGGCGAGCGCCGGAGTTGTCAGCAACATCCAGATTGGTCTGCATCTGGATCATTTGGTTTCTCCCGACCTTTGGAGACCGCCAGCAGCGGCCCCAGGGTTTCGATCATTTCTGATCTGTGATGATGGACTTATGCCGAAGCAGCTTCGTCCGTCAGGACAGTCCAGCGTTTCGTCTTCGAGATCGGGGCACATTCGACGATGCGAACGAGATCACCGATCTTGAACTGGTTCTGCGCGTCATGCGCGCGGTATTTCTTGGACGACCGCACGGTCTTGTGCAGCAGCGGGTGCTTGAAGCGGCGCTCGACCAGAACGGTGATGGTCTGTTCGTTCTTGTCGCTGGTGACGCGGCCTTGCAGAATGCGTTTGGGCATGGACCGGGCTCCTTAGTTCGAGGCCGCGGCGTCGGCCGCTTTCTGGTTCAGAATCGTCTTCACGCGGGCGACGTCACGGCGGACGGCGCGCATGCGGGCGGTGTTCTCGAGCTGGCCGGTGGCCTGCTGGAAGCGCAGGTTGAACGCTTCCTTCTTCAGCGCAACCAGCTGATCCTTCAGCTGGTCGGGCGTCTTCGACTTCAGTTCAGTGGCGTCCATGACGCTTCTTCCTTTCAACATCACCGGAGAGCCCCTGGCATCCAGGGCCACCCTGATTCCGGTGGAGTTTCGTGACGAAGGCCTGCCCATACAGGTCACGGGCGGCTTTGGCAACCCTTTTCGGCCGGGGCCTGAAAAGGCTGGCCCCGCCGATCGCTCGACGGGGCCGATGTCTTGGCCCGCGCAGGTCGCGGGGCCGTTCGCCTGGACGGCTTACCAGTCTTCGCGCGCGACGATGCGCGTCAGGACCGGCAGCTTCATCGCGCCGAGACGCAGGGCCTCGCGGGCGATGGTGTCGCTGACGCCATCGATCTCGAACATGATCCGGCCCGGGTGGACGCGGGCGGCCCAGAAATCGACCGAACCCTTGCCCTTACCCATCCGGACTTCGGTGGGCTTCGACGAGACCGGGACGTCCGGGAAGATCCGGATCCAGACCCGGCCCTGACGCTTCATGTGACGCGTGATCGCGCGGCGGGCCGCCTCGATCTGGCGGGCCGTCACACGCTCCGGCTCGGTGGCCTTCAGCGCGAAGGAACCAAAGTTCAGGTCGAACCCGCCCTTGGCTTCGCCATGGATCCGGCCCTTGTGCTGTTTGCGGAACTTCGTCCGTTTCGGTTGCAGCATGTTCTCTACTCCTTACCGAGCGTCGCGGCGCGGACCACGGGGGGCCGGACCTTCCTGAGCCTCGGCAGCGCGGCGATCGCGGGCCTGGGGATCATGTTCCATGATCTCGCCCTTGAAGATCCACACCTTCACACCGATGATCCCATAGGGGGTCGTGGCTTCGGACAGTGCATAGTCGATGTCGGCCCGCAGGGTATGCAGGGGCACGCGGCCCTCGCGGTACCATTCGGTCCGGGCGATCTCGGCGCCGCCGAGGCGGCCCGCGACATTGACGCGGATGCCCAGGGCACCCATGCGCATCGCGTTCTGGACCGAGCGCTTCATCGCGCGACGGAACGACACCCGGCGCTCGAGCTGCTGGGCGATCGATTCGGCGACCAGCTGTGCATCGACTTCGGGCTTGCGCACTTCGACGATGTTCAGGTGCAGTTCGCTGTCGGTGAAGTTCGCCAGCTTCTTGCGCAGCGTCTCGATGTCCGCGCCCTTCTTGCCGATGATGACACCGGGGCGCGCGGCGTGAATGGTCACGCGGCACTTCTTGTGGGGACGCTCGATGATGACGCGGCTGATGCCGGCCTGCTTGGCCTCCGTGTGAATGAAGTCCCGGATCTTCAGGTCTTCAAGCAGCAGGTTGCCATAGTCCTTGTCGTCGGCGTACCAGCGGCTGTCCCAGGTGCGGTTGACCTGGAGGCGCATGCCGATCGGATTGACCTTCTGACCCATTACGCTTGCTCCTCGACTTGGCGCACCTTGATGGTGATTTCCGAAAACGGCTTCATGATCTTGCCGAAGCGGCCACGCGCCCGCGGACGGCCGCGCTTCATCACCAGGTTCTTGCCGACCCAGGCCTCGGCGACGATCAGGTTGTCTACGTCCAGGCCGTGGTTGTTCTCGGCGTTCGCGATGGCCGACTGAAGGCATTTCTTCACGTCGCCTGCCACGCGCTTGTGCGAGAAGGTGAGGTCGGCCAGGGCCTTGTCGACCTTCTTGCCACGGATCAGCTGAGCCACCAGGTTCAGCTTCTGCGGCGAGGTGCGAAGCATCTTCGTCTTGGCGAAGGCCTCGTTCTCCGCCACGCGGCGCGGATTTGTTTCCTTACCCATGACGATTACTTCCTCTTGGCTTTCTTGTCCGCGGCGTGACCGTAATAGGTGCGCGTGGGCGAATATTCACCGAATTTCTGACCGATCATCTCTTCGCTGACAGCAACGGGAATGTGCTTGTGCCCGTTGTAGACGGCAAAGGTGAGACCGACGAATTGCGGCAGGATGGTCGAACGGCGCGACCAGATCTTGATGACCTCGGATTTGCCCGATTCCCGGACCTTTTCCGCTTTCTTGAGCACATAGGCGTCAACAAAGGGGCCTTTCCAAACAGAACGTGCCATGGATCAACGCCCCTTCTTTTTCGCGTGGCGCGAACGCAAGATGTACTTGTCGGTCGCCTTGTTGCTGCGGGTCTTCTTGCCCTTGGTGTCTTTACCCCAGGGCGTGACCGGCGTGCGGCCACCCGACGTGCGACCCTCACCACCACCATGCGGGTGGTCGATCGGGTTCATGGCGACGCCGCGAACGCTCGGGCGGATGCCCTTGTGGCGGTTGCGGCCGGCCTTGCCGAGGTTCTGGTTCGAGTGGTCGGCGTTGGACACGGCACCGATGGTAGCCATGCATTCCTGACGGACCAGGCGCAGCTCGCCCGAGGACAGGCGGATCTGGGCATAGCCGCCGTCGCGACCGACGAACTGGGCATAGGTGCCCGCCGAACGGGCGATCTGGCCACCCTTGCCGGCTTTCAGCTCCACGTTGTGGACGATCGTGCCGATCGGCATGCCGCTGAAGGGCATGGCGTTGCCCGGCTTCACGTCGACCTTGGCGCCGGCGATGACCTTGTCACCCACGGCCAGACGCTGCGGGGCCAGGATATAGGCCTGCTCGCCGTCTTCGTATTTCACCAAGGCGATGAACGCGGTCCGGTTGGGATCGTACTCGATCCGCTCGACGACTGCGGCCATGTCGAACTTGGTGCGCTTGAAATCGACGATGCGATACAGGCGCTTCGCACCACCGCCCTTGCGGCGCATGGTGATCCGTCCGGTGTTGTTCCGACCGCCCTTCTTGGTCAGACCCTCGGTGAGGGCCTTGACCGGGCGACCTTTCCAAAGCTCCGAACGGTCGATCAGAACCAGCCCGCGCTGGCCAGGCGTCGTCGGTTTATACGACTTCAATGCCATCTTTCTGTCTTCCGTTGCTTTGGACCAGGGTGGTCCGTTTCAGTCAAATGCGGCAGCCCCGGATCACTCCGGGGCAGCCAGATCGCGTCCGGCTATCAGAGACCGGTCGAGACGTCGATGGTGTGACCTGCTTCCAGCGTCACATAGGCTTTCTTGACGTCGCTGCGACGGCCGGGCTGGCCGCGGAAGCGCTTGGTCTTGCCCTTGGTGATGGTGGTGTTGACCGCCTTCACCTTGACGCCGAACAGGGCCTCGACGGCCTGCTTGATCTGCGGCTTGTTCGAGTCCTTGGCGACCTGGAACACGACGCCGTTGTTCTCGGACGTCATGGTGGCCTTTTCGGTGATGATCGGCTTGACGATCACGTCGTAATGTTCGGCTTTCGCGCTCATTTCAGACGAGCCTCCAGAGCTTCGACACCAGCGCGCGTGATGACCAGGGTATCACGCTTGAGGATGTCATAGACGTTGGCACCCATCGACGGCAGGATATCCACGCCTTCGATGTTGCGGGCGGCACGGGCGAAGCCTTCGTTGACTTCGGCACCGTCGATCACCAGCACGCGCTTCCAGCCGTTCTCGCGGACGGCCTTGGCGACGGCGGCGGTCTTGGCATCGGCGAGGTTCAGATCCTCGATGATGACCAGTTCACCGGCCGTGGCCTTCGCGGACAGCGCATGACGCAGACCCAGGGCGCGGACCTTCTTGGGCAGGTCGAAGGCGTGCGAACGCGGGGTCGGGCCCTTGTAGACGCCACCGTGACGGAAGGTCGGCGCCTTCTTGGAACCGTGGCGTGCGCCGCCGGTGCCCTTCTGGCGATAGATCTTCTTGGTCGAGTAGCTGACGTCCGACTTGCCCAGCACCGAATGCGTGCCGGCCTGCGCCTTGGCGCGCTGCCAGCGGACGACGCGCTGCAGGATGTCGCCACGCGGCTCCAGTCCGAAGATGTCGTCGGCCAGCTCGATCGACCCGGCGGCGCCGGAATCCAGCTTGATCACATCAAGTTTCATCACTTGTCTCCTTCCGGCGCGGCGTCTGCATCGGACTCGGTCGAGGCTTCGGCTTCCTGCAGGGCAGCTTCCTGCTCGGCGGCAGCGGCTTCCTCGGCGGCCTTGCGGGCGGCTTCTTCCTCGGCGGCAGCCTGGGCTGCGGCCTGGTCGGCCAGACGCTTGGCTTCCTCGGCGGCCGACTTCAGCGCGGCGGGATAGATCACGTTCTCGGGCGTTGCCTTCTTGACGGCGTCCTTGATGGTGACCCAGCCACCCTTCGAACCCGGAACCGAGCCCTTGACCATGATCAGGCCACGGTCGGCGTCGGTGCGGACAACCTGCAGGTTCTGCGTGGTGACGCGAACGGCACCCAGATGACCTGCCATCTTCTTGCCCTTGAACACCTTGCCGGGGTCCTGGCACTGGCCGGTCGAACCATGCGAGCGGTGGCTGATCGACACGCCGTGCGAGGCGCGCAGACCACCGAAGTTGTGGCGCTTCATCGCGCCCGCAAAGCCCTTACCGATCGAGGTGCCGGCGATGTCGACGAACTGACCTGCAAAGTAGTGGTCAGCCGTGATTTCCTCACCGACGTTGATCAGGTTCTCTTCGGCTACGCGGAATTCCGCGATCTTGCGCTTGGGCGCGACCGAGGCTTTGGCAAAGTGACCGCGCATCGCGGCGGTCGTGCGCTTGGCCTTGGCTTCACCGGCGCCCAACTGGACGGCGGTATAGCCGTCGGTGGCGGCGGTGCGCTGCGCGACGACCTGAAGGCCGTCCAGCTGCAGGACCGTGACGGGAACCTGACGGCCGTCCTCGAGGAACAGACGCGTCATGCCCAGTTTCTTGGCGATTACACCAGTACGCAACATGATCTGCCTCCTCAGACTTTGATCTCGACATCCACGCCGGCGGCGAGGTCGAGCTTCATGAGGGCGTCAACGGTCTGCGGGGTCGGGTCGACGATGTCCAGCAGACGCTTGTGCGTGCGGATTTCCCACTGGTCGCGCGACTTCTTGTCGATGTGCGGACCACGGAGAACCGTGAATTTCTCGATCTTGTTGGGCAGCGGGATCGGGCCGCGAACGGTCGCGCCGGTGCGCTTGGCCGTGTTGACGATCTCCTGGGTGCTGGCGTCCAGCACACGATAGTCGAAGGCCTTCAGCCGGATCCGGATATTCTGGCTTTGCATAAAGACATCCCTCTTGCGGGGAGTTCCAGTCGAGAGGCTGACGGCGCACCACGCGGCGCCAGCATCGGACCGTATGAAAAAAACGCAGGCCGCCCACGATGAGGCGGCCAAGCGCAAAACCGACGATTCTTTCCGAACCGGCAGCGATGCGGTCCTATGCCGCAAATCGAGCTGCCCGTCAAGCGCCCCGGACCCCTGCCCCGCGCATGAAAAGGGCCGCCCCGAAGGGCGGCCCTTTCCGTGATCCCGACCCCTGCCCTTCCGGGCCCCGGGTCACTCGATGATCTTGGAGACGACGCCTGCGCCGACGGTGCGGCCGCCCTCGCGGATGGCGAAGCGCAGCTTCTCTTCCATGGCGATCGGGGCGATCAGCTCGACCTCGAACTTCAGGTTGTCGCCCGGCATCACCATCTCGGTGCCTTCCGGCAGGCGGACAGTCCCGGTCACGTCCGTGGTGCGGAAGTAGAACTGCGGGCGGTAGTTCGCGAAGAACGGCGTGTGACGGCCGCCTTCTTCCTTGGTCAGGATATAGGCCTCGGCCTCGAACTTGGTGTGCGGGTTCACCGACTTGGGCTTGCACAGCACCTGGCCGCGCTCGACGCCGTCGCGGTCGATGCCGCGCAGCAGCACGCCCACGTTGTCGCCTGCCTCACCGCGGTCCAGCAGCTTGCGGAACATCTCGACGCCCGTGCAGGTGGTCTTGCGGGTGTCGCGGATGCCCACGATCTCCAGTTCGTCGCCCACGTTGACGGCGCCACGCTCGATGCGGCCGGTCACCACGGTGCCGCGGCCCGAGATCGAGAACACGTCCTCGATCGGCATCAGGAAGGGCTGGTCCACGGCGCGCTCGGGCGTCGGGATGTATTCGTCGACGGCGGCGATCAGCGCGCGGATCGAGTTCTCGCCGATCTCGGGATCGCGGCCTTCCATCGCGGCCAGCGCCGAACCCTTGATGATCGGGATGTCGTCGCCCGGATAGTCGTAGGAGGACAGAAGCTCGCGGACTTCCATCTCGACCAGTTCCAGCAGCTCCTCGTCATCCACCTGGTCGACCTTGTTCAGGTAGACGACCATGTAGGGGATGCCCACCTGGCGACCCAGCAGGATGTGCTCGCGCGTCTGCGGCATCGGGCCGTCGGCGGCGTTCACGACCAGGATCGCGCCGTCCATCTGGGCGGCACCGGTGATCATGTTCTTCACGTAGTCGGCGTGGCCCGGGCAGTCCACGTGCGCATAGTGGCGCGACTCGGACTCGTATTCCACATGCGCGGTCGAGATCGTGATCCCGCGGGCCTTCTCTTCGGGCGCGCCGTCGATCTGGTCATAGGCGCGGAATTCGCCGAAATACTTCGTGATCGCAGCCGTCAGCGTCGTCTTGCCGTGGTCAACGTGACCGATGGTCCCGATGTTGACGTGCGGTTTCGTCCGTTCAAACTTTGCCTTTGCCATGAGGGCCTCCTGATACCGCGGGGCAGGGCTGGAAATGGCCCCGGATTTTGACGTGCGCCGCGACATATAAGGCGGGCCGGGGAAAATCAAGGGCAGGAACGCGGCCGGGCGCGGCAATCGTGCAAAGGCCGCGGCCGGGGGCCGGAACTGCCGGCGCCTCCTTGTCGTTTGCCACCGACGCCGCAAGCCCGTCGGCCTGCGGCCATATTCCAGGGGGATTGTCATGAGCTTGATGAAAAGTCTGACCCGCGTCGCGGCGGGCGTGATGCTGGCCAAGGGCATCGGCACGGTCATGAGGAACCAGCAGCAGGGCGGCAGCCGCCCGGCCGGCCAAGGCGGCAGCAGCCGTCACGGAGGCGGCCTGCTGGACAGCCTCCTGGCCAACAACACCGGCGGCGCGGGCGGAAGCGTGACGGACGCGCTCAGCCGCGCCTTGGGCGGCGGCACCGGGACGCGGCAGGGCGGGTCATCGACCGGCAGCCTGGGCGGACTTCTGGACAGCCTCTCGGGTCGCGGTGGTCAGACGGCCGGCGGCTCCGGCGGGCTGGGCGGCCTGCTCGGTGGACTGCTGGGCGGTGCCGCCGCGGGCGGGGTCGCCGGCGGGCTGGCGCAAAAGGATTCGCAGCCCTCGAACCAGGCGACTTTCGGACAGCTCTTCGACGACGCACTGGCGCATGACGGGGAACCCCAGGTTGCGCCCACGCCCGAGCAGAACGCGATCGCCGGCCTGATGCTGCGCGCGATGATCCAGGCCGCCAAGTCCGACGGCCATATCGATGAGACCGAGCGTCAGCGCCTGCTGGGGCATCTGGGCGACGACCAGGATGACGAGGAGCGCCAGTTCATCCGCGATCAGATGGCCGCGCCCGTCGACGCGGCAGCCTTGGCGCGGGACGTGCCCAAGGGGATGGAATCGCAGGTCTACCTGATGTCGCTGCTGGCGATCGATTTCGACAGCGAAGCCGAGGCCCGCTATCTGAACGACCTGGCCAAGGCCATGGGTCTTGACCGTGCCTCGGTGAACAAGATCCACCAGGATGCGGGCGTGATGCCGCTCTACAACGCCTGACCCTGCCGGCGTCGCCCGCTTTCCGGGCGGGCGGCGCCCACCACCCGCGGCTTGGACAGAGCCGGAACCTTCGCCCCGGCGCGCCGTTGCTCCGGACATTCCAAAGACGAGGTCACGATGTCCAGCAACGCCGTCCAACCGCCCTTCCGCAGCGGTGCCCTGCAAGATCCCATCCTTCCCACGCCCAATTTTGCCGCGCAAGAGCAGGCCTTTCCGGGTCTTGCGCAAAAGATGGACCCCCTGCCCGATCACGGCGAAAGCAGCTATCGCGGCACCGGCCGGCTAAGCGGCAAGCGGGCCCTGGTCACCGGCGGCGACAGCGGCATCGGGGCTGCGGCGGCCATCGCCTTTGCCCGCGAGGGGGCCGATGTGGCCATTACCTATCTGCCGCAGGAACAGCCCGATGCCGATCGCGTGGTCGAGGTGATCCGCGCCGAGGGCCGGGTCGCGGTCGCCATCCCCGGCGACCTGCGCGAAGAGGCCTTCTGCAAGGAGATGGTCGAAAGCGCCGTCTCGCAGCTGGGCGGGCTGGACATCCTGGTGAACAACGCCGGCCGGCAGCAGTTCTGCCACCAGCTGGAGGACCTGACGACCGAGGATTTCGATGCCACGATGAAGACCAACGTCTATGCCCCCTTCTGGGTCACGCGCGCAGCCCTGCCGCATCTGGACAAGGGCGCATCGATCATCATCACCTCCTCGGTCCAGGCCTTTTCCCCGTCCGAGCACCTGTTCGATTACGCGCAGAGCAAGGCCGCCAATGTCGCCTTTGCCCAATCCCTGGCCAAGCAATTGGCGCCGCGCGGCATCCGCGTAAACGCCGTCTGCCCCGGCCCCTACTGGACGGCGCTGCAAGTCAGCGGCGGCCAGCCGACCGAAAAGGCCATGGAACATGGCGCCAGCCAGCCGCTCGGCCGTCCGGGGCAGCCGGTCGAGATCGCGCCGATCTATGTCCTGCTGGCATCGGACGAGGCCAGCTACATCACCGGCGAATATTTCGGCTCGGTCGGCGGCAGCGGCCTCTAGGAACCGCGACAGCGCCATCGCCGCAGCGGTCTTAACGAAGTCTCAAGCTTTTCCTGCGATCAAGACAAGCGGCGGCCCCAGAGGCCCGCCCTTCCAAGTGAAGGCGCCCCGCCGGGCTTTCCTCCCCCCGGCGATCCCGGCGGGGTGCAGCCTTCAGAACGGCAGGCACCAGCGTGCCTGCCGCCGCGCGTCAGACGAAACGGTTGTTGCGGGGAAACCCGCGCGGCGCCATCCGACCGGCGCTGCCGCGCTTGCCCAGCCATTCGGTCAGGTCGGGCTCCGTCCGGGTCTTACCGCCGGCCATGGGCCAGGACAGGCCATTGGCCAGCGTCAGGCAGATCGCATCCACCATGCCGTCATCCTTGATCAGCCCGCCGCCCTTACCATAGCGCTGCAGCCGCACCCCCTTGCCGCGCGCCATCTCGGGCAGTTCGGCCAGCGGAAAGACCAGCATCTTGCGGTTCTCGCCCACGACGGCGACGTGATCGCCCGACACCGGACGGCAGAGCAGCGCGTCGCCGTTCAGGACCTGCTTGCCGCTCTTGGTCTGGGCCAGGATGTCGCCCGCCCCCACGATGAAGCCGTCCCCGGTCCTGGAGGCCAGCAGATAGCGGACCCCGGCACGCCAGGGGAACATCGCGATCACCTCGGCCTCGTTGGGCAGGTCGATCATCAGGCGCAGCGGCTCGCCCATGCCCCGGCCGCCCGGCAGGGTGTTCGCCGGCAGCGTGTAGAAGCGCCCGTTGCTGGCAAAGATCATCAGCTTGTCGGTGGTTTCCGCATGCAGCGCCAGGCCAGGGCCATCCCCGTCCTTGAACTTCAGCTCGGCGTCCAGCGGCTGGTGGCCCTTCATGCTGCGGATCCAGCCCATCTTCGACAGGATCACGGTGACCGGCTCGCGCTCGATCATCGCCTCCATGTCGATGACCGGCATCTCGCTGGCTTCGCTGATGGTGGTGCGGCGCTGGCCCGCGGGGCGCGACTTGCCGAACAGGTTGCGCACCTCCTTCAACTGGTCGCTGATGCGCGCCCATTGCGCCGCCTCGCTGTCCAGCATGGCCTGCAGGCCTTCACGCTCGGCCAGCAGGGCGTCGCGTTCGGCGCGCAGCTCGATCTCCTCCAGCTTGCGCAGGGCGCGCAGGCGCATGTTCAGGATCGCCTCGACCTGCACGTCGGACAAGTGGAACTCGGCCATCATCACGGCCTTGGGCTCGTCCTCGGTGCGGATGATCTCGATCACGCGGTCCAGGTTCAGATAGGCGACCAGGTAGCCTTCCAGGACCTCCAGCCGCGCCGCGATCTTCTCCAGCCGAAAGGTCGCGCGGCGGACCAGCACCTCGCGGCGGTGGTCCAGGAAGGCGCGCAGCACCTCTTTCAGCGAACAGACCTTGGGCACGCGGCCGTCGATCAGCACGTTCATATTCAGGTTGAACCGAACCTCCAGATCGCTGGCGCGGAACAGCGCGCCCATCAGCTGCTCGGGATCGACGTTGCGCGCGCGCGGCTCCAGCACGATGCGGACATCCTCGGCGGATTCGTCGCGCACATCGGCCAGGATCGGGATCTTGCGGGTCTGGATCAGCTCGGCCAGACGCTCGATCAGCTTGGACTTCTGCACCTGGTAGGGGATCTCGGTGACGACGATCTGCCACAGCCCGCGGCCCAGGTCCTCCTGGCTCCAGCGCGCCCGCAGGCGAAAGGCGCCGCGGCCGGCGCGATAGGTCTCGGCAATGGCCTCGCGGCTCTCGACCAGCACGCCGCCGGTGGGGA
Organism: Paracoccus sp. T5; assembly: GCF_048538155.2. Taxonomy (GTDB): domain Bacteria; phylum Pseudomonadota; class Alphaproteobacteria; order Rhodobacterales; family Rhodobacteraceae; genus Paracoccus. Next base: position 2,821,178 of record NZ_CM135809.1, read on the forward strand.
AGTCCGGCCCCTGGATGATGCCCGCCAGCGTGTCGTCGCGCGCCTCGGGCGTCTTGATCAGGTGCAGGCAGGCATCCACGACCTCGTGCAGGTTGTGGGGCGGGATGTTCGTGGCCATGCCCACCGCGATCCCCGAGGCGCCATTGGCCAGCAGGTTCGGAAAGGCCGCCGGCAGGACCACCGGCTCGGAAAGGGTGCCGTCATAATTGGCGCGGAAGTCGACCGTATCCTCGGCCAGCCCGTCCATCAGCGCCTCGGAGGCCGCGGCCAGCCGCGCCTCGGTGTAACGGGCAGCCGCCGGGTTGTCCCCGTCGATGTTGCCAAAGTTCCCCTGCCCGTCCACCAGCGGATAGCGCATGGCGAAATCCTGGGCCAGGCGCGCCATGGCGTCATAAATGGCGGCGTCGCCATGCGGGTGATAGTTGCCCATCACGTCGCCGGTGATCTTGGCGGACTTGCGGAAGGGACCGTTCGGGGCCAGCCGCAATTCCCGCATCGCATAAAGGATGCGGCGATGCACCGGCTTCAGCCCGTCGCGGGCATCGGGCAGCGCGCGATGCATGATCGTGGACAGCGCATAGGTCAGATACCGTTCGCCGATGGCCCGGCTGAGCGGTTCGGATTGCGTGCCTTGGTCGGGGTCGGGAAGCGGATCGTCGGACATGGGCCTTGGAATAGGCCGCGCGGCCCGCCCGGTCCAGATCGAAAAGCATGCCCCCTGGCCGGGCCCCTCCGTTTGGGAACAGCTTTGCCCGATTGGCGTTGCATGGCGGGATCGGCTAAGGCCAGATGACGGGACGGGGTGGGCGGAACATGATGAAACTGGGACTGCTGATGCTGGTGACCCTGGTCGGGTTGTTCGCGGTGCTGATGGTCTATGGCGACGACAACCTGCGCGCCGACCGCCGTCCGGTCCCGGTGCGGCAGGCCAGCGCGGCGCAGGACGCGGGCGCCCCGGCGCTGCCGGATCAGCCGGCCGCGCCCCTGCCGGCGGAGGCACCGGCCCAGATCATCCCCGCCGCCAGCCAGACCGCCGCCCGCGTCCAGCGCTTTCCCGGGCCTGCCCTGGCGCCCTCGCCCGAACATGCGGGCCAGGCGCCGGAAGCCGACAAGGCAGATGACGCAGAGGAGGGTCAGGTTCTCTATGTGACTGCCAACCGCGTGAACATGCGCAGCGGCCCCGGAACTGGTAACCCGGTCATCGCCGGCATCGACCGCGGCACCCCCGTCCAGGCCCTGGGTCCCGCGGACGCGGACTGGGTCCAGATCCGCGCGCCTGGCGGCCAGACCGGGTTTGCCTCGGGGCAGTTCCTGTCGCCCGAGGCACCGTGACGCGCGGCCGCATCCTGATCACCGGCTGTTCGTCCGGAATCGGCCTCGACGCCGCCCGACGCCTGACGACCGAGGGCTTTGGCGTGGTGGCGACCTGCCGCCGACCCGAGGACATCGCCGCGCGCCGGGCCGAGGGGATGGAATGCCTGCACCTTGATCTTGCGGACGAGGACAGCGTCGCCGCCTGCGCCGAGGCCGCGTTACAGAATGGACCCTTGGACGGGCTGGTGAACAACGCCGCCTTCGCCCTGCCCGGCGCGGTCGAGGATATCCCCCGCGGCGCCCTGCGCGCGATCTTCGAGGTGAACCTGTTCGGCACCCATGACCTGACCACGCGGCTGATCCCGCATTTCCGGCAGCGCGGCGGCCGGATCGTCAACATCAGCTCCGTCCTGGGTCTGGTCGGCATTCCCTGGCGCGGTCCCTATGTGGCCACAAAATTCGCGCTGGAAGGGCTGACCGACGTCCTTCGGCTGGAAATGCACGGCACGCCCGTCAAGATCATCCTGATCGAGCCCGGCCCGATCACCAGCCGCATCCGCGTGAACACCATCCCGCATTTCGAACGGTGGGTGAACTGGCAGGCCAGCGCCCGCGCCGACCAGTACCGCGCCACGCTGCTCAAGCGTCTCTACGAGCCTTCGGGCAAGGACCGGTTCGAGCTGCCGCCAGGCGCGGTCAGCGACCGCATCCTGACCGCGCTGACGGCGCCCGACCCCGCCCCGCGCTACTATGTCACGGCTCCGACACGGATTTCGGGCGTCGCGCGGCGGGTTCTGCCAAGCCGCGCTCTGGACTGGTTTGCCCGCCGCAGCTAGGGTCGCGGCCGAAAGGCGGTGTTGCCCATGCAAGACAAACCTCTGCTTATCGTGACCATGCTGTGCATCGGCGTGGTGGTTGCCATCCTGCTGACCGGCATCGGCGGCTTTGCCCGGGGCGGCGAGTTCAACCGCAAGCACGGCAACCGGATGATGCGCTGGCGGCTCTATGCCCAGGCCGCGGCCATCCTGATCCTGCTTCTGTTCGTCTGGTGGAGGGCAAACTGATGGTCGTCCTGAACAAGATCTATACCCGCACCGGCGACAAGGGCGACACGGCCCTGTCGGACGGCAGCCGCGTGGCCAAGCACGATCCGCGGGTCGAGGCCTATGGAACCGTGGACGAGCTGAACGCGACGCTCGGCCTCTGCCGCCTGCATGCGGCAGGCCCGCTGGCCGAGCGGATCGCGGTGATCCAGAACGACCTCTTCGATCTGGGCGCGGACCTGTCGCGGCCCAACATGGCCGCCGACGACCAGGCGGGATACCCCGTGCTGCGCATCATCGACGCCCAGGTCGACCGGCTGGAGGCCGAGATCGACCAGATGAACGCCGACCTGCAGCCCCTGCGCAGCTTCATCCTGCCCGGCGGCACGCCGCTGGCCGCGCATCTGCACCTGTCGCGCACGGTGGCGCGCCGGGCCGAGCGCCGCGCCACCGAACTGCTGGCTGCAGGCGACGTGAACGGTTCGGCCGTGCGCTATCTGAACCGGCTGTCGGACTGGCTGTTCGTGGCCGGGCGCCTGGCCAATGGCGGCGGGACCGAGGACGTGCTGTGGGTGCCCGGCGCCAGCCGTTAGCGCCCGTCACGCCAGCGGCGCGGCGCAAACGCAACGTTCCGTGACGTTTTTGCCCTGTTATTGAGCGGATTCCCTGTCTAACACTGCGGCTCGACAGATGACGCAACAAAGGGAGAGAGACCGATGAAGGTTCTCGTGCCAGTCAAGCGCGTGATCGACTACAACGTGAAGGCCCGCGTGAAGGCGGACGGATCTGGTGTCGATCTGGCCAACGTAAAGATGTCGATGAACCCCTTCGACGAGATCGCCGTCGAAGAGGCGATCCGTCTGAAGGAAAAGGGCGCCGCGACCGAGATCGTGGTGGTCTCCATCGGCGTCAAGCAGGCGGCCGAGACGCTGCGCACGGCGCTGGCCATGGGCGCGGACCGGGCCATCCTGGTCGTCGCCGCCGATGACGTGCATCAGGACATCGAGCCGCTGGCCGTCGCGCGCCTTCTGAAGGCGATCGTGGATCAGGAGCAGCCGCAGCTGGTCATCGCCGGCAAGCAGGCGATCGACAACGACATGAACGCCACCGGCCAGATGCTGTCGGCGATGTTGGGCTGGAGCCAGGCGACCTTCGCCTCCAAGCTGGAGATCTCGGGCGATGCGGCCCAGGTCACCCGCGAGGTCGATGGCGGGTTGCAGACGATCGAGGTCAAGCTGCCGGCGATCGTCACCGCCGACCTGCGCCTGAATGAGCCGCGCTATGCCAGCCTTCCCAACATCATGAAGGCCAAGAAGAAGCCGCTCGAGGAAAAGACCGCCGCCGATTACGGCGTCGATGTCACGCCGCGCCTGACCGTCGTCAGCACGCGCGAGCCCGAGGGCCGCAAGGCGGGCATCAAGGTCAACTCGGTCGACGAGCTGGTGTCGCAACTGAAAGAAGCGGGGATCGTGTGATGGCTGTTCTGCTGCTTGCCGAAGTCACCAATGGCGAACTGAGCCGCGACGCGACGGCCAAGGCCGTCAGCGCCGCCCAGGCCCTGGGCGAGGTGACCGTCCTCTGCGCCGGCGCGCAGGCCCGCGCGGCCGCCGATGCCGCCGCCACCATCGCCGGCGTCTCCAAGGTTCTTGTGGCCGAGGATGCACGTTACGGCCACCGCCTGGCCGAGCCGACCGCGGCGCTGATCGTCGGCCTTGCCGGCGATTACAGCCACATCGTCGCCCCCGCGACCACGGATGCCAAGAACGTCATGCCCCGCGTCGCGGCGCTGCTGGACGTAATGGTCATCTCCGAGGTGTCGGCGGTGATCGATGCCGACACCTTCGAGCGGCCGGTCTATGCCGGCAACGCGATCCAGACCGTCAAATCCTCGGACGCGACCAAGGTCATGACCATCCGCATCGCCAGCTTCGACGCGGCGGGCGACGGCGCCGCCGCCCCGGTGGCCGACGCGACCCTGGCCGACGACCCGGCGCTGTCGAAATGGCTGAACGATGAGGTCGCGCAGAGCGACCGCCCCGAGCTGACCTCGGCCGGACGCGTCGTGTCGGGCGGTCGCGCGATCGGCTCCAAGGAGCAGTTCGTGCTGATCGAGCAGCTGGCCGACAAGCTGGGCGCCGCCGTCGGCGCATCGCGCGCGGCGGTCGATTCGGGCTATGCCCCGAACGACTGGCAGGTGGGCCAGACCGGCAAGGTCGTGGCGCCGGACCTGTATGTCGCGGTCGGCATCTCGGGCGCGATCCAGCACCTGGCCGGCATGAAGGACAGCAAGGTCATCGTCGCGATCAACAAGGACGAGGAGGCCCCCATCTTCCAGGTGGCCGACTATGGCCTGGTGGGCGACCTGTTCACCATCGTCCCCGAACTGACCGAAAAACTCTAAGCGCGTCCCGCCACGGAGGACGCCGGAACCGCCCCCCTTGCCGGGGGCGGTTTTGCGTTGCAGCACCCTGCCACCCGCCCTATCGTCCGGGCGATGACAAGCAGGGGATCGGAAATGGCAATTCAATCGGTTGGCGTGATCGGTGCGGGTCAGATGGGCAACGGCATCGCGCATGTCTTTGCCGTTGCAGGCTATGACGTGGTGCTGACCGACATCAGCCAGGAGGCGCTGGACAAGGCCATCTCGCTGATCGACCGCAACCTGGAGCGCCAGGTCGGCCGCGGCAAGATCGCGGCCGAGGCCAAGGCCGCCGCCATGGCCCGCCTGCGCACCACGCTGAAGCTGTCTGACCTGGGCCAGACCGACCTGGTGATCGAAGCCGCGACCGAGCGCGAGACCGTCAAGCAGGCGATCTTCGAGGACCTGCTGCCGCATCTGAAGCCCGAGACGATCCTGACCTCGAACACCTCGTCGATCTCGATCACCCGCCTGGCCAGCCGCACCGACCGCCCCGAGAAGTTCATGGGCTTCCACTTCATGAACCCCGTGCCTGTGATGCAGCTGGTCGAGCTGATCCGCGGCATCGCCACCGACGAGGCGACCTACAAGACCCTGCACGAGGTCGTCGAGAAATTGGGCAAGACCTCGGCCACCGCCGAGGATTTCCCGGCCTTCATCGTGAACCGCATCCTGATGCCGATGATCAACGAGGCCGTCTATACGCTCTACGAGGGCGTGGGCTCCGTCAGTTCGATCGACAGCGCGATGAAGCTGGGCACGAACCACCCGATGGGTCCGCTGGAACTGGCCGATTTCATCGGCTTGGACACCTGCCTGGCGATCATGAACGTGCTGCATGACGGGCTGGCCGATACCAAGTACCGGCCCTGCCCGCTGTTGACCAAATATGTCGAGGCCGGCTGGCTGGGTCGCAAGACCGGCCGCGGTTTTTACGATTACCGCGGCGAAAGCCCAGTTCCGACGCGCTGAATGTCGCGATCAGACGGTCACGCCGCGGGAAATCGTTCTTGACTGAGCGGATAATCAACAACCCCGACAGGAGAGACCCATGACAAAGAAGATCCTTGCCGCTGCCGTCGCCCTGACGACCCTGACGTCGCTGCCCGCCCTGGCGCAGGACGCCGCCACCTGCGGCACGGTCCGCCTGTCCGATCCGGGTTGGACCGACATCACCGCCACCAACGGCGTCGCCTCGGTCCTGCTGAGCGCGCTGGGCTATCAGCCCGACATCGCCACGCTTTCGGTCCCGGTGGGTTACGAGGCGCTGAAGGGCGCGCAGACCGATGTCTTCCTGGGCAACTGGATGCCCGCGCAGGCGCGCTTCCGCGAGGATCTGGACGCGGCCGGTGGCATCACCGAGCTGACCCGCAACCTGGAGGGCGCCAAGTTCACGCTGGCGGTGAACCCCGCCGGGGTGGAGCAGGGCGTGGCCGATTTTGCCGACCTGGACGCCCATCGCGATGCCTTCGAGGGCAAGATCTATGGCATCGAACCGGGCGCCCCGGCCAACCAGTCGATCCAGGCGATGATCGACGCCGATGAATTCGGGCTGGGCGACTGGCAGTTGGTCGAAAGCGGCGAACAGGCCATGCTGGCGCAGGTCAAGCGCAACAGCGGCACGCCCACCGTCTTCCTGGCCTGGGCGCCCCACCCGATGAACGAGGCGATCGACATCACCTACCTGTCGGGTGGCGATGCGCAGTTTGGCCCCGATTACGGCGGTGCGACCGTCCACACGCTGGCCCGCGCCGAATGGGCCAAAACCTGCCCGAACGCCGCGCGCCTGTTCAGCCAGCTGGTCTTCGACGTGCCGATGGAAAACCAGCTGATGGGCAAGATCCTGGATGACGGGATGGCGGCCGAGGAAGCGGCCCGCGACTGGATCGCCGCCAACCCGCAAGCGATTGAGCCTTGGCTGGAGGGCGTGACGACGCTGGACGGGCAGCCGGGCCTGGATGCGGTGCAGTCGGCGGTCCAGGGCTGAAGATGCGGCCCAATATCCTGATCCTCATGGCCGATCAGCTGTCGGGGGTGCTTTTCCCCGACGGTCCGGCCGATTTTTTGCACGCCCCGAACCTGAAACGGCTGGCCGAACGCTCGACCCGGTTCGCCAACACCTATACCGGCAGCCCGCTCTGTGCCCCCGGCCGGGCCAGCTTCATGTCGGGCCAGTTGCCGCGCCGCACCCGCGTCTATGACAACGCAGCGGAATTCGCGTCGGACATCCCGACCTATGCGCATCACCTGCGCCGGGCGGGCTGGCACACCTGCCTGTCGGGCAAGATGCATTTCGTCGGCCCCGACCAGCTGCACGGCTTCGAGGAACGGTTGACTACCGACATCTACCCGGCCGATTTCGGCTGGACCCCCGACTATCGCAAGCCCGGCGAGCGGATCGACTGGTGGTATCACAACCTCGGCTCGGTCACCGGCGCGGGCGTGGCCGAGATCACCAACCAGTTGGAATATGACGACGAGGTCGCCTATCACGCCTGCCGCAAGCTGTACGACCTGGCGCGCGGCAAGGACGACCGGCCCTGGTGCCTGACGGTCAGCTTCACCCATCCGCACGACCCTTTCGTGGCGCGGCGCAAGCACTGGGACCTGTATGACGGCATCCCGGAACTGGCGCCGCCCGCGACCATCCCCTACGGGGAGATGGACCCGCATTCGCAGCGCCTGATGGACGCCTGCGACTGGCGCGGGCTGGAGATCACCGACGACCACATCCGCCGCGCGCGGCAGGGCTATTTCGCCAATATCAGCTATGTCGACGACAAGATCGGAGAGATCCTGGACGTGCTGGAGGCGACGCGCCAGCAGGACACGATCATCCTGTTCCTGTCCGACCATGGGGAAATGCTGGGCGAGCGTGGCCTGTGGTTCAAGATGAACTTCTTTGAAGGTTCAGCGCGTGTGCCGCTGATGATCTCGGCCCCCGGCATGGCACCGGGGCGGGTCGATCAGCCGGTCAGCACCATCGACGTGCTGCCGACGCTCTGCGATCTGGCCGGCCTGCCGATGGACGAGATCGCACCATGGACCGACGGCGTGTCACTGGCGCAGGCCGGGCATCGCGGCCCGGTCCCGATGGAATACGCGGCCGAGGGCAGCATTACGCCCCTGGTCGCGCTGCGCGACGGGCGCTGGAAATACGTCGCCTGCCGCGCCGATCCCGAGATGCTGTTCGACTTGGACAGCGACCCGGACGAGCGGGTGAACCTTGCCGGCGATCCGGCCCATGCCGGCACGCTGGAACGGCTGCGGGCGCAGGCGGTGGATCGGTGGGATCTGGCCGCCTATGACGCCGAGGTGCGCCAGTCGCAGGCGCGGCGCTGGATCGTCTACGAGGCGTTGCGCAACGGCGCCTACTACCCTTGGGACCACCAGCCGCTGCAGCGGGCGTCGGAACGCTACATGCGCAACCACATGGACCTGAACGTGCTGGAGGACAACCAGCGCTTTCCCCGGGGCGAATGAGGCGACGGGGCCGGTTCGGGCCGGCCCCGCGCAAGGATCAGGCGTCGACCTTGTCGCCGCGCTTTTCCATGAACTGGTCGAACTCGGCCTTGTCCTTGGCCTCGCGCAGCTTGGCCAGAAAGTCCATGAACTCGCGGTGCTCATCCTCCAGCCGCTTCAGCGTCTGCTCGCGATAGGCGTCGAAGGCGGTGTTGCCGGTGGACTGAGCCACGTGACGCGGGGAATAGCTGCGTTTGCTGCATCCGAACATGCGCTTGCTCCAGATCATGTAGAACAGAAGGGCCAGGCCCACCGGCCAGAAGGCGATGAAGCCCAGGACCATGGCGGCGATCCAGGCCAGGCGTCCGCGCTGGTCCAGCCAGTCGCGCCCGCGGGCCAGAACCTCGCCGAGACGCGGGCCTGCGGGGGCCGGGCGAATCAGCTCAGGGGCAGTGTTCATCTGGTGTCTCCCAATGTTAATGTTAATCACATTTACATAAATGGGCAGGACGCGGCGCCCTTCAAGAGCGCCATTGCAAAAATTCAGTCGGTGATCAGCCCCAGCCCGCGCAGATAGATGATCGCGCCGCTTTCCAGCATCTCGGACGGGCCGACGGGGCTGCGGCAGCCCGGCTTGCCGCGGCTGAACAACTCGACCACGCCATGGCTCAGCGCCCAGATGTGGTTGGCCACCATGCGCGATGGCGGGCGGCTTTCGGGCGGCAGGCGTGCCGCCAGCGCCTCGGCCCCGGCGATCAGGACCCCCTGCGCGCGCCCCGAGGCGGTGGCCAATTGGGCATTCCCCGCAACCGAGATCCCGGATTCGAACATCGCCATGTAATAGCCGGGCCGGTCCGAGGCGAAGTCCAGATAAGCCTGCCCCATCCGCAGGAAGGCCGACAGCGGCCGGGGGCGGCCCCCGTCGAAAGCCGTTTCCAGCCGGACTGCAAATTCGACAAAGCCTTGGCGCGCCACCTCTTCCAGCAGGTCGTCACGGCCCTTGAAATGCCGATAGGGCGCTGCGGCCGAGACGCCCGCCCGCCGCGCGGCCTCGGTCAGGGTAAAGGCCTGCGGCCCCTGTTCCTCGATCAGCGCGGCCGTGGCCTCGACCAGCGCTTGGCGCAGGTTGCCGTGGTGATAGGACTTGCGCTCGGGCACTACATGCCTTCGCCGAAGAAGTCCCCGACAAGGGCCTCCAGCGCGTCGGCCAGGGCCGCGGCCTGGGGGCCGGTCGTGGTGACCCGGATCTGGCTGCCGCGCGGGGCGGTCAGCATCAGCAGGCCCATGATGGAATCGCCCGACACGGACATGCCGTCCTTTTCGACCTGGGCCTGGGCGTCGAAACGCTCGACCACGTCGACGAATTTCGCGCTGGCGCGGGCGTGCAGGCCCTTGACGTTGATGATCGACAGATCGCGCGTCACCGCCCCGCTCATCGCGCGCGGCTTTCGCGATCCAGGACGGCCTCGACCGGCACATTGTAGGAGTTGATGTACTTGCGCCCCGCCTCCTTGGCAAAGCCCACTGCGTCGCGGACCGGCAGGTGCCGCGACTTGGCCAGCTTGACCAGCATCGGCAGGTTGGCGCCATAAAGGATGGTCCGGTCCTGCACCGCGCAGGCGGGCAGCGACAGGTTCGACGGCGAGCCGCCGAACAGGTCGGTCACCAGCACCACCCCGTCGCCCAGATCGACCGCATCGGCGGCCGCCTTGATTTCCGCGGTCTTGGCCGCGCGGTCGTGATCATCCTCGATCGCGACGGCAGCGATTCCCACCTGCGGGCCCACGACATGTTCGACAGCGGACAGGTATTCCCGCGCCAAGCCGCCATGCGCTACGATGACTATTCCGATCAACGCGTTCCACCAAGTCCAAAAGCCCGCATCGTCATGACGCCTGCCTCTGCGTCGGTCGTGCCTCGCCCGTGGGCGATGCATCCCCGCCAGAATGCAGCGCCGTGCTCCGACGCTCGAGTTCCCTATGTCTTATTGACACCGGCCAGCCAGCATCCGCAAGCGCAACGGCCATCTTTTCCACCAAAGTGACGGAACGGTGTTGCCCTCCGGTACAGCCAAAGCCGATGGCCAGATGCGACTTCCCCTCCTCCATATGGGCGGGCAGCAGGAACTCGACAAGATCGCGGGTCTTGTCGAAGAAGGCGGCGAACCGCGGGTCGGCGCTCACATGGGCCTGGACCGCCGCGTCGCGCCCGTCCAGCGGCCGCAGGTGGGGCTCCCAATGCGGGTTCGCCAGAAACCGGCAGTCGAACATCAGGTCCAGCCCGCGCGGCACGCCGCGCTTGTAGCTGAAGGAATGCAGCGACACAGTCAGCCGGTGATCCGGTCGCAGGTCGAAGACGCGGGTCAGTTCCGCCTTGAGGTCGTGGGGCGACAATTCGGTCGTGTCGATCAGCACATCCGCGCGCACCCGGACCGGGGCCAGCAGGTCGGCCTCGGCCTGCACGCCCGCCATCGGCTCCTGGTCGGGCGTCAGCGGATGGCGGCGACGCGTCTCGTTGTAGCGGCGCACCAGCACATCGGCGCTGCAGTCCAGGAACAGCACCTCGGGCGCGTATTCCGGGGCGCGGGTCAGCCGGTCGATCAGCTCGATCAGGTTCGAGGCCGAGAAATCGCGGTTGCGCACATCCAGCCCCAAGGCCAGCGGCATCGGTCGCGCGGGTCCATCCAGCAGGCGCGGGATCAGCGACAGCGGCAGGTTGTCGATGGCTTCATAACCCAGGTCCTCCAGCACATTGATGGCCGTGGACCGGCCCGCCCCGGACGGACCCGTGACCAGCACCAGCCGCTGGACGCCCCGGGCGGCGTCACCTTCTGCCTTGGCGGGATGGGGCATGAGACCTCCTTGTTTGCGACGACGGACGGGCGGCTAGGCCAGGCGATGTCCCAGCATCATCTGCCGCAGCGCAGCGTAAAGATGCGGCCGATAGGGACCCAGCACAAGCGAAACCCGGACCCCCAGCCATTCCTGATGCCGCAGCTGTGGCAGCCGGTCCGCTTCGGCCTGCCCCAGGTCGCAGGCCCAGGCCACCGGCACGGGCGGCGACGCCGCCGCCGACAGGATGCCGACGCCCCGCGCCTCGATCCGCCCCAGCAGCGGCAGGGGCGCCGAGGCCACCAGACGCCCCGCCGACAGGCGCAGGTCCGTGCGGTCATCGGCGACCAGCGCGGCCCCCACCGCCATCAGCTCCAGCGCCAGGCTGGACTTGCCGCTGCCCGAGGGGCCCAGGATCATCAATCCCTGCCCCTCCAGCGCGATCGTCGTGGCATGCAGCTGGATCATGCGAATCACCTCCCCCTCATCCTGCCGCAGAAGGACTTAATTTTCTCTCCATGCCCGCCGTGCCCGACGCACAAACTGGCCTGATTGCGATAACATTCAACGTTGGCGCTAACTGTTTGCGCTGTCTTGTTTTCGGCCCGAACGCCCGTGTTATAGCCGATCCAGTGCCGAATGAACGGGCAGCCGCCCCACCCCAGCCACGGAGCCACCGACAATGACGACGCGTGTAAACCCCAACTGCCGACTTGAGGATCAGGGAATCGAGGGGCTGGGACGGGTTTATTACAACCTGCTGGAGCCGGCCCTGATGACCGAGGCGGTGGCCCGCGGCGAAGGCCAGCTGGGCCTGGGCGGCAGCTTCCTCGTCTCGACCGGCGCCCATACCGGCCGCTCGCCCAAGGACAAGTTCGTGGTCCGCACCCCGTCGGTCGAGGACGCGATCTGGTGGGACAACAACAAGCCGATGGCGCCCGACGCCTTTGACCGCCTGCATGCCGACATGCTGGCGCATATGAAGGGCGGCGACTACTTCGTGCAGGATCTGTTCGGCGGCGCCGATGCCGACAACCGCCTCGACGTGCGCGTGGTCACCGAACTGGCCTGGCACGGCCTCTTCATCCGCCACCTGCTGCGCCGCCCCGCAGCCGAGGAGCTGGCGGCCTTCGCGCCCGAATTCACGATCATCAACTGCCCGTCCTTCAAGGCCGATCCCGAACGCCACGGCTGCCGCTCGGAAACCGTGATCGCGATGAACTTCGACAAGAAGCTGATCCTGATCGCCAACACCGCCTATGCGGGCGAGAACAAGAAATCCGTCTTCACGCTGCTGAACTACCTGCTGCCCGAAAAGGGCATCATGCCGATGCATTGCAGCGCCAACCATGCGCCCGGCAATCCCGACGACAGCGCGGTCTTCTTCGGCCTCTCGGGCACCGGCAAGACGACCCTGTCGGCCGATCCCTCGCGCGTGCTGATCGGTGACGACGAACACGGCTGGTCCGACACCGGCATCTTCAACTTCGAGGGCGGCTGCTACGCCAAGACGATCAACCTTTCGGCCCAGGCCGAGCCCGAGATCCACGCGACCACCTCGCGCTTCGGCACCGTGATCGAGAACATGGTCTTCGACGCCGACAGCCTGGAACTCGACTTCGAGGACAACTCGATCACCGACAACATGCGCTGCGCCTATCCGCTGGAGGCGATCTCGAACGCCTCGGCGACCAGCCTCGGCGGCCACCCGAAAAACGTGATCATGCTGACCTGCGACGCCTATGGCGTGCTGCCCCCGATCGCGCGGCTGACCCCGGCGCAGGCCATGTACCACTTCCTCTCGGGCTTCACCTCCAAGACCCCGGGCACCGAAGTCGGCGTCAGCGAACCGACCCCGACCTTCTCGACCTGCTTCGGCGCCCCCTTCATGCCGCGCCGCCCCGAGGTCTATGGCAAGCTCCTGCAGGAAAAGATCGCCCAGCACGGCGCCAGCTGCTGGCTGGTTAACACCGGCTGGACCGGGGGGGCCTTCGGCACCGGCCGCCGCATGCCGATCGCCGCGACCCGCGCGCTTCTGGCCGCGGCGCTGGACGGTAGCCTGAACGACGTCCAGTTCCGCCGCGACCCGAACTTCGGCTTCGATGTCCCGGTCAGCGTGCCGGGGGTCGAGGACAAGCTGCTGGACCCGCGCCAGACCTGGGCCGACCCTGCCGCCTATGACGCGCAGGCCCGCAAGCTGGTCCAGATGTTCTGCGACAACTTCGCGCAATACGAAAACGCCATCGACGACGAGGTCCGCGCCGCCGCCATCGGCTGATCGGACCCGCGCCTCAACCAAAAAAGGCCGCGCAACCTGCGCGGCCTTTTCCTGTCTCACTGGGGCGGCCCTCAGGCCACCCGTCCACCGGCCACTCAGCCGATGCGCCCGCCGCCCTGCCTGGTGATCGCCACGACCGACGGCCGGGTCGGCATGTCGTCGCGGAAATCCGGCCAGCGCGTGGACAGGTCCTCGTAATAGGACGGCCGCCCGAACTCGTCCCAGTCATCGCCGCCATCGGCAGGATGCTGGACCGCCACGAAGAAGGTCGCCATGTCCGGCGTCATGCAGGGCCCGCACATCTCGGCCCCCACCGGCACCCGATAGAACAGCCGCGAGGTGCCGCGCGCCTCGCCTTCCGTGTCCAGCGCCCAAAGCCCGTCCGTGCGCCCGGTCTCGGAGGGCGAATTGCCGTCGGTCGAGATCCACAGCCGCCCATCCGCATCCACGGCGCAGTTGTCGGGCATCCCGAACCAGCCGTTCTCGGTCGTCGCGGTCGAAAAGGTCGCCCCTACCTCGGCAATCGACGGATCGCCGCACTTCACCAGGATCTCCCAGGTGCCGCGCGTGGCGGCCAGGTCGCCGCCCTCCTCGATGATCTCGATGATATGGCCAAAGGCGTTCTCGGTGCGGGGATTGGCGGCATTGGCCTCCTCCCGCTTGGTGTTGTTGGTCAGCATGACATAGACATGGCCGTTCTCGGGGTTCGGCTCGACGTCCTCGGGGCGGTCCATGGGGGTGGCACCCAGCAGGTCCGCGGCGCGCCGCGCCTCGATCACCACGTCGGCCTGGCTGGCAAAGCCGTTCGCGGCCGTCAGCGGCCCCTCGCCCTGGACCAGCGGCAGCCATTCCATGCCGCCCTCCTCGTCAAAGCGCGCCACATACAGCGTGCCCTCGTCCAGCAGGTCCATGTTCGCCGCCCGGTCGTCGGGATCGTAGCGCCCGGCCGTCACGAACTTGTAGACATAGTCGAACCGCTCGTCGTCGCCCAGGTAGAACACCACCCGCCCGTCCTTGGACAGCGCGCTCTCAGCGCCCTCGTGCTTGAAGCGGCCCAGGGCGGTGCGCTTCTTGGGCACCGCGGTCGGGTCCATCGGATCGACCTCGACCACCCAGCCGAAACGGTTCGGCTCGTTCGGCTCCTGCGCCAGGTCAAAGCGGCCGTGAAAGCGGCCCCAGTCGTAATTGCCGCCCGGCACGCCCAGACGCTCGTAATTGGCGGCCTCGGCATGGCCCTGCGGCAGCTCGCCCAGGAAATAGCCGTGAAAGTTTTCCTCGGCCATGATGTAGGTGCCCCAGGGCGTCACGCCGCCGGCGCAGTTGTTGATCGTGCCCAGCACCTCGCGCCCCGACGGGTTGGCATTGGTCTGCAGGCGCGCATGGCCGGCGGCGGGACCGGTCAGCTGCATCGGGGTCTTGGCGGTGATGCGGCGGTTCATCCTGCCCTCGGGCAGGGTGCGCCACTTGCCGTTCTCTCGGCGGATCTCGATGATCGTGCCGCCATGCGCGGCCATCTCGACGTTCACGCGCTCCTCGGTCGCCGGGGCCACCACGACCTCGCCCGCCTCGATGGTGACGATGCCGGGGAACATCAGCTCCTCGTTGGTGTATTCGTGGTTCACCACCAGCAGGCCGTGATCCTCGGCGCCCTCCAGCGGGACAAAGCCCACATAGTCGTTGTTATAGCCGAACTGCTTCTCCTGCGCGGCCTCGGACTGGTTCGCGGGGTCGAACTCGGGCGCGTCGGCCAGCACCTTGTCGCCCCAGCGGATCAGCACATCGGCGTCATAACCCTCAGCCACGTGGTGATCGGCATCGACGCCGGCGGTGACCTCGGGAAAATCAAAGGCCGATCCCTCGACCCGGCCCTTCACCTGCGCGGCATCCGCCGACATCAGCGCCATCGGGCTGACCGTGGCGGAAATGGCGGTCACCGCCATGGCGCCGCGCATGAAGCCGCGGCGCGAAAAACGCGCGGCGATGATCTCGCCCATGGTCTGGTTGCGGGTCGGGTTCAGGCCGGGGCCGTCGGCCCGCTCAAGCTGACTGTTCCGGAAAATGCCGCGAACCGGCTGGAAGTCGTCCATGACGCGCTCCTTGCTGATGGGATGCCCCGCCTTTTCGGCGGGGCTTCAGCGCGGCTTAGACCTTCTTCATGGCAGGGCGATCACAGCCCCGCGACGGTTCCGTGACAACCTGCGGGCGAAGTCACAGCCCCAGGCAATGCCGCATGATCGCCTTCTGCGCGTGCAGCCGGTTCTCGGCCTCGTCGAAGATCACCGAATGCGGGCCGTCCATGACCTCGCTGGTGACCTCGTCGTCGCGATGCGCGGGCAGGCAATGCATGAACAGCGCGTCAGGCCGGGCCTTCGCCATCAGCGCGTCGTTCACCTGGTATCCGCGCAACTGGTTGTGGCGCCGCTCCTTGGCCGATTGCGGATCATGCATGCTGACCCAGGTGTCGGTCACGACCAGGTCGGCGCCCACCACCGCCTTGTGCGGATCGCGCTCGATGGTGATCGGGCGCCCTTGCGCCGCGGCATAATCCAAGCAAGCGCGCTCGGGGTCCAGCGGCGGCGGCCCGGTAAAGGTCAGGTCGAACCCGAACTGCCCCGCCGCATGGGCAAAGCTCGCAAAGACATTGTTGCCGTCACCCGACCAGACGACCTTCTTGTCGCCGATGGGGCCGCGATGCTCCTCAAAGGTCATCACGTCGGCCATGATCTGGCAGGGATGGGTGCGGTTGGTCAGCCCGTTGATGACCGGCACGGTGGCATGCTCGGCCATCTCCAGCAGCGTCGCCTCCTCGAAGGTGCGGATCATGATCAGGTCGACATAGCGCGACAGCACGCGGGCGGTGTCGGCGATGGTCTCGCCATGGCCCAGCTGCATCTCGGACCCGGACAGGATCATCGTCTGCCCGCCCATCTGGCGGACGCCCACGTCAAAGCTGACGCGCGTCCGGGTCGAGGGCTTTTCAAAGATCAGCGCCACCATGCGCCCTGCCAGCGGCTGTTCGTCGTCGGGCGTGCCCTTGGGCCGGTCGTTGCGGGCGGTCTTCATGGCGCGGGCCATGTCGATGATCGACCTCAGCGCCTCGCGGTCGGTGGTGTGGATATCCAGGAAATGGGTCATCTGTCTGTCTTTCGGCGATATCGGCCAAGCAAGCCTGCTTGCCACGGCGGGGTCAAGGGGGCGCAGCCTCCCTTCGCGGTTCTGGGCAGAAAGGATGCAGTTATCGTCGGCGCGTCATCACCCGGACCGGCCGGCCCGCCCCGTCGGGCAGGATCCGGTCGCCCGAAAATCCCGCCTTCTCATAGGCCCGGATCGCGCGCAGGTTCCCGGGATCGGGATCGATCGCCAGGACCGGGGCCCGCGCCAGCAGCAGGTCGCCCAGCGCGCGCAGCCACTCCCCGCCCCGGCCCATCCCCTCGGGCGCGCCAAAGACGTCGATCGCGATGGCATCGGCAGGCAAGTCCGCGAAATGCGGCGCCGGCCAGTGATGCGCCGGATAATGCTGCGCATATCCCAGCGGCACCTCCCCCTCCATCGCGATCAGCTGCGTCATCGCGGCCTCGTCCAGGTCCTCGCGCAGCAGGCCCAGCTGATGCCGGGGATCCGGCCACCAGCGGGCGACCTCGGGCCGCGCCAGCCATGTGGCCAGCATCGGCAGGTCCCCCGCCGTGACGGGCCGGAACCCGATCTCAGGCGGCAAGGCTGGCCGCCGCCCGGTCCAGCCGCGCCACCGCCTCGGCGATCTCCTCATCGGCGATGTTCAGCGGCGGCAGCAGGCGCAGCGTGTCATCCGCCGCGGGCACGGTCAGGATCTGCTGGGCATAGCCCGCCTTGACCAGATCCGCAGGCGCCACGTGGCATTTCAGCCCCAGCATCAGCCCCTGCCCGCGGACGCCCTCGAACACCTGCGGATGGGCCGCGACCAGCCCCTCAAGCTTCTGGCGGAACAGCGCGCCCTTGCGGTTCACCTCGGCCAGGAACGCCGGATCGGCCACGATCTCCATCACCCGCGCGCCCACCGCGCAGGCCAGCGGGTTGCCACCATAGGTCGACCCATGCGTGCCCGCCACCATGCCCGCCGCGGCGGCCTCGGTGGCCAGCACCGCGCCCAGCGGAAAGCCCCCGCCGATGCCCTTGGCGACCATCATGATGTCGGGCGTGATCCCGGCATATTCATGCGCGAACAGCCGCCCCGTCCGGCCCATGCCGCATTGCACCTCGTCCAGCACCAGCAGCGCGCCGGTCCGGTCGCACAGCTCGCGCAACCCCTGCAGGCAGACATCGGGCAGCGGGCGGATGCCCCCCTCGCCCTGCACCGGCTCGACCAGGATCGCGGCGGTGCGCTCGCTGACGGCGGCCTTCAGCGCCTCGTGATCGCCAAAGGGCAGCACGCGGAACCCCGGCATCAGCGGGCCGAATCCCTTGACCATCTTCTCGGCACCGGATGCCGCGATGGCCCCGGTCGACCGCCCGTGAAAGGCCCCCTCGAAGGTCAGGATCTCGATCCGCTCGGGGTCGCCTGCATGGTGCCAATGCTTGCGGATCATCTTGATCGCCAGCTCGGCCGCCTCGGTGCCCGAATTGGTGAAGAACACCGTGTCGGCAAAGGTGGCATCGACCAGCAGATCGGCCAGCCGCTCCTGCTCGGGGATCTGGTACAGGTTCGACACATGCCAGATGCGCCCCGCCTGCGCCGTCAGCGCGGCCACCAGGTCGGGATTGGCATGGCCCAGCACATTGACCGCGATGCCCGCGCCCAGGTCCAGGTATCGCGTCCCGTCGGCGGTCAGGGCCCAGGCCCCCTCGCCACGTTCAAAGGCCAGGGGTGCGCGATTATAGGTCGGCAGGACGTGCGAAATCATGGCGGATTCCCCGAAATGTCAGAACAGGATGTGAAGGGCGGGCAGGATCGGACGGTGACGGAACGTCAACGTCGGGGACGGGCACGAAGGGCGGTCCGGGCGATCATGCCCACCGCCATAGCGCCAACGCCCCTTTGGCGCAATCACGCTTTCATCCGATAGCCGGTTTTCAGCCAGCGCAGCGCCAGCGCCAGGACCAGCACGACCACCGCCCCGCAGATCAGGAAACCGCGCAGCGGCGGCGCGTCGCCGACCCCGGTGACGCCGTATCGCGCCCCGTCGATCAGGTAAAAGACCGGGTTCCAGTGCGACAGCGTGTTGAAGGGCTCGGGCAGGGCATCGACGGAATAGAAGGTGCCCGACAGGAAACTCAGCGGCGTGATGATGAAATTGGTGATCGCCGCCATCTGGTCGAACTTCTGCGCCATGATCCCGGCCAGGATCCCCAACCCCCCCATCAACAGCGCCGCCAGCAGCACGAAGCCCAGCGCCCACAGCGGATGGGCGATGCCGCGCCCGGTCACCAGCACCATCCCGGTGCCGATCACCGTGGCCACCAGCCCCGCCCGCACCACCGACCCGCTCAGGTAACCGGCCAGCAATTCGCCCCCCGACAGGGGCGGCATCAGCGTGTCGACGATATTGCCCTGGACCTTGGCCGCGGTGATGGAACTGGACGTGTTGGCAAAGGCGTTCTGGATCACCGTCATCATCAGGATGCCCGGCCCCAGGAAGACCAGATAGGGCAGGCCCATGATCTCGCCCCGTCCCTGGCCCAGCGCCAGCGCGAAAACCACCACGAACAGGCCCGCCGTCATCAGCGGCGCAAAGATCGTCTGCTGCCAGACCGCCATGAAGCGCATGACCTCGCGCGTGGCCAGGGTCCGCAGTCCCAGCCAGTTGACGCGGCCAAAGCGGCGCACGCCCATGGGCCGGTCCGGGACCCTCTCTGCGGGGGCGGGTTCGGCGATTGTCCGGAAGGTCATCTGGCGGTCCTTGAATTTCTGCGCTTCGGCGGCTAAATCTCGGCATCCCGTTTCTGACGGGACCAATCGAAGGTTTCAAGATGGGGCGGCAGGTCAGACCCGCCCGGAAAGGCAGCCATGTCCTGGACGGATGAACGTGTCGAGACGCTGAAGCGCATGTGGTCCGAGGGTCAGTCGGCCAGCGCCATCGCCAAGGAACTGGGCGGGGTGACCCGCAACGCGGTCATCGGCAAGGTCCACCGCCTGGGCCTGTCGAACCGCAACGACGAGGCCGAGGCCGCACCCGCGCCCCAGCCCGCCCCCGAACCCGTGGCCGAGAAGAAGCCCGCCAAGCCCGCGCCCCAGCCGGCCGCGGCCAGCGCCGCCCCCGCGCCCCAGCCCGCCGAACGCCTGCCCGAGCCCGAGCCGATCGAGCCCGCCGCCGTGCAGCCGACCTTCACCCCGGTCCCGCGTCGCCCGATCGTGCCCGCGGGTCAGCCCCTGCCGCCGCAGCCCTCGGCCAACGAGATCTCGCCCGAGGCGCTGGCCTCGGTCCGCGAGGTCGAAAAGCGCGCCCGCAAGCTGACCCTGATGGAACTGACCGAGCGGACCTGCAAATGGCCCATCGGCGACCCGGCCACCGACAAGTTCTGGTTCTGCGGCCTGCCTTCGGTCGCGGGCAAACCCTATTGCGAGGCGCATGTCGGCGTCGCCTTCCAACCGATGAGCTCGCGCCGCGACCGTCGTCGCTGAACCCGCCGCCACACCTGCCTCCGGGCATGACAAAGGCCGCCCCTTCGGGCGGCCTTTCGCGTCCTGGGGGCCGGTGCCCGGCGTCACCGCCGGTTGCCGGGGAACCACATCCCCATCCAGGCATCGGTCCAGGCCTTCTGCCATTCCTGCATCATCTGGGTCTGGGTCTTGTTCATCTCGGACATCATCTGTCCGCGCGCCGCGCCGGTCATGCTGTTGGCAGCCGACAGCCAGGCGCTCATCCATGGGTTCTTCATGTCATTCTCGCTTTCGGGGTGAGGGGAATTCCGGACACAACCCTCATGGGCGGCCAGGGTTCCGCCCGCGCCCCGTCCCGCCCGCCCCGTCCCGCCCCTCGCCGCATCCCTTGACGATCCGTTAACAGAGGGGCCGCAAGCGGTGTACGCGCGGTGTACGCCCCGTGCCTCCCCGGTGCCCGCCCCGTGCGCCCCCTTCGGCCAGCCTTTGCTGGCCCCGGCCCCGGCCCAGTCGCCGACCGTTGCGCGCACCGGCCCTGCAACGCGCGCCAGACTTTCCAACCCCGCGCAACAGGGCTAGAGATGCGCGACCCCGAAAGGACGCATGCCATGGCCCGCCACCTCATCACCTCCGCCCTGCCCTATATCAACGGCATCAAGCATCTGGGGAACCTCGTCGGTTCCCAGCTGCCGGCCGACCTTTATGCCCGCTACCTGCGGGCGCGGGGCCACGAGGTGATGTTCATCTGCGCGACCGACGAACACGGCACCCCCGCCGAACTGGCCGCCGCCAAGACGGGCGAGGCCGTGGCCGACTATTGCGCCCGGATGCATGCCGAACAGGCGCGCCTGGCCCAGGGCTTCGGCCTCTCCTTCGACCATTACGGCCGCTCCTCCAGCGACCGCAACCGCGCCCTGACCCAGCATTTCGCAGGCCGCCTGGCCGATCAGGGCTATATCCGCGAGGTTGTTGAAAAGCAGGTCTATTCCCATGCCGACGGCCGTTTCCTGCCCGACCGCTACATCGAGGGCACCTGCCCCAACTGCGGCTATGACAAGGCCCGCGGCGACCAGTGCGAGAACTGCACGAAACAGCTGGACCCGACCGACCTGATCGACCCGCGCAGCGCCATTTCCGGCAGCACAGACCTTGAGGTGCGCGAGACGAAACACCTCTACCTGCGCCAGTCCGAGCTCAAGGGCGACATCGCTGCCTGGATCGATGCCAAGGCCGACTGGCCGATCCTGACCACATCCATCGCCCGCAAATGGCTGAACGACGGTGACGGGCTGCAGGACCGCGGCATCACCCGCGACCTGGACTGGGGCGTGCCTGTGAAACGCGGCGATGCCCCCTGGCCGGGGATGGAGGGCAAGGTCTTCTATGTCTGGTTCGACGCGCCCATCGAATATATCGCGGCCACCGCCGAATGGGCCGACGCGGGGGGTCTGGACGAGGCCGCCTGGCGCCGCTGGTGGCGCCTGGACGAAGGCGCCGGGGACGTGACCTATACCCAGTTCATGGGCAAGGACAATGTGCCCTTCCACACCCTGTCCTTTCCCGCCACCCTGATCGGCTCGGGCGAGCCGTGGAAGATGGTCGACTACATCAAGTCCTTCAACTACCTGAATTATCAGGGTGGACAGTTCAGCACGTCCCAGGGCCGCGGCGTCTTCATGGACCACGCGCTGGACATCCTGCCGGCCGATTACTGGCGCTGGTGGCTCTTGTCCCACGCCCCCGAATCCGGCGACAGCGAGTTCACCTGGGAGAATTTCCAGCAATCCGTGAACAAGGACCTGGCCGACGTGCTGGGCAACTTCGTCAGCCGCATCACCAAGTTCTGCCGCAGCAAGTTCGGCGAGGTCGTCCCCGACGCCCCCGCCTACGGCCCCGAGGAACAGGCCCTGACCGAGGCGCTGACCACCCGCATCCGCGCCTATGAAGGCAACATGGAGGCGATGGAGGTCCGCAAGGCCGCCTCCGAACTGCGCGCCATCTGGGTCCTGGGCAACGAATACCTGCAATCCGCCGCCCCCTGGACGGTCTTCAAGACCGACCCGGAACGCGCGGCCATGCAGGTGCGCATGGGCCTGAACCTGGTGCGCCTCTATGCCATCCTTTCGGTGCCCTTCATCCCCTTCGCCTCGCGCGCCATGCTGGAGGCGATGGCCGTGACCGACGCGCCTTGGCCCGCCGATGTTTCCGCGGCCCTGTCCGCCCTGTCCGCAGGCCACGCCTTCACCGTCCCCGAGGTTCTCTTCGCCAAGATCGACGACGACAGCCGGACCGCATGGGAAGAGCGCTTCAGCGGCACCCGCGCCTGAAGCGCAACGGGGCGGCGGACCCTCTTGCCGCCCCCGTTCGCTGGCGCCATGGCCGGCACGTGACCCAGGCAAGCGGCTTTCCCCTCTGGCTGCGGACCCCAGGCACCTGGCGCCCGTCGCCGGATCGGCCGGTGGACTTTCCCCCTTTGGGCGGGTTTAGTCGGGCCGACCAGCAAAGACGGAGACGCGGATGACCCATTGCATCCTGATCGGAGCCCCCGTGGACGAGGGGCAGCGCCGTCCCGGCTGCCTGATGGGGCCCGCGGCCTATCGCACGGCGGGCATTGCCGGCACGCTCAGCACGCTTGGCCACAGCGTCGAGGATCGCGGCGATGTCACCCCCGCCCCCTTGGGCCAGCACGTCTGCGAGAACCCGGCCGTCCACCACCTTCCCGAAACCATCGCCTGGACCCAGGCGCTGTCCGAGGCGACCCAGGCCGCGCTGCCCCATGGCCTGCCCATCATCATGGGGGGTGACCATTCGCTGGCCCTGGGCACGGTGGCCGGCATCGCCCGCCATGCCGCAGGCATCGGCCGGCCGCAATTCGTGATCTGGCTGGACGCGCACAGCGACTTCCACACGGTGGCCTCGACCACCTCGGGCAACCTGCACGGAACGCCCATGGCCTATGCCAGCGGACTGCCGGGCTTTGACCCCTTCCCGCCCTTCCCGGCCCCGATCCCGGGGGAGAACATCTGCATGTTCGGCATCCGCAGCGTCGATCCCGCCGAACTGGCCGCGATGCAGCCGACCGAGATCACCGTGAACGACATGCGGGTGCTGGACGAACAGGGCATCGTCGCGCCGCTGCGGGCTTTCCTGGACCGGGTGCGGGCCGCAGACGGGCTGCTGCATGTCAGCTTGGACGTCGATTTCCTCGATCCCTCGATCGCGCCCGCCGTGGGCACCACCGTTCCCGGCGGCGCCACCTTCCGCGAGGCGCATCTTGTCATGGAACTGCTGCACGAATCGGGTCTGGTCACATCGCTCGACTTGGTCGAACTGAACCCGTTCCTGGACGAACGCGGCCGGACGGCCAAGCTGATGGTGGACCTGGTGGGCAGCCTCATGGGCCGAAAGGTCTTTGACCGCCCGACCCGCAGCTACGGCTGACGGGCGCCAGGCACCGGCGCCCGTCTTCTTTGGTAAATTACCTCACGAGGGTCCCGGGGCGCAAAGCCCCCGGCACCGTTTTCACCAGAGTTTGGCCTCGCGGTCGTAATACCGCCGGCACGCCGCCTTGACAAAGGCATCGGGCGCCAGCCCCGGCACGCCCTCGTCCTTCTCGACTCCCGCCGCCATCAGCAGGGCGGTGGCGTTCTCATCCGCGCCGATCGCCTTCATATGCGCGAAAGCGTCCGAGACGAAATCGATGGCCGGCTTGTACTTGGACAGCTTGGCCGCGTCCTCGGCCGAGATCACCAGCGCCACCGCGTCGAACAGGACCGAGGGCGATCCCGCCAGCTGCGCCTCGGCCTTGCCGCGCTCCTTCGCGATCAGGGCGACGGTGCCGCCTTCGGCCTCGATCGCCGCCGTCAACGCCTCGACCTTGGACCGGTCCCCGCCATCGCCGATCAGGATGCCGACCTTGCGGCCCTTCAGCGTGTACTTCGCGCTCTTCGCGATCGACAGCGCATCCGAAGGCGCCATGTCCACCGGCTCGCGGAAGGGCGTGGCGGCATCGGGCAGGTCCTCGGCCAAGCCTTCGGCGACCATCTCGGCCAAGTCTTCGTCGACCACCCGCAGATGCCCCAGCACGCGCTGGATCACGTGGCCCAGGCCCACCTTGGACAGCTCGAAGGTGAGGGCATCAGCAATATGGCGCTGCTCGACCTCGGTCTGGCTGCGATAGAACATCCGCGCCTGGCTGTAGTGGTCGCCGAACAGCTCGGGCCGGACGCGCAGCTTCTGGTCGGGCTGGTTGCCCAGGTCCGTCATCGACTTGACCGTGGCAAAGCCGTGATCGACCGCGCGGGGGCCCGCATCCTCGCCCGCTTCGTCCAGGCTATTGGGTTCATAATTGGCGCGCCCCTTGGGCACGGCCATCTGCATCATGCCGTCGCGCTGAAAGTTGTGCATCGGGCATTTCGGCGCGTTGATCGGCAGCTGGTGGAAGTTTGCCGTGCCAAGCCGCGACTTCTGCGTGTCCAGATAGCTGAACAGCCGCCCCTGCAGCAGCGGGTCGTCGGTGAAATCGATGCCGGGTACGATATTGGCCGGGCAGAAGGCCACCTGCTCGGTCTCGGCAAAGAAGTTGTCGGGGTTGCGGTCCAGCACCATACGGCCGACGATGCGGACGGGGATGTCCTCCTCGGGGATCAGCTTGGTCGCGTCCAGCACGTCATAGGGTTGCCGGGCGGCCCATTCCGCGTCGAATGTCTGGATGCCCAGGTCCCATTCGGGATGATCGCCCGCCTCGATCGCCTCCCACAGGTCCTGGCGGTGGTAATCTTGGTTGGCGCCCGCCGTCTTGACGGCCTCGTTCCAGACCTGGCTCTGCAGGCCAAGGCGCGGCTTCCAGTGGAACTTGACGAAGGTGGATCGGCCCTCCGCGTTCACCAGCCGGAAGGTGTGAATGCCAAAGCCCTCGATCATGCGCAGGCTGCGCGGGATGCCGCGGTCGGACATCGCCCACATGATCATGTGCATCGATTCGGGCATCAGCGACACGAAATCCCAGAAGGTGTCATGGGCGCTGGCGGCCTGGGGATAGCCGCGGTCGGCCTCCATCTTCACGGCATGGATCAGGTCGGGAAACTTGATCGCGTCCTGGATGAAGAAGACCGGGATGTCGTTGCCGACCAAGTCCCAGTTGCCTTCCTCGGTATAGAACTTGACCGCAAAGCCGCGCACGTCGCGGGGCGTGTCGACGCTGCCGGCGCCGCCGGCCACGGTGGAAAAGCGGGCAAAGACCGGCACCCGGCCCGCCTTCGACAACAGCCCGGCCCGGGTCAGTTCGGGGATGGGGTCGGTGCATTCGAAATAGCCATGTGCCCCGGATCCACGCGCATGGACGATCCGCTCCGGGATGCGCTCGTGGTCGAAATGAAAGATCTTCTCGCGCAGGACGAAATCCTCCAGCAGCGTCGGCCCGCGCGCCCCTGCCTTGAGGCTGTTCTGGTTGTCCGAGACGGGAATTCCCTGGTTCGTGGTCAGGGTCTCTCCGCCGCGCTGGTGCAGTTCGCCGCCTTCGCCCTGCGTCTGGCTGATCCGGGACATGCTGTCCTCCTGTTTCCGGTGTCCCAGACAACCAGCGGAAGAAGAACCAGTTCCGCCTTTTGTCCCGGCAACGGCCCGAGATGCTTGCCCCGGGCTTCAGAGCCTGCGATATGCATCCCGGGGTGCCGCGGACGTGGCGAAATCGGTAGACGCAGCAGACTTTAAAATTGGAGTGCCCGGCGGGAAACCGCAGGTGCAGAACCGCTCAAATTCGGGGAAAGCTGGGGGCCTTCGGGCCCGTGCCAATCCCGAGCCAAGCCCCTGCGTGGGAAGGTGTAGAGACTAGACGGGCGGCGCCTAAAGCCCTTAGGGGCCATGGCGAAGGGATAGTCCAGACCACGAACGCCCGGCCGGGCGGCGGCGAAAGTCGAAGTGGTACGAAAATCTGTTTTCCGGATGGAAGTGCGGGTTCAAGTCCCGCCGTCCGCACCACCCCTCAGCGCCGCCCGCCCGCCAGACGCGCGGCCTGCGGCAGGCGCCGCAGCCGCAGCATCGCCCATGCCCCCAGGATCGGGCCCGGCACCAGGGCCAGGAACGCCCACCGCCAGCCGCCCAGCAGCGCCGCCACATGCGGCAGCATCCAGATCGCCAGCACGGTCAGCGCAAAGCCCAAGGCCAGCTGCAGGGTCAGGGCGGTGCCGACCAGGCGCGGGTCCGACAGTTCGGACACGGCGGCCGAGAACTGGGCGCTGTCGCCGATGATGCTGATGCCCCAGATGACGGCGATCAGGGCCAGGACCCAGGCTGGTCCGCCCCAGGCCAGGCCGATCAGCACCGCGCAGGCGCCCGAGACCGCCATCATGCCCGCCGTGGTCCAGCAGCGCCCGATCCGATCCGACAGCCAGCCGCCAAGTGCGCAACCCAGAACCCCAGACGCGATGACGACAAAGGTGAGGACCGACGCATCGCCGAAGGGCAGCGCCCCCGCCTGCCCCGCCGCCAGCGCGAAGGCCAGAAACCAGGCCCACATGGCGTAAAGCTCCCACATGTGGCCGAAATAGCCGAGGCTGGCCAGGCGCAGCGGCCGGTCGCGCAGCACCGCCCAGGTCTGGCGCGGATCGAAGGTGGCGCGGGCAAAGCCGTGCGGACCCTCCCGCACCGCCAGCCCGAAGATCAGGGCCGAGGTCAGCGCCCCGGCGCTGGCCCCCGCCACCACCAACTGCCAATCCAGCCCGCCGCCAAGCGCGCGCAGCAGATGCGGCGCCGCGGATCCCAGCGTCAGCGCGCCGACCAGCAGGCCCATGGCCAGGCCGCGCCCGGTCACGAACCAGGTGGCCATGAGCTTCAGCGCCGGGGGATAGACCCCGGCCAGCGCCACGCCCGTCGCCAGCCGCGCCAGCAGCAGGCCCGGGAAGCCCGGCTGCAGCAGCACCGCCGCATTGGCCAGCGCCGCCAGCGCCGCAGCCCAGGTGATCAGCCGCGTCATGGGCAGGATGTCCGGCAGGTTGACCGCCGAGGCCGCCAGCGCCCCCAGCACAAAGCCGACCTGCACCGCATTGGTCAGCCAGGCCGACTGGCCTTGGGTCAGGCCCCAGACCCGGACCAGGTCCGGGCCGATGGCCGTGGTCGAGAACCAGCAGGCCATGGCGCCGACGACGCCGGCGCAGATCAGCGCCAGCGCCCGCCAGCGGCCGGGGGCCGGCGCGGTCCTCAGGTCTCGACCGGCTGCGGCTCGCGCGGGGGGCGGCCGATGATGTCGCGCAGCGCGTCGAGCTCGATGAAGTTGTCGGCCTGGCGGCGCAGGTCGTCGGCGATCATCGGCGGCTGGCTGCGGATGGTCGAGACGACCGAGACCCGGACGCCCTGGCGCTGCAGCGCCTCGACCAGCGGACGGAAATCGCCGTCGCCCGAGAACAGCACCGCGTGGTCCAGCCGGGGGGCCAGCTCCATCGCGTCCACGGTCAGCTCGATGTCCATGTTGCCCTTGATCTTCCGGCGCCCGATGGCATCGGTATATTCCCGGGCGGGCTTGGTGACCACGCAAAAGCCGTTGTAATGCAGCCAGTCGACCAGCGGCCGGATCGGGGAATATTCCTCGCCCTCCAGCAGCGCGGTGTAGTAATAGGCGCGCATCAGCTTGCCGCGCCGGTCGAATTCCTGGCGAAGCAGCTTGTAGTCGATGTCGAACCCAAGGGATTTGGCAGCCGCGTACAAGTTGGCTCCGTCAATGAATAGGGCCAATCGATCGTCTTTATAAAACATTGTGGTTGCCTTTGATGGGACTTGCTCTCTCCAGGCGCGTATCGGAACAGGGTGAGGGGCCTGTTCGAGACGAGTCCGTATACTTTAGCTGTAGGACAAAGAGGAAAGCGTGGTTAACCTGTCTTTTGGTATCGTTGCCCTGGGCGCCAACCTTCCGCTGTCGCAGCGGGATCTGTGGACGACGCTTCGCGAGACGTTGGGCATACTGCATGCCGAACCGGGCGTTTCAATCACGGCCACCAGCCGCTTTTGGCAGACTCCCGCCGTCCCGGCCGGATCTGGGCCGGATTACGCCAATGCCGTGGCCTTGATCAGCACCGATCTGGACGCGCCGGACCTGCTGGCGCGCCTGCACCGGATCGAGGCCGATCACGGGCGCGACCGCAGCACCGGGCGCTGGTCGTCGCGGGTTCTGGACCTGGACCTGATCGCCTTGGACCAGCTGATCCTGCCCGATGCCGTGACGCTGCGTCACTGGACCGACCTGCCCTTCGACCAGCAGCAAAGCCGGACGCCGGAGCAGCTGATCCTGCCCCATCCGCGGATGCAGGACCGCGGCTTCGTGCTGGCCCCGCTGGCGGAGGTCGCGCCGGACTGGCGCCATCCGCTGACCGGGCGCAGCGTTGCGGCGATGCTGGCGGATCTTGGCCCGGATGCCTTGGCCGGAATGACGCCGCTGGACCTGGGCGATCTGCCGGGTTTTCCTTGACAAGCGGCCCGATGCTGACCACTAGTCCGTTTTCGCCCCGAATGTCCGATTCGCAAATGCACAGGTGATTCATGGCCCGCGTAACGGTTGAAGACTGCGTCGACAAGGTTCCCAACCGCTTTGATCTGGTGATGCTTGCCTCGCATCGCGCCCGCGAAATCACCGCCGGCAGTGCGCCGACGGTCGATCGCGACAATGACAAGAACCCGGTCGTCGCCCTGCGCGAGATCGCGGAGGAAACCCAGCCTGTCGATGATCTGCGCGAGCGGATGATCGAATCCACCCAGACCCAGATCGAGGTCGACGAGCCCGAGGAAGACGCCATGGCGCTGCTTCTGGGCGCCGAGGTGGACCGCCCCAAGCCCGCCGACGAGGAATCCGAGGAGCGCATGCTGCGCATGATGCTGGAAGCCAACCAGCGCGGCTGATACCACGGACGAACAAGCCTGCAAGCAGAGGTCTTCGGCAGCATCATGATTGACGTCGAAGACCTCCTGGCGCTGGTGCGCAACTACAACCCGCGCAGCAATGCCACCCTGATCCGCGATGCCTATGAATACGGGATGCGGATGCACGAGGGCCAGTTCCGCCATTCGGGCGAGCCCTACTTCACCCATCCCATCGCCGTGGCCGCCATCCTGACCGAGATGCGGCTGGACGACGCCACGATCGTCACCGCCCTGCTGCATGACACGATCGAGGACACGCGGTCGACCAAGGACGAGGTCGCCGCGATGTTCAGTCCCGAGATCGCGGAGCTGGTCGATGGCGTGACCAAGCTGACCAACCTGGAACTGTCCAGCGCCCAGTCCAAGCAGGCCGAGAACTTTCGCAAGCTGTTCATGGCCATGTCCCGCGACATGCGGGTGATCCTGGTCAAGCTGGCCGACCGACTGCACAACATGCGCACGATCCGGTCCATGCGCCCCGAAAAGCAGGTCAAGAAGGCCCGCGAGACCATGGACATCTATGCGCCGCTGGCCGGCCGCATGGGCATGCAGTGGATGCGCGAGGAGCTGGAGGACCTGGCCTTCAAGGTCATCAATCCCGAGGCGCGCAATTCGATCATCCGGCGCTTTGTCAGCCTGCAGCGCGACAGCGGCGACATCATCGGCCAGATCACCGCCGACATCCGCACCGAGCTGGAAAAGGAGGGGATCGAGGCGACCGTCTTCGGGCGCGCCAAGAAGCCCTTTAGCGTCTGGCGCAAGAT
Source organism: Paracoccus sp. T5 (assembly GCF_048538155.2). Classification (GTDB taxonomy): domain Bacteria; phylum Pseudomonadota; class Alphaproteobacteria; order Rhodobacterales; family Rhodobacteraceae; genus Paracoccus. The sequence continues at coordinate 2,850,770 of NZ_CM135809.1, forward strand.
GCAGGAAAAGCAGCTGGCCTTTTCGCGGCTGTCCGACATCTATGGCTTCCGCATCATCACCGCGACCGAGATGGACTGCTATCGCGCGCTTGGCATCATCCATCACCGCTGGCGCGCCGTGCCGGGCCGGTTCAAGGATTACATCAGCCAGCCGAAGTCGAACGGCTACCGCTCGATCCACACCACGGTGTCGGGGCGCGACGGCAAGCGGGTCGAGGTGCAGATCCGCACCCGCCAGATGCACGAGGTCGCCGAGGCCGGCGTGGCCGCGCACTGGGCCTATCGCGACGGCGTGCGGACCAAGAACCCCTTCGCCGTCGATCCGGCCGAATGGATTGCCCAGCTGACCGACCGTTTCGACACCGAGGACCACAACGAGTTCCTGGAACACGTAAAGCTGGAGATGTACCAGGACCAGGTTTTCTGCTTCAGCCCCAAGGGCGACGTGCTGCAGCTGCCGCGCGGGGCATCGCCCGTCGATTTCGCCTATGCCATCCACACGCGGCTGGGAAATTCCTGCGTCGGCGCCAAGATCGACGGCATCCGCGTGCCGCTGTGGACACGGCTGAAGAACGGCCAGTCGGTCGAGATCATCGCCGCCTCGGGCCAGCGCCCGCAGGCGACCTGGCTGGACATCGTGGTGACGGGCCGCGCCAAGGCCGCGATCCGGCGGTCCCTGCGCGAGGAGGACCGCGACCGCTTCATCCGCCTTGGGCGCGAACTGGTGCGCGTCAGCTTCGAGCATGTCGGCCGCAAGGCGACCGACAAGGCGCTGCGCACGGCGGCCAGGCAGATGGGCCTGCCCTCGGCCGAGGAGCTGCTGGCCCGCATCGGCAGCGCCGAGAATTCCGCCAAGGAGGTCCTGGGCGTCCTCTACCCCGAACTGGTCGACCACCAGGACGAGATCGACGGCAAGCGTCCCTTTGCGGGCCTGGAGGCCGACGCCCACTTCAAGCGGGCGCCCTGCTGCAATCCCCTGCCGGGGGAGCGCATCGTGGGGATCACCTATCGCGGCGCGGGCGTGGTCATCCATGCCATCGACTGCCCGGTTCTGGCCGAGTTCGAGGACAGTCCCGACCGTTGGGTCGACCTGCAATGGCGCGACGGGCGGCATCCCGCGGCCTATTCCACCGTGTTGAATTTGACGATCCGCCACGATGCCGGCGTGCTGGGACGCATCTGCACCTTGATCGGGGCGCAGGGGGCGAATATCTCGAATCTCGAGTTCATCGAGCGCAAGCCCGACTTCTACCGGATCGAGGTCGAGGTCGAGCTGCGCGACCATGAACATCTGCACAACCTGCTGACCGCCCTGGAAGCGGAAAGCGACGTGGCGCAGGTCGCCCGCATCCGGGACCCGGCGCTAAAACCCTAAGGCCCGCCCGCGCGGCCGCCACAGATCAGGTGCATCCCCGTGTTCAAACGCCGCAAGCCCCGCAGCTATGGGCAGATTGCCAGCGAGATGATCTATCCGCGCGGCGGCTGGCGGCGCGCCAGCACCTATGTGATGCACCGCCTGCGCCGCCTGCCTGACCAGCCGCATCGCATCGGCCGGGGCGTGGCGGCGGGGGTCTTCGTGTCCTTCACGCCGCTCTTCGGGTTCCACTTCCTGTCGGGGGCGGCGGTGGCCTGGATCATCCGCGGCAACGTCCTGGCCGCGCTGCTGGCGACCTTCGTGGGCAACCCGGTCACCCTGCCCTTCATCGCGCTGGTCTCGACCGGCCTCGGACGCGAGATCCTAGGCCTGCGCGGAGAATTGTCGCCGCATTTCATCTTTCGCGAATTTTCCCGCGCCACGGGCGAATTGTGGCACAACATCCAGTCCGTCTTCGGCCCCGAGGTCGCCCATTGGGACCACCTGGCCGATTTCTTCTTCCAGATCTTCTGGCCCTACATGGTGGGCGGCTCGATCCTGGGGCTGCTTGTCTCGGTGGCGACCCATTACCTGACGGTTCCGATCTTCCGGGCCTATCAGCGCCGCCGCGAAAAGAAGATGGCGGACCGGATCGCGCGCGCCTCGGGCCGCGCCCGGCAACTGGCCGACGCACGAAAGGCGGCCGAGGACGATGCGGGACACCGGCCACTCTGAGCGGACCGGCGGGCTGCGTCAGTAACCCTTGGCGCGATCCACCAGGTGCAGCAGCGGACGCCCGGCCATTGCGCGCCGCAGGTTCTCGGCCACGACCGGTGCGGCGGTCGCGGGACGGGTTGCGGCGGCGATATGCGGGGTGACGGTGACGGCCGGATGATGCCAGAAGGCATGCTCCGCCGGCAGCGGCTCGGTCCGGAAGACATCCAGAACCGCATGGGCAGGGCGGCCGCGATCCAGCGCCTGCAACAGCGCCTGGTCGTCAATCAGCGTCCCGCGCCCCGGATTGATGATCCACGTCCCCTGGGGCAGCAGCGCAAGCCGGCGCGCGTCCAGCAGGTTGCCGGTTTGCGGCGTGTCCGGCAGCAGGCAGATCAGGATCTGCGCCCGGCCCAGAACCTGGTCCAGCTGGTCGATGGGCCGGACATCGACCCCCGGCACCGCGCGCCCCGAGGCGCTGACGCCGGTGACCGGAAAGCCGATCCCGCCCAGCATCCCCGCCGCCGCCCGGCCCAGTTCCCCCATCCCCAGGACCGCGACCGGACGGTCCGAGGCCAGCGGCGGCACCTGATCGTTGCGCCAGACGCCGTCCTGGGCATGCCGGTCCATGGCCAGATGCGCACGCAGGGCCCAGCCCGTGCAATATTCGGCCATGCCTTGGCGCAGGCCCGGATCGACCATCCGCGCCAGGGGCTGGGTCAGCGTCCGGTTCGTCACGATCCGCTCCACCCCGGCCCAAAGGCTCTGGACCAGCCGCGCCTTGGCATAGGGGGCAAAGTCGTCGATGTCGCCGCCGGGCGCATAGATGATGGCGTCGAAGCTGTCGGGCGGCCCCTCCTGCTCCAGACGCATCTCGGGCAGCGCCGCGCGCAGCGCGGGGGCCCATTCGCCCCACGCGGCGGGGGATGCGGAAAACCGGACCTTCATCGCCTCACCTCGGCCTGTGGACATGGGCTGCCTGCACCAGGCCGAAGCCCAGCATCAGGATCATCAGCGAGGTCCCCCCGTAGCTGACCAGCGGCAGCGGCGAGCCCTTGGCCGGCAGCAGCCCCATCACGGTGGCCATGTTGATCGCGAAATACAGAAAGAACGTGCCGCTGATGCCGATGGTGATCAGGCTGGCAAAGCGGTCGCGGTTGGTCAGCGCCGAATGCAGGCAGAAGCCCACGATCAGCATGTAGAGCATCAGCAGGGAAAAGGCGCCGATGAAGCCAAATTCCTCGGACAGGACCGTAAAGATGAAGTCGGTGTGCTTTTCCGGCAGAAAGTTCAGTCGCGACTGCGACCCCTGCATGAAGCCGCGCCCCGACCACCCCCCCGATCCAAGCGCGATCTGGCTCTGGATGATGTTGTAGCCCGCCCCCAGGGGATCGGCCGAAGGGTCCAGGAAGGTGTCGATCCGGCGGAACTGATAGTCCTTGAGCAGCTGCCAGTCGGTGCCGCGGCTTTTCATCACCGCCGCGATCAGCCCGACGCCCATGCCGATCACCACGCCGAAATACCACAGCGACACCCCGGCCGCGAACATCACGATGCCGCCCCCGGCGATCAGCATGATCGAGGTTCCCAGGTCGGGCTGGATCAGCACAAGGGCCGTCGGCGCCACGATCAGGACGACCGGGATCAGCACCCAGATCGGCCGGGACACCCGGTTCAGGGGCAGCCAGTCGTAATAGGCGGCCAGCAGCAGGACCAGCGCGATCTTCATCAGCTCGGACGGCTGCACCCGCACGGGGCCAAAGTCGATCCAGCGCTGCGCGCCCATGCCGATCGTCCCGAACAGGTCCACGGCGATCAGCATCAGGAAGCAGACCACATAGGCCGCCCCCGAGATGCCGCGCCAGAACCACATCGGCACGAAGGCCAGGCCCAGCATGATGACCATGCCGATGGCAAAGCGGTACATCTGCGGCTCGGCCCAGGTGTCCATCCGGCCGCCGGCGACCGAGTAGAGCATCAGGAAGCCGATGCAGCAGACCGCCGCCACCAGGATCACCAGCGGCCAGTTGATGTGCAGGATCTTACGAAAGCCGGTGGGAACTTGGGCGACCTGATAGTCGAGATAGGACATCGGGCGACCTCAGGCGCGGCTGCGACCGGGGCGCGCGGCCTCGGGGGTGAAAAGCTGCATCGCCTCGTGGCGCGCCTCCAAGGCGGCGCGCTGTTCGGGGGGGACGGCATCCGGCGGCGGCAGGCCGTTGTTCAGCGCGAACAGCAGGATGTCGCGCGCCACCGGGGCCGCCACGGCCGAGCCGCCGCCCCCGTGTTCCACCACGACCGACACCGCATAGCGGGGCGCGTCAAAGGGCGCATAGCACACGAACAGCGCATGGTCGCGCCGTTCCCAGGGCAGCTGGTCGTTCGAGATCACCCCGCGGGCCCGTTCGGCGGCGGTGATGTTGCGCACCTGGCTGGTCCCGGTCTTGCCCGCCATCCGCCAGTCGTCCCGCGTGATGCGAGAGTTGCGGGCCGTGCCGCGCCCGCCGTTCATCACCGCGTCCATGCCAAGCCGCGCCACCCGCAGGGACGCCTCCGAGATGTCCAGCGGCGGATATTCCGCCACCGTTTGCCGGACCCCGTCGATCGAGCGGATCAGCTGCGGCTTGACCTCGCGCCCCGAGGCAATGCGGGCGGTCATCACCGCCAGCTGCAGCGGCGAGGCCAGGACATAGCCCTGCCCGATCGAGGCGTTCAGGCTGTCGCCGATCTGCCAGGCCTGTCCATAGCGGCTCATCTTCCAGTCGCGGTCGGGGGCGATGCCGTCGGCCACCGCCGACATCGGCAGGTCGTGGCGCACCCCCAGCCCCAGCTTGCGCGCCATGATGGCGATGCGGTCGATGCCCACGCGCTGCGCCAGCTCGTAATAATAGACGTCGCAGCTTTCCTCGAGGCTCTTGACCGCGTCCACGGTCCCGTGCCCGCCGCGCCGCCAGCAGTGGAACCGCCGCCCGCCAAGCTCGGTATAGCCGGGGCAGAAGAACCGGCTGCCCGCATCGATCACGCCGGCCTCCAGCCCTGCCATCAGCGTCACCATCTTGAAGGTCGAACCGGGGGGATAGACGCCCTGCACGGTCTTGTCGGCCAAGGGGCGATGGTCATGATCCATCAGCGCCCGGTATTCCGGGCTGGAGATGCCGCGCACGAACTTGTTCGGATCGAAGCTGGGCGAGGAGCAGATCGAGATCAGCTCTCCGCTCTGGCAGTCCATCACCACTGCCGCCGCGCTTTCCTCGCCCATACGCTGCGCGGCATAGTTCTGCAGCGCCGTGTCCAGGCTCAGCTGGACGGTGGCGCCCTGCTCGCCCTCCTGGCGGGACAGCTGGCGCATCTCGCGGCCGGTGCTGTTCACCTCGACCCGGCGCGCGCCGGCCTTGCCGCGCAGGACCTCCTCCAGCCGGCCCTCGACCCCGATCTTGCCCAGCTGAAAGTCCGGCAGGCGCAGCACCGGGTCCGGATCCTCGATCCGCGACAGGTCGTAATCGCTGACCGGGCCGACATAGCCCATGACATGCGCAAAATCCCCCGCGCGCGGATAGGCGCGCGACAGGGCCGATTCCGGCGTCACCCCCGGCAGCGCCGGAGCGTTGACGGCAATGGCGCTGAACTGGTCCCAGGAAAGGCGGTCGGCCAGCACGATGGGCGTGATCGCGCTGCGCCTGGAAAATTCCTCCAGAAGCTCTGCGATCCGCGCCTCGCTCAGGGGGATCAGCTGCGACAGGCGGCGCAGGACGCCCTCGACATCGCCGCCCGCCTCTTCGCGGGTCAGGGTGACACGATAGTTCTGCTCGTTCCCGGCGATGATCAGGCCGTTGCGATCCAGGATCAGTCCGCGCGACGGCGGCAGCAGACGGATCTTGATCGAATTGCCATCGGCCAGCATCCGGTATTCCTCGGCATGGTCCAGCTGCATCGATCGCAGCTTCAGCGCCAGCGTGGTGACGACGGCCACCTGCACCCCGGCCAGCAGCACCACGCGGCGGGTGATCTGGCGGCTGCTGTCCAGGATCTCGCGTTGCGATTTCTTCATGCGCTGCCTCCTTGCCCTATGCGGCTTCGCCGTGGCCGATGCGGCGCAGCCCGATCAGCCAGCGCGCGCCGAAGACCACGACCGGATAGGCCGCCACCGTCGCCAGATATTGCAGGATCACCTGCCCAAGCGCGGCGACCGGCACCACGAACAGGACCTGGACGATCCGATAGCCCAGCATCATCAGCCCGATCAACATGGCGACCCGCAGCCATTCAACCATGAATGGCTGGTCGCGCCAACGGGGCTCGCGCGCCCGTGCGGCCTCGGACCCGATCAGCACGACGGCGGTCCAGAGGCCAAGCGGCCGCAGCAGCAGGACGTCCTCGATCAACACGGCCAGCAGGATGACCGGTACCGCCAGCTGGTCGGGCCGGCGCAGCACCCAGGCCAGGATCAGCGCCAGCCCCAGGTCGGGCCCCGGCCAGCCCATGATGCCTTCCGACAGGGGCAGCAGGCGGATGAACAGCAGCAGCATGGCCAATCCCAGAAACAGGATCGTGCCGATGATGAAGTCCCGGCTTGGCAGCTGGATCATGGCGCGGTGCCGGGGTCCAGCGGGTCCGTCGCGGAGGCCGCCTCGACGGGGGAGGCCGGCAGCTGCGGGCCCATGGGGCCGTCCAGGTCGGATCTGATCACGGCGCCGGCCTCGACCACCGCCTCGGCGGGATGGGACCGCAGGACCCGCAGGAACTCCAGCCGGCCATAATCGGCGGCCATCCGCAGCCGCATCCGGCCATCGGTGCCCTGCGCCACCTGGCCGACCAGCAGGCCGGGCGGGAAGACGCCGCCATCGCCCGAGGTCACCACCCGGTCGCCGGGCCGGACATTGTCGCCGGTCTCGATGAATTCCAGCAGCGGCAGGGGGGTGTTGTCCCCGGTCAGCAGCGCCCGTTCCCCGGTCGGCTGCACCGTCACCGGCAGCCGCGACGAGGGATCGGTCAGCAGCAGGACCCGGCTGGTGCGGCTTCCCACGCCCGAAATGCGCCCGACCAGCCCCAGCCCGTCCATCGTGGCCCAGCCCTCGACGATCCCGTCCTGCGCGCCCACGTTCAGCAGCACCGATTGCCGAAAGGCCGAGCCGCTGTCGACCATCACCACCCCGGTGACGCTGGTCAGGGCCGGATCGATGCGGACATTGTTCTGGGCCAGCAGCTTGGAGTTTTCCTGCTCCAGCTGCACCGCGGCCTCTTTCCAGGCGGCCATGCGCTGCAATTCGCGCCGCAGCTCCTGGTTCTGCTCATAGATGCGGGCATAGCTCTGGAAGCCGGCGACCATCTGGGTGACGCGGGCGACCGGGATCAGCGCCCATTCGAAACGCGGCACGATGCGGTCGATCATCGCCGTCCGCATCTGCTCGGCGCGCGGACTGTCGATGCGCCAGAACAGGAACAGCGCCAGCAGCGCAAGCGCCACCAGCGCGATCAGGACGCGCCGGACGGGGGTGGCGAAATCGGGACCCTTGCGCGCCATTCAGGCGGCCTCGCGCGTTCTTTTGTCAGCTGTCGTAGTCGATGACGTGGCGCAGCTGCTTTTCGAATTCAAGCGCCTTGCCGGTGCCAAGCGCCACGCAGCTCATCGGCTGGTCGGCCAGGCTGATCGACAGGCCCGTCTGCTCGCGCAGCGCCAGGTCCAGTTCGCCCAGCATCGCGCCGCCGCCGGTCAGCATGACGCCGCGATCGACGATGTCGGCGGCCAGATCCGGGGGCGTCGCCTCCAGCGCGACCATCACCGCCTCGCAGATCGCCTGGACGGGCTCGGACAGCGCCTCGGCGACCATCGCCTGGCTGATCTCGATTTCCTTGGGGATGCCGTTCAGCAGGTCGCGGCCGCGCACCATCAGCGTGGCGCCGCGCCCGTCGTCCGGCATGCGGGCGGTGCCGATGCTGGTCTTGATCCGCTCGGCGGTCGATTCCCCGATCAGCATGTTCTGGTTGCGGCGCAGATAGTTGATGATCGCCTCGTCCATGCGGTCGCCGCCGATGCGGACGGACCGGGCATAGACCACGTCGCCCAGGGACAGCACCGCCACCTCGGTCGTGCCGCCGCCGATGTCGACGACCATGCTGCCGGTGGGTTCGGTGATGGGCATTCCGGCGCCGATGGCCGCGGCGATCGGTTCGGCGATCAGGCCCGCCTTCCTCGCGCCGGCGGACAGGACCGACTGGCGGATCGCACGCTTTTCAACCGGGGTCGCGCCGTGGGGGACGCAGACGATGATCTTGGGCTTGGAAAAGGTCGTGCGCTTGAACACCTTCTTGATGAAGTGCTTGATCATCTGCTCGGCGCTGTCGAAATCGGCGATGACGCCTTCGCGCATGGGACGGATGGCCTCGATGCTGCCCGGGGTGCGGCCCAGCATCAGTTTCGCGTCCTCGCCCACGGCCAGGACCTGACGCTTGCCGTCCTTGACGTGGTAGGCCACGACCGAGGGCTCGTTCAGGATGATGCCCTTGCCCTTGACATAGATCAGCGTGTTCGCCGTCCCCAGGTCGATTGCGATGTCGGTTGAAAACAGTCCGCCGAATGCCATGCCCGTGTCCCTTTTTCGCCGGTTGGCCCGGCCTGCCCTGTTTTGATGTTCCGGAAGGGCAGGTGCCCTGAATCGCCCTGTCAGGCATCGCTCCGTATAGAGCGGGACGTCCCACCCGGAAAGCCCAGATGCACCTCCGCGCCAGCAATCGCAGGTTGCTGTCGGCCAAAGAACAACAGCGGCGGGATGTGCCCCGCCGCTGTTGGCTGTTTTCAGTGCGAATACATGCTGATCTGCTTGGCATCGCTGTCACGGCCGGTCATCGCGCGGCGCAGGATCAGCCGGTTCAGCGCGCCGACATAGGCCTTGACCGAGGCCAGGATCGTGTCCGTGTCGGCCGCTTGGCCGGTCACGATGCGCCCCTCCTCCTCCATGCGGACGCTGACCGTGGCCTGGGCATCGGTGCCTTCGGTCACGGCATGCACCTGATACAGCTGCAGCCGCGCGGCATGGGGAAAGATTTCCTTGACGGCGTTGAAGCAGGCATCCACCGGACCGTCGCCGGTCGTCTCGGCGCGCTTTTCCACGCCGTCCACGATCATCGTCAGGTCCGCCGACTGGCCGTCGCTGCCGCAGATCACGCGCAGATGCTTGACCTGCAGGTGGTCGCTGTCGGTGTTGGCCGCGGCATCCAGGACCAGCGCCACGATGTCGTCGTCATAGACCTCCTTCTTTCGGTCGGCCAAGGCCTTGAACCGCACGAAGATGTCCTTCAGCTGGTTGTCCCCCACCTCGTATCCCAGGTCGGCCAGCTTGGCGCGCAGGGCCGCGCGGCCCGAATGCTTGCCCATGGCGATGTTGTTCTCGGTCAGGCCGATATCGGCGGGGCGCATGATCTCGAAGGTCTCAACGTTCTTCAGCACGCCATCCTGATGGATGCCGCTTTCGTGCAGAAAGGCGTTCTTTCCCACGATGGCCTTGTTGAACTGGACCGGGAACCCCGACACGGCCGCCACGCGGCGCGAGATGCCGATGATCTTGGTCGTGTCGATGCCCGTCTGATAGGGCATGATGTCGTTCCTGACGCGCATCGCCATCACCACCTCTTCCAGTGCGGTGTTGCCGGCGCGTTCGCCCAGGCCGTTGATGGTGCATTCGATCTGGCGGGCCCCCGCCTCGACCGCGGCCAGGGCATTGGCGGTCGCCATGCCCAGGTCGTTGTGGCAATGCGTGGCAAAGACGATCTGATCCGCGCCGGGCACCCGCTCCAGCAGCATCGCGATCAGGGCGGCGCTTTCGCGCGGCGCGGTGTAACCCACGGTATCGGGGATGTTGATCGTCGTGGCGCCCGCCTTGATGGCGATTTCCACCACCCGGCAAAGGTAATCGTGTTCGGTCCGCGTCGCGTCCATGGGCGACCACTGCACGTTGTCGCAGAGGTTGCGGGCATGCGTCACCGTCTGGTGGATGCGGTCCGCCATCTGGTCCATGTCCAAATTCGGGATCGCCCGGTGCAGCGGAGAGGTGCCGATGAAGGTGTGGATGCGCGGGCGGCGGGCGTGCTTTACGGCTTCCCAGCAGCGGTCGATGTCAGGCAGCTGCGCGCGGGCCAGGCCGCAGATCACGCTGTGCTGCGCCTGACGCGCGATCTCGCTGACGGCGGCGAAATCGCCCTCCGAGGCGATGGGAAAGCCCGCCTCGATGATGTCCACGCCCATCTCGTCCAGCATCTGGGCGATTTCCAGTTTTTCGGCATGGGACATGGTGGCGCCGGGCGACTGTTCGCCGTCGCGGAGCGTGGTGTCGAAGATCACGACGCGGTTCTGATCGGTCATCTGTCTGTCTTTCTTACGAGGTCTTCGGGAGGGTCCGGGCGCTGACCTGACTGAGCGGCGGCCCGGAAGACCCGCTCAGCGCAGCGTAAGAAGCAGCAGACCACGGAGATGCACGGCCAGGCGCGCACCCTGAGGTGCGGTCGTGGCAGGGGCGATATGGAGCATCCGGGTCATGGCCGCGACTATGCCGTCCCGGCGCCGGCTTGAAAAGACCAAACCGTCATGTTTCGGGACTGCGTCAGGACGGGGCAGCCGCGCGTCCGTTAGCGGCAACGGCGCATCACCGGACAGGCCACGGGATTGTAGCGACACATTTTTGCTGGTCCTGACCGGGCCTCGTGCCTATCCTTCCGGCACCAAACCACAACGATAATCAACAGATGGGGGCACAAATGTCACGCAAGATCGTCGTCGGCTTCGACGGCAGCGAAGCGTCGTTACGCGCGCTCGACTTCGCCATCACCCGCGCCCAGGCACAGGGCGACAACATCCTGATCGCCCATGTGCTGGAATGGTCGCCCTACAGCTTTCTGACGCCGAGCGAGGTCGAGGAACGCCACCGCCGCCGCACCGAGGAACTGCAGCGCGCCGAGACGGCGATCCTGACCCCGGTGGTCAAGCGCGTGGAGGAGGCCGGGATCCCCGTGGCCACCGCCCTGCGCTATGGCCATATCGCCGAAACGCTGTGCCGGATCGCCAAGGACGAGGGGGCCGCGATGATCTTCATCGGTCGCATGGGCGATTCGGGCTTTGCCTCGCGCATCTTCGGGTCGGTCGCGGCCACGCTGGCGCAGGTGGCGCCGGTTCCCGTGGTGATCGTGCCATGACGCGCCGCGGCTCCAGAACAACAGGGACAGGAACAATGAAACAACAATGGAACGCGCCGGCACTCGCGGCGCTGGCGACGGGCCTGGCCGCCGCGCCCGCCGCGGCGCAGGGCATCGACGAGACCGTGAACCAAGTGTTCGCCAATTCGACGGGCTGGTTCGTCAGCCTGATCTTTTCCAACTTCCCCGGCACCAGCTTCCCCTGGATCGTGGGCTGGCTGGTCATCGCGGCCACCGTCTTCACCCTCTATTTCGGCTTCGTCCAGTTCCGCGCCTTCGGTCATTCCATCGCGCTGGTGCGGGGCGACTATTCCGACCCGAACGATGCAGGCGAGGTCAGCCATTTCCAGGCCCTGACCACGGCCCTGTCGGGCACGGTGGGCTTGGGCAACATCGCGGGCGTGGCCGTGGCCATCGGCATCGGCGGGCCGGGCGCAACCTTCTGGATGATCCTGGCGGGCCTGCTGGGCATGGCCTCCAAGTTCACGGAATGCACGCTCGGCGTGAAATACCGCAACGAATATGCCGACGGCACCGTCTCGGGCGGGCCGATGTACTACATGACCAAGGGCTTTGCCGAACGCGGCCTGCCGGGCGGCAAGTTCCTGGCGGTGATGTTCGCGATCTTCTGCATCCTGGGCAGCTTTGGCGGCGGCAACATGTTCCAGGCCAACCAGGCCCATGCGCAGATCATCAACGTCGTGGGCGACTATCCGGGCTGGATCACGGGCGTGGTCATGGCGGTCATCGTCTTTCTGGTCATCGTCGGCGGCCTGAAATCCATCGCCCGCGTGACGGAAAAGATCGTGCCCTTCATGGCCGCGCTTTACGTCATCACGGCGCTGATCATCATCGCCATGAACTACGACATGATCGGAGAGGCTTTCAGGCAGATCTTCGCCGGCGCCTTCACCAATGACGGCGTGGTCGGCGGCGCCATCGGCGCGCTGATCCAGGGCTTCCGCCGCGCCGCCTTCTCGAACGAGGCGGGCGTGGGTTCCGCCGCCATCGCCCACAGCGCCGTGCGCACCAAGGAGCCGGTGACCGAAGGCTTCGTCTCGCTGCTGGAGCCGTTCATCGACACGGTCGTGATCTGCACCATGACCGCGCTGGTCATTATCATCACGGGCCAGCTGGTCGCCGACCCCACCACCGGCCTATTCGTGCTGAACGAAGCCGGCACCCAGATCCAGACCGTCACCGGCAACAGCGGCGTCGCGCTGACCTCGGATGCGTTCAGCAGCGCCTTTGGCTGGTTCCGTTACATCCTGGTGCTGGCGGTGGTGCTCTTCGCCTTCTCGACCATGATCTCGTGGAGCTATTACGGCCTGAAGGCCTGGACCTTCCTCTTTGGCGAAGGCCAGACCAAGGAACTGATCTTCAAGGTCATCTTCTGCCTCTTCGTGGTCATCGGTGCCTCGGCGGGCCTGGGCCCGGTCATCGACTTCTCGGATGCGGCGATCTTTGCCATGGCGGTCGTGAACATCATCGCGCTCTACCTGCTGATGCCAATCGTGAAGGCCGAGATGAACAGCTACATGTCGCGGCTGAAGTCCGGCCAGATCCGCAAGTACGAATAAGCCGTTCCACCCGTTGCTCCCAAGGGGCGGGCGCCATCTGCGCCCGCCCCTTTTTCATGCCGTTTGGCGGTTTCCGTTCCCTGCATTCTGTGCAACGAGGCCCCGGCTGAAGATCGCCAAGGAAGACCCCGCCATGACCCCGCCCCCCTTCGTTCATCCGGGTATGCGCCTGCCCTTCGCCCTGCTGGTGACCTGCTTCGCTGCGTGGGGCATCGCGGCCAACATGACCGATCCGCTGGTCCAGGTTTTCTCGCGCATCTTCTCGATGACGACGCTGCAGGCGTCCTTCGTGCAGTTCGCCTATTACGGGGCCTATTTCCTGCTGGCGCTGCCCGCGGCCTTCATCAACCGGCGCTGGTCCTACCGGACCGGGATGCTGACCGGGCTGGGCTGCGCGATCCTGGGCGCCTTCATGTTCTATCCGGCCGCGCAGGCGATGACCTTCGGGTTCTTCCTGATGGCCCTGTTCCTGCTGGCGGGCGGGCTGTCGATCCTGGAAACCTCGGCCAATCCCTTCGTCATGGCGATGGGCCCCGAGGCCAACAGCACCCGCCGCCTGAACCTGGCCCAGGCCTTCAACCCGGTCGGCACCAATATCGGGGTCTTCCTGGCAGCGACGCTGATCCTGCCGCAGCTTAACACCGCCAGCGCCACCGACCGCGCCGCCATGGCGCCCGAGACGCTGCGCGCCGTCCAGCAGGCCGAGCTGCAGGCGGTGATGACGCCCTATGTCGGCTTCGCCTTCGTGCTGCTGGCGATCTGGGTCGCCATCGCGATGATGCGGATGCCGACGCCGCGCGAACAGGTAGGGGACAGGGCCAGGCCCCTGGACTTCACGGGCACGCTGCGGCGGCTTTTGTCCAACCGCCATTACGTCTTCGGCGTGCTGGCGCAGTTCTTCAACGTGGCGGCGCAGACCTGTGTCTGGACCTTCACCATCCAGTATGTCCTGGCAGCCCTTGGCGGGACCGAGGCGCAGGCCGGCTGGTATCTGCAGGCCAGCCTGATCGTCTTCCTGATCGCCCGTTTCGTCATGGTGGGCGTGATGGGCGTGATCCGCCCCGCCCTGCTGCTGGCGGTCATGGCCCTGGCCGGCACGGGGCTGTGCGTCTTTGCGGCGACGGGCCCGGGCGTGGCAGGGGTCTGGGCGGTGGTGGCCTTGTCCGCCTGCCTGTCGCTGATGTTTCCCACCATCTACGGCATCGCGCTGCACGGGCTGGGGGATGACACCAAGTTCGGCGCGGCCGGACTGGTCATGGCCATCCTGGGCGGTGCGCTGATGCCGCTGGTCCAAGGCGCCGTTCTGGATGCGCAGGGCGCGGTCCTGTCCTATATCGTGCCGGGCCTGTGCTTCCTGGTCGTGGCGACCTATGGCGCCTTCGACCTGCGCACCGCCCGGCAGGGCGGCTGAGCGGTCAGCGCCGTTCGGGGATCAGCTGCTGGGCGGCACCGGCCAGGAGCAGCCAGACCGAGGTGATGACCAGCCCCCAGATCGCCCAGCTGGACGGGTGGAAATCGACCCAGGCCGCGCGGCCGGCAAAGACGACCCAGAGCACCGCCATCGGCAGAGAGATGGCGCGCCAGCGTTCCGTCCGGACCGGGTGGATGAACTTGATATTGGTGAACATGGCGATGCCAAGCGCGGTGACGATCCCCAGGATGACCGTCCAATGCGGCTGCACCGCGAACAGGACCAGGATGACCATGTTCCAGCAGCCCGGAAAGCCCGCAAAGGAATTGTCGCGGGTCTTCATCCGCGTGTCGGCGAAATACACCACGCTGCCGAAGACGATCACGATGATCGCGAACCATCCGGTCCAGCCCGACAGCAGCCCCGACTTGAACAGGGCGAAGGCCGGGATGAACACATAGGTCAGATAGTCGATGATCAGGTCCATCAGCACGCCGTCATAGGCGGGCCAGTTCCTGGTGACCTCGTAGCGGCGGGCCAACGGGCCGTCGATCCCGTCGACGCCAAAGGCAAAGACCAGCCACAGGAACATCAGCGCCCATTCGCCGTCCACGGCAGCCAGCATGGCCAGCATCGACAGGACGGCGCCGCTGGCGGTGAGCAGGTGGACGAGCAGGGCTTTGTGACGAATATCCATCGCGGATTTGTCGCAGGTTGGGCGGGCGGGTGCAACCGGCCTTGGCACCTCAGCGCAGGATCGGGGGACCTTTGGGCAGGGGCGCCTGGACCTCGGGCTCGGGCAGGGTCAGGTCGAAAAGCAAGGCGCCCGCGGGGGCGACCGTCTCGGCAAAGCTGATATCGACCCCGCCGGGCTGCGGCGGAAGGAAGGCCAGCGCCTCTGCCATTGCCTTGGCGATGGCAGCCTGCCGGTCCGGCGGGGCGCCCGCGATCAGCAGAAGGTGGCCTTGGGCGCCCGCGATCCCCACCAGCGCCGCGCCGGCGATCAGTCCGCGCAGGTCGGCCAGCCTTTCGCCCAGGGGCGCGGACAGCGCCGCCGCGACCTCGGCCGAGGGCGCGGTCAGGGTCATCCGGGCCTCGGCCTCCTCCGGGCGGGCCTCCAGCGCGCCGATCAGCCAATCCAGCATGCCGGCATCCAGCAGCATCTCGGACGGATGGCCCGGGTTGACCAGCAGCCCCGCGCCATCGGCCTTCAGCAGCCCCGCCAGCACCCGTCCCGGCATGGCGGCATAGGCGGTGGGCTGGCCGAAAAAGCCCGCCAGACGATCCTCGCTGTCGCAGGCCAGGGCGACGCGGGCGCCCTCCAGTTCAAAGATCTGCAGCTCGACCGCGTCCCGGACCGGCTCGCGCAGCAGCGCCACCGCAAGTTCCGTATCCGCCAGCCGCGACAGCATCCGGGCGCGCTGCGGCGCCTCGGCATCGTGGAAGGGAATGGGGGCAAGATCATCCAAAGCGGTCATGGCGCGGCCTCTTCCGGGGGTCTGCCCCTGCCCTAGTCCGGCCGCCCGGTGCAGGCAAGCGGCATTGCCCCGCCCGCCGACCGCCGGACGCCTGGGATCAGTCGATGAAGTCGCCCGCCTGGAAATTGCCGAGGTTGCCCAGCAGCTGCCCGACCAGCGAGATCTCCGTCACGCTGCCGTCGGTCACGCGGCGGGACAGGGTGACGACGCGGCCGCGCTCCAGCCCGAACCGTTCGACATTGCTGACGACGCCGCCTTCGGCGAACGAGATCGCGACCACCTGGCGGTCGATCTCCTCGGGGGCGGCGGCGCCCATGCGCCGCCAGCGCGAACCGACATAGTACCAGCCCGACCCCGTCAGCAGGCCCTGCGCCGTCGGACGGCCGATCAGGCCAGGCAGGTCGTCCATCGTCGTCTGGCCCACCGCGACCTGCGCCAGCTCGGTCTCGGGCGGGACATAGCCGTGGTTGCGATAGATCGGCGTGCAGGCGGCAAGCCCCAGGACGGCCAGAAATGCCAGTGTCATCAGGCTTCTGATGGCGGTCATGGGGGTGGTCCCTCCTTGGGGCGGTTGACGCGGCCCGCCCTGCCTAGCAAACTCGGCCACCCGGCTCAAGAATATCAATCCGCCGGCCGCCGCCCCTGCGCCGGACCGCCGCCCTCCTGCCCGCCCCAGACCCCCGAGGCCCCATGACCGCACCCGAACAGCATCCGCAGCGCCTGCGCGTGGCGCATCTCAATCCCAACAGCCCGACTCCCTTTCACCTCCGCCCGGACGAGCCGACCCGCACCGCGATCGCCCAGGAACTGGGCGTAGACGCCCTGTCGCGGCTGGATTTCCGCGGAGAGATGCGCGCCCATGGCAGCGACGGCTGGCTGCTGACCGGCCGGCTGGCGGCACGGGTCACCCAGCCCTGCGTGGTCACGCTGAAGCCGGTGCGCAGCGACATCGACGAGCCGGTGCGCATCCAGTTTACCCCCCATGCCCGCGCACCCGAGGCCGAGGAGATCGAGATGCCGGACGAGACGGTCGAGCCCCTGGGCAGCTTCATCGACCTGACGGCGATCATGATCGAGGCGCTCAGCCTGGGTCTGCCGGAATATCCGCGCGCGGAAGGCGCGGGCCTGGCCGCACCGCAGCCCGAGGAACCCGCCGCCGATACGCGCCGGCCCTTTGCGGGGCTGGACAAGCTGCTGCGCGGCGAGAGCGGCGAATCCTGAAGGAGGCGGCCGGTCATGGGCGTGGCCCTGGCGCCACAATGCGGCGGCGATTCTGCCCGAACAGCAGAAAAAAACGGGAAATCGCAGCCACAGCGGGGCAAATGAGGCCGGAACGCGGCGCAATTCATCCCGTCCCACGGCCACGAGGGCTTGCGGGCGCGGCTGTCATGGCGTATCTGCGCGGTTCATTTACGAATTCAAATCTCCGGTGCCAAGGCGTCACGACGCAGCACCCTGACAAACCGAGGTGGTGACATGGCTGTCCCTCAGAATCGCGTAACCCGGTCCAAGCGCAACATGCGTCGCGCGCATGATGCTCTGGTCGCGGGCAACCCGAACGAATGCTCGAACTGCGGCGAGCTGAAGCGTCCGCACCACGTGTGCCCGTCCTGCGGCCATTATGCCGACCGCGAAGTGATCGCGCAGGCGAACGAGATCGACCTGGACGACGACGCGGCCTGATCACGGTTCGCGGCACCTCTTCATGACCGTCGAACCCGCGATCACGCCGGCACCGCGCGCCCTCGAAACCGGGGGCAGCGTGGTGATATCGGTTGACGCCATGGGCGGCGATCGCGGCCCTGCGGTCGTGGTCGCCGGCATGGCCGAAAGTGCCGAGAAGAACCCCGAGATCCAGTTCATCGTCCATGGCGACGAGGTCCAGCTGCGCAGCCTGATCGGCAAGCGCAAGGCCTTGGCAGGCCGCTGCGACATCCGCCATGCGGGGTCCGTCGTGACCATGCATGACAAGCCCAGCCAGGTCGTCCGCAAGGGCGAGGGCAGTTCGATGTGGTCCACCATCGAATCGGTCAAGCAGGGAGAGGCGCAGGTCGCCGTGTCCTGCGGCAACACCGGTGCGCTGATGGCGCTGTCGATGCTGCGCCTGCGCAAGTTGCCCGGCGTGAACCGCCCGGCCATCGCCTGCCTGTGGCCGTCGCGCAACCCGCAGGGATTCAACATCATGCTGGACGTGGGGGCGGATATCCGCGCCGATGCGCATGATCTGCTGCAATATGCGCTGATGGGGGCTTCCTATGCCCGCAACGGCCTGGGAGTCAGCCAGCCGCGGGTCGGCCTGCTGAATGTCGGCACCGAGGAGCACAAGGGCCGAAGCGAGCTAAAGCAGGCGCATGACCTGATCGAGGCCGCGGCCGATTCCGGAAATTTCGACTATGTGGGCTTCGTCGAGGGGGGCGATCTGCCCTCGTCGCGCGTGGATGTGATCGTGACAGACGGCTTTACGGGCAACGTTGCCTTGAAGACCGGCGAGGGGACCGCCAAGCTTGTAGGAGACTTCCTCAAGGACGCCTTCTCGAATTCGATCATGTCCAAGTTCGCAGCAGTTCTGGCGATGTCCTCGCTCAAGCGCCTTCAAAAGCGGATCGACCCGCGCCGCGTGAATGGCGGCATCTTCCTGGGCCTGAACGGGACGGTCGTGAAATCCCACGGATCGGCCGACGCCACCGGCGTCTCGGCGGCAATCAAGCTGGCCTTCACGCTGGCCAAGTCGGGCTTTCAGGACCGGCTGGCCGCCCGCGTGGCGCAAGGCGCAGCCGCTTCGGCCAGTGCGGCCGAGACAGGAGCATCCACGTGACCCGTCGTTCGGTCATCCGCGGCACCGGCCATTACCTGCCCGAAAACGTCGTCGAGAACAGTTGGTTCGAAAGCCGGCTGGACACCAGCGATGACTGGATCCGGTCGCGCACCGGGATCGAGCGGCGCCACTTTGCCGCCGAAGGCCAGACCACCAGCGACCTGGCCATCCGCGCCGCCCGCGCGGCGCTGGACCGGGCTGGCATGACGGCTGCGGATATCGACGGGATCATCCTGGCGACCTCCACCCCCGACTTCACCTTTCCGGCCGTGGCCACGATGGTCCAGTCGGGCCTGGGGATGTCGCGCGGCTTTGCCTATGACGTGCAGGCCGTCTGCGCCGGCTTCGTCTTTGCACTGGCCAATGCCGACGCGATGATCCGCGCGGGCCTTGGAAACCGCGTGCTGGTCATCGGCGCCGAGACATTTTCCCGCATCATGGACTGGACCGACCGCGGCACCTGCGTGCTCTTTGGTGACGGCGCCGGCGCGGTGGTGCTGGAGGCGCAGGAGGGCGCGGGCACCAGCGACGACCGCGGCATCCTCTCCTGCGACCTGAACAGCGACGGCACCCACCGCGAGCTTTTGTACGTGGACGGGGGCGTCTCCTCGACCGGCACGGCGGGGCAGCTGCGGATGCAGGGGAACCTGGTCTTCCGTCATGCCGTCGAAAAGCTGGCCAAGACTGCCCATACCGCGCTGGACAAGGCGGGGTTGACCGGGTCGGACGTCGACTGGCTTGTGCCCCACCAGGCCAACATGCGCATCATCACCGCCACGGCCCAGAAGATGGGCCTGCCCCTGGACAAGGTCGTCCTGACGGTGGCGGATCACGGCAACACCTCGGCGGCCTCGATCCCGCTGGCGCTGTCGGTCGCGGATGGTCGTGGCCAGTTCAAGCCGGGCCAGGTGCTGGTCACCGAGGCGATCGGCGGCGGGCTCAGCTGGGGCTCGGTCGTCCTGCGCTGGTGACGGCGCCCATCGACGCCGACCCTGCTATTTCAGCAATGCGTCCTTGCTGGCGCGCCGGTTCATGCCGCCTGCCGGCCTCCGCGTGCGGTCATGGCCGGACTGGCAGCCCACACACAGCTTGACACCGGGCTGCGCCTGACGGCGCGCCTCCGGGATCGGATCGTCGCATTCCGCGCAATGGGTGGCGCTGTCCCCCTGCGCCGCACGCCGGGCCGCATTCAGGCGGGCGCGGGCCACGGCCTCGGCCGTCGAAATCTCGATCTGTTCGTTCACCGCGTCGTCGCGGGCCCATCCGCCAGCCATGTCAGTCTCCTCACGTCACCTCTCCTAGATGGGGCAGGTCGGGCGGCTTTGCAAATGCGGCCGCCATTGACAGGGGCCGGGTCAATGGAAAGACTGCACATGATGCAGGTGCAGAAAATGCCTGCCGCTCTGGGGAGGGCTGTGAGTTTTGGGGATCGTCCGTCTGTTCGACGGCATCAATGAGGTCGTCGGCCGGATCGTGTCGGTCGTCGCCCTGATTTTTGCCGGCATCATCATCTATGACGTCTTCATGCGCTATGTGCTGGGACAGCCGACGCGATGGGCCTTTGACGTCTCCAAACAGCTTTACGGCTTCTATTTCATCATGCTGGGCGGCTATGCGCTGCGCCACCAGGCGCATGTGCGGGTCGATCTGCTGACGGCGCGGATGCGCCACGGCCTGCGCCGGTGGGTCGAGATCGCGGGCTATGCGATCTTCTTCTTTCCCTTCGCCTGGATCTTCGCCACGCACAGCTGGACCTTCGCCATGACCTCCTGGCGGCAGGGAGAGTTGACCTATGGCGCCGTGCAGCTGCCCGTCTATCCGCTGAAGATGGCGATGTTCGCGGCCGCCTGCCTGCTGCTGATCCAGGGGGTCAGCGAGGTGCTGAAGCTGCTGCTGGACCGGACCGACGAAGCGGGATCGCGCGATGTCGGGTGAATCGATCGCGCTGATCATGTCGGGCCTGCTGGTGCTGGGCCTGTTCATGGGCCATCCGCTGGCCTTCGTTCTGGGCGGGACGGCGGTCCTCGGCGCCTTCATCGCCGGCAAGCCGATGGTGCTGGGCATCGTCATCAACCGCATCTTCGGCGACGTGCTGGACAACTATGTCCTGATTGCGATCCCGCTCTTCGTGCTGATGGCGCGCTTTCTCTCCGACAGCGGCGTGACCGACCGCATGTTCGAGGCGCTGCGCCACCTGATGAGCCGCGTCACCGGCGGGCTGGGTCTGGCGGTCGTGTTCATCTCGATCCTGCTGGCGGCGACGACGGGCATCATCGGCGCCTCGATCACCGTCATGGGGATGATGGCGCTGCGCCCGATGCTGCAATACGGCTATGACAAGCGGCTGGCCACGGGGCTGATCGGCGCCTCGGGCTGCCTGGGCATCCTGATCCCGCCGTCGATCATGCTGATCCTGATGGCCTCCTATGCACCGGGCCTGTCGGTGGGCCAGCTGTTCGCGGGCGCGATGATCCCGGGGCTGCTGCTGGGGGTCATGTACGCGATCTATGTGGTGATCATCGCTTGGATGCGCCCCGATTGGGCCCCCAAGGTGACCGAGGCAGACAAGATCAGCCGCGCCGCCATGTGGAAGATGCTGGTCATCGAGGCCGTGCCGCCCCTGATCCTGATCCTGGGCATCCTGGGTTCCCTGCTGGCCGGCATCGCCACCGCGACCGAGGCCAGCGCCATCGGCGCGCTGCTGGCCCTGCTGATCGTCATCATGCGCGGCCGCTTTCAATGGGCGACCTTCTATTCGGCGCTGCTGGAAACCGGGCGGACCAGCGCGATGATCCTGTTCATCGTGGTGGGCGCCACCGCCTTCACAGGCGTCTTCAACATCACCGGGGGCCTGCGCGCCAGCCAGGACCTGATCCGCGGCCTGGCCGACGACCCCTATACGCTGATCGCGGTGATGCTGCTGGTGGTCTTCATCCTGGGGATGTTCCTGGACTGGACCGGGATCGTCCTGCTGTCCTTTCCGATCTTCCTGCCGCTGGTCGGAGAGATGGGGATCGATCCGCTGTGGTTCGTCGTCCTGATGGCCGTTGTGCTGCAGACCAGCTTCCTGTCGCCGCCCTTCGGCTATGCGCTGTTCTACATGCGGGCCATCGCCCCGCCCGAGGTCAGCACGACCGACATCATCATGGGCGTGCTGCCTTTCATCGTCATGGTGCTGCTGATGTGCGCCGCGATGATCCTGTTCCCCGCCCTGGTCACCTGGCTGCCGCTGACGCTCTACGGCTGACCGGGGCCGTCCCGTTTTTCATGAGGAGGATGAAAAGATGAAACACCTGCTGACGACCGCCGCGCTGGCGCTGGCCACGGCAAGCCCTGCCCTGGCCGAGAACTGGACGATGACGACGACCTGGCCTTCCAGCCTGGAGCTGATCGAGATCGACAAGCACTGGGTCGATCTGGCCAACAAGCTGGTGGACGACGACAAGCTGACGATCGAATTCTACGAGGGCGGCAGCCTGGTCCCGGCCGGAGAGGTCTTCGGCGCGGTCGAATCGGGCACCATCCAGGCGGGCGCCGACTGGCCGGGCTATTGGGCGGGCCGCAACAGCGCCTTTTCGCCCCTGGCGACCACGGCCAGCCTGTTCAACGCGGTCGATTACGTGAACTGGATCCAGGAATGGGGCGGAGACGACCTGTACAATGAGGTCTATGGCCAGTTCGGCATGGTCTATCTGCCCTATGGCGTCACCAACAACGAATCGGGATTCCGTACCGTCAGCCAGCCGATTCGCACGCTGGAGGATCTGGCCGGGCTGCGCCTGCGCCTGTCGGGCCTGGAACAGGGCAAGCTGCTGGAAAAGCTGGGCGGCAACCAAGTCAGCATGGCAGGCGGCGAGATCTATCAGTCGCTGGAGCGCGGCGTGATCGACGGGGCCGAATTCTCGACCCCGAACGTCGATTTCTCGGGCGGCTTCCAGCAGGTGACGAAATACTGGTCGACCCCCGGCTGGCACCAGTCCTCCTCGGTCTTCGGGGTGATGATCAACAAGGGGGCCTGGGACGCGCTGGACGAGGAGACGCAGGAGCGGCTGAAGATCGCCGCCGACGCGACCATGCTGTGGAGCCTCAGCTTCACCGAGAAGCGAGCGACCGAGGCCTATGGCCAGTTCACCGAAGCCGGCACCGAGATCACCCGCCTGGACGATGCAGCCCTGGAACGCGTGCAGCAGCTGGCCAACGAGACGATCCAGGAAGTGGCCTGCGAAAACCCGATGTCGGCCAAGGTCTATGCCAGCCAGCTGAGCTATCTTCAGGATTATGCCACCTGGCGTGACGCCTCGGCGCCGTTCAACCTGGGGCGGACCCCGGACGGTCCGGACCTGGCCGCGATCGAGGCCTGCGCCCAATAATCGCATCCAGCACCATCGCAAGTGTCGGGCGGGGAACGATTTCCCCGCCCTTCTCGTTGACAGGGCAGGCAAAGCGCACCATCCTTCACGCAACCAAGAGGACCGACAATGGGCGACAAGACTCTGACCCGGATGGATCTGGCCGAAGCGGTGTTCCGCGATGTCGGCCTGTCGCGGCACGAATCGGCGCAGCTTGTCGAAAGCGTGCTGGACCACATCTCGGACGCGCTGGTGCGCGGCGAGCAGGTCAAGATCTCGTCCTTCGGCACCTTCTCGGTCCGCGACAAGAATGAACGGATCGGCCGCAACCCCAAGACCGGGGAAGAGGTGCCGATCACCCCCCGTCGCGTCCTGTCCTTTCGCCCCTCGCACCTGATGAAGGACCGCGTGGCTGCCGGCAACAAGCGGTAAGGTCACCTTCACAGGATGCAAAAGGGCGCAGAGGCATTCCGGTCGATCGGCGAGGTGGCAAGCCTGATCGGCGTCGCCCCGCATGTGCTTCGCTATTGGGAAACCCAGTTCCCCCTGCTGCGGCCGATGAAGCGCCCCGATGGCCGCCGCTATTACCGCCCCGCCGACTTGGCGCTGGCCGCCGGCATCTGTGAATTGCTGCGCGATGAGGGGCTGACCATCCGCGGCGCACGTAAGCTGATCGCGGCCGACCGGGGCGAGGCGGTGCGGGCGCGTGGATTGGCGCGCCTTGCGGCGCTGCCGGATGTCGCAGCCGGTGTCGATGTGCTGGACGACGGGATCGCCCCGCCCGCGGCGGACCTGGTCAGCGCGGATCTGCCTGAACTGTCCCTGGCCGACATGCCAGCCGATCCCGTGCTGCCGGCCAGCCAGCCCCCTGCCCTGTGCCCGCCGCCGGCCCTGTGGCTGTCCCGCCTGACCAAATTTGCCCGGATGCTGGAGGGGCTGACGCCCTCCGACCCGCGCTGGCCCGCCGCCCATCCCGTCGCGCTGCGCCTTGGCCAGGCGATGTTGCGGCTGTCCTGACAGGGCGCTGCAAATTGGGCAAGATTTCCGCACGGCAGCCCTTGTGCATCCCCGCCCGATCGCACTATACGAGGCGCGTCGGGCCGTGGCGCAGCCTGGTTAGCGCGTCCGTCTGGGGGGCGGAAGGCCGAGAGTTCGAATCTCTCCGGCCCGACCATTCCGAAAACGCCCATCCCTTTTCAGGGGTGGGCGTTTCCCTTTTCTGCTCCTCGGGTCATGGAGACCAAGATGAACGGTGTCCTGCCTGACAGCGAGATCCGCGAACTGATCCGCACCGGCGCGATCGCCGCCGACAGCCCCATCATTCCCGAACAGATCCAGCCTGCCTCGCTGGACCTGCGGCTTGGCACCCAGGCCTATCGGCTGCGCGCCAGCTTCCTGGCCGGACGCGGGCGCCGCATCGCGGACAGGCTGGATGATTTCTGCATGCACCAGATGGACCTGTCGAATGGCGCCGTGCTGGAACGCGGCTGCGTCTACCTGGTGCCGCTGCAGGAGCGCATCAGCCTGCCGCCGGGCCTGTCCGCCGTGGCCAATGCCAAATCCTCGACCGGGCGGCTGGACCTGCTGACGCGCCTGGTGACCGATGACGGGACCGAGTTCGACCGCCTGCCCGAAGGCTATGACGGCCCCCTCTATGCCGAGATCTGCCCGCGCAGCTTTTCGGTCCTGGTGCGTCCGGGCATGCGCCTGAACCAGCTGCGCCTGCGGTGCGGACAGGCGGTTCTGACCGATGCGCAGCTGGCCGATCTGCACGCGCGCGAGCCGCTGGTCGGCGACGGGCAGGCGCTGATCGACCATGGCTTGGGCTTTTCGGTCGACCTACGTCCGGCGGCCGGCGACCTTGTCGGCTATCGCGCCCGGCCGCACAGCGGGGTGATCGACCTGGACCGCATCGGCGAATACCCCGCCGCCGAGTTCTGGGACGAGCTGCGCACGACCGAGGGCCGCCTGATCCTGGACCCCGGCGCCTTCTACATCCTGGTCAGCCGCGAATCGGTGGCCATCCCCGCCGATTACGCGGCGGAGATGGCGCCCTTCCTGGCGATGGTCGGGGAATTCCGGGTGCATTACGCCGGCTTCTTCGATCCAGGCTTTGGCATCGGCGCCACGGGCGCAGGCGCGCGGGGCGTGCTGGAGGTCCGCTGCCACGAGGCGCCCTTCGTGCTGGAACATGGACAGGTCGTGGGCCGGCTGGTCTATGAACGCATGGCCGCCCGCCCCGAGCGCCTCTATGGCGAGGGGATCAAGTCCAACTACCAGGGCCAAGGCCTGAAGCTGGCCAAGCAGTTCCGCTAAAGCGGCCCGGTCTGCCACAGGCGGACCTTCAGCCCGCCATGCGCCACGATTGGTCCCGGGGCCTGCCAGGGCAGGCCGGTCGCCTTTGCAAGCCCCGCCTCGCTGGTGACGATGCCGACGCGCCAGCCGGGGAAGCGGCTGCGAAATACTTCGCCCATCTGCGCATGCAGGCCGAACAGGGGCCCCTTGTTGCCGATCCGGGCGCCATAGGGCGGGTTCACGATGACGATGCCGGGGGCGCAGTCGGGACGCTGAAGATCGGTGATCTGGCAGGTCTGGAACTGCGTGATCCCTGTCACTCCGGCACGTTCGGCATTCGCCTGGCTCATCCGCACCGCGCCGGGATCGCGGTCGCTGCCGAAGAACTGCGCGGGCGCCGGGCGCGGCGCGGCATCGGCTTTCATCCGCGCCCAAGCTGCGGCATCGAAATTGGCAAGCTGCTGAAAGGCAAAGGCGCGGCTGCGGCCCGGCGCCAGGCCCAGGGCGATCTCGGCCGCCTCCAGAACGAAGGTGCCCGAGCCGCACATCGGGTCCAGCACCGGCTGGCTGCCGTCGAAGCCCATCTGCGCCAGAAACATCGCGGCCATCGTCTCGCGCATGGGGGCCTTGGCGACGGCCTCCTTGTGGCCGCGCTTGTGCAGCGATTCGCCGGTCGTATCCAGGCTGAAGGTGACCAGGTCGTCCTCGATCCGGGCCTTCACCGTCATCGGCGCATCGGCGGCCAGCGGGGCGCCCAGTTCCTCGGTGATGGCCCGCTCGATCCGCTGCGTGGCGGCGCCGGCGTGGTAGATCCGGGAGGCCTTGCAGACCGTCTCGACCTTGACCGGCAAGTCGGGGCGCAGCAGGTCGCCCCAGGGAAACTTGCGGGCACGCTTGTCCAGCTGCGCCAGGTGCATCGCGCGGAAACCGCCGACGCGGGCCAGCACGCGGGTCGCACCGCGCAGCCACAGGTTGGCACGCCACACATCGCTCCAGCCGCCGCGGATGGTGACGCCGCCGGGCTGGATCACCGGCTGCCAGCCAAGGGCCGCAGCCTCGGCCGCGAGGGGCGCCTCAAGGCCGGGCGTGGCGACCAGGAAAATGTCGAAATCGGGAATGTCCATCGCGCAGCCCTAGCGCGCGCCGCGCGAAAAGGCGAGAGGCTCAGCGGCGGATCAGGCGCGCCAGCATGTGCATCCGCCGGACCAGGTCCCGCGTCTGCCGGCTCCCGCCCTGCCCCCGTCGCGCCCTGCCCGCCATGCGCTTGCTGCCCCAGGTCATCGCGAAGCGGGCGAACATGTGGAGCAGCTGGTTCATGTTCATCGGCACAGCTTTCAGTCGTCGTCGAACAGGTCGTCGGCGGGGTCCGCGCCGCTGTCCCCCACGTCGATGTCGGCATCCTCGGGATCACCCGCAAGGGGCAGCGCCAACCCCTCCGCAGGCGGACGCGATTCCAGCAGGCCAGCCGCCCGCAACTCCGACAGGCCCGGCAGGTCGCGGGCAGATTCCAGCCCGAAATGGTCCAGGAAAGCCTCGGTCACGACATAGGTGGCTGGCCGGCCGGGCGTCATGCGGCGGCGGCCGACGCGCACCCACTCCATCTCGATCAGCTGGTCCAATGTGCCGCGGCTGACGGCGACGCCGCGGATCTCCTCGATCTCGGCCCGCGTGACCGGCTGGTGATAGGCGATGATCGCCAAGGTCTCGACCGCGGCCCGGGACAGGCGGCGGCTGTCCACCGTCTCGGCCTGCATCAGGAAGGACAGGTCCGGCGCGGTCCGAAAGGCATAGGCGTCGCCGGTGCGCTCCAGCACGACCCCCCGCCCGTCATAGCTGCGGCGCAGCGCGGCCAGCGCCTCGGCCGGATCGCAGCCAGCGGGCATCCGTTTCCCGATGTCGTGCAGCGACAGCGGCTGGACGGCAGCGAACAGGATCGCCTCGACCATCCGCTCCTGCTGGGCCAGGGGCGGCGGCGGGAAATCAGCGGCGGGATCAGGCGCGGTCGTCATGGGGTCGGTGCCGATAGCTGATGGGAGCAAAGGTCTCGGCCTGCCGTATCTCCAGCCGGCCTTGGCGCGCAAGCTCCAGCGAGGCGGCAAAGGTCGCCGCGGTGGCACTGCGGCGGCGCTTGGGATCGGAATGCCAGCCATCGGGCAGAAACACCGACAGGTCCGTCCATTCGCCGGTAAAGCCGATCAGCCGGCGCAACCGCTCCAGTGCCTGCTCCATCGTGAAGACGTCGTGGCGGTCGAAAGCATAGGGGCGGAACTCGTCGCGGGTCTTCAACCGGGCATAGGCGCGCATCAGGTCGATCAGCCCCGCCTGCCACTGGGTCTTGCGGCTGCGGGCCACGATCTCGGGGGCGCCGCGGGCAAAGCGGGACTGGCCAAGCCGGTCGCGCCCCATCAGCTGGGCGGCCACCTCACGCATGGCGGCCAGGCGCTCCAGCTGAAAGGCCAGATGCGCGGCCATGTCCTCGGCCGACGGGCCGTCGGCCTGGGGGTCGGGGGGCAGCAGCAGGCGGGATTTCAGGAAGGCCAGCCAGGCGGCCATGACCAGGTAATCGGCGGCCAGTTCGATCCGCAGGGCGCGGGCCTCCTCGACAAAGGCCAGGTACTGTTCAGCCAGGTCCAGCACGCGGATCTTCAGCAGGTCGACCTTCTGCGTGCGCGCCAGCGTCAGCAGCAGGTCCAGCGGGCCCTCGTAGCCGTCCACATCGACGATCAGCGCCTCGTCCGCGCGGCGCTGCGCCACCTCGGCGGCGTCGACGCCGTCGTCGGGCACGGGCTTCAGATAGGGAACCTTGGGCTTGGCCACGCTGTCTCCTTGGATCGGCCCGACAGGGTCAGGCCCGCCCGCCCCTCTGTCAAGCGGTCAGCGCGCGCCATTCGCCCATCAGAGCGGCGATGTCGGCCCGCTGGGGCGCCACGCGCCGGGCCAGGGCGGCTTCGGCCCGACGGCCCGCCTCGGCGGACATGGTGCCCGCGGCCGCCACGACCGGCTGCATCTGCGCAATGGTGCCGTTGCAGTGCAGCACCAGGTCGCACCCGGCGGCCAGCGAGGCAGCGGCCCGTTCGGCCTCGGTTCCCGACAGCGCGTTCATGGTGATGTCGTCGGTCATCAGCAGCCCATCAAAGCCGATGTCCTGGCGGATCAGCGCGATCATCCGACTGGAGGCTGTGGCCGGCGCGTCGTCCAGAGCGGGAAAGCGGATATGCGCGGTCATGCCCATCGGCAGGTCCGACAGCGCCCGGAAGGGCGCGAAATCCAGCGCCTGAAGCTCGGCCTCGGCCGCCTCCACCACGGGCAGGTCGTGATGGCTGTCGGCAACGGCGCGGCCGTGGCCCGGCATATGCTTGACCACCGGCAGCACCCCCGCCGCCAAAAGGCCATCAGCCGCCGCACGCCCCAGTTCGGCGACGCGATCCGGGTCCGATCCCAGGCAGCGATTGCGCAGGAAAGGATGCGTGTCGGCCTGCGCCACGTCCAGCGTCGGCGCACAGTTCGAATCGATCCCCACCGCCCGCAGCTCCTGGCCGATCAAGTGATAGCGCAGCCACATGGCTCGCAGGCCCGCCGCCGCCTGATCCAGCGGTGCCGGCCAGTCGATCCAATGGGGCGCACGCAGGCGCTGGACCCGTCCGCCCTCCTGGTCGACGGTGATGACGGCATCCCGCCCGACGGCCTCGCGCAGCTGGCCGGTCAGGCGGCGCAGCTGGTCGGGGCTGTCGACGTTGCGGCCAAAAAGGATGAACCCCCAAGGGTCGGCATCGCGGAAAAAGGCGACCTCGTCGGCCGTCAGCGACAGGCCGGCGATGCCGCCCAGGATGGTGGCGCCATGGCTCATGCGGTC
This sequence comes from Paracoccus sp. T5, assembly GCF_048538155.2. Classification (GTDB taxonomy): domain Bacteria; phylum Pseudomonadota; class Alphaproteobacteria; order Rhodobacterales; family Rhodobacteraceae; genus Paracoccus. Next base: position 2,879,802 of record NZ_CM135809.1, read on the forward strand.
ACTGGCCCAGGGCCAGGCAGTCCGTTCCCGAGGATTGCAGCGCCGAACAGAACTGTCGCGCCTCGCTGATCGAACCAAAGCCGGCGACGCGCAGCCGCCAGAAGGTGCGCCCGTTCGACTGGTGCTGCTGGATGACCGGCGCCTTGCCGGAGAAGAGCGAGCCGTTGCGGCCGGCCAGGCGCTGCCACTCATTCTCGGCGATGGCGTTGCTGTCGAAGGCGCCGACCTGGACCAGCGGGCCACCGGCGCTGCTGGCGGCGGCGGGGCGTTCCACCGGCGCCTCGGCGGGGGCTGGGGCGGTCTCCACGACGGGCGTCGGCGCGGCGGCAGGTGCGACCGCGGCCACGCGGGTCACGGTCCGCGGCCGCGGTGCCGGGCGGCTGGAGGCGACCAGCACCCCGGGATCGGCCTCGGCCTGGGCCTGGGCCAGCGCCTCGGCAATGGCGACGGCCTGGGTCGGGACGCCATTCTCGTCCGTAACGACATCCGTGACCGGCCCCTCCGAGGCCGGGGCGTCGATGATGGCGGCATCGTTCACCGCCTGGTCGGCCAGCGCCCGTTCCGCGGCGGCGGCGGCCTGCGCCTCGGCCTGGGCGCGCGCCTCGCTGTCGGACAGTGGAACGATCGGCTCGCCGGCAAAGGTCAGGGGCGTCTCGGACGGGTTCGAGGGCTCGCGCGCGGTGGCGCCCAGCTGGCCCATGGCCACGTCATCCTCCGACAGTTCGACCGGGGCGGGGGCGATCGCGACCTCCTGGGCGGGAACCGCAGCCTCGCCGCCGGCCACGCTGTTGACCGCAAGGCCGGTGTGGTTCGTCAGCTGGCCCCCCGGATCTTCCGGCGTGGTGCGGGCCTCGCCCTCGATCGCGCGGATCACCGGCACGCCCGAGACATCGCGCGACATCAGCTGCCAGCCCCAGGCCATCAACCCGACCATCAGCGCGACCGAGGCGACCGCGCCCATGTAATGGGTCAGCCGCGCCAGCCGCCCGGTCAGGCCGTCCGCCTCGGCGCGGGGATCCGCCGCGTCCTGGTCCTGCGGGGCGTTCCAGCCCCCCTGGTCATAGGAGAATTCGCGCTTCACCTTGTGACGCGAGAACACATAGCCGCCTTCGCGGAAATCCATCACTGCCATGTCTGCCTGCCTGCCGGTTGTTCCGGATTAACTTTGCCTGCTCAGAGCCTCACCCGGCAGCGACGCTGTTCGTCAGCGCATTTCTTCTGCCGGAGTCACCCCAAGAATAGCGAGACCGCTTGAAATAACAACGCCAACTGCCCGGACCAGCGCAATTTTTCCTCGGCTGGTGCCGTGATCGCCATCCTGCACGAAACGCAGGGACGTGTCGTCATTGCCGCGATTCCACAGCGAATGCAGGTCAGAGGCGATGTCATAGAGGAAGAAGGCGACGCGGTGCGGCTCGTGCGCGCGGGCGGCATGTTCGACCAGCCGCGGCCATTCCGCGACCTTGCGCGCCAGTTCCAGCTCGGCGGGGTGGTTCAGGACCGACAGGTCCGCGCCGGTCAGGGCAGAATCGCTGACGTCGATTCCCGCCTCGGCCGCGCGGCGCAGGACCGAATGGACCCGGGCGCTGGCGTATTGGACATACCAGACGGGGTTGTCCTTGGACTGTTCCAGCACCTTGGCAAAGTCGAAATCCAGCGCCGCATCGTTCTTGCGCGTCAGCATGATGAAGCGGGTGACGTCGGCCCCCGCCTCCTCGACCACGTCGCGCAGGGTGACGAAGGTGCCGGCGCGCTTGGACATCTTGAACGGCTCGCCGTTCTTGAACAGCTTGACCAGCTGGATCAGCTTGACATCCAGGGGCACGCGCCCGTCCGACAGCGCCTTGACCGCCGCGTTCATGCGCTTGACATAGCCGCCGTGGTCGGCGCCGAAGACGTCGATCAGCTGGTCGAAGCCGCGCTCGATCTTGTCGAAGTGATAGGCGATGTCGGGCGCGAAATAGGTCCAGGCGCCGTCCGACTTCTGGATCGGCCGGTCCACGTCATCGCCATGCGCGGAGGAGCGGAACAGCAGCTGCTCGCGCGGTTCCCAATCCTCGGGCAGCTTGCCCTTGGGCGGCTCCAGCACGCCGCGATAGATCAGGTCCATTTCCTTCAGCCGGGCGATCGCCGCCTCGATCTTGCCGGTGCCGTAAAGCGCCTTTTCGCTGGAATAGACGTCCATCTGCACGCCAAGCGCCGCCAGATCGCCGCGGATCTGTTCCATCATGGCCTGGGTCGCGAACTCGCGGATCTCGACCAGCCAGTCCTCTTCGGGCTTGTCCAGCAGGCTGTCGCCGTATTTTTCCTTCAGCGCCGCGCCGACCGGGATCAGGTAGTCGCCGGGATAAAGCCCCTCGCGGATCTCGGGCTCCAGCCCGTTGGCCTCGCGATAGCGTTCATAGGCCGACCGCGCCAGCACATCGACCTGCGCCCCGCCGTCGTTGATATAGTATTCGCGCGTCACGTCATGGCCGGAAAAGGCCAGCAGGCGCGCCAATGCGTCGCCGAAGACCGCGCCGCGGACATGGCCCACATGCATCGGCCCCGTCGGATTGGCGCTGACGAATTCGATGTTGACCCGCTGGCCCGCGCCCATGTCGGACCGGCCGAATTCCGCGCCGGCCTTCAGCGCGGCCGCGACGACCTGCTGCCAGACGACCGGCGACAGGCGCAGGTTCAGGAAACCTGGTCCCGCCACCTCGGCCGCAGAGATGCGGGGGTCGGTCAGGCGGGCGGCCAGCTTTTCGGCGATGTCGCGCGGCTTCATGCCGGCGGGCTTGGCCAGCACCATCGCGGCATTGGTGGCCATGTCGCCATGGGCGGGATCGCGCGGCGGCTCGACCGTCACATTGGCCAAGTCCAGGCCCTGCGGCAACTCGCCGGCCTTGGCCATCTGGTCCAGCGCCTCGACGACGACGCCGCGGAGATCGGTGAAAAGGTTCATCTTGGGCTTCCTGATTGACCCCCGCGGGTTAACGCCTGAGGTCGGGGGAGGTCAACACATTGCCCCGCTCAGCTGCCCGTTTCGGCCTTTTCGCGATGCTGGCGCGCCACGTCGGCGGCCTCGGCGGCCAGATCATCCTCGCCACCGTCCTTCGGTGCCGACAGGGCCGGCGGCACGAAGGCGGTGATCCAGTCGCCCGATTGCACCGCGACCGGCTGATCCTCGGCATTGAAGCGCAGCGTCCCGGCCTTGGAGACGACGACCAGCGGCTCGGCCCCCGGACGGTCCGCCTGCCAGTCGTCAAGGTCGTATTCGTCCGACAGGCGGGTGCTGCGCAGGGTCCATCCCTCGGCCAAGCGCTGGTTCAGCGCGTCGAAGGTCGGCGAATTCGCCAGCCGCTGCCCGCCCAGCTGCGCCGGCAGCGCATGCCGGGACTGGTCGCGCACCCGGCTGATCTGCCAGACCGCGTCGCGGCCCAGTTCCGGCCCCAGGTCGGTGGCGACCAGAGTGTTGTAGGCATCGTTGTCCGACGCTGCCAGAACGGCCGGATAGGCAATGAACTCGACCTGATGCTCGGCCGCCTCGCCCAGGATGTCGCCGTAATAGGTCGGGATGGCCGCCTGCCGCGCCTGGATCAGATGCTGGCGGTTCGTATCGGCGATCAGCGTGCCGACGCCCGCCTTCTCCAGCGCCTGCGCCAGCGCCACCGCGAAAGGCGACCCGCCCACCACCAGCAGGCCCGGACGCTCGGGCCCCGACAGGCCAAGCCGCCGCGCCAGCGGCGCCAGGGTAAAGCCGTGGATGATCACCGTCGCCAGCACGATGATGAAGGCCAAGGGCGCCAGGGCCGCGCCGTCGGGAATGCCCGCCTCGACCAGCTTGTCGCCGAACAGGCCCGAGACCGCGACCATCACCACGCCGCGCGGACCGGTCAGCGCGATCAGCCAGCGCTCGTTCATCGGCAGCCGCGTCCCGATCAGCGGCAGCAGCACCTGCAACGGACGCGCCAGGGCGACGGTGAAGACCACGAACAGCGCCGCCCGCCAGGTCAGTTGCTCAAGGCTTGCGAAATCCAGGGAAGAGGCCATCAGCACAAAGACCCCCGAGACCAGCAGGATCGTCGCCTGCTCCTTGAAGCGGTGCAGTTCGGTGTAGGAGGACAGCTTCGCGTTCGCCAGCACCATCCCCATGATCGTGACGGCCAGCAGGCCGGTTTCATGCAGGACGCTGTCGGTGACGGCGAAGATGGCGATGACGCTGACGAACAGCATCGGCACTTTCATGTATTCGGGCACCCAGCCCCGCCGGAAGGAAAGGGCCATTGCCTGCCCCCCCGCCCAACCCGCCAGCGCGGCAAAGCCGATCCCGGTTCCCAGCAGCCAGGCCGCCGCGCCCATCGACAGGCCGGTTTCCAGGACCAGCACGATCTCCAGCAGCAGGACGGCGATCAGGACACCGATCGGGTCGTTGACGATCGCCTCCCATTGCAGGACCTGCGCGGGACGGGCCCGCAGCCGCGCCTGGCGCAGCATCGGGGCGATGACCGTCGGGCCCGTGACCACCATGACGCCGCCAAAGACCGCCGCCGCCTGCCAGGACAGCCCCACCGCCAGCCAAAGGACCAGCGCCGACAGCGCCCATCCAAGCGGCGCCCCCAGGAAGACAAGCCGCTTCACGGCGGGTCGGGCATCCCCCAGGCGGTGATATTCCAGCGTCAGCCCGCCCTCGAACAGGATGATGGCGACGGCCACGCTGATCAGCGGACGATAGATCGGCCCCAGGTCGCGGTCGGGAATGAACCAGCCCAGCACCGGGCCCACCACCAGGCCCACCCCCAGCATCAGCACGATGGCTGGCAGGCGGAACCGCCAGGCTAGCCATTGGGCGCCCACGCCCAGAACCCCCACCAGTGCCACCACCTGCACCGGGGTCAGTGCCTGCATCACATCGCCGTCCATGTCCGTCCCTTCGTCCGCGCCGTGCAGTCAAGCCAGCAGCGGCCGATCGGGTTCCGGGGCCCTTCACGCAAAAGATTGACGGCGCAGAGAGTTTGGGCTAGGCGATGCTGGCCTGCATCCGGCAGGCATCAAGGCGGGGCGTCCGTGACTGCGTCCCAACTTTGCCGCAGCGGCGCCACTGGAGCGCGCGGCATGGAACGCATCGCGCCAGAATTCGGCGCGGCTTAATGGAAAGCCCCGAATGACAAAATTTTCTGATCTGAAGCTTGATCCCAAGGTGCTGCAGGCCGTCCTGGAAGCAGGCTACGAGACGCCGACGCCCATCCAGCAGGGGGCCATCCCGCCCGCCCTGGAAGGCCGCGACGTCCTGGGGATCGCGCAGACCGGAACCGGCAAGACCGCCAGCTTTGTGCTGCCGATGATCACCATGCTGGGCCGTGGCCGCGCGCGCGCGCGCATGCCGCGCAGCCTGGTGATGTGCCCGACCCGCGAACTGGCCGCCCAGGTGGCGGAAAACTTCGACACCTATGCCAAGCACACCCGCCTGACCAAGGCGCTGCTGATCGGCGGCGTCAGCTTTGGCGAACAGGACAAGCTGATCGACCGGGGCGTCGACGTGCTGATCGCAACCCCCGGCCGGCTGCTGGACCATTTCGAACGCGGCAAGCTGCTGTTGACCGGCGTGCAGATCATGGTCGTGGACGAGGCCGACCGCATGCTGGACATGGGCTTCATTCCCGATATCGAGCGCATCTTCCAGCTGACGCCCTTCACGCGCCAGACGCTGTTCTTCAGCGCCACCATGGCGCCCGAGATCGAGCGCATCACCAACACCTTCCTGCATGCGCCCGAACGTGTCGAGGTCGCCCGCCAGGCCACGGCCAGCGAGACGATCACGCAGCGCCTGATCGAGCTGTCCCCCACCCGCCGCGACATGGCCGCCAAGCAGAAGCGCGACCTGCTGCGCGCGCTGGTCGATGCCGAGGGCGAGGCGCTGACAAACGCGATCATCTTCTGCAACCGCAAGACCGATGTGGACATCCTGGCCAAGTCGCTGGCCAAGCATGGCTATGACGCCGCGCCGATCCACGGCGACCTGGACCAGAGCCAGCGGACCCGCACGCTGGAATCGTTCCGCGACGGCAAGCTGCGCCTGCTGATCGCCTCCGACGTGGCGGCGCGCGGGTTGGACATCCCGGCCGTCAGCCATGTCTTCAACTATGACCTGCCCAGCCATGCCGAAGATTACGTCCACCGCATCGGCCGCACCGGCCGCGCCGGGCGACTTGGCACGGCCGTCAGCATCGCGACCCCCTCCGACGAGAAATACCTGACCGCAATCGAGGCGCTCTTGAAGAAATCCCTGCCCCGGGCCGAGATGCCGGCCGGCTTTTCGTCGGCCTCCAGCGCCCCCGCGCCCGAACAGCCGCGCGAGCGCGAGGAGCGCAAGGGCGGCAGCCGCGAGCGTCGCCGCCGGCCGCGCCGCGACGAAGACCGTACATCCGAAGCCGTCGTGGATCTGGCCGTGGCCGAGCCCCAGCCCGAAGCGCGTCCCGAACCCAAACCCGCCGAGCCCCGTGCCGAACAGCGTGCCGAAGCCCGCGCCGAGCCTCGGGCCGAGAACGGTCGTCGGGATGAGCCGCGCCGCGAGGAACGTCGTGAGGAGCGTCGCGAAGATCGCCGGGGCGATCGTCGGGATGACCGCCGCGACGGGCGCCGGGGCCGTGATCAGGAGGGTCGTGGCCATCAGGTCATGGGCATGGGCGACCATGTTCCCCAGTTCATGCTGGTCGAGTTGCGGACCGCAGAGATGACCGAGACGCCCGAAGACGTGCCGGCGCAGCCCGCTGCCGCCGAGGCGGCCGAGCCTGCCCCCACCCCGCGCCGCAGCCGGGGACGCCGCAAGTCCGAGGCCGCCGCGCATGAGGCCGTGACATCTGAGGCCCGTGCACCGGAGGCCGCCGCGCCTGCCGCAGAGCCCGAGGCCCCGGCAGTTCCGGCCGCAGAGGCTCAGCAGCCGGTCACGGAAGCGCCCGAGCCTCAGGCCGATGCGCCCGTCGCGGCGCCCGAGGAGGCATCGGCCAAGCCGAAACGCCGTGGCCGCAAGAAAGCCGAGGCCGCCGAGGGGGACGTCGCCGACCAGCCAGCCCCGAAGCGGACACGCAGCCGCAAGGCCGCCGCCGAGGCGCAACCCGAGGCCGAACAAGGCGCCGAGCCTGCCGAGAAGCCCAAGCGCACCCGCCGCAAGAAGGCCGAGGACGTCCCCGCCGAGATGGCCGAGGCTCCGGCCGACAAGCCCAAGCGCACCCGCCGCAAGAAGGCGGACGCCGCAGAACCCGTCAGCCAGTCCAAGGACGCTGACGCCGAGGCGTGATGCGGGCGCGACGCTCCAGCCTGGTCCCGCCGCGCCTGGCGCGCCGGGGCCGCCCGCCCCTGCGCGACCTTGCGCCGGACCTGGGCCTCGGGCTGGTCGCTGCCCTTGGCCTTGCGCCTTTCGGCATCTGGGGGGCCACGCCGCTGGCCCTGTCTTTGCTCCTATGGCGGCTGGCGCGCGCCCGCGCCGCCGCGGTCTCTTGGCATGCGCTGGCTGCGGGCTTCGGCTGGTTTGCGCTGGCCCTCTTCTGGATCACCGAACCCTTCCTGGTTGATGTCGCCCGGCACGGCTGGATGGCGCCCTTTGCCCTGCTGCTGATGGCCTTGGGAGGCGCCCTTTTCTGGGCGATCCCCTGCTGGGCTGCGGCGCGGCTGGCGCGCGGCTGGCGCATGCAGGCGCTGGCGATCGCGGTGGCGCTGGCCCTGTCGGACTGGCTGCGCGGCTGGATCTTCACCGGCTTTCCCTGGGCAATGATCGGGCATGGGTGGATCGACACGCCGGTGGCGCAATGGGCGGCCTGGACGGGGGCATTGGGCCTCAGCATCCTGACCTTGGTCTTGGCCGCCCTGCCGGTCCTGCTGTGGCGCCCCGGCCGGTCCCCCGTCACGGCGCTTCTGCCGGGCATCCTGGCCGCGATCGTCCTGACCGGCGCCACTTGGGCCCTTGGGCTGGCGCGGCTGGCCTCCCCCCTGCCGCCGGACAGCCAGACCTCCCTGCGAATCGTGCAGCCGAATGCCGCGCAGCACCTGAAATGGGACCCGGAATGGGCGCGCATCTTCTTTACCCGCCTGCTGGACCTGTCATCCGAGCCGGGCGACCACGACCTGGTGATCTGGCCCGAAACGGCGGTGAACTTCCTGCTGGAGGACGCGACGGACCTGCTGCCGGTGATGACCGAGGCCGCCGGCGGGCCGCTGGTCATGGGCATCCAGCGGCGCGAGGGCAGCCGGTTCTACAACAGCCTGGCCGCGCTGGAACCAGGGGGCCGCGTCACCCAGGTCTATGACAAGTTCCACCTGGTGCCTTTCGGCGAATACATGCCCTGGGGCGACGCCTTGGCCCGGATCGGCATCGGCGCCTTTGCGGCCCAGCAAGGCAACGGATATTCCGCAGGTCCGGGCCCGGTGCTGATGACCGCGGGCGATGCCCCGCCCTTTCAGCCGCTGATCTGCTACGAGGCGATCTTTTCCCGCCACCTGCGCAACCTGGACGCGCGCCCCGCATGGCTTCTGCAGGCCACCAACGACGCCTGGTTCGGCCGCATCTCGGGGCCCTACCAGCACCTGGCGCAGGCCCGCCTGCGGGCGATCGAGACGGGGCTGCCGATGGTGCGCGCCGCCAATACCGGGGTCAGCGCGGTCATCGACGCGCGCGGCCGGATCCGCGACAGCCTGCCCTTGAACGTGGCCGGCCGGATCGACGCCCCGCTGCCTGGCGCCCTGCCCCCAACGCCCTGGAGCCGGTCCGGCGATCTTCCGGCGCTGCTGCTGTTGCTGGCGGCCCTGCTGGGCGTCGCCGCGGGCCGCCTGCGCCGCTGAACGGCCTCAGTCGCGGATGAAGCGGCTGTCCTTGATCTGGTCCCAGGCCCAGACAACTTCGGACAGGCGATCCTCGTCCGACCGGTCGCCACCGTTCATGTCCGGGTGCAGGTCCTTGACCAGCGACTTGTACTGCTTGCGGATCTCGGCGCGGGTCCAGCTGTCCTTGGCCTCCAGGATGTCCAGCGCCCGGCGTTCGGTGGGGGGCAGCTTGCGCGTGCTGACCTGCGCGCGCGCCTCGGGGGCGGTGCCGTTGGCGCCCAGGATCTCCAGCGGGTCGCTGACGCCGTGGCGGGCCCACTTGTCCTCCTGCGCCGCGCGGCCAAAGGGCTTGGTCGGGCGTTCCCAGACCGTCGCGTTGTCGATGAACTGCTGGAACTCTTCTTCGGACTGGCCCTGGAAGTAATTCCAGTTCGCGTTGTATTCGCGGACATGCTCCTTGCAGAACCAGAAATAGTCGTCGAGGTTCCGGGGGTTCTTGGGCGCCCGGTACTGGCCGGCCTCCTCGCAGCCCTCGCGCTCGCAGATGCGGGTCGAGGTCTCGAAGGCACCCGACATCCCGCGCCGGCCCTTGGACTTGCGCTTCTTGTCCTTGGCGGCCGAGATGTCGAAACCGAACGGGTCGTTCTTGCTCATGAAAGGGGCACCTTTGCGACTCGGAGGCGGCAGTTTATGCCATTTGGCGGGACATGAAAGACCTTGACGGAAGGATAAGTGGATGATCGCGGACAAGATGACGGAACGCCTGGCGGGGCTGAACCCCACCCTTCTGGAAGTGATCGACGAAAGCGAGAGCCATCGGGGCCATTCGGGCTTTCGCGAGGGCGGCGAAAGCCATTTCCGCATCCGCATGGCCAGCCCCGCCTTTTCCGGCCTCTCGCGGCTGCAGCGCCACAGGCTGGTCCATGCGACGCTTGGCGACATCGTGCCGCAGATCCACGCCCTGGCCCTGGAGCTGACGGAAAGCTGAACCGTTAGCGCCTACGGCCTTGCCGCACCCGGCGGCGGGTCTTAGAAGCGCGTATGATCTGATCAAAAGGGACGAGGACATGACCGCACCCAAGGATTTCAACGACCGCATGCTGTCTCTGGGACTGGCGCGCGTCAGCGAGGCCGCGGCCCACGCCTCGGCCCTGCTGATCGGCCATGGCGACGAAAAGGCCGCCGACCAGGCCGCCGTCAACGCCATGCGCGACCAGCTGAACATGCTGGACATCAAGGGTGTCGTCGTCATCGGCGAGGGTGAGCGCGACGAGGCGCCGATGCTGTTCATCGGCGAGGAGGTCGGCACCGGCGACGGTCCCGAGGTGGACATCGCGCTGGACCCGCTGGAGGGCACGACGCTGACCGCCAAGGACATGCCGAACGCGCTGACGGTGATCGCCATGGCGCCCCGCGGCACGCTGCTGCACGCGCCCGACGTCTATATGGACAAGCTGGCCGTGGGTCCGGGCTATCCCGTCGATGTCGTCAGCCTGGACATGTCCCCGGCCGAGCGCGTGCGCGCGCTGGCCCGCGCCCGCGGCGTGTCGGACCGCGACATCACCGTCTGCATCCTGGAGCGTCCGCGCCACGAGGACATGATCGCCGAGGTCCGCCAGACCGGCGCCGCGATCCGCCTGATCACCGATGGCGACGTGGCCGGCGTGATCCATTGCGCCGAGGCCGAACTGACCGGCATCGACATGTACATGGGTTCGGGCGGGGCGCCCGAGGGCGTTCTGGCGGCGGCGGCGCTGAAATGCATGGGCGGCCAGATGTGGGGCCGGCTGCTGTTCCGCAACGACGACGAGAAGGGCCGCGCCCGCAAGGCCGGGATCACCGACCTGGACCGCGTCTATTCCCGCGACGACCTGGTGACCGCGGACGTGATCTTTGCGGCGACGGGCGTGACCAACGGCTCGATCGTGGCGGGGGTCAAGCGCGAGCCCGGCTATCTGACGACCGAGACGATTCTGATGCGTTCGAAGACCGGATCGGTGCGGCGGATGATCTATCGCAACCCCGTCAAGGCCTGACCGGATCCGGGGGCGGCGCCCCCGCCCCTGTCCGGGGCTCCCCCGGGATACCTTAGCGAAGAAGAAGTGACAGCGTGGCATATCTGGGAATCGACAGCTCGCTGACCGGGCGGCGCTGGATCGGCCCGGAGGCGGATCTGGAACGCCGGGCCGAGGGCCTGGCGCAGCAGGCCGCGCTGCCCCTGCCGGTGGCGCGGGTGCTGGCCGAACGCGGCATCGCGCCCGACGGCTGCGACGGCTTTCTGACGCCGCGGCTGCGCGAGCTGCTGCCCGACCCCCTGAGCCTGCGCGACATGGCCAAGGCCGCCGAGCGCCTGGTCGAGGCGGCGGTCCAAGGCCAGCGGATCGCGATCTTTGCCGATTACGACGTGGATGGCGGATCTTCGGCTGCGCTGCTGCTGGACTGGCTGCACCGGCAGGGTCGCGAGGCGACGCTGTATATCCCCGACCGCATCGACGAGGGCTATGGCCCGAACGTGCCCGCCATGACCGGGCTTGCCGCAGCGCATGACCTGATCGTCTGCGTCGACTGCGGCACGCTGAGCCACGAGGCGCTGGCCGCGGCGCAGGGCTGCGACGTGATCGTGCTGGACCACCACCTGGGCGCAGAGACGCTGCCCCCCGCGCTGGCGGTGGTGAACCCGAACCGCATGGACGAGGATGGCAGCCTGAGCCATCTTTGCGCCGCGGGCGTGGTTTTCCTGACGCTGGTGCAGGCGGGCCGCGTGCTGCGGTCGCGGGGCCTGCCGGAACCCGACCTGATGTCGATGCTGGACCTGGTGGCGCTGGCGACGGTGGCGGATGTGGCGCCGCTGGTGGGCGTCAACCGCGCCTTTGTGCGGCAGGGGCTGGCGATCATGGCGCGGCGCCAGCGGCCGGGCCTGGTCGCGCTGTCGGATATCGCGCGGCTGGACGGGCCGCCGGCCGCGTTCCACCTGGGCTTCCTGCTGGGTCCTCGCATCAATGCTGGCGGCCGCGTGGGGCGGGCAAATCTGGGCGCGCTGTGCCTGTCCTGCCGCGATCCGCATCAGGCCGATGCGCTGGCCCGCCAGCTGGACGAGCTGAACCGCGACCGCCGCGCGATCGAGGCCGCCGTGCGCGACGAGGCGCTGGCGCAGGTCGAGGCGCGGGGCGAACAGCGCCTGTCCTGGGCGGCCGGGGCCGGTTGGCACCCCGGCGTCGTGGGCATCGTCGCGGCGCGGGTCAAGGAGGCGACGGACCTGCCCTCGGTCGTGATCGGCGTGGAAGGCGGCATCGGCAAGGGCAGCGCGCGGTCGGTGCCCGGGGTCGATCTTGGCCGCGCGATCCAGCGCCTGGCACGCGAAGGGCTGCTGCTGAAGGGCGGTGGTCATGAAATGGCGGCGGGCCTGACCGTCGAGGAGGCCAAGATCGTCCCCGCGATGGAGCGTCTGGCCGAGCTGATCGCCCCCGACCTGGCCGGCCGGACCGGGGGGCGCGACCTGCGCATCTCGGGCCTGCTGGAGCCGCAGGGTGCGACGCCCGCGATGTTCCGGATGCTGGAGGATGCCGGCCCCTTTGGGCAGGCCGCCCCGGCGCCGCGCTTTGCCTTTGCCGACCAGCTGATCGACAGCGCGGCCACCATGGGCGACCGCCACCTGCGCCTGCAGTTCCGCAGCCCCGGCGCGCCCGCGCTGGAGGCCGTGGCCTGGGGCGCGATGGACGGCCCGCTTGGCCCGTCGCTGATCGGCGCCCGCGGCCGGCGCTTTCACCTAGCCGGCAAGCTGGAACTGTCGACCTGGGGCGGGCGCGAACGTCTGCGGCTGCGCCTGGACGACGCCGCGCCGGTTTGAGCGGTCCCCGAGGCAACCGCATCGCCGGCCGGGGGGTTCTGGTCACGCGGAAGGGGCACCGCTAACCTGCCCGCGACACGGACAGAGGAGACTGCGATGCAACTGACCTGGCTTGGCCATTCGGGCTTTCGTCTGGAAATCGAAGGGGCCGTCATCCTGATCGACCCCTGGATGACCGGCAATCCCAGCTTTCCGCCCGAGGCGCGCGAGGCGGCCGTGAAGGGGGCGACGCATATCCTGCTGACCCACGGCCATGGCGACCACAGCGGCGACACGCTGGCGCTGGCCAAGCAGCTGAAGATCCCGGTGGTGGGCATCTTCGACCTCGTCAGCCACTGGGAGAGCGCCGAAGGGATCGAGGGGATCGGCTTCAACAAGGGCGGCACCGTGGACCTGGGCGGCGCCAAGGTGACGATGGTCAATGCGACGCATTCCAGCTCGCTCTCCGGGCCCGATGGGCCAATCTATGCGGGCCACGAATCGGGCTACATGATCGCCGGCGAGGGTCACGTCATCTATCTGTCGGGCGATACCGACATCATGGCCGACATGGAGTGGATGGGGGATTATCACAAGCCGGATATCGGCATCCTCTGCACCGGCGGGCATTTCACCATGGACATGGCCCGCGCAGCCTATGCGGCGCGGCGCTATTTCGACTTCAAGACCGTCATCCCCTGCCATTACAAGACCTTCCCGCAGCTGGAACAGTCGGCCCAAGTCCTGATCGACGGCTTGCCCGGCGTGCAGGTGATCGAGCCCAAGGTGATGAAGGCGATCACGCTATGAGTTTCCAGCGCTTTGACGACCCTGCCGGCGGCGGCGATCACGCGGCCCGGCTGACGGCCCTGCGCGCGAAGATGCGGGACCAGCAGCTGGCGGCCTTCATCGTACCGCGCGCCGATGCGCATCAGGGCGAATACGTGGCCGATGCCGATGCGCGGCTGGCATGGCTGACGGGCTTCACCGGCAGCGCGGGCTTTGCCATCATCACCCAGGAGCAGGCCGGCGTCTTCATCGACGGACGCTATCGGGTTCAGGTCCGCGCGCAGATCGACCTGCGGCATTTCACGCCCATCCCCTGGCCAGAGACGCGTCCGTCGGAATGGCTGCGCGAGGCCCTGCCGCAGGGCGGGCGGGTGGGGTTTGATCCCTGGCTGCACACGCGCAAGGAAATCGCCACGATGGAGGCCGCGCTGGCCGAACATGCCATCGCCCTGATCGCGGTCGAGACGAACCCGGTCGATGCCATCTGGCCCGACCGCCCCGCCCCCCCGGTCGGCGCGGCCCGCATCCACGACGAGGCGCTGGCCGGCGAAAGTGCCGCGCAGAAGCGGTCACGCCTGGCCGCCGAACTGAAGGCCGCGGGACAGGCGGCCGCCTTCCTGTCGCTGCCCGATTCGATCTCGTGGCTGCTCAACATCCGGGGCAGCGACCTGCCCAAGAACCCGGTGGTGCAGGCCTTTGCCGTGCTGTCGGACAGCGGGGATCTGGCGCTTTTCGCCGATCCCGCCAAGTTCGACGACAGCCTGCGGGCGCACCTGGGCAACCAAGTCTCGATCCTGCCGCCCGAGTCGCTCTCGGCCGCGCTGACTGACCTCGAGGGGCCGGTGCGCCTGGATCCCGGCAGCGCGCCTGAGGCCGCCTTCCGCATTCTGGAGGACGCGGGCACCAATGTCGTCCCCGGCCCTGATCCCGCGATCCTACCTAAGGCGCGCAAAAACGCGGCCGAGATGGCGGGCATGCGCGCGGCCCATCACCGGGACGGCCTGGCGATGGTGCGCCTGCTGGCCTGGCTGGACGCACAGGACCCCGCCACCCTGACCGAGATCGACGTGGTCCGGCAGCTGGAGGATCTGCGGCGCGAGGCGGGCATCCTCGACATCAGCTTTGACACGATCATGGGGGCGGGTCCGAACGGGGCCATCGTCCATTACCGCGTGACCGAGGCGACGAACCGGCATTTGGCCGAGGGCGACCTGCTGCTGATCGATTCGGGCGGGCAATACGCGGATGGCACGACCGACATCACCCGGACCGTGGCCCTGGGCCAGGCGCGGGGCGATGCCGTCGCACCTTTCACCGCCGTGCTGCGGGGGATGATCGCGCTCAGCCGCGCGCGCTTTCCCAAGGGCGTGGCGGGCGCGCATCTGGACGCGCTGGCGCGGCAGTTCCTCTGGGTCGAGGGGATGGACTTCGACCACGGCACCGGCCATGGCGTCGGCGCAGCCCTTTGCGTGCATGAAGGACCGGTGCGGATCAGCCGCGTCAGCGACATGGCGCTGGAGGCCGGGATGATCCTGTCGAACGAGCCCGGCTATTACCGCGAGGGCAGCTTTGGCATCCGGATCGAGAACCTGGTCGCCGTGACCGAGGCCGAGGCCGAGCCGGGCCGCCGCATGCTGGGCTTCGAGACGCTGACGCTCTGCCCGATCGACCGTCGGCTGATCGACCTGCAGGCCCTGTCACGGGACGAACGCGACTGGATCGACCGCTATCATGCGCAGGTACGCGAGGCGCTGATGCCGGATCTGCAGGAGGCTGAGCGCAGCTGGCTGACCGCGGCCACGGCGCCTTTGGCCTGAAAGGCCGCGCGCCGTGCGGGGGACAGGCAGCCCCCGGACGGCGCGCGGCGCAGACTAGTGTTCGGTCAAAGGCTGTCCAGGATCCGCTCGGCCTCGACCCTGCAGGGCGTCAGGGCGGCGCGATCCTCGCCCGGATAGAACCGCGCGCGGACGGCGGTGGGCATGGGCGCGGGCGCCTCGATCACCACGCGGGGACCTGTCTGCACGGTTTCCGTCCGCCAGCTTTGCACCAGGGCAATCTGCGCGGCCTTGGTGGCCCCATAGGCGCCAAAGAATTTCTGCCCGCCACGCGGGTCGTCAAAGAACATCGCCGTCCCGGCGCGGACCCGCAGCAGCGGCTCAAGAAGGGCGATCAACCCGCGCGTCACCTCGATGTTCAGCAGCACGGACTTGGACCAGTCGCGCGCCTCGATATGCGGCGCGGGGGCCATCGGTGCCGCGTGCACCGCGCTATGCACCCACAGGTCCAAGCCGCCCCAGCGACCCCGGATCGCCTCGACCATCTGCTGCATGGCCGCGGGCTCGGTCACGTCCATGGGCGCCAGCGTCGCCTGACCGCCGGCGGCGCGGATGCGGTCGTCCAGCTCCTCCAGCGCGCCCACCGTCCGGGCCACCGCCAGCACGTGATAGCCGCGCGCGGCCAGCCCCTCGGCCATCGCCGCGCCCAATCCGCGCGAGGCCCCCGTCACCAGCGCCAGCCTGGGCGCCCCTGCCTGATCATGTTCACTCATGCCCGACCCATTGCCACTGCCGTGCCGCCCGCGCAAGCCCCCCGGCCCGGCACATGAAAACGGGGCCCGCAAAGGGGCCCCGTCACGTCATGGAACAGCAGGTTCAGCGCGCCGTCAGGTCGACATAGTCGCGCTTGTCGCTGCCCACATACAGCTGGCGCGGGCGGCCGATCTTGTTCTGCGGATCGCCGATCATTTCCTTCCACTGCGCGATCCAGCCGACAGTGCGCGACAGCGCGAAGATCGGCGTGAACATCGAGGTCGGGAAGCCCATCGCCTCCAGGATGATGCCCGAATAGAAGTCGACGTTGGGATAGAGCTTCTTCTCGATGAAGTACTCGTCCTCCAGCGCGATTTTTTCCAGCTCCTTGGCGACCTGCAGCGTCGGGTTGTTCCTGACGCCCAGCAGGTCCAGAACCTCGTCGGCGGATTCCTTCATCACCGTCGCGCGCGGGTCGAAGTTCTTGTAGACCCGGTGACCGAAGCCCATCAGCTTGAACGGGTCGGACTTGTCCTTGGCGCGGGCGATGAATTCGGGGATCCGCTCCACCGTGCCGATCTCGCGCAGCATCTCCAGGCAGGCTTGGTTCGCGCCGCCATGGGCGGGGCCCCACAGGCAGGCGATGCCGGCGGCAATGCAGGCGAACGGGTTCGCCCCCGACGAGCCCGCCAGTCGCACGGTCGAGGTCGAGGCGTTCTGCTCGTGATCCGCATGCAGGGTGAAGATGCGGTCCATCGCACGCGCCAGCGCCGGATCGGCGGTGTATTTCTCGGCTGGGACCGAGAAGCACATGTGCAGGAAGTTGCTGGCGTAATCCAGTTCGTTCTGCGGATAGACGAAGGGCTGGCCGATCGAATACTTGTAGGCCATCGCCGCGATGGTGGGGACCTTGGCGATCAGCCGGATCGCCGCCACCTCGCGCTGCCACGGATCGGCCACATCGGTCGAATCGTGATAAAAGGCCGACATGGCCCCGATCACGCCGACCATCGTGGCCATCGGATGCGCGTCCCGGCGGAAGCCGCGGAAGAAGTTGTGCATCTGCTCATGCACCATCGTGTGGCGCGTGACGCGGCCCTCGAAATCCGACATCTGCTCGGCCGTCGGCAGTTCACCGTAGAGCAGCAGGTAGCAGACCTCGAGGTAATGCGACTTGGCCGCCAGCTGCTCGATCGGGTAGCCGCGATACCACAGCTCTCCCTTGTCGCCGTCGATGAAGGTGATGGTGGAATCGCAGCTGGCCGTCGAGGTGAAGCCGGGGTCATAGGTGAACACGTCCGCCTGGCCATACAGCTTGCGGATGTCCAGCACGTCCGGACCCTTAGTCGGGCTGAGGATGGGCAGATCGAAATCCTGGTCGTTGATTCGCAGTTTGGCGCTCTTGTCGGCCATCCTATGAGTCCTTTCCGGCTTGGCCGGCCCATCCGCCGCAATGATCGTCAGAGGGCCCGGCATGTGGAGGCAGGCTTCAGCCTGCCAAATCGGTCTGGTCCTGAAGCCGGGCCAGCGTTTCATCGCGGCCAAGCGCAGTCATCATGTCGAACACCGAGGGCGTGGCGCTGGTGCCGGCCAGAGCGGCGCGCAGGGGACCCGCGATCTTGCCCAGCCCGACGCCGTTCTGCTCTGCAACCTGCTTGGCCGCGTCCTCCAGATCGTCCCGGCTCCAGCTAGCATTCTGCACTGCGGCAGTCAATGATTTCAGCATACCACGGGATACCGAGTCCAGGTTCTTGGCTGCCTTGTCATCCACCCGGACCGGCCGTTCGATCATCGCAAAACGCGCCTGGTCCAGCAGCGCCGGCAGGGTTTTTGCCTTTTCCTTCAACGCGCCCATCGCGCCCAGGATGCGGCTGCGCTGCAGCTCGGTCAGGGGGTCTGCGCCGGTTTCGGACAGGTAATCCGCCAGCGCATCCAGCACGTCCCGGTCGGTCATCTGGCCGATGTGGTGGCCGCTGACATGTTCCAGCTTCTTGAAGTCCAGCCGCGCGGGCGCCCGGCCGATGCCCGACAGGTCGAACCAGGCGCGGGCCTGCGCGTCGTCGAACAGTTCGTCGTCGCCATGGCTCCAGCCAAGCCGCGCCAGATAGTTGCGCATCGCCGCCGGAGGATAGCCAAGCGCCGCGAATTCATGCAGGCCCACCGCGCCGTGACGCTTGGACAGCTTCTTGCCGTCCTCTCCATGGATCAGCGGAATATGGGCAAAGACCGGGCGGTCCCAGCCCATCGCGTCATAGATCTGGATCTGGCGGGCGGTGTTCGTCAGATGATCGTCGCCCCGGATCACATGGGTCACGCCCATGTCGTGATCGTCCACCACCACCGCCAGCATATAGGTGGGCGTGCCGTCGCTGCGCAGCAGCACCATGTCATCCAGTTGGTCGTTGGCCACGCGGACCGCGCCCTGCACCTGGTCGTCGATCACCGTCTCTCCCGCGCGCGGGGCCTTCAGGCGGATCGCGAAGGGCGCGTCGGGCAGGTCGGTCGCGTCGCGCCACGGGCTGAGAAAGGGCTGGCGCGGGTTCGCCTCGCGCCAGGTCGCGATCTCTTCGGTGGTGGAAAAGCACTTGTAGGCGGTGCCGTTCGCCAGCATCTGATGTGCGACCTCGGCATGGCGGTCCTTTCGGGCGAACTGGCTGATCGGCTCACCGTCCCAGTCCAGGCCCAGCCATTCCAGCCCCTTCAGGATCGCGGCCGTCGCCTCGGGGGTGGACCGGGCACGATCGGTATCCTCGATCCTGAGCAGGAACTTCCCGCCCCGGCCGCGGGCAAAGAGCCAGTTGAACAGTGCCGTCCGCGCACCCCCGATATGCAGGTAGCCGGTGGGCGAGGGGGCAAAGCGGGTGACGACGTGGGACATGGCGGCCTTTGGCATTTCGTGACGTGGCGGGGCGACCGGTCCCGAGCGTGCAGGCGTTAACGCTCTGGTAAGGATCGCCATGCCATCCTTTGGCGCAAGTGATAGTCAACAGCCGGGGAAAGGACAAGGATGTTGCCCCATTCGGGCGCGGCGGCGGTACCCCTTCCCTCCTTGGCCGGACAGCGGGCGCCGGCCACGCCCGTTGCCCCTGTCCGACAGGCTGCGGCGATCAGGGCGGGGCTGTTCCCGTGGGTGCCTGTCTGCCTGTCGGCGGGCATCGCGCTGTGGTTCCTGCGGCCGGCCCTGCTGGGCCTTGGCGAATGGGCGGTCCTGGCGCTGCTGGCGGCCGGTTCCCTGGCGCTGGCGCTTGGCGCGCCGCGATGGGCAGCGCGGGGCGCGATCCCTTGGCGGATGGCGGACAGCCTGCATCTGGCGGCGCTGGCCCTGTGCCTGATCGCCAGCGGGGCGGCCTTGGCCGGCCATCGCGCCGCCCGCGTCGCCGGACCCGTGCTGGAATGGCGCTATTACGGACCGGTCGAAGGGCGGGTGACCGAGATCGACCGCTCCGGCCGCGACCGGATGCGGGTGACGCTGGACCGGGTGCAGCTGCGCGACACGGCGCCCGACCGGACGCCCCTGCGGGTCCGCCTGTCGCTGATGGGCGACATCGACCTGCCGCCCCTGGGCCAGCGGGTGATGATGACCGGGCATCTGGGCCCTCCGCCCGGACCGGCCGCGCCGGGCAGCTTCGACTTTCGCCTTCACGCCTGGTTCCAGGGCCTGGGGGCGGTCGGCTATTCCCGCACGCCGATCATGGCGGTCAGCGCGCCCGAAGGCGGCATGTGGTGGATGCACCGCGCCCGCATGCGCATCAGCGCCGCCATCCAGGACCGGATCGGCGGCCAGGCCGGGGCGGTGGCATCCGCCCTGACCACCGGCGACCGGTCGGGCATTTCCGAGGCCACGAACGAGGTCATGCGGGCCTCGAACCTCTACCACATCATCTCGATCTCGGGCCTGCACATGGGGATGCTGGCCGGCTTCGTCTATGCCGGGATGCGGTGGGCGCTGGTGGGGCTGCAGGGCGCGGGCATCGGCCTGGGGCGCCCGATGCACAAGATCGCAGCCGTCGCGGCGCTGGTGGCGGCGGCGGCCTATCTGTGGCTGTCGGGCGGCGGCGTCGCGACGGAACGCGCCTTCATCATGGTGGCGGTCATGCTGGGCGCGATCGTCGCCGACCGGCGGGCGGTCTCGTTGCGGACGGTCGCGCTGGCCGCGACCGTCATCCTGATCTACAGCCCCGAGGCGCTGACCAGCGCCGGTTTCCAGATGAGCTTTGCCGCGACCATCGCGCTGATCCTGGTCTATGGCCCCTGGTCACGGGTCGCGCCGCGCCTGCCCTTCTGGCTGCGCCCGGTGGCGATGCTGCTGGTGTCGTCGCTGGTGGCGATGCTGGCCACCTCGCCCATCGCGGCGGCGCATTTCAACCGCATGGCGCAATACGGAATGCTGGCCAACCTGCTGGCGGTGCCCGTGATGGGCACGCTGGTGATGCCGGCAGGCGTCATCGGGGCCCTTCTGGCCCCCCTGGGGCTGGAGGGACCGGCCCTGTGGGTGATGGGCCTGGGCACGCGCTGGATGCTTTATGTGGCCGAGATCGTGGCAGGCCTGGACGGGGCCGTCACCGCGCTGCCGATGCCGCCGCAGCCGGTGGTGCCGCTGATGGGGTTCGGGGCGGTGCTGGCCATCCTGTGCTGGCGGCCCGGGACGCGGTTAGGGCGTCAGGCTTCGCCGCAGGCGGTCGGCGTCGGGATCGGGCTGATGATGCTGGTGGCCTCGGCCGGACTGTGGCTGACGGACCGTCGTCCCCTGCTGCTGGTCGCGCCCGAGGGCGAGGCCGTGGGGTTGATGACCCCCTTGGGGCGCGCCGTGTCCAAGCCCGCGGGCGGCGCCTTTGTCGTCTCGACCTGGCTGCAGGAGGACGGGGATCTGGCCGATCAGGAAACCGCGGCCGCGCGTCCTGCATGGCAGGGGGATCGCCGGGACAAGGCCGCCGATCTGCCGCATGGCTGGCAGGTCTGGCACCTGACCGGCAAGGGGTCGGGCAAACGGGCCGCAGCGGCCTGCAAACCGGATCGCATCCTGGTGGCGTCGGAACCGGTCCCGCTGCCCGATGCGGCGCCTTGCCTGATCCTCGACCCCAAGCGGCTGCCGGGCGACGGCGGCATCTCCGTCAGGATGACACCCGAGGGGCCGCTGGTGCAGCACGCGGCGCCGATGCGGCTTGCATGGCCCCGGCGACAGTGAGGGTCGCCGCACGGGTCGTCAGCGGGGCAAGGATCACGGGACCGGGGCGCCCCCGGCACCTTGGCGCCATATGGCGGCGCGATCGTCGCAACTGGGCAACCGCCGGGACAAAGCTGAACATGGCAGTGCGCTGAAAACCGTCCCCTGTAGGGAACGGCACCCGTAACAGCCGGCCTTACGGATCAGGCCAGTTCGGCAAAGACCTTGCCGAGCGCCTTGTCCAGCTTTTCGAACATCTCGTCCATCTGGCCTTCCGTCAGGATGAACGGCGGGCACAGCACGATCGACTGGCCAAGCGGGCGGCAGATCAGTCCCATGTCGGTGCAGGTGTTGGCGATGCGCTCGCTGACCGACAGATGCCCCTCGAACGGGGTCTTGGTGGCCTTGTCGCGCACCGCCTCCAGCGCCCACATGAAGCCCA
Source organism: Paracoccus sp. T5 (assembly GCF_048538155.2). Taxonomy (GTDB): domain Bacteria; phylum Pseudomonadota; class Alphaproteobacteria; order Rhodobacterales; family Rhodobacteraceae; genus Paracoccus. The sequence continues at coordinate 2,901,350 of NZ_CM135809.1, forward strand.
CACCGCGATATTCGCCGATATTGGGGTTCCGGGCCAGCTGGCGCAGCCCGTCCTCGAAGCGCGGGGCCAGGTCGATGACATTCTGGGCCAGCCCCTCGTTCATCACCACGTCGATGGCCTTCAGCGCGACCGCGCAGCCGACCGGGTGGCCCGAGGCGGTGAAACCGTGGGGAAACTCCTCGATCTTGTCGATCGCAGCCTGCAGGCGGTCGGTCAGTTCCGGCCCCAGGATCACCGCGCCCATCGGGAACAGCCCCGCGGTCAGGTTCTTGGAGCTGATGATCGCGTCGGGCACAAAGTCATAGGTCTGGCTGCCCCAAGTGTTGCCGGTGCGGCCGAACCCGGTGATCACCTCGTCGGCGATCATCGGAATCCCGTGCTTCTTCAGTACCGGCATTATGGCCTGGAAATACCCCTTGGACGGCGGAATGACGCCGCCAGCGCCCTGCACCGGTTCCGCAAAAAATCCGGCAATGGTGTCGGCCCCCTCGCGCTGGATCGTCTCGTCCAGCTCGCGCGCCAGGCGGGCCGTGAACTGCTCCTCGGTCTCGCCCTCCTCGCCATAGCGCCAGTAATGCGGGCAGGTCAGGTGGAGGAACCCCGGCAGCGGCAGGCCGAAAACCGAATTGTAGGGCTTGCCGGTCATGCTGGCCGACACCGCCGTCACCCCGTGATAGGCGTTCCAGCGCGTCAGGATCTTGCGCTTTTGCGGGGTGCCTTCACTGGCATGCATGAACCACAGCATCTTGACCATGGTGTCGTTCGCCTCGGAACCCGAGTTCGTGTAGAACACCTTGCCGCGCGAGAACGGCGACACCTCGACCAGCTTTTCCGACAGCATCACCGTCTGGTCGGACATCCGCCCGAAGAACGCATGATATCCCGGAAAGCGGTCGTACTGGTCCTTGGCGGCCTGGGCCAAGCCCTTGTGGTCGAACCCCGCAACCATGTTCCACAGGCCCGAATTGGCATCCAGATAGCGGTTGCCGTTCACGTCGACGACATAGGGCCCCTCGCCATGGGTCAGCACCACGGCGCCGCGCTTGTGCACGCTTGGCAGGTCGGTGAAACCGTAAAGCGAATATTCGTCGGCGCGTGCTTCCCAGCTTTGCGGCGTGTTCATGGTCATGCTCCTCAACCGATCTTGCCGGCAGGCTAGCCTTGCGGCTGTCGGCGTTCAATGGGGCACGGGGGGCGGCTTGTGCAGATCGTGCAAGCGGGGCAGAGTTCGCATGACACCCATCGGAGGAGCCGACATGAAACATCTGCTGCTGGCCGCCGCGACGGCCATGGTCTGCGCCACACCCCTTGCCGCCCAGAACCGCATCGACATGATCCGCCCCGATGCGCCTGAACTTGCGGCCTTCGGTCCCCATCCGGTCGGCGTGCGCGCCACCACCTTCACCGACCCGGACCGCATCGACGTTCTGGCCACGACCGCCGAAGGTACGCCCCCGACCCGCGACAGGGTCATGAAGGCCGAGATCTGGTATCCCGCCGCCGAGGGCACCGAGGCCGGGACCACCTATGACACGATCCTGCGCGACGGGGTCACGCCCACCACCCTGTCCGGCCGCGCCGCCCGCGACGCGGCCCCGGCCGAGGGACGCTTTCCGCTGGTGATCCTGTCGCATGGCTATCCGGGCAACCGCTACCTGATGAGCCACCTGGCCGAGAACCTGGCCTCCAAGGGCTATGTCGTCCTGTCGGCCGATCACCCCGACAGCACCTATGACGACCAGCAGGCCTTCACCTCGACCCTGGTGAACCGGGCGGTGGACCAGCGTTTCCTTTTGGACAGCATGGCCGGGCTGGAGGACGAGATCGGCGCCATCACCGATGCCGACCGGACCGGGGTGGTGGGCTATTCGATGGGCGGCTATGGCGCGATGATCTTTGGCGGCGCGGGCCTGTCGCAGACCGCGATCGCGCGGACCGAGCCCGAGCGTTTCATCCCGCCGCAGGACCTGCTGTCGCGCCTGGCGGCGGGCAGCGATGCCCATGCCGAACTGGTCGATCCGCGCGTCAAGGCGATCATCGCCATCGCGCCCTGGGGCCGGCAGCACGACTTCTGGGACGCCGAGGGGCTGGCGGCGTTCGAAAAGCCGCTGATGCTGGTCAGCGGCAGCGACGACGACGTGTCGGTCTATGACGCGATCCGGCAGATCTTCGACCAGACCACGGGGACCACGCGGCACCTGCTGACCTTTGAATATGCCAACCACAACGCGGCCGCGCCCATGCCCGCCCCGGCCGAGGCCTGGCAATATTCCGACACCCTTGGCCGCGCACCCTTTGACCACTATGCCGACCCGGTCTGGGACAGCGTCCGGATGAACAACATCCTGCAGCATTTCGCCACCGCCTTCATGGACCTGCACCTGAAGGACGAGACCGCCAAGGGCGACTACCTGGACCTGGTGGCGAACCCGGCCGACGGCGTCTGGTCGATGGACGAGGCCGGAGAGCCCGCGGACGACCACAGCTACTGGATGGGCTTTGGCGACCGCACCGCCAAGGGCCTGCGCTTCGAGACGCAGGCCGCGGATCAGTGATCAACCGGGGCGGCGCAGCCCGATCAGGTCCAGCGCCGCCTCGATCCCCGACAGGGGCGTGCCCCGCATCTCGGCCACCAGCGCGTCGAAGCGGGCGCGCAGGGCGTCCTTTTCGGCGCCCTTGCAATCGTTCCAGGGGCGGCCCTGCAACGCCATGTGCAGCACGTAATAGCCGATGAAATGCGGCCGCTCTCCGGCCACCAGCAGGGCGCGATAGGCCTCGTGCGCGCCGGCCGCGCGCAGCGCCGCCGCATCCGCCACACCCGCCGCGATCAGGGACCCCGCGGTGGCGGGGCCGATGTTCGGGATCCGCGTCAGGTCGCTCTCCATCCCGTGCCTTTCCAAAACCGCAGCTTTCCTGTATCAGCGCGCCGATCTCAAGGACATCATGACATGACCCAGGACGCCAGCCCCACGGCCGCGAAAAAGCTGTTCATCAAGACCTATGGCTGCCAGATGAACGTCTATGACAGCCAGCGCATGGCCGAGGCGATGGGCGCCGAGGGCTATGAGTTGACCGAGGACCAGGCCCAGGCCGACATGGTCCTGCTGAACACCTGCCACATCCGCGAGAAGGCCGCCGAAAAGCTGTACAGCGACCTGGGGCGCCTGAAGCCGCTGAAGGCCGAAAAGCCCGACCTGAAGATCGGAGTCGCCGGCTGCGTGGCCCAGGCCGAGGGGGCCGAGATCATCCGCCGCATGCCGCTGGTGGACCTGGTCGTGGGTCCGCAGACCTATCACCGCCTGCCCGCGATGATGCGCGGCGAGGCGCCGGCGATCCTGACGGACTTTCCCGAAGAGGACAAGTTCGACCACCTGCCCGAACGGCGCGCCACCCGCCGCGCGCCCGCGGCCTTCCTGACCGTGCAGGAGGGGTGCGACAAGTTCTGCGCCTTCTGCGTGGTACCCTATACGCGCGGCGCCGAGGTCAGCCGCCCCGTGGACCGCATCCTGCGCGAGGCGCGCGACCTGGTGGCCCGCGGCGTGCGCGAGATCACGCTGCTGGGCCAGAACGTCAATGGCTGGCACGGCCAGGGTCGCGACGGTCGCGAATGGGGCTTTGGCCGCCTGATCCGCGCCATTGCAGAGATCGAGGGGCTGGACCGCATCCGCTATACGACCAGCCACCCGAACGACATGGCCGACGACCTGATCTCGGCCCATCGCGACATCCCCGCGCTGATGCCCTATCTGCACCTGCCGGTGCAGTCGGGCAGCGACCGCATCCTGAAGGCGATGAACCGCAAGCATACGGCCGACCAGTACCTGCGCCTGATCGACCGCATCCGCGAGGCGCGCCCCGACATCCTGCTGACCAGCGACTTCATCGTGGGCTTTCCAGGCGAAACCGACCAGGACCATGCCGACACGCTGCGCCTGGTGGAACAGGTGGGCTTTGGCACCGCCTTCAGCTTCAAGTATTCGCCGCGTCCCGGCACGCCGGCCTATGACCGCGCCGAGGTAGAAGGCGCGGTGGCCGATGCCCGCCTGCAGGAGCTTCAGGCCCTGCTGAGCCGCCAGCAGCGGGCGGCGCAGGAGAGCATGGTCGGACGCACGGTGAGCGTGCTGTTCGAAAGGCCCGGCCGCGAGACGGGGCAGATGGTCGGCAAGTCGGACTACCTGCATTCCGTCTTTGTCGAGGCGTCGCAGGCGCAGGTGGGCGATCTGGTGCAGGTCCGCATCCTGGAAAGCGCGCCGAATTCCCTGCGGGGCGCCCTGCTGGACTGACGGGAAGGAAATGCCGGCCCCCGAACGAACGCGCGAACAGGTCGGGGGCCGGTCTTCCACGCGGACGGGCCGGCGCGGAAGCCTGGATCGCAGCCAAAGCCGCGAATGATGTGCCGGCCCCCCGAGGAACGCGCGAACAGGACGGGGGGCCGGACTTTTCCGCGCCTTCGGGACCGGGCACGGAAACCGTAAGGTCGGGTGCGGGGCTATTCGCCGCCGCCCAGACCATGAACATAGACCGCAAGGGCGCGGATCTCGGCTTCGGACAGGCGCGCGGACCAAGACGGCATCACGCCATAGGGGCCCTCGCTGATGATGCGGACCAGCGTCTCGGGCTCGGACCCATAGAGCCAGACCTGGTCGTTCAGCGCCGGCGCGCCCTGCCCCCGGTCGCCGCTGCCGTCATCCATGTGGCAGGCGGAGCAGTTGTCGGCATAGACCTCGGCGCCCGCCGCGGCGCGGGCGGCATCATGCGGCAGCCCTGACAGCGACCGGACATGATCCGCCACCTGCAGGATCTGCGCCCGCTCCAGCAGGCCGTCGGCGCCAAAGCGCGGCATTTCGGAATAGCGCGTGTCGGGGTCCAGCGGATCACGGATGCCGTGCTGCAGCGTCAGGTGGATGTCCTCCAGGCTGCCGCCCCAGAGCCAGCTGTCGTCCAGGAGGTTCGGATAGCCCGGCCCCCCCGCGGCGCCGGCGCCGTGACACTGCGCGCACCAGGTCCGGTAAAGCGCGCCGCCCGCATTGGTGGCATAGCTGACCAGCTGCGGGTCCGACGGGATCTGCGCCAGGTCGGTTTCGACCAGCGCGGCCTGGACCGGGGCGTTGGCCTGCTGGAACCGCTCGATCTCGGCCGCGACGGCGCTGCGGCTGTTCGTTCCCAAAAGGCCCTGGGTCGCCTGGCTGACCAGCGGGATCGCCGGATAGGCCACCATGTAGCCCAGGGCCCAGACGATCGTGGCGTAGAAGGTCCACAGCCACCAGCGCGGCATCGGGTTGTCGTATTCGGTGATGCCGTCCCATTCATGCCCGGTCGAGGGCGTTTCCTTGAGGCCGACGCCGTGGCGCCCCTTGCGTCGCTGTTTGGGCGCGATCGGCTGGTCGGGGGCCGGGCGGGGCGGGATGTCCCCGGCCAGCTTGGCGGCATGTTCGGCATCGGCGCTGTGCCGGCGCAGGCCCACCTGGTTGTCGGGGTTCTGCGGCGAGGCGTGATCGTCGGCCGGGTTCCGGGGCTTGTCGGACATCAGCGGTCGTCCTTGTTGTCGTCCTCGGCAGGACGGGTCTCGTTGCGGAAGATGCTTTCGGCGGCGTCCTTCTGGACGCTTCTGGAACCGGGGCGGAAGGCAAAGATGATCACGCCCACGAAGACCAGCGTCAGAAGCAGCAGGACCCAGCTGTCGGCCAAGGTGCGAAGAAAGCTGTAGGTTTCCATACGCGGCCTCAGCGGTTCGGATCGGGTTCGAAGGTCGAGAAGTCCACCATCGTGCCCAGCACCTGCAGATAGGCGATCAGGGCGTCCATCTCGGTCAGCTGGGGCTGGCGGTCGAAGTTGCGCAGCTGGGCGCCGGGATAGCGCGCCTGCAGCCCTGCCGCGTCGCCGAAGGGATCGGCCTGGGTGCGGAAGTCGGCGACCGCGTTCTGCAGCATCTCCTCGTCATAGGGGACGCCCACGGTGCGGTCGGTGCGCAGCCGTTCGACGATGTGGTCGGGGCCGATCACCCGGTCCAGCAGGAAGCCGTATTTCGGCATGATCGATTCCGGCACCAGCGACTGCGGGTCGCGCAGGTGGTCGATGTGCCATTCGTCGGAATAGCGGCTGCCCACCCGCGCCAGGTCCGGCCCGGTCCGCTTGGACCCCCACTGGAAGGGGTGGTCGTACATCGATTCGGCGGCCAGGCTGTAATGGCCATAGCGCTCGACCTCGTCACGCATCGGCCGGATCATCTGGCTGTGGCAGACATAGCAGCCCTCGCGGACATAGATGTCGCGGCCGGTCAGTTCCAGCGGCGTGTAGGGACGCACGCCCTCGACCTCTTCGATGGTGTTTTCCAGGTAGAACAGCGGCGTGATCTGCACGAGGCCGCCGATGGTCACCACCAGGAAGGAAAAGATCAGCAGCAGCGTCGCGTTCTTTTCAAGGATCTTGTGCTTGTCCAGGATTGCCATGAACGTTGCCCCTTACTCGGCCGGAACGGCGATGGAGGTGGAGACGGCCTTGGGCTGCCGCGCGACGGTGGCCCAGAGGTTGAAGGCCATGATGACCCCGCCGGCCAGGAACAGGACGCCCCCCAGGCCGCGCACGACGTTCATCGCGAACTTGGCGGCGACGGTGTCGGCAAAGGCGTTGACCAGGTAGCCGTTCTGGTCGACCTCGCGCCACATCAGCCCTTCCATGATGCCGCTGACCCACATCGAGCTGGCGTAGAGGACGATCCCGATGGTCGCGAGCCAGAAGTGCCAGCTGACCAGCGACAGGCTGTAGAGGCGTTCCCGGCCCCAGAGGCGCGGCGTCAGGTAATAGAGCGCGCCGAAGGTGATCATCCCGTTCCAGCCCAGGGCGCCGGAATGAACGTGGCCGATGGTCCAGTCGGTGTAGTGCGACAGGCTGTTCACCGACTTGATCGACATCATCGGGCCTTCGAAGGTCGCCATCCCGTAGAAGCCCACGGCCACCACCATCATGCGGATGATCGGATCGGTGCGCAGCTTGTCCCAGGCCCCCGACAGGGTCATCAGGCCGTTGATCATGCCGCCCCAGCTGGGCATCCACAGCATGATGGAAAACACCATCCCCAGGGTCGCGGCCCATTCCGGCAGCGCGGTGTAGTGAAGGTGGTGCGGACCGGCCCAGATATAGAGGAAGATCAGCGCCCAGAAGTGGATGATCGACAGCTTGTAGGAATAGACCGGACGCTCGGCCTGCTTCGGGATGAAATAGTACATCATCCCCAGGAAGCCCGCCGTCAGGAAGAAGCCCACGGCGTTGTGGCCGTACCACCACTGCACCATGGCATCCTGCACGCCGCTGAAGACCTGGACGGATTTCGACCCCCAGATGCTGACGGGCACCGACAGGTTGTTGACCACGTGCAGCATCGCAATGGTGACGATGAAGGCCAGGTAGAACCAGTTGGCGACATAGATATGCGGCTCGCGGCGCTTGATGATCGTGCCCAGGAAGACCGCCAGATAGGTCAGCCAGACCACCGTCAGCCACCAGTCGACGTACCATTCCGGTTCGGCATATTCCTTGGATTGCGTGGCGCCCAGGATATAGCCGGTCGCGGCCAGCACGATGAACAGGTTGTAGCCCCAGAAGACGAACCAGGCCGCGTTCCCGCCCCACAGCCGTGCCGCGGAGGTGCGCTGCACGACGTAAAAGCTGGTCGCGATCAGCGCGTTGCCACCAAATGCAAAGATCACCGCGCTGGTATGCAGCGGCCGCAGCTTGCCAAAGTTCAGGTAGCCCCGCGCCAGGTCGCTGAAGTTCAGTGCCGGAAAGGCCAGCTGAAAGGCGATGATCACGCCGACCAGGAAGCCCACGACGCCCCAGATCACGGTGGCGACCACGCCGGCACGGATCACGCCGTCCATGTATTCGTTACCGTTGACCGGCAGCACCGGCTCGTCGATGCGGCGCAGGGTCCACAGGAACATCCCGCCCGCGACCAGCATGACGGTCAGCGCATTGACCATATAGGCCGGATCACGGGCCAGGTTGGCCCCGATCGCGGCGAAAAGTGCGATCCCGCCCAGCAGGATCAGTTTCACGTAATTCCACATGGCGTCCCCGTGCCCATCTGCGTCGCGTCCCGCTCTGCGCCCCTCCGCCTGCGAATCGCCGGCGGCCCTTGGGGCCTTCGATGCAATGGGCATAGGCTGCGGGGGCGGGCCGAACCTTGATCTGCGTCAAACCCGCGACTTGATCGGGATCAAGGCCGGCCGCCTAGCGCCGCGGCAGGATGTCCACATCACCCCTTTGGAACAGAGGACACTTCCATGGCCTACAAGACGATCCTGACCGTCCTCAGCGATCCGGGCCAGCTGGCCCAGCTGGACGCCGCTGTCGGACTGGCCTTGGCGCAGGATGCGCATCTGGACATCCTCTGCCTGGGCATCGACCACAGCCAGCCCGGCTATTACTTCCCCGGCGGCACCGCCTATGGACTGCAGGAGGCGATCGACAGCGCCATGGGCGATGCCGAGGCGCTGGAAACCCGCAACCGCCAGCACCTCGCCCCGGTCCCCGAGCTGCGCTGGTCGGCCGAATCGGCCGTGGCCCAATCCGGCGGCATTGCCGGCCTGGTCGGCTTGCGCGCGCGCTTTGCCGATCTGACGGTCCTGGCCAGCCCCTATGCGCAGGGCCAGCCGGGCGACGCCGAGATCGTCACCGAGGCGGCCCTGTTCGAGGGCGGCTGCCCGGTGCTGATGCTGCCCAAGGCCACACCGCCCGCGCTGCCGCCCGGCCGCGTGCTGGTCGCCTGGAATCAGTCGGCCGAGGCGCTGGCGGCGATCCGCCGTGCGCTGCCGCTGCTCAAGGCCGCCCGCTCGGTCGAGATCACCTGCATCGATCCGGGCCGCAACGGCCCCGAGCGCTCGGATCCCGGCGGCGCGCTGACGCAGATGCTGACCCGCCACGGGGTCCGGGCCGAGATCGCCGTCCTGGCCCGCACCGCGCCGCGCATCAGCGACGAGATCAACCGCCGCGCGATCGAGATCGGCGCCGACCTGGTGGTGATGGGGGCCTATGGTCATTCGCGCCTGCGCCAAGCGATCCTGGGCGGAGCCACGCGCAACATGCTGGAACAGGCCCGCGTGCCGGTGTTCCTGGCGCGCTGACAGGGATCGGTCGGTGGGCCGCGCGGGGGGACGGCGGGTCCCCCCGCGACGTCATGGGACGCAGATCAGACGCCGCGGCGGTTCCCCCACAGGATGACATGCAGCTGCGGCAGCACGCGGGGCGTGAACCAGCGGTCGGCCGTTACCTTCTCGACCAGCCACAGCAGCCGGTCGGCCACGTCCTGGGCCGCCACCGGCAGGCCGGGATCGACCTCGGGATTGCCCGGCTGCAGATACAGCGGCAGATCCGGATGGCGCCCGGCCATCTCCTGCGCCCAGGCATAGTCGCGGTCGTCGAAGATCACGATCTTCATGACCGTCTGCCCCGCCCCCTGCCCCGCCCGGATGCAGGCGGCAAGCGCGTCCAGATCCGGAGTTTCGCCGCTGGACGGGGGCTTGGGGCTCAGGACCAGCATGTGCAGCTGGTCGAACCAGTCGCGGGCGATCGACCCCTGTGTTTCCAGCGCAAAGCGATAGCCCGCCGCGCGGCCCCGCGCGATCAGCGGACCGAAATCCTGGATCGCCGGGTTCCCGCCCGAAACGGACACCGTCAGGGGCTGCCCGCCCGACAGCGCCTCGACCTGGTCCCAGACCTCTTCCGGGGTCATCTGCGCCCAGGTGTCGCGAAAGGCGCTGTCCACCGCATGCAGCGAATCACACCATGAACAGCGGTAATCGCAGCCCCCGGCGCGGACGAAGACGGTGGGCTCTCCGATCAGCGCGCCTTCGCCCTGGATGGTCGGACCGAATATCTCGGCGATGCGCAGGCGCGTCACGGCCGGTACTCGGCCCAGGTCTTGGGCGTCTCGCTGACCTTGACGGCGCTGGTCTCGGGCCAGCGGGCGCGGCACCAGTCAAAGAAGTGGCGGGCCAGGTTCTCGGCCGTGGACGGCACCTCCAGCAGGTCGTTCAGGTGGCGGTGATCAAAGCTGCCGTCGATATAGTCTTTCAGCGGCTTCAGCTCGTGATAGTCGCGCACGAAGCCGTCCGCATTCAGGTCGGGCGCCGCCAGTTCGACCACCACGACATAATTGTGGCCGTGCAGCCGGGCGCATTGGTGATCCGCCGCCAGGTGGTCCAGCCGGTGCGAGGCGCTGAAGTGAAATTCCTTGCTGATCCTGAACATCACGCCCCCTGCACGGCATGGGCCGCGACGGCGGCCTGCCAGAAATCCGGATCCTCGTAATCGGTCGGGTCCTCAACGCCGGCCAGGTGGAAGGCCTCGCGTCGTTCGACGCAGGTGCCGCAGCGTCCGCAATGCCGCGCCCCGCCCTTGTAGCAGGACCAGGTCTGGGCAAAGGGCGTGCCGGCGCCCGCGCCCGCCACCACGATATCGGCCTTGGTCGCATGCACGAAGGGCACGTCCAGCGCGACATCGGCATAGCCCTCCAGCGCGGCCTTCTGCATGGCGGCAAAGGCATCGGTAAAGGCGGGGCGGCAGTCGGGATAGATGAAGTGATCGCCGCCATGCACGGCCGCCGCCACCGCAGCATCGCCATTCGCGGCGGCGATCCCGAAGGCCACGGTCAGCATGATCGCGTTTCGGTTGGGCACGACGGTGACGCGCATCGTGTCCTCGGCGTAATGGCCATCGGGCACGTCGATGTCGTCGGTCAGGGCCGAGCCGCTCAGCGCGGCGCCCATGCCCGACAGGTCCACCAGGTGATGCGGCACGTCCAGCCGGCGCGCGCAGGCCAGCGCAAAGTCCAGTTCCTTGCGGTGGCGCTGGCCGTAATCAAAGCTGATCAGGCGCGACAGGCGACCCTGCGCGGCCAGCACATGGGCGAGCGATACGGAATCGAGCCCGCCCGAGCAGACGAGAGTGGTGTTCATTCTGTGACCCTTGTTTTTGTGACCCGGGTAGGCTGCGACCGGGAAGCGCCCGATTATCACTGCCGGCGCGGCTTGTGAAGGCGCGGCATGCCGGTGACGCCGGGTCAGGCCAGCCAGCCGCCGTCCGAATCGTCGCCCGATTCTTCGACCAGCCGCGCAAAATCGGGCAGGATCACGCCCCGCTTGCCGACCAGCTCGATCACGCCGTCGCGCTTGAGCGCACCGACCTGGCGGCTGACGGTCTCGATGGTCAGGCCCAGGTAATCGGCCATCGCCTCGCGGGTCAGCGGCAGGTCCAGTTCCATCCGCCCGCCGGGGCGTCGCTTGTGCAGCGCGGCTTCGCGACGCGCGATGATGGCGATGAACGAGGCGATCTTTTCCCGCGCCGTCTTGCGGCCCAGAAGCAGCATCCATTCCCGTGCCGCGTCCAGCTCGTCCAGGGTCATCTCCAGCAGGCGATGGGCCAGGTGCGGGGTGTGCTGCATCATCTGGTCGAAGGGCTTGCGGCGAAAGCAGCACAGCACGACCTTGGTCGCGGCGGTGGCGTTATAGGCGGCGGTGTCGCGCCCCGGGCGGCCCAGGAAATCACTTGGCAGCAGCAGGCCTACCATCTGCGTCCGGCCGTCCTCCAGGGTCTGGGTCAGGGTGGCGACACCGGTGACCACCGAGGCCACGAAATCCATCCGGTCGCCTTCCCACAGGATCGGCTGGCCGGCCTCGAAGGTGCGATAGAACTTGATCTGCTCCAGCTGCGTCAGCTCGTCGCCTTCGCAATGCGCGCAGACGGCACGGTAGCGGATCGGACAATCCGTGCAGCGCACGTCCTCGGGCGCGGAGCTGCCCGTCTTGCCGGGCTTGATCTGGGTCAAGGCAGGTGTCCGCGTCATGCTCTTATTGTAGGCACATGGAACACCTTTCGCAACTGAGACGCGCCGGCCTGTTCGAGGCCCGTGCCCCCCGCTATACCAGCTATCCGCCCGCAACCCAGTTCGTGCCGGCCGTGGACGGCGATCTGGCCGCCGGCTGGATGGCGGCCGTGCCGGCGGGGTCGCGGATCTCGCTCTATATCCATGTGCCCTTCTGCCGGCGCCTGTGCTGGTTCTGCGCCTGCCGCACGCAGGGGACGCAGAGCATGGACCCGGTGCGAAGCTATGTTCAGACCCTGCAGACCGAGCTGCAGGCCCTGCGCCGGCGCCTGGCGCCGGGCATCGGCCTGTCGCGCCTGCACTGGGGCGGCGGCACGCCCACCCTGCTGACACCGGACCTGATCTGCCAGCTGGCGGGCGCGGTCTTCAACGCCTTCCCCATGGAGGAAGGGGGCGAGTTCTCGGTCGAGATCGACCCGTCCGAGATCGACGCGCCGCGCATGGCCGCGCTGGCGGCGGCGGGAATGACCCGCGCCTCGATCGGGGTGCAGGACTTCGACCCGCAGATCCAGGAGGCGATCGGCCGTCCCCAGAGCTTCGAGATCACCGCCCATGCCGCAGCGCTGATCAGGCAGCACGGCATCGCCAGCCTGAATGTCGATATCCTTTACGGCCTGCCCTATCAGACCGGGCAGCGAATCGCGGACACGGTGCAGAAGGTCATGGCCCTGGCCCCCGACCGGGTCGCGCTTTACGGCTATGCCCATGTGCCCTGGATGTCCAAGCGCCAGGTGATGATCCCGAACGAATCGCTGCCCGACGGCGAGGCGCGCCTGGCCCTGTTCGAGACGGCGGCCGAGCTGTTCCTGGCCGACGGCTTCCAGCAGATCGGCATCGACCATTTCGCCCGCCCCGGCGACGGGCTGGCGCAGGCCGCGGCCCAAGGCCGGCTGCGGCGCAACTTCCAGGGCTATACCGACGATCCGGCCCAAGTGCTGATCGGCCTGGGCGCCTCGTCCATCTCGCGCTATCCGCAGGGCTATGCGCAGAACGTGCCGGCCACCGGCGCCTATACGGCCGCCATCCGCGAGGGACGGGTCCCGGTGGTGCGGGGCCATATCTTCACCCCCGAGGACCGCTGGCGCGGCCGGCTGATCGAGGCGCTGATGTGCGATTTCCGCATCGACTTGGCCGCCCTCCGGGCCGAGGTCGGCCCCCTGCCCGACGGCATCTTCACGCCGCTGCTGGAGCGTTTCGACGGTGCCGTGCGCCTGACGGACGAGGCCTTCGAGATCCTGCCCCAGGGGCGGCCCCTGACGCGCCTGATCGCACAGGCGCTGGACGCCTATGCCGCCCCGCAGGGCAGCCATTCGGTCGCGGTGTGACCGGCCGGGGCGCTAATGCGCCTCGGCCCAGTTCAGCCCATGCCCCGCATCGACGACCAAGGGTACAGACAGCCGGACCGAGGGTTCGGCGGCGTTTTCCATGATGTCGCGGGCCCGGGCGATCAGGTCGTCGACGGCATCCTCGCGCACCTCGAAGACCAGTTCGTCATGCACCTGCAGCAGCATCCGCGCCGGCAGGTCGGCGATGGCCTCGGGCATGCGGATCATCGCGCGGCGGATGATGTCGGCCGCCGCCCCCTGGATCGGCGCGTTGATCGCGGCCCGGCGGGCGCCGCCGGCGGCAGGACCCGACTGGTTGATGCCGGGAGTGTTGATGCGCCGCCCGAACAGCGTGCGCACGAAACCGTCGGCCTTGGCCTCGGCCACGGTGCGGTCCATATAGGCGCGGATCTCGGGGAAGCGCTCGAAATAGGTGTCGATGAAGCTTTGCGCCTCGGCCCGCGGGATGCGCAGGTTGCGCGACAGGCCAAAGCCCGAGATGCCGTAGATGACGCCAAAGTTGATCGCCTTGGCGCGGCGCCGGATCATCGGGTCCATCCCCTCGACCGGGACGCCGAACATCTGGCTGGCGGTCATGGCATGGATGTCGATGCCGTCGCGAAAGGCCTGCTTCAGCGCCGGGATGTCGGCCACATGCGCCAGGATGCGCAGCTCGATCTGGCTATAGTCGAGGCTGACCAGCCGATAGCCCTCGGGCGCGATGAAGGCCTGGCGGATGCGGCGCCCCTCGTCGCTGCGGATCGGGATGTTCTGCAGGTTCGGATCGGTGGAGGAGAGCCGCCCGGTCTGGGCGCCGGTGATCGAATAGCAGGTGTGGACACGGCCGCTTTCGGCATTCACAAAGGTCGGCAGCGCGTCGGTATAGGTCGATTTCAGCTTGCTGATCTGGCGCCAGTCCAGCACACGCGCCGGCAGGTCGTGGCCTTCGGCGGCCAGGTCCTCCAGCACGTCGGCGCTGGTGGAAAAGGCCCCGGTCTTGCCCTGCTTGCCCCCGGCCAGCCCCATCTTGTCGAACAGGATCTCGCCCAGCTGCTTGGGGCTGCCGATGTTGAAGCTCTGGCCGGCAAGGCCATAGATCTCGTCCTCCAGTCCCGCCATCTTTTGGGAAAAGGCGTTCGACATGCGCTTCAGCACGTCCGTGTCGATGCGCACGCCCGCCATCTCCATCTGCGCCAACACCGGGATCATCGGCCGTTCCAGCGTGTGATAGACGGTCGACACCTTTTCCACCGGCAGCATGGGCGCGAAATGCTGATAAAGGCGCAGTGTCACATCGGCGTCTTCGGCTGCATAGGGCGCGGCCTTGTCGATGGCCACCTGGCCGAAGTTGATCTGGCTTTTCCCCGACCCGATCAGCTCCTTGATCGGGATGCATTTGTGGCCCAGATAGCGCTCGGCCAGTTCGTCCATGCCGTGGTTGTGGGTGCCGGCGTTCAGGGCATAGGACATCAGCATCGTGTCGGCCAAGGGCGTCATGCGAATGCCGTGGCGGGCCAGCATCTTCCAGTCGTATTTTAGGTTCTGGCCGATCTTCAGGATCGACGCATCCTCCAGAAGCGGCTTCAGCGCGGCCAGGACGGCGGCGGCCTCCATCTGCCCCTCGACGCGCGCCGATTGCCCGAACAGGTCATCGCCCCCCGCGACATGCCCAAAGGGGATATAGCAGGCCCGCCCCGGCGCCACTGCCAGCGAGACGCCCACCAGTTCGGCCTGCATTTCGTCCAGGGCGGTCGTCTCGGTGTCGATGGCGACCTGGCCTGCCTCGCGGATGGCGGCGATCCAGACCTCCAGCGCCTCCATGTCGGCCACCGTCTCATAGGCCGTGGTGTCGATGGGAGGCTGCTCGGGTGCCGCGGGCGCATCACTGGCGGGGGCTGCCTGAACCACTGGGGCCTCGGCACCCAGCACCTGGGCCACGCGGTTCGTCAGGGTGCGGAACTCCATCTCGGACAGGAAGGCCAGCAGGCGCTCCGGCTCGGGCGCGCGCACCTCGAGGCTCTCCAGCGTGAAGTCCAGGGGCGTGTTGCAGTCCAGCTCGACCAGCCGCTTGGAGACGCGGATCTGCTCGGCAAAGTCGATCAGGGTCTGGCGCCGCTTGGGCTGCTTGATCTCTCCCGCGCGTTCCAGCAGGCTTTCCAGGTCGCCGTATTCCTGGATCAGCAGGGCGGCGGTCTTGATGCCGATGCCCGGCGCACCGGGCACGTTGTCCACCGCATCGCCCGCCAGCGCCTGCACGTCCACCACGCGGTCGGGGCCGACGCCGAACTTTTCCATCACCTCGTCGGGGCCGATCAGCTTGTTCTTGATCGGGTCCAGCATGTCCACGCCGTCGCCGATCAGCTGCATCAGGTCCTTGTCGCTGCTGATGATCGTGGCGGTCCCGCCCGCCTCGCGCGCCCGGCAGGCCAGGGCGGCGATGATGTCGTCGGCCTCATAGCCTTGGGTCTCGATGCAGGCGATGTTGAAGGCGCGGGTCGCGTCGCGGGTCAGCGGGAACTGCGGGCGCAGGTCCTCGGGCGGTTCGGGGCGCTGCGCCTTGTAGGCGGCATAGATCTCGTTGCGGAAGGTCTTGGACGAGTGATCGAAGATCACCGCGGCATGGGTCGGCGCGGTGTGCCCGTCGTCGGTCTGCACATAGCGCCACAGCATGTTGCAAAAGCCCGCGACCGCGCCGACCGGCAACCCGTCGGACTTGCGCGTCAGGGGCGGCAGCGCATGATAGGCGCGAAAGATGAAGGCCGATCCGTCGATCAGATGCAGATGACAGCCCTTGCCGAATGCGTCGCCCATGATCACCTATCCTTGCTGCTTCGGCCCGTGTTTTGACATGGCGGACCGGATTCTTCCACCCGCCGCAAAGGAGGTGCCGATGCCCCGGATGCGCCGCAAGTCCGACCTGCCGACCAAGACCTGCCTGGCTTGCGGGTTGCCCTTCAGCTGGCGCAAGAAATGGGAACGGGACTGGGAACAGGTCCGCTACTGCTCGGACCGGTGCCGGGGCAAGAAGCCGACGCGGCAGGGCGGGACCAAGGGTGGCGCAGTCTCCCTGCCCTGAGGGCCCCAATGGGGCGGTCAAGGCACGCCAGCCCGGAAAGCTGATCTCAGTGGTCGTCGTGGGCGTGATCGCGGTCGATCACGAAGCGCTTGTCGCAATAGCCGCAATCGACATAGCCCGCCTCGGGCGCGATCGCCAGCCAGACGCGCGGATGGCCCATGCCTGCCGCGTCGTCGCCGTCGCAGCTGACGCGCCAGCGGGTCACGATCTCGGTGACGGGCGCCGGGCGGTTCAGCGCCTCGGGGCCGGTTTCGGTCGACAGCGGGGTTTCGGGCGTCACGTGCTGCGTCATGGCTGGCCTTCTTGTGGCGGCTTGCATCATCTGGTCTAACCCCCATTAGCGCAGCGCCGCCTGCCTTCGCAAGCTCTGCAAGGATTGCCCCATGTCCGACGCCATCCAGATCACCGGTCTTCGCAAGACCTATGCCGCCCAGGGCAACGCCCCCGCCAAGGAGGCGCTGAAGGGCATCGACCTGACGATCCGCGCCGGCAGCATCTTCGGGCTGCTGGGGCCGAACGGCGCGGGCAAGTCCACCATGATCAACATCCTGGCGGGGCTGGTGAACAAGACCGCGGGCCAGGTCACGATCTGGGGCTTTGATCAGGACCGCAACCCGCGCCAGTCCCGCGCGGCCATCGGCGTGATGCCCCAGGAACTGAACATGGACCCCTTTTTCACCCCCCGCGCCAGCCTCGAGGTGCAGGCGGGACTTTACGGGGTGCCGAAATCCGAACGCTGGACGGACGAGCTTCTGGCGCTGGTGGGCCTGACCGACCAGGCCAATGCCTATGCCCGAAACCTGTCGGGCGGCATGAAGCGGCGGCTGCTGCTGGCTAAGGCGCTGGTTCACCGTCCGCAGATCCTGGTCCTGGACGAGCCCACGGCCGGCGTGGACATCACGCTGCGCGAGATGCTGTGGACGAATGTCCGCAAGCTGAACCAGCAGGGCATGACGATCATCCTGACCACGCATTACCTCGAAGAGGCCGAGCAGATGTGCGACGAGATCGCCATCATCAACCACGGCGAGGTCGTCATCCGCCAGAGCACCCGCGACCTGCTGGCGCGCACGGACGGCAAGACGCTGGTTCTGGACACCGGCGGAGAGATCCCGCTGCCCGACCTGCCCCAGGGGGCGCGGGCCGAACGGCGGCCGGACGGGCGGCTGGCAATCACTTATCCGCCCTCGCGCCTGCGTGCGGACCAGGTCCTGGACGCGCTGCGCGCCGGCGGGGTTCCGATCCTGGATGTCGCGACCGAACAGCCCGACCTCGAGGATGTCTTTGTTGAACTGACCCGCGGCTGAGGGTTTGGGGGTCTTGGCGACCCCCACCTGGCGCTGCGATCAGCGGGCGCCGATCATCGGGCCCATGACGGCTCCGCCCATGATGTGCATGTGGAAATGCGGCACCTCCTGCACGCCATGGCTGCCGGCATTGGTGATCGCGCGAAAGCCCTCGCCCCCCTGGTCCAGCCCGACGCCCTCGGACGCGCAGACCTGCGCGCAGAGGCGCATGAAGCCCGCGATCTCGGCCTCGGAGGCATTGGCCGCAAAGTCGTCAAAGCTGACATATCGCCCCTTGGGAATCACCAGAACATGGCTGGGCGCCTTGGGCGAGATATCGCGAAAGGCCAGCGCGTGGTCATTTTCGGCCACGGTGTCGTTGGGGATCTCGCCCCGCAGGATGCGGGCAAAGATGTTGCTGTCGTCATAGGCAAAGGACATGCGGCTACCTTTCTAGTCGGAAAAGAGATATGGAGTTTCGGCCAGCGCCCGCCCCTCCTCCGGGCTGACGCCCAGGAAGGACGCAATGGCCAGGGCGTTGCGCTCGGTCGCGGCGGTTTCCGAGATTGTCCCGAACTGCGCAAAGCCCGCCTCCTTCAGGCGGTCGGCCTCGTGTTCCAGGTCGCTGCGCATGATCGGCAGCAGCCGGTCGGCCAGTTCGGCGGGCGCATCGCGGCTGACCAGTCCGACCCGCTCCATGTGGCCGCGGATATAGGCGTCGTCGAACCGGCTGTCCACGAACAGGATCCGCGTCTCGGCCCGGTCGCCATCGAAATCGGCGATGAGGCTGAGCGCCGAAGGGTCCACGCAGAACACCAGGTGATCGGATTCGAATTGGTCGAACAGCAGCTTGACCAGCGCCCGGCGATGCCGCTCGCGCTTGTTCAGGGAGGACTCGACGCCGCCCATGTCCGGCAGGTTGGCCTCGGATTCGTTGAAGATGTAATCCACGGCAGGAATATCGGATCGCGCCCGGATGGCGGCGGTCAGGCGCTTGGCCACATGCCATTTCTTGGCCACCAGGATATGGACGACGCGCTGATGGCCCAGGCTGCCGTCGGTCTCCCAGAAGCGCGGCGCAAAGCGGCGCCCGATCCGCCCGCGTCCCGTCAGGAAGGCAAACAGCCGCCGCCCCTCGGAAACCAGCGCGAAATCCAGCCCCTCGCTCTGCCACAGCGCGCCAAGCCGTTCCCGCAGCTCCAGCGCCTCGGGGCTGATCTTGCGCGAGAACAGGTAATCCTGGCGCAGCAGCAGGTCATAGTGGTCGTTGTAGAAGGTCAGCGGCATTCCGTAATCGGTGAAGATCAGGAAGGTCAGCGTCCGCGTCCGGATCTGGGTGCGCGGCACCAGGTGGGCCACCAGCGTCTGGAAGAAGGTCTCGTCCGGGATCCAGGTCGTGCTGAAAAAGCGGACGATCTCGGGGCGTGACTGGATCAGCGCGAAGATGCCCTCGACCGTCTGGCGGCGCAGGCACCACCATTGCGACCCGATCATCACCTGCAGGTCGCGGGGCACCTCGCGCCGCAGCCCAAGGCGCTGCTGCAGGTCGAAGCTGGCATAGAACAGCCGGCGCTGCTTGCGCTCGTTGAACCAGTGCCGATAGATCAGCCGCTCCTCCTTGAAGCCGGTCTTGATCCAGTCGCTTTGGAAGAAATCAAAGCTCTCGATATAGTCGCAATCCTCGGCATCCATGAAGGAACGGGCGAATTCGGCCGACTTGATGGGCATGCAGTCGCCCGACAGCATGTAGAAATGGGTGGCTTGGGGAAAGGCCGCCTCGGCCGCGCGCAACGCCTCCAACGTGGCCGCGACCAGCGACCATTCACCCCACCCGCACCTGATGCGCCGGGCGGCAAAGGTCACGCGGGGATGGTCCCCAAGCGCGTCGCGGATCTGCTGGAACATCGGCATGGGCGAACGGCGGTCGAAGTGGATCGCCACGAAATCGCCCGTCGCCGTCAGGCGTCGCGCCTGGTCGATCACCCCCTGCGGGTCCTTGTGCGCCAGAAGGATGAAGGCGATGCGGGCCATGTCGTCTTGTCGTCCCTCGGAATGATGGCAGTCCGACCATGTCAGGCGTTGAAAATCCCGCCTCGTTTTGATTTGTGTGTGTAACCATTTTTACTGTTGGGACAAGCAGCCCGGCCCGTCGCGGCCCAAGTGCGGCCGCCCGCGATCGATCGGAGAAATTGAAGCATGGGTTTTCCCGGCGTCTGGATGACGGAAAGCGAGAGCATGATCTATCGGGTCGTGCCGAAATGCGCCTGCTCGACCATCGGCCAGATCATGTACTATTCGGACCACGGCCGCTTCTTCGACGGCGACATCCATGACGCGAACGAGGGCATGCACAAGTGGTCCCAAGACCATAGCCAGGACCCGATCGAACGC
Organism: Paracoccus sp. T5; assembly: GCF_048538155.2. GTDB lineage: Bacteria > Pseudomonadota > Alphaproteobacteria > Rhodobacterales > Rhodobacteraceae > Paracoccus. The sequence goes on from NZ_CM135809.1 coordinate 2,921,309, forward strand.
GCGGTCCGGTCCCACGAGGCGGTGACCTTCACCTGCGTGCGCAACCCCTATGCGCGGATCCTGTCCTCGTTCTTCGACAAGATTGCGGGGATCCAGCGCAATGGCCGCCGCTATCGCGGCAACCTGGTCCCGCAGTTGGTCCAGCGCTATGGCATCGACGTGGGCAGCCCGGAAAACGGTTTTGAATTCGACCAAGTGGCCAGCTTTCGCCGCTTCCTGCTGTTCGCGCGCGATACCATCCGGTTCCGCAAGCCGATGGAGCCTGACATCCACTGGTCGGCCATGTCGGGACATATCTCGACCTTCATCGTGAACGGCGGTCGCTATGATCGCATCTTCTTCACCGAGGCCTTCAACGACGGCATGCAAAAGGTGCTGAACGAGGCCGAGACCCCGGTTCCGCTGGACCTGGCCGACGTGCCCCGGTTCAACGAATCGGAAGGGCACGGGCCCAAGCGCGCCCATAAGGTCAGCGACTATTTCGACGACCTGTCGCGGCACCTGGCCTGGGAAATCTACAAGGACGATTTCCAGCTGTTCCGCTATGACTTCGACAATCCCGACAACAAGATGCCCTTGGGAGAGGTCGACCTGGACGAGGTTCACGCCAAGCTGGGCCGCTGAACGCGAACGGGCGCCCGCAGGCGCCCGTCGTCGCGGGCTGCCCGCGCCGATTATTCCAGGTGGCTTTCCAGGAACCACAGGTCCTTGTCCAGTTCGCGCGACACGCCGGTCAGCAGGTCGGCGGTATCGGCGTCGCCCGCGTCGTCCGTGCTGTCGATGGCCGCGCGCACCTTGGCCCCATGATCGCGGATGCGAACGCAAAGTTCGTTCAGGTGATCCTGCACCTTTGTCACGTCGGTCGGATAGGGTTTCAGCGTCGTCGAATCCTTCACCACCTCGGCCGTGCCCATGGCGCGCCCGTCCAGAATCTGCACGCGTTCGGCCATCACGTCGGTATGGTCCAGAACGCGGGCATAGACGGCATCCAGGAATTCATGAACGGCGATGAAGTTTGGCCCCTTCATGTTCCAATGCGCCTGCTTGACCGCAAGGCCCAGGGCGATGCTGTCGGCGACACGGGCGTTCAGGGCTTCGATGGATGTCTTGCGGGCATTGTCTTCAAGCCCTTGCACGTTCACGGCCATGATAGCCTCCTGTGTTCGGATGTTTCGCCGCCACAACAAGGTGCCTGTCCCCGAGGTTCCATCGCGTGCGATATAAACCGCCCAGTGCGACGAAAGGTCGTGGCCATGAAAAAACGGCGCCTCCCTTTCAGGGGGCGCCGTCTGGCCGCCGCGACGGATGCGCGGCCCAAAGGTGACGGATCAGACCGCGCCCTTGATGAAGTTCACCGCGTCGCCGACGGTCTGGATGGTCTCGGCGGCGTCATCGGGGATCTCGATCCCGAACTCTTCCTCGAAAGCCATGACCAGCTCGACGGTGTCGAGGCTGTCGGCGCCCAGATCGTCGATGAACGAAGCGGACTCGACCACCTTGTCCTCGTCGACACCCAGATGCTCGACCACGATCTTCTTCACGCGATCAGCGATATCGCTCATGTCATATCCTCATTCTCGCGGGCATCCGCCCAAGTTTTGCACGGACCTGGCGGCCCGGTTCAGCACAGGGCGGTTCCCCTGCTGCTAAAGCGGGGGATATAGCACCCATGAACCTTCATGCAACCGCTTTCGCAAGGATTCCTGCGGGGCGTTGCGGCGGCGCAAGACCCTCAGATCATCGCCATGCCGCCGTTCACATGCAAGGTGGCGCCGGTGACATAGCCGGCCTCGGGGCTGGCCAGGTACAGGACCGCCGCGGCGATCTCCTGCGCGTGGCCCATGCGGCCGGCGGGGATCTGGGTCAGGATCTTGCCCTTCTGGTCGTCGGTCAGCTTGTCGGTCATCGGCGTCTCGATGAAACCGGGCGCCACGCAGTTCACGGTGATGCCGCGGCTTGCGACCTCGTAGGCCAGGGATTTCGACATGCCGACCAGGCCCGCCTTGGCGGCGGCATAATTGCCCTGCCCCGGATTGCCTGTCGCCCCCACGACCGAGGTGATGTTGACGATCCGTCCCCACCGCGCCTTCATCATGCCGCGCAGCACCGCGCGCGACAGCTTGAAGACGCTGGTCAGGTTGACGTCCAGAACCTGCGCCCATTCCTCGTCGGACATGCGCATGAACAGGTTGTCGCGCGTGATGCCCGCATTGTTGATCAGGATGTCCACCGATCCCATCGCCTCGGCCGCGGCCTTCGGCAGCGCGGCCAGCGATTCCGCCTCGCCCAGGTTCGCCGTCACCACATGCGCACGATCGCCCAGCTTCTCGGCCAATTCGCGCAGCGGCGCCTCGCGCGTGCCCGACAGGGCAACGGTCGCGCCCGCCGCGTGCAGCGCCTCGGCGATCGCGCCGCCGATCCCGCCCGACGCGCCGGTCACCAGCGCGGTCTTTCCCGTCAGATCGAACATCCCAAGCCTCTTCTTCGTTGTCCCAATACCCCGGGGTCCGGGGCCTGGCCCCGGTCCTCCGGTCACCCCTTCAGCGCCGCCACGTCGGCCGGCACGCCCACGTTGCGCACCACTGCATCCTTCGCGATGCGCTTGATCATGCCCGACAGCGCCTTGCCGGCGCCGATCTCCCAGAATTCGGTCACGCCGGCCTCGGCCATGTTGGCGATGGATTCGCGCCAGCGCACCGTGCCGGTCACCTGCTCGACCAGCAGGCGGCGGATGGCGCCCGGCTCGGTCACGGGTTCCGCGCGCACATTGGCAAAGACGGGCACGGCGGGCGGCTGGATGTCCACGCCCGCCAGCGCATCGGCCATGGCGGCAGCAGCGGGCTGCATCAGCACCGAATGAAAGGGCGCCGATACGGGCAGCATCAGCGCACGCTTGGCGCCCGCGGCCTTCATCGCTTCGGCGGCGGCCTCGACTGCGCCTTTGTGCCCCGAGATCACGACCTGCGCCGGATCGTTGTCATTCGCCGCCTGCACGACCTCATCGCCGCCCACTTCGCGGCAGATGCGGTCGACGGTGTCGAAATCCAGACCAAGGATGGCGGCCATGGCGCCCTGCCCCACCGGGACGGCCTCCTGCATGGCCTGGCCGCGCAGGCGCAGCAGTCGCGCGGTATCCGACAGCGTCAGCGCCCCGGCCGCGCAGAGCGCCGAATATTCCCCAAGCGAGTGGCCCGCGACGAAGTCGGCATCGGCGATGCCGAAGCCCTCGGCCTCCAGCGCGCGGAAGGCCGCGATGGAGGTCGCCATCAGCGCGGGCTGGGCATTCTGCGTCAGGGTCAGCGTCTCGGCGTCGCCCTCCCAGATCAGCGCCGACAGCTTTTCGCCAAGCGCCTCGTCCACCTCGTCAAAGACGGCGCGCGCGGCCGGATAGGCCTGGGCCAGATCGCGCCCCATCCCGACCGTCTGCGCGCCCTGCCCCGGAAACACGAATGCCCGCATGGGATCCCCCTGAAATCATTGCCCTGGAAAAGGGCATAGCCTCTGCGCGCGGGTGCCGCAACCAAGGGCGCGGAGCGGGCAGGCAAAGAAAAAGGGGCCACGGGGGCCCCTTTGTCCAACTTCAAGGGATCGGATCGACCTCAGCCGACCAGTTCCAGGCCCGAGAAGAAGAAGGCGATCTCTTCCTTGGCGGTGTCCGCCGCGTCCGACCCGTGGACCGAGTTCTCGCCCATGGACAGGGCGAATTCCTTGCGGATGGTGCCCTCATCGGCATTGGCCGGGTTGGTGGCGCCCATCACTTCGCGGTTCTTGGCAATGGCGTTCTCGCCTTCCAGGACCTGCACGACGACCGGCTCGGAGGCCATGAACTCGACCAGTTCGCCATAGAAGGGGCGATCCTTGTGGACCTCGTAGAACTTGCCCGCCTGCTCGGCCGACAGCTTGACGCGCTTCTGCGCGACGATGCGCAGGCCGGCATCCTCGAACTTGGCGTTGATCTTGCCGGTCAGGTTGCGGCGGGTCGCGTCGGGCTTGATGATGGAAAGCGTGCGTTCGATGGCCATGGGTCGTTACCTTGTCTGATCTGCGGGACGGGCCCGCGGCTTGCGGAAATCCGCGTCCGGTTAGCAGGCTTGGCCTTCCCCGGCAAGGTTGACGCGCGCAATGCCATGGAACCGGCACCGGTGGCGAAAGCTTGATTGATCGGCCACCGAAGGATTTCCCATGATCGATCTTGCCCCGCCTGCCTACAGCCCCAAGGCGCCCGCCCCGCCCGCAGGCAAGGAAAGGGCGCTGACCCTGGGGACGCTGGCCTCCGGTGCCGCGATCCTGCTGCTTTTGGGGGCGATGTGGTTCTGGTCCAATGTCCTGCTGCTGATCTTCGCGGCCCTTCTGATCGCCATCGCGCTGCGGGCCGGGGGGCGGGGGCTGAACCGGCTGGTGGGCCTGAACGTCAAGCTGGGCGTCTTCGTTGTTCTTCTGGTGGTGATCGGCCTGGTGGTCGGGGCCGGGTGGCTGGCGGGGCCGGCCGTATCGGCGCAGTTCCGGGACCTGATGGCTGCGCTGCCGCAATCCTGGCAGGCGCTGAACGACTGGTTGCCCGGTGATCTGGGTCAGACCATCGTGGGGCAGGTCGAGGAGAACGGCGGCGAGAACGCCGCCCAGATCGCCCAACGCCTGCCGGATCTGATCGGCATCCTGACCGGTGTGTTGAATTCGGTCCTGGGCAGCCTGTCGTCCTTTTTCGTGGTCCTGATCGTCGCGCTTTACGTCGCGGTCGAGGCGCCGCTCTATCGTCGCGGGGCGCTGCGCCTGGTGCCCCTGCGCCAGCGCAGCCGCGCCGCCCGGATCATGGACGAACTGGGCAGCAAGCTGGGCGCCTGGATGGCGGGACAGGCGGTCGACATGGTGGTCGTGGCGATCCTGGCCTGGATCGGGCTTTGGCTTCTGGGGGTGCCGCTGGCCTTCCTTCTGGCGCTGATCGCAGGGCTGACCAATATCGTGCCGATCGTCGGGCCGTTCTTCTCGGGCGCGATCGCGGTCCTGTTCTCTCTGTCCCAAGGCCCCGAGACGGCCCTTTATGTCGCGATCCTGTTCTTCGTGATCCAGATGTTCGAGGGCGAGGTGCTGATGCCCCTGATCCAGCGCTATGCCGTCGAACTGCCCCCCGCCCTGACCATCATCGCCATCGTGGCCTTTGGGGCGATGTTCGGCTTTGCCGGGGTGCTGCTGGGAACGCCGCTGCTGATCGTGGCGATGCTGCTGATCCAGCGCATCTATGTCGAGGATGTCCTGGGCGACCAGTTCGACGACGCGGACTGACCTGCCGCGCCGCAGGGCAGTCGGCCAGAAACTTGGCCTTCCCTCAGGTGACTTCGTGATTTCGACACATGGCGGGTGTATGTTGCACCTGTCTTCAGCGAAGGTCGCGCCATGCAGCCGCTTGTCAAAGGCCATTACCGCGCCCGCCTGGCCGAGACGCCAGAAGATCTGCGCATGTCGCAACGGCTGCGCTGGCTGTGCTTCATCGCCCGCACCGGCCAGCCGGACGACGGTACCCGTATCGAGGCCGACGAGTTGGACCCGGACTGCCGGCACATGCTGATCGAGGATGTCACGTCGGGCCAGCTGGTCTGCAGCTTCCGCTTCCTGCCGCTGACCAACGGATCGCAAATCAAGCGCAGCTATTCGGCCCGCTACTACGACCTTGAGGCCCTGGGCAGCTTTGACGGGCCGATGGTCGAGATGGGGCGGTTCTGCATCCATCCCGACCGGCAGGACCCCGACATCGTCCGCATCGCATGGGCCGCCCTGACCCGATTCGTGGACGAGACCGGCGTCGAGATGCTGTTCGGCTGTTCCAGCTTTACCGGCTGCGAGCCCGAGCCTCATGCCGAGGCCTTTGCCATGCTCAAGGAACGCCACCTGGCGCCCCGCCGCTGGTGGCCGCGCGTCAAGGCGCCCAAGGTGTTCCGCTTTGCCCGCGCCCTGCGCCTGCGCCAGCCGGATCCAAAGCGCGCGATGGCGGCCATGCCGCCGCTGCTGCGCAGCTATCTGGCCATGGGCGGGTGGGTCAGCGACCATGCGGTGGTGGATCCGGTCCTGCGCACCATGCACGTCTTTACCGGGGTCGAGATCCGTGCGATCCCCCCCGCCCGCAAGCGCCTGCTGCACGCGCTGCTGGACCACCCGGCGTGACCCCGGACAGGAACCGCCGCCCGCACAGGCAGCCTGCCCGTTATTTCGGCAGATGCGCCGGACATGCTTGTCCGGCAAGCAGGTGGCGGCGCGACCGGCGTTGACCTTGGCAGCCTGACGGCGCCCCTTGCCCCTTATGTTCGACAGCACCGCCACCGCGACCACCATGCAGCGCAGCCAAGGGGCGGCGCGGGTGGTCATGGGGCCGCGCGGGCTGATCGACCTGGCGCAACAAGGCTCGGCCAAGGCGATGCTGCCACGCATGACCGCGGGCCTGCCCGAGATCGTTTTTCTGAACACCTCCGGCGGTCTGGCCTCGGGCGACAGGCTGTCCTTTGCGGTGGACCTGCGCGCAGATGCGCGGGCGCTGGCCACCACGCAAACGGCGGAACGCGCCTATCGCGCCACCGCCGCGCCGGCCCAGGCACGGGTCGATCTGTCGGTCGGCGCGGGCGCCTGGCTGGACTGGCTGCCGCAGGAGACCATCCTCTACGACGCGGCGCGGCTGGAGCGGCAGACGACGGTCGATCTGGCGGCCGGGGCCGGCTGCCTGCTGCTGGAGATGCTGGTCCTGGGGCGGCTGGCAATGGGCGAGCGCCCCACCCGCCTGCACCTGCGCGACCGCCGCATCGTGCGCCGCGCGGGCCGCGTGGTTCATCACGACGCGCTGGCATTGGACGGCGCCACGCTGGCGCGGATGCCCGGCCCCGCGCTGACCGGCGGCCGGCCGGCAATGGCCACACTGGCCGTGATCGCCCCCCACGCGCCCGACCTGCTGCAGGCGGTCCGCGCCGTGCTGGACGAGCCCGGCGTCACCTCGGCCGCCAGCGCGCCGCCCGGTCGCCTGGTGCTGCGCCTGCTGGCCGCCGACGGCTGGCCCCTGAGGCGACAGATCAACCGCCTTCTTCGGGTGCTGCGCCCCGATCCCCTTCCCCGCATCTGGCAGGTCTGACATGAACCTTTCCCCCCGTGAGCGCGAGAAGCTGCTGGTGTCGGTCGCCGCGATGGTCGCGCGTGGTCGGCTGGCCCGCGGCGTCAAGCTGAACCACCCCGAGGCCATCGCCCTGATCACCGATTTCGTGGTCGAGGGCGCCCGCGACGGCAGATCGGTCGCCGACCTGATGCAAGCGGGTGCGCATGTGATCACCGCCGGCCAATGCATGTCCGGCGTGCCCCAGATGATCGAATCGGTGCAGGTCGAGGCCACCTTTCCCGACGGAACCAAGCTGGTCACCGTTCACCACCCGATCCGCCAGGAGGCCTGAATGATCCGATTTTCCCTCACCGCGACGGCCCTGCTTCTGCCCCAGCTGGCCCAGGCCCATCCCGGCCACCATGCCCAAGCCTCGCCGCTGCACCTGCTGACGCAGCCCGACCATCTGGCGACCATGGCGCTGATCACCGCGCTTGGCGCGGCGGCGTGGTTCCTGCTGCGGGGCCGCTCGTGACAGGGCCGATGATCCCCGGAGAGGTCATCGCGGCCGAGGGAGAGATCCTGTTGAACCAGGGCCGCGCCACCGTGACCGTGATGGTTGCCAATACCGGCGACCGGCCGATCCAGGTCGGCAGCCACTATCATTTTGCCGAAACCAACAGCGCGCTGGAGTTCGACCGCACCGCCGCGCGCGGCATGCGGCTGGCGATCCCTGCAGGCACCGCCGTGCGGTTCGAACCGGGACAGTCGCGCCATGTGACGCTGGTGGGCTATGCGGGCGACCGGATCGTGCACGGATTTCGCGGCCAGATCGGGGGTGCGCTGTGACCACACTGTCGCGCGCCGATTACGCGGCGCTGTATGGTCCCACCACGGGCGACCGCATCCGCCTGGCCGATACGGAGATCATCATCGAGGTCGAGCGCGACCTGACCATCCCCGGCGAGGAAGTCAAGTTCGGCGGCGGCAAGGTCGTCCGGGACGGCATGGGCCAGTCCCAGGTGACGCGCGCGGGCGGCGCGATGGACACGGTCATCACCGGCGTCGTGGTCTTTGACCATCAGGGCATCGTCAAGGCCGACGTCGGCATCCGCGATGGCCTGATCGCGGGCATCGGCAAGGCCGGCAACCCCGACACCCAGCCCGGCGTGACCCTGATCATCGGGCCGGGGACCGAGATCATCGCAGGCGAAGGCCGCATCCTGACGCCCGGCGGGTTCGACTGCCACATCCACTACATCTGCCCGCAGCAGGTGGACCACGCGCTGCATTCCGGCGTCACCACCCTGCTGGGCGGGGGCACCGGCCCCGCGCATGGCACGCTGGCCACGACCTGCACGCCGGGGCCGTGGCACATCGCCCGCATGCTGGAGGCCTGCGCCGACCTGCCCGTCAACATCGGCATCGCGGGCAAGGGGAATGCCTCCATCGCCGCCCCGCTGGAGGAGCAGATCCGCGCCGGCGCCTGCGCGCTGAAGCTGCACGAGGATTGGGGCACCACGCCCAAGGCCATCGACACCTGCCTGACCGTGGCCGACGCGATGGACGTGCAGGTGATGATCCACACCGACACGCTGAACGAATCGGGCTTTGTCGAGGACACGATGGCCGCGATTGGGGGCCGCACCATCCACGCCTATCACACCGAGGGCGCGGGCGGCGGGCACGCCCCCGACATCATCCGCATGGTCGGCATGGCGAATGTGCTGCCGTCCTCGACCAACCCCACGCGGCCCTATACGGCCAACACGGTCGAGGAGCACCTCGACATGCTGATGGTCTGTCACCACCTGGACCGCCGGGTACCCGAGGACGTGGCCTTTGCCGAATCCCGCATCCGCAAGGAGACCATCGCGGCCGAGGACATCCTGCACGATCTGGGTGCGTTCTCGGTGATCTCGTCGGACAGCCAGGCCATGGGACGGATCGGAGAGGTGATCATCCGCACCTGGCAGACCGCCTCCAAGATGCGCCAGCAGCGCGGGCGGCTGGCCGATGAACAGGGGCAGAACGACAACATCCGCGCCCGGCGCTACATCGCGAAATACACCATCAACCCCGCCATCGCGCATGGGGTCAGTGCCCATATCGGCTCGATCAGCCTCGGCAAGCGCGCCGATCTGGTCCTGTGGTCGCCCGCCTTCTTTGCCGCCAAGCCGGAAATGGTGCTGGTCGGCGGACAGATCAGCGTGGCGCAGATGGGCGATCCGAACGGCTCGATCCCGGTGCAGCCGATCTTTTCGCGGCCCATGTGGGGGCACAACCGCCGCGCCTCGGCGCTGTTTTTGTCCCGCGCGGGGCTGGAGGCCGGGGCCGGAGAGGCGCTGTCCAAGACCCTGATCGCGGTCGAACATACCCGCGGCATCGGCAAGGCCGACATGGCGATGAACAGCGCCATGCCCGTGATCGAGGTTGATCCCGAGACCTACGAGGTCCGCGCCGATGGTGAATTGCTGACCTGCGAGCCGGCGACGGAACTGCCGCTGGCACAGCGCTATTTCCTCTTTTGAGGGAGGACCGAACCATGACAGCCACTGCCCATTCCATCATCCGCAACGCCCCTGCGCCCTTTGACGCCGAAGTCTCGCTGGACTACGAGGGCCGCCTGTTGCGCCGCAAGCGCCTGTCCTGCGAGGGAGGCGACTTCATGGTCGACCTGCCCGAGGTCACCAGTCTGGACGACGGCGACGCGTTCCAGCTGTCGGACGGCCGCCAGGTCGTCGTGCGCGCCGCACCCGAGCCGGTGCTGGTCATCCGCGGCAACCTGCCCCGGCTGGCCTGGCATATCGGCAACCGCCACACCCCCTGCCGGATCGAGGCCGACCGCCTGGTCATCCGCCAGGACCACGTGCTGGAGGCGATGCTGCACCAGCTGGGCGCCGAGATCTGCCGCAAGGACCTGCCCTTCCGTCCCGAAGGCGGCGCCTATGGCCATGGCCGCACCTTCGGCCACGATCACGGGCCGCATGAACACGGCCATCCCCATGGCGCCGGAGAGGCCCCGCATGGGGCCCACAGCCACGCGCATGATCCCGCCTGAAACCGCCCGCCTGCAGCTGTCGCAGATGCTGTCGCCCGCCTTTCCGGTGGGCGGCTTTGCCTGGTCGCAGGGGCTGGAATACGCGATGGATGCGGGATGGGTGACGCGCGCCACCCTGCCCCGGTGGCTGGAGGACTGGCTGGATCACGGCCAGGGCTGGTGCGATGCGGTGCTGCTGTCGCTGGCGCTGCGGCCGGGTGCCGACCATGCCGCGCTGGACGATCTGGCGCGCGCCGCCTGCATGACCCGCCAGCGCCTGACCGAGACGGTCGAACAGGGCACCGCCCTGGCCGCCAACATGGCGGCGCTGACCGGGTGTCCGCAGGCCCCTGCCGCCCTGCCCGTCGCGATGGGTCGCGCCTGCGCCGCCATGTCCCTGCCCCCGGCAGAGATCATCGCGGCCTTCCTGCAGGCCCAAGCTGCGGCGCTGATCAGCGCGGCGGTGCGGTTCCTGCCCCTGGGCCCGGTCCAGGGACAGCAGATGCTGGCCGCGCTGCGGCCGCGCATCCTGGACCACGCTGCCCGCGCCGCCATGGCCACGCCCGACGACCTGGCCAGCGCCACCTGGGGCGCCGACATTGCCGCGATGGCCCACGAAACCATGACCACAAGGATCTTCCGCTCATGAGCCTTCACGGCCCCCTCCGCGTCGGCATCGGCGGTCCCGTCGGCGCCGGCAAGACGACGCTGACCGAACAGATCGCCCGCGCGCTGGCCCCCCGCCTGTCCATGGCGGTGATCACCAACGACATCTATACCCGCGAGGATGCCGAGGCGCTGATGCGCGCCCAGGTCCTGCCCGTGGAACGCATCCGCGGCGTGGAGACCGGCGGCTGCCCGCATACCGCCATCCGGGAGGATGCCAGCATCAACCTGGCCGCCATCGCGGACCTGAACGCGGCATTCCCGGACCTGGACCTGATCCTGATCGAATCGGGCGGCGACAACCTGGCCGCGACCTTCAGCCCGGAACTGGCCGACCTGACGATCTATGTGATCGACACGGCGGCGGGGCAGGACATTCCGCGCAAACGTGGCCCCGGTCTGGCGCGCTCCGACCTGCTGGTGGTGAACAAGACCGACCTGGCCCCGCATGTCGGCGTCGACGCGGCACTGCTGGAAAAGGATGCACATGAGGCGCGGGGGACGCGGCCCGTGGTCATGGCCCAGCTGCGCCATGGTCACGGCGTGCAGGCCATCGTCGATTTCCTGGTCGAACAGGGCGGGCTGACGCCCCGCGCAGCGTAACACTGCCCGGCGGGCGGGCATTTGCCCCGCCCGCTGCCAAAGACCGCGCCACTGCCTGCGCGAAGCACGCAGGGACTGCTGAAATCCTGTCCAACTGCCCGATTTTCCCCTCTTTCTGCGAATGCGAAGGCTGCGCGCCTTCCCAAGGACAACAGGGACACCGGCCAACGTGCCGGGGGGAAAAGGGGTACGATGACCAAGCTGACCAAGATCCTGATGCTGACCAGCGCCCTCACGCTGGCCCATACCGCCCATGCCCAAGAGGGCGAGCCGATCAAGATCGGCGTGCTGCATTCGCTGTCGGGCACCATGGCGATCTCCGAGACCACGCTGAAGGACACGGTCCTGATGCTGGTCGAACAGCAGAATGCCAAGGGCGGCGTGCTGGGCCGCCCGCTGGAGGCGGTGGTCGTCGATCCGGCCTCGGACTGGCCGCTGTTCGCCGAAAAGGCGCGCGAGCTGCTGACCGTCAGCGACGTGGACGCGATCTTCGGCTGCTGGACGTCGGTCAGCCGCAAGTCGGTCCTGCCGGTGATCGAGGAGTTGAACGGCCTGCTGTTCTATCCCGTCCAGTACGAGGGCGAGGAATCCTCGAAGAACGTCATCTATACCGGCGCCGCCCCGAACCAGCAGGCGATCCCGGCCGTCGATTACATGATGGAGGAACTGGGCGTCGAATCCTGGGCGCTGCTGGGCACCGACTATGTCTATCCGCGCACCACGAACAACATCCTGGACGCCTATCTCAAGGACAAGGGCGTCGCGGCCGAGGACATCTTTGTCAACTACACCCCCTTCGGTCATTCCGACTGGTCCAAGATCGTGGCCGATGTCGTTGCGCTTGGCGCGGGCGGCAAGAAGGTCGGCGTCGTGTCCACCATCAACGGCGATGCGAATGTCGGCTTCTACAAGGAGCTGGCGGCAGCGGGCGTGTCGGCGGACGACATCCCGGTCATGGCGTTTTCCGTGGGCGAGGAGGAGCTGTCGGGCCTGGATACCGCGAACCTGGTCGGCCACCTGGCGGCCTGGAACTACTTCCAGACCGCGGAAGCCGACGTGAACACGGCCTTCATCGAGGAATGGAAGGCCTTCACCGGCGATCCGAACCGCGTGACCAACGACCCGATGGAGGCCACCGTCATCGGCTTCAACGCCTGGGTCGCGGCGGTGGAGGCGGCGGGCACCACCGACGTGGACCCGGTGCTGGATGCCATCGTGGGCGTCGAGGTGCCGAACCTGACCGGCGGCACCGCCACCGTCCTGCCCAACCACCACATCACCAAGCCCGTCCTGATCGGAGAGATCCGCGATGACGGCCAGTTCGACATCGTCAGCCAGACCGAGCCCGTGCCGGGCGACGCCTGGACCGATTTCCTGCCGGAATCGGCGGTGCTGGACGCCGACTGGCCCGGCAAGGACTGCGGCATGTTCAACACGGAAACGGACAGCTGCGTCCAGGTCCAGTCGAACTATTGACGTGACGGCCGGGCGGTTCGCGCCGCCCGGCCCCAGCCACAAGGAATTTCCCGCGTGATCCGGTATCGTCTGATGGCCGCGGCGCTTGCGCTGCTGGTGCCCCTGACCGCCCTTGCCAATCCCGCCCTGCAGGCGGTCGTCGAGGCCAACCTGGACCAGATCGAACAGCCCTCGCGCCGGACGGTCGGGCCCCTGGTCGACCAGATCGCCGCGACCGGTCCCGAAGGGCTGGCCCTGCTGCAGGCCTGGGCCGGGCGCAGCCTGGGCCTGACCGATGACGGGCGGCTGGCGATCATCGGCGGGGACGGCGCGACCGATGCGGTGACGGGCGTGCCCCTGCCCGGCGCGGAACCGCGCGCCCTGCGCCCCAATTCCGGCGTGCGCGGCGTGATCGAGGCGGCGCTGGCCGCGGGCGCGCTGGCCGATCCCGACCCTGCGCGGCGCGCGGCGGCACTGGACAGCCTGTCGCGCGGCGGCGACCTGGCGGGCCTTGAGGCGCTGCGCGCGGCGCTGGACGATCCCGACCCAGTGCTGGCCGCCCGCAAGGCGCGGCTGGAACGCCTGCTGACCATCCAGCACGACCCCGACAGCACCGCCCGCGTGGCCGCGATCGAGGATATGGCCGGGGATGTGGGCCTGGATTTCCGCGCCGCCCTGAACCCGCTGCTGGTGACACGTGCCCTTGTCGCCCCCGAGGCGCCGCCGGGCGCCAATGTCGCGCGAGAGCTGACGCCCGGCGACGACGCCTTGCCCCGCGCGGCGGCCTTGGCGCAACTGGTCGATCAGGGCCTGCTGCAGCCGCCCCTGTCCCCGGCCGACCAGCGCGCGGCACTGGCCGCCCACATCAGCGACGGCGCGGTCGGCGGACTCCCTGTCGCGCAGCTGTCCGACCCTGCCGCCCGCGACCGCGCCTATGAGGCGCTGGAGGCGGCGGGCACCGTTCCCGCAGCCGCGACCGAGGCCGAGGCCCAGGCCGCGCTGGAGGCGAACCGCTTCTTCGAGGTCTATGCCGAACCCGACCCCGCCGTGACCGCCGCCGCCGAGGACGCGCGCCTCCAGGCGCAGGTCCGGCTTGGCGCGATGACCGCCATCGACCTGGGGCTGGACGCGCTGTCGCTGGCCTCGATCTATTTCCTGGCGGCGATCGGGTTGGCCGTCACCTTCGGGGTCATGCGGGTCATCAACATGGCGCATGGCGAATTCATCATGATGGGGGCCTATACCGCCTATACCGTCCAGACGCTGATCGCCGACCGCACGCTGTCGCTGGTGGTGGCGCTGCCCCTTGCCTTTGCGGTGACCTTCGGCGCGGGGGTGGTCCTTTATCGCCTGGTGATCCGGCACCTGGCCCACCGCCCGTTGGAGACGCTGCTGGCGACCTTTGGCGTGTCCATCGCGCTGCAGCAGCTGGCCAAGAACATCTTCGGAACCCAGGCCCGCCCGCTGACCGCCCCCGCCTGGCTGGAGGGGTCGATCACGGTGAACGACGTGATCGGCATCAGTTCGATCCGGGTGGCGATCTTTGTGCTGGCGCTGCTGTTCCTGGGGCTGTTCCTGTTCATCATGAAGCGCACGCGGTTGGGCCTGGAGGTCCGCGCCGTCACCCAGAACCCCGGCATGGCGGCCAGCATGGGCATCAATCCCGACCGCATCGCCATGATGACCTTTGGCCTGGGGTCCGGCATCGCGGGCATCGCGGGGGTGGCGATCGGTCTGTTCGCGCAGGTCACGTCGGAAATCGGCCAGCAGTACATCGTGCAAAGCTTCATGACCGTGGTGGTGGGCGGCGTGGGCAACATCTGGGGCACGCTGGCCGGCGCCACGCTGATCGGCGGGCTGTCCAAGGTCATCGAAAGCCTGAACCCCGGCAACACGCTGGCGGCGCAGACCTTCATGATCCTGTTCATCATCATCTTCATCCAGTTCCGGCCCCGCGGGATCATCCCGCAGCGCGGCCGCGCGGCAGAGGTATAGGCCATGACCCGCACCCCCTTCATCCTCAGGAACCCCTCGGTCCTGGTCGTGCTGGCCGGGCTGGCGGTGTTCACCGTCGCGGTGACGCTGCTCAGCCAGGCCTATGGCACCGGCGCTGTGCCCACCTCGATGGTCAAGGTACTGGGCAAGACGCTGTGCCTGGCCATCGCGGCGGTCGCCATGGACCTGGTCTGGGGATACCTGGGCATCCTGTCCCTGGGCCAGATGGCGTTCTTTGCGCTTGGCGGCTACATGATCGGGCAGTGGCTGATGTATGCCCGGACCGAGGGCATCGTCGCGGCCCAGCTGGCCCAATCCCCCATCCCTGCCACGCCGCAGGAGGTCCGGGACGCCGTCACCAACCAGATCTTCGGCGTGGTGGGCAGCGCGGAGCTGCCCCTGGTCTGGAGCCTTGCGCATTCGCTGACGGCGCAGCTGATCCTGGTCGTGGCGGTGCCGGGGCTGCTGGCGCTGGTCTTTGGCTGGCTGGCCTTCCGCAGCCGCGTCAACGGCGTCTATCTGTCGATCCTGACCCAGGCCATGACCTTGGCGCTGGCCCTGTGGCTGTTCCAGAACGACAGCGGCTTTCGCGGCAACAACGGGTTGTCGGGGCTACAGAACCTGCCGGGGCTGGACCATGTCGATCAGGCCAGGCTGTCGGTCTGGTTCCTCTGGGCCTCCGCCGCGGCGCTGGCGCTGGCCTATGTGCTGGCCGCCTGGCTGGTCGGCGGCAAGTTCGGCAGCGTGATCCGCGCCATCCGCGACGATGAAACCCGCGTGCGGTTCCTGGGCTATCCGGTCGAGGGGTTCAAGCTGGTCGTCTTTACCCTGGCGGCGATGATCACCGCCGTCGCGGGGGCACTGTACTATCCCCAGGCCGGGATCATCAATCCGGCCGAGATGATGCCCATCGCCTCGATCTACCTGGCGGTCTGGGTGGCGATCGGCGGGCGCGGGCGGCTCTATGGTGCGGTCATCGGCGCGGTGGTCGTGTCACTGCTGTCCAGCTGGTTCACGGGCGGGCGGGCGCCGTCGATCCACCTGCCGGGATACGTGGTGAACTGGGTCGACTGGTGGCAGGTGGCGCTTGGCCTGTCCTTCGTGCTGGTCACGCTGTTCGCGCCCAAGGGCATCGCCGGGATCTTTGACTGGATGGCAGGTTGGGCGGGACCGGACCGGCATGGCCGCGACCTGGGACCCGACCAGGGCGCCCTGCAGGAACGCGAGGCCAAGGCATGAGCGCGCTTTTGGAAGTCAGCGGGATTTCGAAGTCCTTCGACGGGTTCAAGGCGATCAACAACCTGTCCTTTACCATCAACGCGGTCGAGCTGCGCGCCGTGATCGGCCCCAACGGGGCGGGCAAGACCACCTTCATGGATATCGTGACCGGCAAGACCCGGCCCGACGCCGGCGAAGTGCGCTGGGGCGCGACATCCAGGTCGCTGCTGAAGATGAACGAGGCGCAGATCGCCCGCGAAGGGATCGGCCGCAAGTTCCAGCGCCCGACCGTCTTCGAGGATCAGACGGTGGCCGACAACCTGACCATGGCGCTGAAGGCGGCGCGCGGCCCCTTTGCGGTGCTGCGCTGGCGGCCCACGGCGGCATCGGCGGGGCGCGTGGCCGAACTGGCGGCCGAGGTCGGGCTGGCCGAGCAGCTGGACCGCAAGTCCGGCGAATTGAGCCACGGGCAAAAGCAGTGGCTGGAGATCGGCATGCTGCTGGCCTCGGACCCGCGGCTGCTGCTGGTGGACGAACCCGCCGCCGGCATGACCCTGGCCGAGCGCGAGCTGACCACGACGCTGCTGTGCCGGCTGGCCGAAAGCCGGGCGGTGGTGGTGGTCGAACATGACATGGATTTCGTGCGCCGCCTGAACTGCAAGGTGACCGTGCTGCACCAGGGGTCGGTCCTGGCCGAAGGCAGCCTGGACCACGTCACCCGCAATCCCGACGTCATCGACGTCTATCTGGGGAGATAGGACATGCTGGAGGCCAAGGGCCTGACCCTGCATTACGGCGGCAGCCAGATCCTGCACGGGATCGACCTGCTGGCGCGCGCGGGCGAGGTCACCTGCGTGATGGGCAACAACGGGGTGGGCAAGACAAGCCTGATGAACCTGCTGGCCGGGCGGCATCCGCGGTCAAGCGGGGACATCGCCTTTGACGGCAAGCCCCTGGGGCGGCTGTCGGCGCAGCGAATGGCGCGGATGGGCGTCGGCTATGTCCCACAGGGGCGGGCGATCTTTCCGATGCTGACGGTGCGCGAGAACCTGGAGACGGGGTTCGCCTGCCTGCCCCGGTCGGAGCGGCGCATCCCCGAGGAGGTCTTTGACAGCTTTCCGGTGCTGGCCGAGATGGCGCATCGGCGCGGGGGCGACCTGTCGGGCGGGCAGCAGCAGCAGCTGGCGATCGCGCGGGCGCTGATCACCCGGCCACGCGTCCTGCTGCTGGACGAGCCGACCGAGGGCATCCAGCCCAACATCATCGCCCAGATCGGCCGGGTGATCGCCGCCCTGCGCGACTGGGGCGAGATGGCGATCGTGCTGGTCGAGCAGTTCTTTGATTTCGCCTGGGATCTGGGCGACAGCTTCCTGGTGATGGAGCGGGGGCGCGCGGTGCTGCAGGGGCCCAAGGCGCTGCTGCGGCGGGACGATCTGCATGCGCGGCTGGCGGGGCACGCGGCCGCCTGAGGGGCGCAGGCGGCTAGCGCTTGCGCTCCCACCGGCCTGATTCCTCGGACCAGTATTCGGCCTCGACCCCGGCGCCGGTCAGCGCGCGCCACTGGTCGCGGGCGCGGGACATGGCAGTGTCGTCGCCGCCGTCGAAGAGGATGCAGGCGCGGTCGAGGCGGGTGGCCTCGGCCGGGGCGACCTCGACCCCGTCCAGCGCCATCAGGCAGGCGGGATCGTTGGCCGGGGCCTGGCCGGGCACGGTCAGCAGCACCGGCTGGCGGGCGTCGTGCGGGCCGCCGGCCAGGCCGTGGGGCAGGAACCCTTCGGCCTGCCAGAGCTGCTGGTCCAGCCTCTCCATCCGGTCGGCTTGGGCGCCGCGCAGTTCGACCCGCCAGCCGGCCGACAGCGCCTTGCCCAGCAGGACGGGCAGAAGCGCCTCGGCCGGCGAGCGGGTCAGGTGGTAGAAGAGCACCTTGCCCATGTCACCCGCCTAGGTGTTGCGCCGGCGCGCAACGCCTGCGCGCGTTGCATCCGGCACCGGTGTGGACGGCAGGCGCCGGACCCCCAGCAAATGCTGGAGATCCGGGCGCACCGGGCGTGCACCGCGGGGGCACCGCCCGAGCACGGCGCGTACACCGCTTGCGGGCGTTGCGCGGCTCATTTGCCCTCGAAGCGGTCGCGCACCAGCCGGTCCAGCGTCATGACGCCCCAGCCGGTCGCGCCCTTGGGGGCCAGGTCGGTGGCGCTGGGCGGCAGGGTCACGCCGGCGATGTCGAGATGCGCCCAGGGCTGGTCGTCCTTGATGAAGCGCTGGATGAACTGCGCCGCGGTGATCGAGCCCGCCGCGCGCCCGCCGGTGTTCTTCATGTCGGCCAGGCGCGACTTGATCAGGCTGTCGTAGGACGGGCCCAGGGGCAGGCGCCAGGCGCCCTCGCCCTCGGCTTTCGCGGCGGCCAGAATGCCGTCGGCCAGGGCGTCGTCATTGGCGAAGACCCCGGCATTGTCATGGCCCAGCGCGATGATCACCGCCCCGGTCAGCGTCGCCAGGTCGATGATCGCGCGCGGCTTGAAGCGTTCCTGCGCATACCAGAGCACGTCGGCCAGCACCAGGCGGCCTTCGGCATCGGTGTTGATGACCTCGATCGTGTCGCCCTTCATGGATTTCACGATATCGCCGGGGCGCTGGGCGCGGCCGTCGGGCATGTTCTCGACCAGGCCCACCAGGCCCACGACATTGGCCTTGGCGCGCCGCAGGGCCAGCGTGCGCATCACGCCCGCCACGACGCCCGCGCCGCCCATGTCCATCGTCATCTCCTCCATGCCGGCGCCCGGCTTGATCGAGATGCCGCCGCTGTCGAAGACGACGCCCTTGCCGACCAGCGCCAGGGGCGCCTCGTCCCCGCCACCGTTCCAGCGCATCACCACGACCTTGGAAGGGGTCTCGCTGCCCAGGCCCACGGCCAGAAGGGCGCGCATGCCCAGTTCGGCCAGCTTGTCCTCGTCCAGGACCTCGACGGTCAGGCCGATCTCCTCCATCGCCTGCAGGCGGTCGGCGAAGTCGCTGGTGGTCAGGACGTTGGCGGGCTCGTTCACCAGGTCGCGGGTGAAGAACACGCCCTCGGCCAGGGCGGCGGCATCGCCGGCCGATTTCGCCAGCGCCTCGGGGTCGCGGACCATGAAGGTCACCCGCGGGCGTTCGGCCGGGGCGTCGGGGTCGTGATCGTCCTGCGCCTTGTCGGCGGTCTTGTAGGCGTTGAAGTCATAGCCGCGCAGCGCCATGCCCAGGGCGACCTCGCCCGCCAGTTTCTGAACGCCGGCCAGCACCAGCGTATGCGCGGTCCCCAGCCGGGCACCGATGGCCGCGCCGGCGCGGCGGGCCTCGGCCACGGTCGAGGCCATGGGCAGCATCACCAGGACCAGTGCCTCGGCGGCCATGCCGGCGGGAAAGGCCAGTTCCATCGTCTGGCCCGGCTTGAGCGCCTGGCCCGCCTTGGAGGCCAGCGCGCGCAGCGCCGCCTCGCGCGCGGCGCGCGGCAGGCGCACGGGCAGCTTGTCGGGGGCGGTCAGGATCAGCGCCACGCGCCCCTGGTGATCGGGCAGCTTCTCGGGCGCGATCTCGGTGAAGTTGATTTCGACTGGCTGCGTCATGGTCAAGCGTCCTCACGTCTGGTTGGGTCAGACCCTAGACGCCCGCCCGGCCCTTTTCCAGAGCCGCCCTTGCCGCTAAGCAGGACCGAACGTCACGCGTCAAGAAGGCCGCCCATGCCCCGGATCGACCGCTATATCCTTGGACAGCTGCTGACGCTGTTCGGGTTCTTCGCGCTGGTCCTGGTCGCGGTCTACTGGATCAACCGGGCGGTCAGCCTGTTCGACGACCTGCTGAGCGACGGGCAGACGGCGCTGGTGGTGCTGGAGTTCACCGCGCTGACGCTGCCGCTGGTGATCTCGGTCGTGCTGCCGGTGGCGGCTTTCGCGGCCGCGGCCTATGGCACGAACCGCCTGTCGGGGGAATCCGAGCTGGTGGCGATGCAGGCGGCGGGCCTGTCGCCCTGGCGGCTGGCGCGGCCGGTGCTGATGTTCGGGATCTTCGTGGGGCTGATGGTGGCGGTGCTGGTCCACGGGCTGGTGCCGATGGCGCGGGCGCGGCTGGCCGAACGGTCGGCCGAGATCGCCGAGAACGTGACCGCGCAGTTCCTGCGGCCCGGCGCCTTTCAGTATCCGGCCAGCGGGGTGACGCTGTTCATCCGCGACATCGCCGCCGACGGGCGCCTGCTGGACCTGTTCATCGAGGACGGCCGCAACCCGGCCGAGCGGCTGACCTATACCGCCCGGGAGGCGCTGGTGGTGCGGACCGAGACCGGCCCGGTCCTGGTGCTGCTGGAGGGCATGGCCCAGAGCCTGCGGAGCGAGGCGGGCGAGCCGCGCCTGTCGGTGACGCGTTTCGACGAGTTCAGCTATGACGTGGGGGCGGTCTTTCAGAGCGGCGGCCCGCGCGGGCGGGACCTGCGCGATTACGGCACGCTGCGGCTGCTGGACCCGGACGCCGATCTGCTGGCCGCGACCGGGGCCAGTGCCGATGCCGCCCGGCGCGAGGCGCATGAGCGCATCGCCCAGCCGCTGCTGGCGCCGATCGCGGCGATGATCGGCTTTGCCACGCTGCTGATCGGGGGATTTTCGCGCTTTGGCGTCTGGCGGCAGGTGGGCTGGGCGATCGGGGGGCTGATCCTGGTGCAGTTCCTGTCCAATGCCGCCGCCAACCAGGTCGGGCGGAACGCGGCGCTGTGGCCGATCCTGTACCTGCCGGCGCTGGTGGGCGCGGGGCTGTGCGCGGGGCTGTTGTGGCTGGCCGCGCGTCCCCGCGGCCCGCGCGGGAGGTCGGCATGATCCTGGCCGTTTATGTGGCGCGGCGGTTCCTGCGCAGTTTCCTGCTGATCGCGGGGGTGTTCCTGCTGATCCTGTTCCTGATCGACATGATCGAGATGATCCGCCGCTTTTCCAGCCGCGACATCGGGCTGGGGGGCGCGGCGCGGCTGGCGGCACTGAACATCGCGGGCAGCTTTTATTCGATCCTGCCGCTGATGACGGTGCTGTCGGCCATCGCGCTGTTCCTGGGCCTGGCGCGCAGTTCCGAGATGGTGGCGATTCGCGCCTCGGGGCGTTCGGCGCTGCGGGTGGTGGCGGCGCCGGCGGCGGCAGCGGTGCTGCTGGGGGCGCTGACGGTGGGCTTGCTGAACCCGCTGGTCGCGGCGACGGGGCAGATCTATGACGAGGCCGTGGCCGAGATCGACCGCGCCGGCCGGCAGACCGTCAGCCTGGGTGCCAGCGCCGTCTGGCTGCGCCAGGCCGTGCAGGAGGACGGAGAGGAGGCCGGCCAGATCGTGATCCGCGCCGCCCGCGCCAGCCCGGATGCGGTGACGCTGTATGATGCGACCTTCCTGGTCTTCAGCCAGGAGGGGCCGGTGCGCCGGATCGAGGCGCGCGAGGCCCGGCTGACGCCTGGGGCCTGGGACCTGCGCGATGTGGCCGATTACCCGCTGGAGCGCGCCAATCCCCAGGCCGAGGTGGCGCGCCAAGACAGCCTGCGCCTGGCCTCGGACCTGACGGCGCAGCGCATCCGCGAGGGCTTTGGCCGCCCCGAGGCGGTGCCGGTCTGGCAGCTGCCGACCTTTATCGCCGGGCTGGAGCGGGCGGGTTTTTCGGCCGCGCGTCACAAGGTCTGGTTCCAGATGGAGCTGGCGCGGCCCTTCCTGATGGCGGCGATGGTGGTCATCGCTGCGGCCTTCACCATGCAGCATGTGCGGGGCCGCAACACCGGCGCGGCGGTGCTTTTGGCCTTCGGCGCGGGGATCGCGCTGTTCTTCCTGCGCAACCTGGCGCAGGTTCTGGGGGATAACGGCCAGATCACCCCGGCCATGGCGGCCTGGACGCCGCCGCTGGTGGGGGCGCTGCTGGCCCTGGGGCTGATCCTGAAACGGGAGGACGGATGAACGCGCGCAAGCAAGCCTTCGGGATCGCGTGCAGGGCGACGGCCCTGGCGCTGATGGGCGCCACGGTTCTGGCCGGGCCGCTGGGGGCGCAGTCGCTGTTCGACGGCACCCCCGGCATCGCGGGCATGCCCGACATGCCGGGCGCGGCACTGTCCGGCGGCGTCTCGGCGCTGGCGCCGGCGGCGCCGGAACTGGGCAGCAGCCCGGTGGGCGACCGCACCCCCCTGACGGGGGCGCCCGAAAGCGTGGCGCCCACGGCGGATGTGGTGCTGCCCGGCCGCGCCGCGCCCGCCGCGGGACCGGGGGGCGCGGCCACGGTGCTGGCCGACAATGTCGTGCTGCAGGGTGACCGCACGCTGATCGCGGCGGGTGGGGTCGTGGTCTGGTACCAGGGCACGCGGCTGGTCGCGTCGCGCATCATGGTCGACGGGGCCAGTGGCGATTTGACCATCGAGGGGCCGATCCACCTGTCCCGGCCTGCCGCCACGGCCGGGGATGCCGACGCGATCCTGATCGCCGAATCGGCGCAGCTGGACCGCGAGCTGCAGGACGGGATCATCAACGGCGCCCGCATGGTCATTGCGCGCGAACTGCAGCTGGCCGCGACCCGGCTGGAGCGGCGCGAGGACGGGCGCATCAGCGAGTTGACCGAGGTCGTGGCCTCGTCCTGCCAGATCTGCGCCGAGGACCCGACCCCCCTGTGGGAGATCCGCGCCCGCCGCATCACCCATGATGCCGAGACGCGGTTGATCACCTTTGACCATCCGCAGCTGCGCGCCCTGGGCATCCCGCTGGCCTATGCGCCCTTTGCGATCACCGCCCCGGACCCCACGGTCGAGCGGCGGTCGGGCTTTCTGCGGCCGCTGATCCGCACGACCTCGGGGCTGGGGTTCGGGGTCAAGCTGCCCTATTTCCGCACCCTGGGCGATCATGCCGACCTGACGCTGACGCCCTATCTGTCGCTGGACCGCACCCGCACCATCGAACTGCGCTATCGCCAGGCCCTTGCGCACGGCGCGACGGAATGGAATGCCGCGATCAGCCGCGACGACCTGCTGCCCGGCGAGACGCGGGGCTATGTCTTTGGCACGGCGCGGTTCGACCTGCCGCGCGACTATCGGCTTGGGGTGCAGATCCAGACGGCCTCGGACCGGGCCTATCTGCTGGATTACGGCGTCACCAATGCCGACCGCCTGTGGAGCGGCGTGACCCTGGAACGGGTGCTGCGCGACAAGCTGGTCTGGGGCCGGGTCGGCAATTACCATTCGCTGCGCGAGGACGAGGACAACGCGACCTCGCCCGCGCAGGTGGCCGACGTGATCTGGATGCGGCGCATGACCCCGCCGGTGATCGGCGGCGAGGCGCTGCTGGAATGGTCGGCCCATGCGCATCGCCGCCCGTCCGACCTGGACGAACTGGGGCGGGACGTGGCGCGCGCCTCGGTCGGGATCGACTGGCGGCGCAACCGGATCCTGCCGGGCGGCGTGGTGGCCGCGGCGCTGGCCGGGCTGGACGCCGATGTGTACCGCATCGCGCAGGACGACCGCTTTGACGCGGTGGAGACCCGCGTCGACCCCCGGATCGGGACCGAGCTGCGCTGGCCGCTGGCGACCTATCGCGGCGGCGCGACCCACATGGTCGAGCCGGTGGTGCAGGTCCTTTATTCCCCGCAGAGCGCCGATGAGGACATCCCCAACGAGGACAGCCGCCTGATCGAGTTCGACGAGGGCAACCTGTTTTCCGAGAACCGCTTTCCCGGCTGGGACAAGCGCGAGACCGGGCTGCGCGCCAATATCGGCGCGACCTGGACGCGGATCGACCCCACCGGCTGGTCGCTTGGCGTGACCGGCGGCCGGGTGCTGCGGGCCCGCGAGGCGCAGAGCGTGGCGGCCACCACGCCCCTGGGCGGGCGCAGCAGCGACTGGCTGCTGGCGGTGCATTACGACAGCGGCACGGGACTGGCGGTCGCCAACCGGGCGCTGTTCGACGACAGTTTTGCCATTTCGCGCAACGAACTGCGGGTGGGCTGGCTGCGCAGCGACCTGCAGGCCTCGGCCGGCTATCTGTGGATCGACCGCGACGAGGGCGAGGGCCGGGCGGATGATGCCAGCGAGCTGGCGGCCAATGTCGGCTGGCAGATCGCGCCGGGCTGGTGGGGCACGGCCGAGACGCGCTATGACTTTGCCGCCGACCGGGCGCAGCGGGCCTCGCTGGAGGTGGCCTATCGCAACGAATGCATCACGGTGGAGACGGGCCTGTCGCGGCGCTTTACCAGTTCGGACCTGGTGCGGCCGGAAACCAGCCTGGACCTGTCGGTGCGCCTTGGCGGCTTTGGCCGGCAAGAAGACGGGCCGGGCACAGTGGCGCGGCGCAGCTGCATGCGCTAGTCTGCCGCGCAGAACCAAGATGAGGGCAGCAGATGCGGCATTTCCTTTCGGGTATCGCCCTGGCGGCGGTGGTGGCCATGGGCGCCGTGGGCCCCGCCGCGGCGCAGAACCTGTTCGCGCCGGTCGTCTATGTGAATGACAGCGCCGTCACCCGCTATGAGGTGGACCAGCGGATGCGCTTCATGCAGGTGATCGGCGCCCCTGATGCCGATGCCCGGACCGCCGAGGATGCGCTGATCGACGACCGCCTGCGCGTGCAGGCCGCGCGCCAGCTGGGCGTCGAGATCACGCCCGAGGGGCTGCAGGAGGGGCTGGAGGAATTCGCCGGGCGCGCCGGGCTGGACGCCGCCGCCTTCATCGCCCAGCTGGAGCGCGCGGGCGTCGAGGCCGGCGTGTTCCGCGACTTTGTCGAGGCGGGCACGGTCTGGCGCGAGGTCGTGCGCGCCCGTCTGCTGGGCCAGATCAGCATTTCCGACGCCGAGGTCGACCAGGAGCTGCGCCGCGTGATCGAGACCCCGATCATCGACCGCGTGGCCCTGTCGGAGCTGATCATCCCCGCCCCCCCGGGCCAGGAGGCGCAGGCGCTGGACCTGGCCGAGCGCATCTCGGCCGCGCGCCCGACCGAGGCGCAGTTCGCCGAGGCCGCGCGGCAGTATTCGGCGGTGCCCTCGGCCGAGGCCGGTGGGCGGCTGGAGATGATGGCGCTGGACAACCTGCCGCCCAGCCTGCGGCCGATCATCACGGCGCTGCAGCCGGGCCAGACCACGGCGCCGCTGCCGGTCGAGGGGGCGGTCGTGCTGTTCCACCTGCGCGACGCCCAGGGCAGCCTGCGCCCCGGCGCGCGCGAACAGGTGCTGGAATACCTGGTGCTGCCCATGGCCTCGGCCGCCGATGCGGCGGCGCTGGCCGCGCGGACGCGCAGCTGCGACGATCTTTACGTGCAGGCGGGCGCCACCGTCGCGCCCCGGGTGCAGCGCCAGACAGCGCCGCAGGGCCAGATCCCGACGCTGATCGCGACCCGGCTGGCCTCATTGGACCCGGGCGAGGCCGGGCTGGTCCCGTCGGGCGGGGGTGCGGACCTGGTGATGCTGTGTTCGCGCCAGCCGGCCCTGGCGGCCCAGGGCGGCGACGAGGCCAGCGGCCTGCCCGGCCGCGAGGCGGTGCGCGACCGGCTGTTCAACAGCAAGATCAACGCGGCGGCGGACGGGCTGCTGGCCGACCTGCGCGCCGATGCCGTGATCCGGCGGCCCTGATGGCGCGCATCCTGCTGACCTGCGGCGAACCCGCGGGGATCGGACCGGAGCTGGCGCCCCTGGCGCTGGCCTCGGGCGTGGACCTGGTCTGGATGGGCGATCCGCGCCACCTGCCCGACGGCGCGGCCTTTGCCGAGGTTCAGGCCCCGGGCGATCCGGTGCCGCCGGGCCACCTGCCGGTCCTGCGCCATGCTTTCGCCGCCCCCGCCACGCCCGGCCGCCCCGACCCCGCCAATGCGCAGGGCGTGGTCGATGTCATCGCCCGCGCCGTCGCGCTGGCCCTGGAGGGCAAGGTCGCGGGCATCACCACCGCGCCGATCAGCAAGCAGGCGCTGAAGGAAGGCGCGGGCTTTGCCTTTCCCGGCCATACGGAATACCTGGCGCATCTGGCGGGCGGTGTGCCCGTGGTGATGATGCTGGCCTCGACCACGGTGACGCCGGCCTGCCGGGTGGTGCCGGCGACGATCCACATCCCGCTGGAGCAGGTCGCAACCACCCTGACGCCGCAGCTGCTGGAACGGGCGATCCGCATCACCCACCAGGGGCTGGTCCGCGACTTTGGCCTGACGGCGCCGCGCATCGCGGTGGCGGGGCTCAATCCCCATGCCGGCGAGGGTGGCACGATGGGCCGGCAGGAACGCGACATGATCGCCCCGCTGATCGAACGGCTGCGGGCCGAGGGGCTGAGCCTGTCGGGCCCCCTGCCCGCCGACACGATGTTCCACGCCCCGGCGCGCGCGGGTTACGATGCGGCGGTCTGCGCCTATCACGACCAGGCGCTGATTCCGATCAAGACGCTGGATTTCGCGGGCGGGGTGAACGTGACGCTTGGCCTGCCCTTCATCCGCACCTCGCCCGACCACGGCACCGCCTTCGACATCGCGGGCCGCGGCCTGGCCGATCCGTCATCCACCATCGCGGCGCTGCGCCTGGCGCGGCAGATGGCGGACAGCCGCGCCTGATGCCTCTTCGTTGCCCAAATACCCATTGGCGCGCGCCCGCCCCCAGGACCATGCGATGATCGACAACCTGCCCCCCCTGCGCGAGGTGATCGCGGCCCATGACCTGCGCGCGAAAAAGCAGCTGGGCCAGAACTTCCTGCTGGACCTGAACCTGACCCACAAGATCGCGCGGCAGGCGGGCGACCTGACCGGCTGCGACGTCCTGGAGGTGGGCCCCGGCCCCGGCGGGCTGACGCGCGGGCTGCTGGCCTGCGGGGCGCGCCATGTGCTGGCCATCGAAAAGGATCCCCGCGCCCTGCCCGCGCTGGAGGAGATCTCCGCCGCCTATCCCGGCCGCCTGACCGTGATCAACGGCGACGCGCTGGAGGTGGACCCGCTGGCGCATCTGACGCCGCCGATCCGCATCGCCGCGAACCTGCCCTACAACGTGGGCACCGAGCTGCTGATCCGCTGGCTGACGCCCAAGGCCTGGCCGCCCTTCTGGCAGTCGCTGACGCTGATGTTCCAGAAGGAGGTGGCCGAGCGGATCGTGGCGCAGCCCGGATCCAAGGCCTATGGCCGGCTGGCGCTGCTGGCGCAGTGGCGGGCGGATGCGCGCATCGTCATGTCCCTGCCGCCCGAGGCCTTCGTGCCGGCGCCCAAGGTCCATTCCGCGGTGGTTCACCTGACCGCGCTGCCCGAGCCGCGCTATCCGGCCGATCCGGCGGTGCTGTCGCAGGTGACGGGCGCGGCCTTCAACCAGCGGCGCAAGATGCTGCGCGCCAGCCTCAAGGGCCTGCACCCGCGGATCGAAGCGCTGCTGGAGGCCTCGGGCATCCCGCCCACCGCCCGCGCCGAGGAGATCGACCTGCAGCGGTTCTGCACCCTTGCCCGCGCCTTGGCCGAGGCCCGCGCCGGCTGAGGGTCGGCCCCCGTCTTCCGGACATGAAAAAGCCGCGGTTCTCACCGCGGCCTTTTTTATTTCAACAGGTCCGTTCAGTTCTGGTCGGAGCCTTCGGGCGTGGGGGTATCGGCGGCCTCGCTGCCCTGGTCCTTGGCCACCGGCTTGCGGCGGCTGCGGGTGGGCGCGGCGGGGGCGCCGCCCTCGGCGCTGGCTGCGGTGCTGCGCGGGGTGCGGGTGCGGGGCGTCCGGGCCCGCGTCGGCTTGGGTTCGGTTTCGGGCGTCGGCACCGGGCCGTGGCTGCCATCGCTGGAATTGACGGCATCGGGAAGGCCGAGGCTTTCCTGCGTCTCAGGCGCCGGTTCGGCCTGCGGCCGGGGGGCCTGATCGCGGACGGGCTGTTCGGTCACGGCAGCCTCGGGAGCTTCTGCCTCGCGCTGAACCTGGTCACGCGGGGCGTGGTCGCGGGGCGCAGGGTTTCGCTCGGATGCGCCACGATCGGCCTGGACCCGATCCTGCTGGCCGCGTTCGGATTGCTGACGGTCGGAAGGGTTGCGATCCGACTGATTACGATCCGACTGGCTGCGGTCCGAATGGCCGCGTTCGGACTGGCTACGGTCTGATTGATTCCGGTCGGGCTGGCCACGCTCGGACTGGCTGCGGTCCGATTGACTGCGGTCGTGCTGGCGATCCTGGTCGCGGCCGCCGGACTGTCCGCCCTGGTGATGGCCGTTCTGGTTGCCGCCGCCCTGGTGCCCGCCATGCTGGCTGCCACCGTTCTGGTTGCCCCCGTGCTGGTGCCCGCCGTTCTGCTGGCCCTGATCGTCGTCGCCGTGCTGCCGGTGACCCTGGCCCTGGCGCTCGTTCATCTCGCGCTGCGCCTCGCCCAGCATGCGGGTGTAATGCTCGGCATGCTGCAGAAAGCTCTGCTCGGCCACGCGATCGTTGGACAGCTGCGCGTCGCGCGCCAGCTGCAGGTATTTCTCGATGATCTGCTGGGGGGTGCCGCGCACCTTGCCCTCGGGCCCCGAGCTGTCGAAGACACGGTTGACGACGTTCCCCAGCGAGCGCTGACGGTTCGATTTGCTACGCGAGCGGGATTTGGATGATCTCATCAGTCTGTCTGTCATGTTTCTGAAATTCAGGGGTGCCAGAATGAACTGGACGGCGTTGTCGGACGGCTACGGGGGCGTGCAGGACCTCTCCGTTCAGCCCTGCCTCGCCCCGGTCACGACGCAACTCGCGCGCTTTGGAATCGGCAGTGTCAGGCTGACCCATGCGTCGGCAATGGGCCTGTCGCACGCGGCTGACTAACCATGCCAGCGCCTCCGAGACAAGCAAAAACTGCCCCAAATCCGCGTGATTGCGCTGCAAACCGCCTAGAGGGTCGCAAAATCGGCCAGCACGACCCGGTCGCGGCCGTCCAGATCCGGCAGCACGCGGGCGGACGCCCCCTGGGCCGTGAACATCGCCGCGACCGCCGCCCCCTGGGTCGGTCCGATCTCGACCAGGACCAGCCCCCGCGGCGACAGCATGGCGCGCGCGCCGGCGGCGATGATCCGATAGGCGCCAAGGCCGTCGGCCCCGTCGGTCAGGGCCTGGCGCGGCTCCCAGTTGCGGACATCGGGCGACAGGCCGGCCATCTCGGCCAAGGCGATATAGGGCGGGTTCGACACGATCAGGTCGAAGGGGCCGGTCAGCCCCTCGTACCAGTCGGCGCGGCGAAAGCGGGCATCCACGCCGATCTTGCGGGCGTTGAAGCGCGCCACCTCCAGCGCCGCCTCCGAGATGTCGGTGCCGATCCCCCGCGTTCCCGGCCGCGCCGCCAGAAGCGAGATCAGGATGGCCCCCGTCCCGGTGCCCAGGTCCAGGACCGAGTTCCAGGGCCGGGCCAGCGCGGCCTCGACCAGGGCCTCGGTTTCGGGGCGCGGGTCCAGCGTGTCGCGGGTGACCTTGAAGCGATGCGCCCAGAAGTCGCGAAAGCCCACGATCTGCGCGACCGGCTGGTGCAGGGCGCGGGCCGCGATGCCGCGGTTGAAGCGGGCGGCCTCGTCGGGCGAAAGCGCGCGGTCGTCGGTGATGCGCAGCTGGCCCGGCTCGATCTCCAGCACCGCGGCCAGGATGCGGTCGGCATCGCGCGCGGCGCCCTCGATCCCCGCGGCGCGCAAGAGGGCCGTACCCTCGGCCTGGGCCAGCGACAGCCTCATTCGGCCTCGGCCAGGCGTGCGGCCTGGTCATGCGCCGTCAGCGCATCGATGATCTCGGTCAGGTCGCCGGCCATGATGCGGTCCAGCGCATAGAGCGTCAGGTTGATGCGGTGATCGGTCATGCGGCCCTGCGGAAAGTTGTAGGTGCGGATGCGTTCGGACCGGTCGCCGCTGCCGACCTGGCTGCGCCGGTCGGCGGCGCGTTCGGCATCGGCGCGCTGGCGCTCCATGTCGTAGAGCCGCGCGCGCAGCACCGCCATGGCGTTGGCGCGGTTCTGGTGCTGGGATTTCTCGCTGCTGGTGACGACGATGCCGGTGGGCAGGTGGGTGATGCGTACGGCCGAATCGGTGGTGTTCACATGCTGGCCGCCGGCGCCCGAGGCGCGCATCGTGTCGATGCGGATGTCGCCTGCGGGAATGTCGATCTGGGCGTCCTCGGCCGCCTCGGGCAGGACCGCGACGGTGGCGGCGCTGGTGTGGATGCGCCCGCCGGATTCGGTTTCCGGCACGCGCTGCACGCGATGGACGCCGGATTCGTATTTCAGCCGGGCAAAGACCCCCTCGCCCTCGATCCGGGCAACGGCTTCCTTGACGCCGCCCAGCTCGGTCTGGGTCAGCTCCAGCATCTGGAAGCTCCAGCCCTGGCCTTCCGCGTGGCGGCGGTACATCGACAGCAGGTCGCCCGCGAAGAGCGCGGCTTCGTCGCCGCCGGTGCCGGGGCGGATCTCCAGGATGGCGGGGCGTGCATCGGCGGCATCCTTGGGCAGGAGCGCGATGCGCAGGTCCTGCTCCAGCGCGGGCAGCGTGTCGTTCAGGCGGCGCAGCTCGTCCTGGGCCAGGTCGCGCATCTCGGGATCGTCCAGCATGGCCCGAGCCTCGGCGATGCCGTCCCGGGCTGCGCGCCAGCGGGCGACCTGCTCGACCACGGGCTTCAGCTCGGCATATTCGCGGCTGATCTTGGCGATCTGGTCGGGCGCGGCGCCTGCGTTCAGCTGCGCCTCGAGAAACTCGAAGCGTTGCGTGATCTGGGCAAGGCGATCCTGGGGCAACATGCCTTGCACTTAGCGCCCCCCCGGGGCTGCGGCAAGCGGCTGCGGCAGGGGCGCCGCAGGGGGGCGAGGGCAGGACGACCCCCGCCGTCGCGGGACGCAACTCATCGCCGGTTCCAGCCGTAGAGCGCGATCAGCTCCATCGCGACATGCGCCCCCGCGATGGCCGTGGCCCCGGTCGTGTCATAGGGGGGCGAAACCTCGACCACGTCGCCGCCGATCAGGTCGATGCCGGCCAGCCCGCGCAGCAGCGCCGCCGCCTGCCAGTTGGCCAGCCCGCCCCAGACCGGCGTTCCCGTGCCGGGCGCGAAGGCCGGGTCCAGCGCGTCGATGTCGAAGGTGACATAGCAGGGGCGGTCCCCCACCACCGCCCGGATGCGCGCCAGCGTGGCCTCGACCCCGTCCCGGTGGACCCCGGCCGCGTCCAGGATCGTGACCCCCATCGTGTCGGGATTGTCAGTGCGGATGCCCACGCTGACGCTGGCCGACGGGTCCACCAGCCCCTGCCGGATCGCCTTGTAGAGGAAGGTGCCGTGGTCGATCCGGTCCATGTCGTCATCGGCCCAGGTGTCGGAATGGGCATCGAACTGGATCAGCGCCACCGGCCCCCGCCGCGCCGCCGCCGCCCGCAGGATCGGCAGGGTGATGAAGTGATCGCCCCCCAGGGTGATCGGCGCCGCGCCCGCGTCCAGGATGGCGCCCAGATGCGCCTCGATCCGGGCGGGCACGCCGCGGGTGTCGGCATAGTCGAAGGCCATGTCGCCGTGATCCACCACGTTCAGCAGCGACAGCGGATCATAGCCCCAGCCATAGGGCGCGTCGAAGGCCTGCAGGGTCGATGCCTCGCGGATCGCGCGCGGCCCGAAGCGGGTGCCCGGCCGGTGCGTCACCGCCTGGTCGAAGCAGATGCCCGTGACCGCCACGTCCACGCCCGCCAGATCCTTGGTATAGCGCCGCCGCAGGAAGCTGGTGGCCCCGCCAAAGGCGTTCTCATAGGACAGGCCGCGCAGTTCGCTGCGGGTGAAGGCCTGGTCCACCTGGTTCTTCGCGTCTTCCAGCGCCATCGTCCGTCCGCCCCCGCCCCTGATTGCAGGGCGCAGCCTGCCCCGCGGCCGCTGCAACCGCAAGGGCCGGCGCGGCCGTCCGTCCACCTTCCCGACGCGCCGCCCGGGCCGCCCACGAATCACCTTGCGTCCGCAGCATTTGCTGATATGAAGCCGCATCCTTCCGCCTGCTTTCCTGAACCGGCGCAGCCTCTCGTGACGGGTGCGGAAGGGACGACCCGTCGATGAAATGCGCACCAACACCGAAAGGATCGCCATGCCTCTGTATGAGCATGTGCTGATCGCCCGCCAGGACCTGTCGAACACGCAGGCCGAAGGGCTGATCGAACACTTCTCGACCGTTCTCGCCGATAACGGCGGCAAGGTCGTCGAGCACGAATACTGGGGTGTCCGCACCCTGGCCTACAAGATCAACAAGAACCGCAAGGGCCACTATGCCTTCCTGCGCACCGACGCCCCTTCGGACGCCGTGCTGGAAATGGAACGCCTGGCCCGCCTGCATGATGACGTGATGCGCGTGATGACCATCCGCGTGGACGAGCATCAGGAAGGCCCCTCGGTCCAGATGCAGAAGCGCGAAGAGCGCGGCGAGCGTGGCGACCGCGGCGACCGTCCCCGGGGCGATCGTCCGGACCGTGGCGATCGCGGCGACCGTGGTGATCGCGGCGAACGCCGCGAGCGGAACTGAGAGGATCTGAGACATGGCGAACAAACCGTTCTTCCGCCGCCGCAAGGTCTGCCCGTTCTCGGGCGAGAATGCCCCGGCGATCGACTACAAGGACACGCGTCTGCTGCAGCGCTACATCAGCGAGCGCGGCAAGATCGTGCCGTCGCGCATCACCGCAGTCTCGGCCAAGAAGCAGCGTGAGCTGGCCCGCGCCATCAAGCGCGCCCGCTTCCTCGCCCTGCTGCCCTATGTCGTGAAGTAAGGAGACCTGAAAGATGCAAGTCATCCTGCTGGAACGCGTGGCCAAGCTTGGCCAGATGGGCGAAGTCGTCAACGTCAAGCAAGGCTATGCCCGCAACTACCTCTTGCCGCAGGGCAAGGCGCTGCGCGCATCGGAGGCCAACATCAAGGCTTTTGAAGGCCAGAAGGCCCAGCTTGAGGTCCGCAACGCCGAATCCAAGGCCGAAGCCCAAAGCTTTGCCGAGAAACTGGACGGGCAGACCTTTGTGGTCATCCGTTCGGCCTCTGATTCGGGCGCGCTTTACGGCTCGGTCACGACCCGTGACGCCGCCGAGGCCGCAACCGAGGCCGGGTTCACCGTCGACCGCAAGCAGGTCACCCTGCGCGCGCCGATCAAGGACCTGGGCCTGCACGACGTCACCGTCGTGCTGCACCCGGAAGTCGAGGCGACGATCACCCTGAACGTCGCGCGTTCGGCCGAAGAAGCCGAGCTGCAGGCCCAGGGCAAGTCGATCCGCGACCTGGCCGACGAGGCTGATGCAGAGGCCGAGTTCGAGATCGCCGAGCTGTTCGACGACATCGGCGGTGCCGACGACGGCGAAAGCGACGACCGCAACTGATCTGCCAAAATTGTGCAGATGATTTTGACCGCGCCGGGAAACCGGCGCGGTTTTTCGTTCGTTCATGGGGAAATTGTTTCCCCCGGACGGCGCGAACTGGCATGGACCTGATGATTGGAACCCCCGACGCGGGCCCCGTGGCCCCGCGAGGCAAGGATATGACGATGACGGACGCGCTCAGTCGGATGCTCCAGACGCGGCCCCATGTGCTGGCCGACGGCGCGACGGGGACGACGCTGCTGAACATGGGCCTGGACGCGGCCACCCCGGCCGAGCTGTGGAACGCCACCCATCCCACCCGCATCGCCCAGCTGCACCGGGGCGCCGTCGAGGCCGGCTCGGACCTGTTCCTGACCAACAGCTTTGGCGCCAATGCCAGCCGGTTGCGCCTGCATGGCCTGCAGGGCCGAGTGGCCGAACTGAACCGCTTGGCCGCCGAGATCGGCCGCGACGAGGCCGACCGCGCCGGCCGCCCCGTGGTCGTCGCCGGCAGCATGGGCCCCATCGGCGAGATCATGGCCCCGATGGGCAGCCTGACCCATGCCCGCGCGGTCGAGATGTTCCACGAACAGGCCGAGGCGCTGCGCGAGGGCGGCGCCGACATCCTGTGGGTCGAGACGCTGTCTTCGCTGGAGGAGCTGAAGGCCGCGGCCGAGGCGGCGCGGCTGGCCGGCATGGCCTGGTGCGGGTCGCTGTCCTTCGACACGGTCGGCCGGACGATCATGGGCGTGACGCCGGGCCAGCTGTCGGCTGCGGTGGAGCGGCTGCCGAACCCGCCCGTGGCCTATGGTGCCAATTGCGGCGTCGGCGCGTCCGACCTGCTGCGCACGGTGACGGGCTTTGTCGCGTCCGGGAACGAGCGCCCGATCATCGCCAAGGGCAATGCCGGGGTCCCGCATCTGCAGGACGGCCATATCCATTACGACGGCACGCCCGAGCTGATGGCGGATTACGCCTGCCTGGCGCGCGACCTGGGCGTGCGGGTGATCGGCGGCTGCTGCGGCACCCTGCCCGATCATCTGCGTGCCATGCGCGACGCGCTGGAGGCGCGTCCGGTCGGCCCGCGCCCCAGCCTGGACCAGATCACCGCCCGGCTTGGCGCCTTCAGCAGCGCCGGCGACGGCGATGGGGGCCTGACGATCGGGCGGCGCCACTAGAACAGCGACAGCTGGTCCCCGGCCCTTGGCGGCGGGCCAAAGCGGCTGCAATCGAGGGGCGGGCTGCCGGTGCGGTAGCCCAGGCGCCTGCGGGCAAGGCGGAACCGCTGAAGGGCCAGCTGCGCCTCGACCCCCTCGCCCCGGAACCGGTGCCCGAAGCGGGGGTCGTTGTCGCGTCCGCCGCGCATCGCCTGCACGCGGTTCATCACATGCGCGGCCATGCCGGGCCGGTGGCGGTCCAGCCAGTCCCGGAACAGCGGAGCGACCTCGTGCGGCAGGCGTAGGGGGATCATGCTGGCCGTGGTCGCGCCGGCTTCGCGGGCAGCGGTCAGGATCGTCTCGATCTCGGGCTCGGTCAGGACAGGGATGACCGGGGCAACCATCACGCGGACCGGCACACCCGCCCGGGACAGATCGCGGATCATCCGCAGGCGCGTGGCGGGCGCGGGCGCCCGCGGCTCCAGCGCGCGGGCCAGGTCCGCATCCAGCGTGGTGACGCTGATCCCGACGGCCGCCTGGTCGCGGGCCGCCAGTTCCGCCCACAGGTCCAGGTCGCGCAGCACCGTCTGGCCGCGCGTGACCAGCGTCACCGGGTGGTTCCAGTCGCGCAGCACCCGCAGGATGCCCGGCATGATCGCCAGCCTGGCCTCGATCGGCTGATAGGGATCGGTATTCGTTCCCAGCGCGATCGGCGCGGGCCGATAGCTGGGCCGTGCCAGTTCGCGGGCCAGCATCTCGGCCGCGTCTGGCTTGGCGGTGATCTTGGTCTCGAAATCCAGGCCGGGTGACAGGCCCAGAAAGGCATGGCTGGGCCGGGCATAGCAGTAGATGCACCCATGCTCGCACCCCCGATAGGGATTGATCGAGCGGTCAAAGCCGATATCGGGCGAGGTGTTGCGGGTGATGATGCTGCGCGGGCGCTCGGTCGTGACCTCGGTCCGCAGCAGGGCCTGATCCTCGGGGATGTCCCAGTCGTCGGATTCGCGGATGCGGGTTTCGCGGTCGAACCGCCCGGCGGGCCGGGTGTCGGCGCCGCGGGCCTTCAGGCGCTGGTCGGGATCACGGGGCGGAAGCATGGGCCGATTATAGAACATATACAGAACATCGCAAGCGCCCGGTTGATGTCGGGCCGCTGCGCCCACATCTTTGGCCCGACGCAATCACAGGATATCCCGATGAGCGACGACTATACCCCGCCCAAGGTCTGGACCCCCGGCAAGGAGAACGGCGGCCAGTTCGCCAGCATCAACAAGCCCACCGCAGGGGCGCAATACGACCGCGACCTGCCCCTGGGCCAGCATCCGCTGCAGCTTTATTCGCTGGCCACGCCCAACGGGCAGAAGGTAACGATCCTGCTGGAGGAGTTGCTGGAGGCGGGCCATGCGGCCGACTACGACGCCTGGCTGATCAAGATCGGCGATGGCGACCAGTTCGGCAGCGGTTTCGTCGGCGCGAATCCCAACAGCAAGATCCCGGCGCTGATGGACCATTCCGTCACCCCGCCGCAGCGGGTCTTTGAATCGGGCTCGATCCTGCTGTACCTGGCGGAAAAATACGGCGCCTTCCTGCCCACCGACCCGGCGGCGCGGACCGAGACGCTGAACTGGCTGTTCTGGCAGATGGGCGCGGGCCCCTATCTGGGCGGCGGCTTCGGGCATTTCTACGCCTATGCGCCCACCAAGATCGAATATGCGATCGACCGCTTTACCATGGAGGTCAAGCGTCAGCTGGACCTGCTGGACAAGCGCCTGGCCGAGACGCGCTTTGTCGCGGGCGAGGAATACACCATCGCCGACATGGCGATCTGGCCGTGGTACGGGCGGCTGATCACCGGCGGCGCCTATGGCGATGCGGCGACCTTCCTGGATGCGGACAGCTATCGCAACCTGCACCGCTGGCAGGCCGAGATCGCGGCGCGCCCGGCGGTCCAGCGCGGGATCATGGTCAACAACGTGTCCGGCGATCCGTCCAAGCAGCTTCACGAACGTCACGATGCGTCCGATTTTCAGACGCGCACCCAGGACAAGCTGGAGGCATGAGGAAGGGGGGCCTTGCCCCCCGACCTGAAGATTACCTGAGGGTATTTGAACAACAGAGAAGGGTTTCTTCGTTGCCCAAATACCCCGCGGGGGTCCGGGGGTGTGAAACCCCCGGCCTTGCGCCGGATCAGTTGCGGGCGCGGTCGACCATCTTGCCCTTGGAGATCCAGGGCATCATCTCGCGCAGCTTGGCGCCCACCTGCTCGATCTGGTGTTCGTCATTGGCGCGGCGCGAGGCCTTCAGCGTCGGCTGGCCGACAGCA
Source organism: Paracoccus sp. T5 (assembly GCF_048538155.2). GTDB lineage: Bacteria > Pseudomonadota > Alphaproteobacteria > Rhodobacterales > Rhodobacteraceae > Paracoccus. Next base: position 2,958,081 of record NZ_CM135809.1, read on the forward strand.
TTCTCCAGCATGAAGTCGCGGACGAACTTGCCCTGCTGGATGTCCTGCAGCACCGCCTTCATGCGGGCCTTGGTCTCCTCGTAGGGCAGGATGCGCGGGCCGGTGACGTACTGACCGTATTCGGCCGTGTTCGAGATCGAGTAGTCCATGTTGGCGATGCCGCCCTCATAGATCAGGTCGACGATCAGCTTCACCTCGTGCAGGCATTCGAAATAGGCCATCTCGGGGGCATAGCCCGCCTCGACCAGCGTCTCGAAGCCGCAGCGGATCAGCTCGACCAGGCCGCCGCACAGGACCGCCTGTTCGCCGAACAGGTCGGTCTCGCATTCCTCGCGGAAATTGGTCTCGATGATGCCCGAGCGCCCGCCGCCGATGGCCGAGCAATAGGACAGGCCGATATCCATCGCCTTGCCCGAGGCGTCCTGGTGCACCGCCACCAGGCAGGGCACGCCGCCGCCCTTGGTGTATTCGCCGCGCACCGTGTGGCCGGGGCCCTTGGGCGCCATCATGATGACGTCGACGCCGGGCTTGGGCTGGATCAGGCCGAAATGCACGTTCAGGCCATGCGCAAAGGCGATCGCCGCGCCCTCACGCAGGTTGTCATGGACGTATTTCTTGTAGGTTTCGGCCTGCAGCTCGTCGGGCATGGTGAACATGATGACGTCGCACCAGGCGGCGGCCTCGGCAATGCCCATGACCTTCAGGCCCTCGCCTTCGGCCTTCTTGGCCGAGGGGCTGCCCTCGCGCAGGGCGACGACGACGTTCTTGGCGCCGCTGTCGCGCAGGTTCAGCGCATGGGCATGGCCCTGGCTGCCATAGCCCAGGATCGCGACCTTGGCTTCCTTGATCAGGTTCACGTCGCAGTCGCGGTCATAGTAAACGCGCATCGGGGTATCCTTTCATTCTGCTGCTGACGTTCTAGCCCCAAAACAGTGATGGCGGGCGGCAATCAGCGCGATGCTGCGGCATCTTGTAAAATGATCATGCCGTGATATGGCCGTTTTCATGATTTTCATGCCCGACAGCACCGATCGCCGCATCCTGCGCCAGCTTCTGGCCGATCCCGGCGCCGCCAATTCGGCCTTGGCCGAACGTGCGGGCGTGACGCCGGCCAGCCTCTGGCGGCGGATGGAGCGGATGCGCGAGGAGGGCGTGCTGCGCGGGGTGCAGGCACGCATCGACTGGCGCGCCATGGGCTGGGCGGTCGAGGTGTCCCTGCGCTTCACGCTGGACAAGACCAACCCGCGCGCCTTTGACGAATTCCTGGCCGCCCTGCGGCAGGTGCCCGAGGTGATCGAGATCCAGTCCTTTCTGGGCAGCGTCGATTGGCGCGCCTCGGTCATCGCGCGGGACATGGCGCATTGGCAGCAGGTCTATCGCGATCGCATCCTGACCCTGCCCCATGTCGCCGAACTGGACGCGCTGATGCTGGTCGCCACCATCAAGGACAGCGGGGAGTTGCCGCTGTGACCGACCTGGACGCGACCGACCTGGCGATCCTGCGCCTGCTGGCCGATGACGCGACCCGCAGCGCCGCCGACCTGGGCCGGACGGTGGGGATCGGACAGCCTGCCGCCTGGCGGCGCGTCAAGCGCCTGACCGACCAGGGGGTGATCGCCGGGCGGCGCGTGGTGCTGGACCCCGCCGCCCTGGGCTTTGGCGTCACGGTCTTCCTGGGCATCAAGCTGGCCGCCAAGGGCCGCACGGGCCTTGAGGATTTCGAACGCGCCGTGACAGCCATCCCCGAGGTGCAGCTGGTCCAGCACGTGCTGGGCCAGTTCGACTACCGCCTGCGGATCACCGCCCGCGACATCAGCGATTTCGAGCGCATCCTGCGCCGCCGCATCATGACCCTGCCCGGCGTGGGTCAGGTCGAGGCGAATGTCATGCTGTCCGAGGAACGCCGCCCCGGCCCCTTAGGCTGAGGGAACATCGGCGTCCTTCTGCCGTTGGGTCGGGAACCCGGATGAAAGGCCGCGCCATGTCCTATGCACGCTTCCTGGCAACCATTGCCGCCTCGACCCTCGTGATGTTCGCGATGATGTATCTGAACACCTGGGACCTGTCGCATGTCTGGTTCAGCCAGACCCGCGCCTGGATGGCGCTTTACATGGGCGGAGGCATGGCCGTCGTCATGCTGGTGGCGATGTGGGGCATGTTCCCCGACCGGGCGCGCAATGTCGCGGTGTTGGCGGGGGCGGTGGTCGTCTTTGGCCTGGGGGTCGCGATGGTGCGCAGCCAGGCGACGGTCGACCAGGTGTCATGGATGAAGGCGATGATCCCCCATCATTCGATCGCCATCCTGACCAGCACGCGGGCCGAGATCACCGATCCCCGGGTCCGCGACCTTGCCGATGCCATCATCAAGACGCAGCGCCGCGAGATCGCGGAGATGGAGGCGCTGATCGAGGAGTTGGAGGGCGCCGACTGACCGGCGCCCCGCCCTCTTATTCCGGGATGACCCGCACCGCGCCGCGGGCGGCGCTGGTCGTCATCGCCGCATAGGCGCGCAGCGCGGTCGAGACCTTGCGCTGGCGCGGCTTGGCGGGCTTCCAGCCCTCCGCCTCGCGGGCGGCACGGCGGGCCGCCAGAGTGGCGTCGTCCACGACCAGTTCGATCCGGCGGTTGGGGATGTCGATGCGGATCGTGTCGCCCTGCTCGACCAGACCGATGGTGCCGCCTTCGGCCGCCTCGGGCGAGACATGGCCGATCGACAGGCCCGAGGACCCGCCCGAGAAACGCCCGTCGGTCACCAGCGCGCAGGCCTTCCCCAGGCCCTTGGATTTCAGGTAGCTGGTCGGATACAGCATCTCCTGCATCCCCGGCCCTCCGCGCGGCCCTTCATAGCGGATCAGCACGACCTCTCCGGGCTTGACCTTGCCGGTCAGGATGGCGCTGACGCTGTCGTCCTGGCTTTCGAAGATATGCGCCGGGCCTTCGAAGGTCAGGATCGATTCGTCCACGCCCGCGGTCTTCACGATGCAGCCGTCCTCGGCCAGGTTTCCGTACAGCACCGCCAAACCGCCGTCCTGGCTGAAGGCATGTTCGGGTGCGCGGATCACGCCCTTTTCGCGGTCCAGGTCCAGGTCGTCATAGCGGCGGTCCTGTGAAAACGCGACCTGGGTCGGCACGCCGCCGGGGGCCGCGCGGAAGAAGTCGTGGACGCTGGCCGCATCGGTGCGCGACACGTCCCACCTGTCCAGCGCCTGCGCCAGCGTGCCGGAATGGACGCTGCCCACGGAGGTGTCCAACAGGCCCGCGCGGTCCAGCTGGCCCAGGATGGCCATGATGCCGCCGGCGCGGTGGACGTCCTCCATGTGCACGTCGTCCTTGGCGGGCGCGACCTTGCACAGGACCGGCACCTTGCGCGACAGGCGGTCGATGTCGGACATGGTGAAGTCGATCCCGGCCTCATGCGCGGCGGCCAGCAGGTGCAGGACGGTGTTGGTCGAACCGCCCATCGCGATGTCCAGCGTCATCGCGTTCTCGAAGGCGGCAAAGCTGGCGACGTTGCGCGGCAGCACGCTGGCATCCTCGCCCTCGTAATAGCGCTTGGCCAGGTCCACGACCAGGTGGCCCGCCTCGACGAACAGGCGCTTGCGGTCGGCATGGGTGGCCAGGGTCGATCCGTTGCCGGGCAGCGACAGGCCCAGGGCCTCGGTCAGGCAGTTCATCGAATTGGCCGTGAACATGCCGGAACATGACCCGCAGGTCGGGCAGGCCGCCTGCTCGATCGACTGCAGATCGGCTTCCGAGACCGAATCATCGGCCGCGGCCACCATGGCATCGACCAGGTCCAGCGCCTTGATGCGGCCGTCCTGCAGCACGACCTTGCCCGCCTCCATCGGCCCGCCGGACACGAAGACGGTGGGGATGTTCAGCCGCAGCGAGGCCATCAGCATGCCCGGCGTGATCTTGTCGCAGTTGCTGATGCAGACCATCGCGTCGGCGCAATGGGCGTTGACCATGTATTCGACGCTGTCGGCGATGACCTCGCGCGAGGGCAGCGAATAAAGCATCCCGTCATGGCCCATCGCGATGCCGTCATCCACCGCGATGGTGTTGAATTCCTTGGCGATGCCACCGGCCGCCTCGACCTCGCGGGCGACCAGCTGGCCCAGGTCCTTCAGGTGGACATGGCCCGGCACGAACTGGGTGAAGCTGTTGACGATGGCGATGATGGGCTTGCCGAAGTCGCTGTCCTTCACCCCGGTCGCACGCCACAGGCCACGCGCGCCTGCCATGTTGCGGCCATGGGTGGTGGTGCGGGAACGATAGGCGGGCATGGCTGATCTCCTTTGGCTGGATCAGCATTTAACACTCCTGCCAGCGGAAGGAAATTACCGCTGGAGGGGATGAGCCGTGGTTTTCTGTCGGAAATGCGCAGAGCTGCCATGCATGGACGGCATCCGGACCCCTCTGCGGGCGCTGCGACAAAACCGCCCGAACCGCCTGAAAGGCTGCGGAAACCGGCCGGCATTTTCACGATGTCCTTTCCAACCTTCCCCTGCATCCTCATATTGAGGAGCAGGAGAGGAGCGTTCCCATGCCGTTGACCCATTTCCTGATGCTGATCACGCTTGTCATTCTGGGCGCCGCCCTGACGCTGTGGGTCGGGTTTTCCGCCGGCATCCCGCCCGTCGCGATCCTGCTGGTCGCCCTCAGCGCGGCGCTGCTGCTGCATCTGGGCCATCGCGAGGGGCAGGACCCTGAAAGCTGACCGGTGACGGATAACCGCGACATCTGACCGGGCCGCGGCTCAGCTTTCCAATTCGGCGTCCCAGTAGAGGAAATCCATCCAGCTGTCATGCAGGTGATTCGGCGGAAAGCGCCGACCGATCGCGTGCATCTCGTCGGACGACGGCTGGCGGGGCGGCTTGCGCAGGTGCATCCCGGAATGGCGCAGGCTGCGGTTGGCCTTTTTCAGGTTGCAGGGCGAACAGGCGGCGACCACGTTTTCCCAGCTGGTTACCCCGCCGCGCGACCGCGGCACCACATGGTCAAAGGTCAGATCGCCCTTGGCACCGCAATACTGGCAGGCGAATTCGTCCCTCAGAAAAAGATTGAAGCGCGTGAATGCCACGCGCTTCTGGGGTCTCACATAATCCTTGAGGACGACGACCGAGGGGATCCGGAAGGCCTGTCGCTGACTTCGGACCACCTCGTCATATTCGGCCAGGATGCTGACCCGGTCCAGGAAGACCGCCTTGATCGCCTCCTGCCAGGGCCAGAGCGACAGGGGGTAATAGCTGAGCGGGCGGAAATCGGCGTTCAGAACCAGCGCCGGGTGATGACGCAGGCTGGCCGGCTCGCGCACGAACTGGGTCCGGAATTCCGTCTGGTGTTGCTCGTCCAGCATATCGCCTTCCCGCCTGCCCCGTGGGGTGACCGGGGCGCCCGTCAGATCCATAACCCGACTATATATCGCGTCGGGCATCTGGCAAGTCCCCGCATCTATCCGGGGCAAACCAGGACATAACGGGCGGCGGTGACAGCAGCATGACAGGGGCCCGCCGGAGGGCGGAAGGCAGCCGGTTCAGGCGCCCAGCTGCTCGCGCAGGAAAGCCAGCGCCACCGACAGCCCGTCCGGAGAGATGCCGTGCCCGGTTCCCTTCATCACATGGCCATAGACGGTAAAGCCCGCCGCCTGCAGCGCTTGGCCCGCCAGGCCCATCTCCTCGAAGGGGACCATCTGGTCGTCGTCGCCATGCACCAGCAGGACCGGGGGCTTGACCCGCGCCTCGGCGGCCAGGGTCTCGGGCTCCAGCAGGCGGCCGGAAAAGCCCACGATGCCGGCCACGGCCTTGGCCCGGCGCGGGGCCACGTGCAACGCCATCATCGTCCCCTGGGAAAAGCCGACAAGCACCATCCGCTCCGCCGTCAGCCCCTCATCCGCCAGCACCTTGTCCAGGAAGCTGTCCAGAGCCGTGATCGACTGCCCCATGCTGGAGCGCGCGTCGGCCTCGGACGAGCCATCCAGCCAGGGGATCGGAAACCACTGAAAGCCCATGGGATTGTTGCGGCAGGGTTCCGGCGCGTCGGGCGCATAAAAGGCCGTGTCCGGCAGATGGGCGGCCAGCGGATCGGCCAGGCCCAGAAGGTCGGTCCCGTCGGCGCCATAGCCGTGCAGGAAGACGACGACCGAACCGGCCTTGGCGGGGCCCTTGCGGGCGGATGTCAGCGGTGCGGTCATGTGGTTCCCTCGCGTCCCTTGGCCAGCCGGTAATAGGCCCAGAGCCCGCGCGCCGCAACCGCGCGCCAGGGCTGCCAGGGTTCGGCCAGCGCGCGCAGCGCCTTGGGGCCGGGCCGTTCGGGCAGGTCGTACATCACCCGCGCCGCCTCCTGCAGCGCCAGGTCGCCGGCCGCGAAGACGTCGGCGCGGCCCAAGGCGAATTTCAGATAGATCTCGGCCGTCCAGACGCCGATGCCGGGCAACGCCACCAGCTGCGCGATGGCCTGGTCGTCGGGCAGATCCCGCAACCCCTCCCAGTCCAGCCGGGCCTCGGCGATGCCGCGCAGATAGCGCGCCTTGGGACGCGACAGGCCCACCGCCCGCAGCGTGTCATCGTCGGCCGCCCGCAGCGCCGCCTGGTCGGTCAGGCCCGCAGCCTCCAGCCGCGTCCAGATCGAGGCCGCCGCCGCGACCGAGATCTGCTGGCCCACGATCGCGCTGGCCATGGCGGCAAAGCCGTCCGGGCGCCGACGCAGCGGCAGGGGCCCCAGCTGCGGCAGGACCCGCGCCCAGACCGGGCAGACGGCCGCCAGATGGGCGCAGCCCTCGGCGATGTCATCCTCGGTCAGGATCAGGCGCGGGACCTCAGCCACCGGCCTTTGCCTCCAGCTTCAGCCGTGTCTCCCAGGCCATGGAGATATGCTGCCGCAGCGCCCGGTCCGCCGCCGCCCCGTCTCCCGCCGCGATCGCATCCACGATCCGCGCATGTTCCGCCAAGGCCGTCTCGCTGCGCCCTTCGGCCGCCAGCGACGTGCGCGCCATCAGCGCCATCGTGCGATGCACCAGGTCCAGCTGCTGGACCAGGTAGCGGTTGTGCGAGGCCAGGTGGATCTGCCGGTGGAACCGCTTGTTGGTCCGCGCCAGGATCTCGGGATCGCCCTTGGCCTGGCGGTCCTCCTCGACCATCTGGGCCAGGACGCGGACCTCCTCGGGGGTCGCGTGGCGCGCGGCCAGCCGACCGGCCAGCGCCTCCAGCTCGGCCCGGACGGTGTAAAGCTCGGCCAGCTGGTTGTGATCCAGAGAGGCGACGATCAGGCTGCGCCCGTCGCGCACCAGCATGGCCTGCGTCTCCAGCCGCTGCAGCGCCTCGCGCACGGGCGTGCGGCTGACGCCGAAGCGCTCGGCCAGTTCGGATTCGACCAGCCGGTCGCCGGGGCGATAGGTGCCGCCCTCGATGGCGGCCAGGATCAGGGAATAGGCGTCCTTCATGGCCGCACGATTGGACGGCCCGCGCCGAATTGCAAGCGCGCCCGGCCCAAGCTATGCCAAGGACATGGATTTTTCGCATGTACGCGTCTGGATCTTCGATCTGGACAACACGCTCTACCCGCCCGAGGCGCAGCTGTTCGCGCAGATCGAGACGCGGATGACGCAATGGATGATGCGCGCCCTGGGCGTGCCGCAGGATGACGCCAACCGGCTGCGCGCCGAATATTGGCGGCTGCACGGGACGACGCTGGCCGGGCTGATGGCCGAACATGCCGTGGATCCCGCCGCCTACCTGGCCGACGTGCATGACATCGACTTCTCGGTCCTGGACCCGGCGCCGGATCTGGCACAGGCGATTGCCGCCCTGCCCGGCCGCCGGATCATCCACACCAATGGCGATGCCCGCTATGCCCGCAAGGTGCTGGCCGGGCGCGGATTGCATGGAGAGGAGCTGTTCGAGGCGGTCTATGGCATCGAGGAGACCGGCTTTCACCCCAAGCCCGCCCGCGAAGCCTTTGACCGCGTCCTGGCCCAGGCCCGGATCGACCCGCGCGAGGCTGCCTTCTTCGAGGACGATCCCCGCAACCTGCTGGTCCCGCATCAGCTGGGCATGCGCACGGTCCTGGTCGGCCAGGGCCGCCACGGACCCGACAGCCTGGCCGATGATGCCGATCACGGGGTCCATGTGCAGCACCGCACCGACGATCTGGCTGCGTTCCTGCGTCGCATTGCGCCGACCGCCGCGGCCAATTAGGCCGGCACGCGAACGCGCGCCACCCAAGGGGATCCGACCCATGAACCAGATCGCGAAATCGCGCCATTTTTTCCATGTCATCGTTCTGGCCGTGGCCGCCGTGCTGGCGGCGGCCGTGCTGCTGGTCACCAATCTCGGCCTGCCCGTGCTGGGGCTGCTGGGGCTGGCGCTGACCGTCGTCGTCTTCACCATCATGCTGGCCTTCACCGCCGGAAACTGACCGGCTGCGACAGCACCGCCCCTTCCCTCCGGCGCCGCCGGGGGGCAGGATGGAAGGCCAAGGACCAAGGGGCTGTTCCATGACCGGCACGACGATCGACGACATCGATATCCTGATCTCGGGCGGGGGGATCGCCGGGCTGATCGCCGCGGCGGCCTTCGGGGCCGAAGGATTTTCGGTTCTTTGCGTCGATCCCGCCCCGCCCGTCACCGACGAAGGCAAGGACGGCGCCGACCTGCGCTCGACCGCCTTCCTGACGCCCTCGGTCACGCTCTTGGAGCGCATCGGCCTGTGGGAGCCCTTGGCCCCGCATGCCACGGCCCTGCAGGTGATGCGCATCGTCGATGCCGGCGGGGCCGAGCCGCAGCCCAGGCTGGTGCGCGACTTCGACGCGGCCGAGATCGGCACCCAGCCCTTTGGCTGGAACCTGCCCAACTGGCTTTTGCGCCGGGAGATCGCGGCCCGGCTGGACAACCTCCAGACCGTCCGCTTCCGCCCCGGCACGGGCACGGCCACGGTCGTGGCCCGCGACGAAGGCGCCGTGGTCAGCCTGACCGATGGCAGCCGGGTGCGCGCGCGGCTGCTGATCGGCGCCGACGGCCGCAATTCGCCGGTGCGGCAGGCGCTCGGCATCGGGGTGCGCACGCTGCGCTACGGGCAAAAGGCGCTGGCCTTCGCCGTCACCCATGACCAGCCCCACCACAATGTCTCGACCGAGGTGCACCGCTCCGGCGGCCCCTTCACGCTGGTGCCGCTGCCCGACCGGGGCGGCACGCCCTCCTCGGCGGTGGTCTGGATGGAAAGCGGCTGCGAGACCGCGCGGCTCAAGGACCTGCCCCGCGCGGCCTTCGAGGCCGAATTGAACGCTCGCTCCGCCGGGGTGCTGGGCCATTTGACGCAGGCGACGCGGCTGACGGAATGGCCGATCATCAGCCAGATTGCCGACCGCTTCACCGGCCCCCGCACCGCCCTGATCGCCGAGGCCGCGCATGTCGTGCCGCCGATCGGGGCGCAGGGCCTGAATATGAGCCTGGCCGACCTGGGTGCGCTTCTGGATCTCAGCCGTGCCGATCCCGGCAGCGCCGCATCGCTGGCGCGCTATGACCGCAGCCGCCGCCCCGAGGCCTATGGGCGGCTTCTGGGGATCGACGCGCTGAACCGCGCCAGCCAAGCCCAGGCGCGCCCACTGCGCGACCTGCGTGCGGCGGCCCTGGGCGGGCTTTATGGCATCGCCCCGATGCGGCGGCTGATGATGCGGGCGGGCCTGGGACTGCGCTGACGCATCTTCGTTGCGCAAACACCCCGCCGGGGGAATCACGGCGCGCGATGGGGGCAGCGCCCCCATCTCACCCCTCTCTACCGGATCGGCTCAGATCAGCCCGGCATGTTCCAGCGCCGCGTCGATCAGGCGGCGCGTCGGCTCGGTCAGGGGCGTCAGCGGCAGGCGGACGCTGTCATTGCACATGCCAAGGCGCGACATCGCGTATTTTGCGCCGACCAATCCCGGCTCCACGAAGATCGCCAGGTGCAGCGGCATCAGCCGGTCCTGGAACTCCAGCGCTGCGGCATAGTCACCGCGCAGCGTCGCCTCCTGGAACTGCGCGCACAGGCGGGGCGCCACATTGGCCGTCACGCTGATGCAGCCGACGCCGCCATGGGCGTTGAAGCCAAGCGCCGTCGCGTCCTCTCCGGACAGCTGGACGAAATCGGGGCCGCAGGTCAGGCGCTGGCAACTCACGCGCTCCAGCTTGCCGGTCGCGTCCTTGACCCCGATGATCGAGGGGATCCTTGCCAGCACGCCCATCGTCTCGGGCGTCATGTCGATCACCGAACGGCCGGGAATGTTGTAGATGATGATCGGCAGGTCGCAGGCGTCGGTCAGCGCCGTGTAATGCGCGATCAGCCCGGCCTGGGTCGGCTTGTTGTAATAGGGCGTCACCACCAGGCCCGCATCCGCGCCGACGCTGGCGGCATGCTGCAGCAGGCCGATTCCCTCGCGGGTGGAATTCGACCCCGCACCCGCAATCACCGGAATGCGCCCGTCGACAGCCTTGACGACTTCTTCGATGACCAGCCGATGCTCGTCATGGGTCAGGGTGGGGCTTTCGCCGGTGGTGCCGACCGGGACCAGGCCGTGGCTGCCCTCTTCCACATGCCATTCGACCAGTTTCTTCAGCGTGTCCAGATCCAGCTCGCCGTCCTGGGTGAACGGCGTGACGAGGGCTGGCAGGGACCCTTTGAACATGACACGCTCCTTGGTGGTCTGGGTGGTCTGGAAGGATTTCTGCGGCCTCACTATCGCCGGCTGCGGAACTTGCCAAGGTTGTGTATTGCGTCGAAGGGATTTGATCGTGACACAGGGTGGTGATGCGACTTCTGCGTGACATGCTCTGTGCGGGGCTGGTGCTGGCCCTTCCCCTTGCCCTGCCGGCGCGGGCCGAGGAGCCGGGCGCGATGGCCTTGGCGCTGGCGGCGGCCGACGTGTCGGACTGGGTGACCGCCCGCGACGCGGCGCGGCGCGCGGGCCCCCTGGCCGAGGCGATGGTCGGCTGGCAGTCGCTGCGCGCGGGCCATGGCGAGTTTGCCGACTATGCGAACTTCCTGCGCGAAAATCCCGACTGGCCGGGCCTTGACCTGCTGGTCCAGCGGGGCGATGCCAAGCTGCGCGCCGACGCGCGGCCCGACGACCTCCGGCTGTGGTTCCGCGACCGCCTGCCGGCCACGCGCATCGCGATGGGGGCGTTGGCCGCCGCCCTGCCCGAGACCGAGGCCAAGGTCCTGCGCGAAAGTTTCTTCATCAGCCGCCCCATGCCTGCCAGCGACGAGGCCGCGCTGCTGGAGGCCCATCCCGCGCTGCAGGACCTGATCCCGGCGCGCGCCGCGGCGCTGCTGGACGCGCGGGAATGGGCCGGGGCGGAACGCCTGCTGGACCGCCTGCCCGAGGATCAGCGCCCGCTGGCGCGTGCCCGGATCACGCTCCAGTCCGGGCGCGAGGGGGTGGACGACCTGATCCTGGCCCTGCCGCCCGACCAGCGCGCCGATCCGGGCCTGACCATGGACCGCTTTCTGTGGCGCGTGGGGGCCAAGCAGCACGAGGGCGCCCAGGCCCTGATGCTGGAGGCCTCGACCAGTGCCGAGGCGCTGCGCGATCCGTCCGCGTGGGCGCCGATGCGGGTCGATTATGCGCGGCTGGCCATGCGCAACGGCGACTGGCCGCGCGCGCTGCGGCTGGCGCGGTCCCATTTCCTGCCGCCCGAGGATCGCCATTACGCCGATCTGGAATGGCTGGCGGGGTTTGCGGCGCAGAAGACCGACGATCCTGCCGGCGCGCTGGAGCATTTCCTGCACCTGGAAACCGTCGTCGGCGCCGCCATCAGCAAGGCCCGCGCCTTTTACTGGCAGGGCCGCGCCCACGAGGCGCTTGGCAATGCCCGCGCCGCCCGCACCGCCTATGAGGCCGCAGCCGGATTTCCCGGTGTCTATTACGGGCAGCTGGCGATGGAGAAGGTCGACGCCCCGATGCCCGCGGATTACGCGGTCCCTGGCGCCGCGCTGGACACGCTGCCCGACTGGCGCGGCAGCGGATTGCGCGACAACGGGCTGTTCCGGGCCGGGCTGTGGCTGATCTCGTCGGGCCGGCGGGACGAGGCGCAGCGGTTCTTCCTGCAGCTGGCCCGTACCGCCGCCCCCGAGGACATCGCCCGCATGGCCCGCGTCATGTACGAGGTAGGCGCGCCCTGGCACGGGCTGCGGCTGGCCAAGCAGTCGGCCAACCAGGGCGTGATCTGGCCGGCCGCGCATTTCCCCCTGACCGGGCTGGAGACCGAGGATCTGGGTCCCCCGCCCGAACTGGTCATGGCCATTGCGCGGCAGGAATCCGAGTTCAACCATGCCGCCGCCAGTCCCGTCGGCGCACGCGGCCTGATGCAGGTCATGCCCGCCACGGCCGAACAGACGGCGCGCCAGCTGCGCCTGCCCTATGACGAGGCGCGCCTGTCGCGCGACGCGGCCTATAACGCCCGGATCGGGGCGGCCTATCTGTCGGGACTGTCGGACCGGTTCGGTCCATCCGTTGCGCTGATCGCCTCGGGCTACAATGCCGGGCCGGGGCGGCCGGCGCGCTGGCTGGGGGATTTCGGCGACCTGCGCCGCGACGCGGACCCGGTCGAATGGGTCGAGCTGATCCCCTTTGACGAGACCCGAAACTATGTCATGCGCGTGGCCGAGGCGTTGCCCGTCTATCGCGCGCGCATCCACGGCAAGCCCGCGCCCGTGGTCACCCGGTGGGACCTGTCCGGGGGCGGTCAGGTGCCGCCGCCGCCCGCGCGCCTGACCCTGGCGCTGTCGGCCCGGCCGAACCCCAAGCCCTTCATCGGGCCCCGCCTGCCGGAGGGTTGGCCAAGGATTTCCGCCTCTGTCGCAGCAGAGTGAAGATGCCCGCGCCCACGACGATCGCGCCGCCGATCACGACATTGGCGCGCAGCGTCTCGTTGAACAGCCAGACGCCGATGAAGCTGACCCAGACCAGCTGCGTATAGGCGAAGGGCTGCAGGGCCGAGGCCTCGGCCATCTCGTAGCTGCGGATCATCAGGTAATGCGAGGACATGCCGCAGACGCAGAGGCAGCCCATCCAGATCCAGTCCATCGGCGCCAGCCATTGCCAGTCCCAGATGCCCACCAGCGTGATCGCCACGGCGCCTGAAATCCCCGTCCAGAAAAAGCTGACCATCGCCGGATCGTCGCGCGACACGTGCCGCGTCAGCAGGCCATAAAGCGCAAACAGCAGCGCCGCGGCGAAGGGCAGCAGCGCGGTGGTGCTGACGACCCCGCCGCCGGGGTTCAGGATCACCAGGATGCCGGAAAAGCCCACGCCGATCGCCGTCCAGCGCCGCCAGCCGACCTTTTCCCCCAAAAGCGGACCGCTGAGCGCGGCCACCATCAGCGGATAGACGGAAAAGACCGCATGCGTCTCGATCAGGCCCAGGCGCACGAAGGCCTCGACCATCAGCATCACCTCCAGCGCCAGGATGGCGCCGCGGGCGATCTGGGTCAGGGGGCGCTTGGTGCGGATGGCGCGCTTGAGGCCGCCGGGCTGGCGCGACACCAACACGACCGCAAAGGCCGCAAAGACCCAATAGCGCAGCATGACAATCAGCGAGGCCGGGTACTGGCCGCCCAGCACCCGGGAAAAGGCGTCCTGGAAGGCGAAGATCAGGCTGACCGCGCACATCAGGAAGATCGCAAGCCCCGTGCGGTCGCGCCCGGGCCCCTTGGTCACCGGCGGCAGGGGCGGCGGCGCGGATGCCGTGGCGGCAGAGGCGGCATAGGGCGGGTGGGACTGATCGTCAGGCATGGGCACGCTTTCAGGGTCAAGGCCCTGTTGCGCCCCGCCCGAGGCGAGGTCAAGCGATGGCAGGGTTGCACGTCGCGCAATCCCGCCACCGTGTCACCGGTGCGTCAGTCGCGGTTGCGGATGATCTTGGCGAAGGGGTCCAGCAGGGTCGGGTTGGCCGCGATGATGCGTCCCGATTCCAGCGGGCTGTCATCGGGGCGGATGCCCTCGACGAAGCCGCCGGCCTCGCGCACCATCAGGATGCCCGCGGCGACGTCCCAGGGCTTGTTGCCGCGCTCCCAGTAGCCGTCGAAGCGGCCGGCCGCGACATAGGCCAGGTCCAGCGCCGCGGCACCAAAGCGGCGCACGCCCGCGCAGACCGGCATCAACTGCGCCAGGTCCTGCAGCGCGGCGGGCAGCGGCCCGCGACCGGCGAAGGGAATGCCCGTCGCAAAGACCGAATCGGCCAGCCGCGTGCGGCCCGAGACGCGCAGGCGCTGGTCGTTCATGAAGGCGCCGCCGCCCTTTTCGGCCACGAACAGCTCGTCCTTGGCGGCGTCGAAGATCACCGCGGCGACGATGTCGCCCTTGTGCTCCAGCGCGATGCTGACGGCCCAGTGCGGCAGGCCGTGGAGGAAGTTCGTGGTCCCGTCCAGCGGGTCGACGATCCAGCGGCGGGTCGGATCGTCACCGGCGTCCTCGCCGGTCTCCTCGCCTAGCCAGCCATAGCTGGGACGGGCGTTCATCAGTTCTTCCTTGATGACCCGCTCGGCCTCGCGGTCGGCGCGTGTCACGAAATCGCCGGCGCCCTTGACGCTGACCTGAAGGTTCTCGACCTCGCGGAAATCCTTGACTAGGCCGCGCCCGGCCTTGCGGGCGGCCTTGATCATCACGTTCAGATTGGCGCTTGCCATCACATGCTCCGGGAATTGGGGTTGGGCGGGTCATAGGGCAGACGCGCCGGAAAGCCAAGCGTCAGGCCGCAGGTCAGCTTGGGGCGCCGCGCAGCATCCGCAGGGGTTCGGTGCGCGACAGCCGCAGCACATGCGCCATGTAGGGTTGCGACAGGTCGCCCGTGCGCACCGCCGCATACAGACGCCGCCGGATGCCCTGCGCCCCCAGGGGCAGCAGGACCAGTTCGGGGTTGGCGGCCTCGCGGCGCAGCACCCAGTCCGGCATGACCGCCACCCCCCGGCCGGAGGCGACCAGCATCAGCGCCACGGCGGTCAGCTCGACCGTGCGCTGCCGAGCGGGTTCGATCCCGGCAGGGGTCAGGAACTGGCTGAAGACGTCCAGGCGCGCGCGGTCCATCGGATAGGTGATCAGCGTCTCGGCGGCCAGGTCGGCGGGGTCGGCATGGCCCTTGCCCACCAGCGGATGCCCGGCGGGCACGACCATCGTGGGCGCATAGTCGAACAGCGGCTGGAAGGTCACGCCTGCCAGATCCTCGGGGTCGGACGAGATCACCAGGTCGACCTCCTCGCGCACCAGCGCGGGCAGCGCGCCAAAGGCCAGCCGCTGGCGGATGTCCACGTCCACGTCGGGCCAGGCGCGGCGGAAGATGTCCAGGACCGGCAGCAGCCAGTCAAAACAGGCGTGGCATTCCATCGCGATGTGCAGGCGGCCGATGCGGCCGGCCTCGACGCCCTTGAACTCGGCCTCGGTCGCGGCGACCAGGGGCAGGACCTGTTCGGCCAGGCGCAGCAGGCGCATGCCGGCCGCAGACAGGCGCATCGGCTTGGCGCGGCGGACGAACAGCTCGACGCCCGCCTGCTCCTCCAGCGCCTTGACCTGGTGGGACAGCGCGCTTTGGGTGATGTTCAGAACCTCGGCCGCGCGGGCCAGGCCGCCCTGCGCATGGATGGCGTGGACGGTCCGCAGATGGCGCAGTTCCAGGTTCATGATGAGCCGGCCTCACATTGATCTTGAAGATTATGAATTTGTCTCACGCAGAGGGGCGTGGCACAAGTGGCGCCAACAGAAAGGATTCGCCATGACCCCGCCGAAGATCAGCTTCGAGTTCTTCCCGCCCAAGACGCTGGAGGCCTCATTCAAGCTGTGGGAAACCGCGCGGGTTCTGGCGCCGCTGGCCCCCGACTTTGTGTCGGTCACCTATGGCGCGGGCGGCACCACGCGCAAGCTGACCCATGAGGCGGTGACCACCATCAACCGCCAGTTCGGGCTGGAGGTCGCGGCGCATCTGACCTGCGTCGAGGCCACGCGCGCCGAGACGATGGAGATCGTGCAATCCTATGCCGATGCCGGCATCCGCCAGATCGTGGCCCTGCGCGGCGACGCCCCCCAGGGGGCCGCGCGCTTTACCCCGCATGACGACGGCTTTGCCACTTCGGTGGAGCTGATCGAGGCGATCGCCGCACGCGGCGACATGACCATCCGCGTCGGCGCCTATCCCGAGCCGCATCCCGAAAGCCCCGACCGCGATGCCGACGTGGCCTGGCTCAAGCGCAAGATCGACGCCGGCGCCTCCAGCGCGATCACGCAGTTCTTCTTCGAGCCCGAGACCTTTTTCCGCTTCCGCGACAAATGCATCACGGCCGGGATCGAGGCGCCGATCATCCCCGGCATCCTGCCGATCCAGAGCTGGGCCGGCACCAGGCGTTTCGCGGCCAGCTGCAACACCACCGTTCCCGAATGGGCCGAGGAGGCCTTCCAGCTGGCCTCGCTGGACGGTCCTGAGGCCGAGCGTGCCCTGGCCACCAGCCTCTGCGTGGACCTGTGCGAAAAGCTGATCGCGGGCGGGGTGGACCAGCTGCATTTCTACACGCTGAACCGGCCCGAACTGACGCGCGACGTCTGCGCCGCACTGGGTGTTCGGCCTGCGGCGGGCATCGAGGCGGTGGCCTGACCGGCGGTCGCTGGCGGGCTGCGCGTCAGGCCGTGCGCGACGGATGCTCCCCCCTGTCGGCCGGAGCCTTCCTTCTGCGCCGTCGCGGACGGTCCGCAGCCAAGGGCGCCAGCGCCCCCGTCAACAGGGCAGGCCCCGGATAGGGGCGCAGGACCGAGACATGCAGCGCCTCGGTCGCATATCGGCCGGCCAGGCGCGGGGCACGCATCAGAAACAGCTTGCCCCAGTTCCGCCAAGACCCGATTGACGGCGCCGTCGCGTCGCGGGGAAACAGCTCCCTCCAGCCCTGCGGCAGGGCCAGCCCCGATGCCTCGGCGCGCTCCAGCATCCAGACCAGGGGGATGTTCGCCAGCGGCCGGGCGAATTCCAGGCCGCTGAGCTGGCCGCCGATATCGGCATGGGCGCCGCGGAACCACATCTGCTCGATCCGGCCGGCGGCGTGGTCGTCATCCCACAGCAGGGGCGCAAAGGCGGCGCGGGTCTCGTCCAGCGCCAGGGCCTGATAGCCCCGCTCGATCCCCTGCCCCAGATGCGCGTCGTGAAATCGAAAGCGCGGCTCGGTCAGCACCCACAGCGCCGGCAGCCGCAGCCCGAAGGCCGTCACCGTGTCGAAGCAGCCCACCATTCGGATCGGGGCCGCGGCGTGACAGCGGCGGCGGCGGAACAGCTCCAGTGTCTCACGTGCGGCCCCCTGCTGGTAATAGCGCCAGGCCAGCCGGATATGACGTTCGGTCGCGCCTTCGGCGCGCAGCAGGCCGACGCGGCTGATCATGCCCGCCAGGCTGCGGACGGCAAAGGCCCCCCGCGAATAGCCCAGCATGAAGATGCGGTCGCCCGGCTGATACCCCGAGGCCAGCCAGCCATAGGCTTCGGTGATGCGCAATTCCAGGATCCGGCCCATCGCCAGATCGGGCAGGGTCTGCCAGCGGTTCCACTGCTGACCCATGCCGTAATGGACCCGCATCCGGCCTGCCGGCATCGGCCCCAACTGCCCGGACAGAAGCCGGTAGATCCGCCCGATCGAACTGCGTCTGCCCTCGGCCAGAGAGGCGAAGGTGCCGTCCATCAGCACGACATGGGTGGTGGGCGGGCGAATCGCTGTCATGCCCCCAAGACTAGCATGGGGGCATGAGCGAATCGTTAGGACAGATGCATCACCGTCGCGTGGGTCATGGCGCCGAAGCCATTGAATCGCGTGTTGGTTACGGTCGAATATGCCCCGGCCCCGTGGAAGATCACATAGTCGCCCTCGGCAACATCCTCGGGCAGGCTCAGCTCTCCGGGCAGGCGGTCCACCGAATCGCAGGTGGGGCCAAAGATCACCCGCCCGCCGGCATCGCCGCCGCGCGGCTGGCCCTGCGGGGTCAGCACCTCGATCCGGTCAATGTTGCCGATGATGGGCAGTTCGGCCAGGCCGCCATAGACGCCGTCGTTGAGGAAGACATGGCCGCCGTCGCGGATCCCCTTGACCCGGGTGATCAGCGAATAGGCGTCACCGACCAGGCCGCGGCCCGGCTCGCAGACCAGCGCCGGCGCGTCATCGCCGAACATCTCGGTCGCGGTGTCGCCGATCTCCTGGAAGATCGAGGCCAGGTCGGGCTCGACCCCCACCACGCGGTGCGACGGGAAGCCGCCGCCGACGTTCAGCCGATGCGCCCGCACGCCGGCCATGTCGCAGATGTCCTTGGCCACGCGGATATAGCTTTCCCAGGCGATCGGGTCGGTGCATTGCGTGCCCGGGTGGAAGGTCAGCGAGGCGACATAGCCGCGCCGCGCCACCTCGGCCAGCAGTTCGGCCGCCAGTTCCGGCGTCGCGCCGAATTTCGACCCGAAGTCATAGGCGGCGCCCAGCACCGGCAGCTTGAAGCGGGGCGAGATCTCGACACCTTCGCCGGCCACCTCTGTCGGCACCTGTTCAAACAGCTTCTCCAACTCGGACCGGCTGTCGACGGACCAGGCGCGGATGCCGGCGGCGACGGCATGGGCGATTTCGGACCGGGAGCGGACCGGGTTGTGATAATGCCGTGCGGCACGCGGGGCCATGCGCCCGATCAGGTCGATCTCGAAGGGCGAGGCGACGTCGAAACCCTGGATGCCGGCGGTCACCAGGTTCTGGATCACGGCCTCTTCGGGGTTGGACTTCACCGCATAGGTGACAAGCCCCGGAAATCCTTCAATGAACTGCCGCGCACGGTCCTGCAGCACCGTCGGCGCGAAGACCATGACCGGATGTTCCGGGGCGAGATGGCTAATAACCTCGGCCGGATTGTCCCAGACGGTCTTCTGTTGTCCCATTGCGGTTCCTTTCGAACAGGCAGTGCGGGTAAGGGGCTTGAACTCAGAATGGCGCTTTTGGGTTCCGAATTCACCGATGAAAAGGGTAGATTCGCACCTTATCCCGGTTATTATGCCACCGATCATGTCATTTTGACGAAATCTGCCGGCAGGGGACCCTTGGACGATCTGGATCGCAACATATTGTCGCAGCTGTCGGGCGACGCGCGCATGTCGGTGGCGGTCCTGGCGCGGCGGCTGCGCGTGGCACGGTCGACGGTGCAGGCCCGGCTGGAGCGGCTGGAGGGCACCGGCGCCATCGCCGGATACACGCTGCGCCTTGGCGAGGCCGCACAGGGGGCACGCATCCGCGCCTCGGTCCTGGTGGGGATCGAGCCGCGCAGCCTGCCCGCCGTCCTGTCGCGGCTGAAGGTCATGCCGCAGGTCGAACGCATCCACACCACCAGCGGCCGGATCGACCTGCTGGTGCAGCTGGCCGCTGGATCGACCGCCGAACTGGACGACGCGCTGGACCGGATCGGCGGGATCGAGGGCGTCCGGTCCTCCGAAAGCCTGATCCATCTCTCCACCAAGCTGGATCGCGCGGTCTAGCGCAGCCGGAACAGGTCCAGAAACCGCTGCGCCAGCGCGCCGTCGCCATGCAGGACCACGTCGTCCTGCGCGGTCAGGGGCTGCGGGCCATAGATCGCGCGCGCCAGGGAATTGCCGCTGCCCTCCAGCACGAAATCGGCCTGGAGGTCGTCCTGCGCCTCAACCTGAAGGACGCTGTCGCCGGTCAGCCGCTGCACGAAGCCCTCGCGCCCGATCAGGAAGCCCGCGCGCAGCGACAGGCCCTGCGCCGCCTGCGCATCGATCATCGCCGTCATCGAGATCATCAGCGCGACCGGGCTGATGAAGCGGCCGGGATCATGGCCCGGATGCAAGGCCCCCCAACGGCACAACGCCTGCAGGACCGGCAGCAGCCCCCGCCCCGACGGCGTCACGCCATAGATACCAAGCCGCGCGTCGTGCCGAACGACGCCCGCGCCGATCAGCTGCGTCAGGCGCTGCGTCAGCACCGCCGCCGTGATCCCGGGCAGGCCGGCGCGGATCTGCTGGAACCGCTTGTCGGCCAGCATCAGCTCTCGCAGCACCAGCAGGGCCCATCGGTCCCCCACCAGGTTCAGGGCATGGGCCGCAAGGCAGCCTTCGTCATATCGCAGCCGGGATTGTTCGGTCATAAAATGATACTAACAGTTGCTTTTGCATATCTCAAGGCGCACCCTGCCTGTGGGGAATCACAGGAGGATCAGATGACCTACTATTCCGGTTTCGTGCTGGCCGTCCCTGCGGACCAGAAGGACGCTTACGCCAATCACGCGCGGGCGGCCTGGCCCATGTTCCAGCGGTTCGGCGCGCTGCGGATGGTCGAGGCCTGGGGCGAGGACGTTCCCCATGGCCAGCAGACCGATTTCTACAGCGCCACCCAGGCCGTGGAGGGCGAGGTTCCGGTGTTCTCCTGGATCGAGTGGCCCGACCGCGCCACCGCCGATGCGGCCTGGACCACGATGATGGCCGAACCGCAGCCCGAGATGTCGTCCATGTCCGATATGCCCTTTGACGGCAAGCGGATGTTCTGGGGCGGCTTTGCGCCGGTGGTCGACCTCAGCTGAGCTGCCGCAACCGGCATGGCCCCTGCCGGCATGGCTTGGCCTTTGCCCCTGCATTCGCTAATCCGTCCCCAGGCAAGGGGATATGCAGCGATGACGATGGACAAGAGCTTTGACGCCAAGGCCGCCGAGGCCCGGATCAGCGCCGAATGGGAACGGGCGGATGCCTTCGCGGCCGGGGCCAATGCCTCGCGCAGCGAAACCTTTACCGTGATGATCCCGCCGCCCAATGTCACCGGCAGCCTGCATATCGGGCACGCCTTCAACAACACGCTGCAGGACATCCTGGTCCGCTGGCACCGGATGCGCGGCTTTGACACGCTGTGGCAGCCCGGCCAGGACCATGCGGGGATCGCCACCCAGATGGTCGTCGAGCGCCAGATGGCGCAGCGGGGCGAGCCGAACCGCCGCGAGATCGGGCGCGACGCCTTTGTCCAGAAGATCTGGGACTGGAAGCGCGAATCCGGCGACACGATCATGGGCCAGCTGAAACGCCTCGGCGCCAGCTGCGACTGGTCGCGCAACGCCTTCACCATGTCGGGCGCGCCCGGCGCCCCCGCGGGCGAGGAGGGCAATTTCCACGACGCGGTGATCCGGGTCTTTGTCGACCTCTACAACAAGGGGATCATCTATCGCGGCAAGCGGCTGGTGAACTGGGACCCGCATTTCGAGACCGCGATCAGCGACCTGGAGGTCGAGAACCGCGAGGTTCCGGGCCATATGTGGCATTTCAAGTATCCGCTGGCGGGCGGCGAGACCTATGAATATGTCGAGCGCGACGAGGACGGCAACGTCACCCTGCGCGAGACGCGCGACTATATCAGCATCGCCACCACCCGCCCCGAGACGATGCTGGGCGACGGCGCTGTGGCGGTTCATCCGTCGGACGCGCGCTATGCCCCCATCGTCGGCAAGCTGGTCGAGATCCCGGTCGGCCCGCGGGAGCACCGCCGCCTGATCCCGATCATCACCGACGAATATCCCGATCCCGATTTCGGCTCCGGCGCGGTCAAGATCACCGGCGCGCATGACTTCAACGACTATGGCGTCGCGATGCGCAACAACATCCCGCTCTATGCGCTGATGGACACCAAGGGCGCGATGCGGGCCGACGGCCTGTCCTATGCCGAAAGCGCCGCCATCGCATCGCGCGCCGCACGGGGTGAGGATGTAGGCGAGATCTCGGCCGTGAACCTGGTCCCCGAGGATCTGCGCGGCCTGGACCGGATGGAGGCGCGCAAGCGCGTGGTCGATGCGATCACCGCCGAGGGCCTGGCGGTCACCTACCTGCACAAGGAGATCGACAAGGAAACCGGGGCCGAGCATCTGGAGCGCCGCCCGGTGATCGACGCCAAGCCGATCATGCAGCCCTTTGGCGACCGCTCGGGCGTGGTGATCGAGCCGATGCTGACCGACCAGTGGTTCGTGGACACCCAACGCATCGTCGGCCCCGCGCTGGAGGCAGTCCGGACCGGGCGCACCCAGATCCTGCCCGAGCAGCACAAGAAGGTCTATTTCAACTGGCTCGAGAACATCGAGCCCTGGACCATCAGCCGCCAGCTGTGGTGGGGCCACCAGATCCCGGTCTGGTATGGGCTTGAGAAAGATGACGCTGGCAAGCTCAGCTGGCAGATGAATATGAAGCCCAACCAGCAATTCTGTGCTGAGAACGCAGAGGCTGCGCGCTTGCAAGCAGAAGCGTTTTACGGGAAGCCGGTGGTTGTCGTGGAAGACCGGACTCAAGCAGCAGAACTGTTCTTGGACGCTTTTGAGGGCAAGGACCGACCTTTGCCGATTTACCGCGACCCTGACGTGCTGGACACCTGGTTCAGCAGCGGCCTTTGGCCCATCGGGACGCTTGGCTGGCCCGAGAAGACGCCCGAGCTGGAGAAGTATTTCCCGACCGACGTGCTGGTCACGGGCTTCGACATCATCTTCTTCTGGGTCGCCCGGATGATGATGATGCAGCTGGAGGTGGTGGGCGACGTGCCCTTCCACACGGTCTATGTCCATGGGCTGGTGCGCGACGAAAAGGGCGCCAAGATGTCCAAGTCCAAGGGCAACGTGATCGACCCGCTGACGCTGGTGGACGAATATGGCGCGGATGCGCTGCGCTTTACGCTGACCAGCATGGCCGCGATGGGCCGCGATCCCAAGCTGGGGCCGAAGCATGTCGAGGTGAACCGCAACTTTGTCACCAAGATCTGGAATGCCGCCCGCTTTGCCGAGATGAACGGCGTGCGCGGCGGCGGGCAGCGGCCCCAGCCCGCCCATACGGTCAACCGCTGGATCATCGGCGAGACGGCGCGGACGCTGATGGACGTGGACCAGGCGCTGGCCTCCTATCGGTTCAACGATGCGGCGACGGGGCTTTATGCGTTTGTCTGGGGCAAGGTCTGCGACTGGTACGTGGAATTCGCCAAGCCGCTGTTCGACGGCGAGCATGCCGAGGAGACGCGGGCGACGATGGGCTGGGTTCTGGACCAGTGCTGCCTGATGCTGCACCCGATCATGCCCTTCGTGACCGAGGAGCTGTGGGCGACAACAGGAAACCGCACCTCGATGCTGGTCCATGGCGACTGGCCCCAGCTGGGCGCGGAGCTGATCGACGCGGATGCGGACCGGCAGATGAACTGGGTAATCGCGCTGATCGAGGCGGTACGTTCGGCCCGCGCGCAGATGGGCGTGCCGGCAGGCGCGAAGCTGGACCTGGTGGTGACCGAGGCGGAGGCGGCCGCCCGCACAGCGCTGGCCGCCAATAGCCCGCTGATCGAGCGCCTGGCGCGGGTCAACGCCCCCGCCGACGGCGCGGCAGGCAAGGGGATGATCGCGGTTTCGGTCCAGGGGGCCAGCTTTGCGCTGCCCATCGGCGACGTCATCGACGCCGCGGCTGAGACAGCCCGCCTGCAGAAGGCCGAAGGCAAGGTCCGCAAGGATGCCGAGGGCTTGCAGAAGCGCCTGTCGAACCCGAAATTTGTCGAGAATGCCGAAGCCGAGGTGATCGAGGAGACCCGCGACAAGCTGGCGGCGCTGGAGGATGACATCGCGCGTCTGCAGGCGGCGTTGACGCAGCTGGCCGCGATGTGAGCATGGCCGGCCGGCGGCCCCGGCGGGGGCCTTCGGCCGAGGGTATTTGGGCAACGAAGAAGCGCAGGCGGAGGTGCGCATGGGCTGGCTGGAGCGGATCACCGAGCGGATGATGCTGAAGGCCCGCGCGGAGGGAAAGATGCAAGGGCTGGAGGGCGAGGGGCGACCCCTGCCCGACCGGCCCCTCGAGAGGGATGCGACCGCCGCAGGTTTCCGGATCATGGCGCAAGCGGGCGTCCTGCCCGAGGAGATCGTCCTGAAAAAGCAGGTGATCGCGGCGCAGGCCCGTCTGGCCGGCATGCCCGAGCGCGCGGCGTTGCTGGCCGAGATCGCGCGGCTGCAGATGCGTCAGGCGATCGCCGAGGAGGCGCGGCGCCGTTTCATGCGGGACTGACGGCTGCCAGCGCCCGGGGCAGGACATCGGCCAGAACGTCAAGATGCGTCGCGGGGGCACAGCTGATCCGGATGCAGCGATCCAGGGGGGCTGCGCCCGGCATCCGCACGAAGACGCCCTGATCCTCCAGTGCCGCGACCAGCGCGCGGTTGAAGTCGCCGTCGCGGCCCGTGTCCAGCGCCACGAAATTCGTGGCGGACGGCAGGGCGGTCAGGCCGTTATCCGCGCCGATCCGGGCGATCTGGTCGCGCGCGGCCTCGACCTGGGCCACGACATGCGCCAGCCAGCCCTGGTCGGCCAGCGCCGCAAGGGCACCGGCCTGGGCGATGCGGTTCACGCCGAAATGGTTGCGGATGCGGTCAAAGCCCGAGATCAGGTCCGGCGCGCCGATGGCATAGCCGATCCGTGCGCCGGCCAGGCCATAGGCCTTGGAAAAGGTCCGCATGCGGATGACGCGCGGGTCGTCGGCGGCAATGTCCGGGATGGCTTCGGCGGGGGCGAATTCCGCATAGGCCTCGTCCAGGACCAGCAGGCAGTCGGGGGGCAGGTCCTCGAGCATCGCCTGGATCACCGAGCCCTTGTGCCAACTGCCCATCGGATTGTCCGGATTGGCCAGATAGACCAGCCGCGCGCCGACCTGCCGGGCCCGCGCCAGCAGGGCCTGCGGATCCTCGGCGTCATCGCGATAGGGAACCTTGTGCAACGCGCCGCCGAAGCCCGTCACGTGATAGTTGAAGGTGGGATAGGCGCCCTCGGACGTCACCACCGCATCACCGGGGCCGACCATCAGCCGCACCAGGTTGCCCAGAAGCCCGTCGATCCCCTCGCCCACCATGATGTTGGAGGGCTGGACCTGAAGATGCGCGGTCAGCGCCCGGGTCAGGTGGTGACTGGGGCCGTCGCCGTATTTCCAGATCTCGTTCACCGCCTCGCGCATGGCCCGCGCGGCCAGGGGGCTGGGGCCGAAGGCGCTTTCGTTCGCACCCAGGCGGGCCAGGAACGGGGCCTGGCGGCGACGCTCCAGCGTCTCGGGACCGACAAAGGGGACGGTGGCGGGCAGGCCCGCCGGCAGGGGCGCGAACCGCATCAGAAGGCGCGGAAGGTCATGGTCGTCAGGGTCCGGCTGATATGGGGGATGTCGAACAGCCGATCGGACAGGAAGCGGCCGACATCCTCGTCCTCGGGGATGTAGACCTTGGCGATCAGGTCGTAATCGCCCGAGGTGGAGTAAAGCTCGCTGACGACCTCGCGGTCATAGATCGCCTCGGCCACCTGATAGGTCTTGCCGGGTTCGCAGCGGAACTGGACGAAAACAGGGCGCATCTGGGATCTCCTTCCGGGCGCAGGTTAGACCGCGGCGGGGACGCGGGTCCAGTCCCCGCGCGCGTGGCCGCGCCAGAAGCGCCGCATCAGCAGGACCGCAGCAAAGCTCAGCCCCACGCAGAGGCCCAGCCACAGGCCGGCCGGGCCAAAGCCCAGGGGGAAAGCCAGCGCCCAGGCCACCGGCATGCCGACCACCCAATAGCTGAAGCCCGCGATCCACATCGGCACCTGCGTGTCCTGGACGCCGCGCAGGAAGCCCAGGGCGATGACCTGGAAGGCGTCGGTCAGCTGGAACAGCGCCGCATACATCAGCAGCATCGAACCCAGCAGGACGATTTCGGGGGCCTGCGGGTCGGTCGGGTCCATGTAGAGCCGCACCAGCCGTTCCGAGAACAGCAGATAAAGGGCGATGAAGACCATCGAAAAGACCAGCGACATCCAGACGACCGTCAGCGCCGCGTCCCGCATCCAGGGACGGTCGCCGCGGCCCTTGGCCTGCCCCACCCGGACGGTGGCCGCGTTCGACAGGCCCAGATGCGCCATGAAGGTGATCGAGGTGATCTGCAGCGCGATTCCGTGGGCGGCCAGCTGCGGCGTGCCGATCCAGCCCATCATGATGTTCGAGGCGACGAACAGCCCGCCTTCGGCCACCATGGTCAGACCGATCGGCCAGCCGATCAGCGCCACCTGCCGCATCGCCTGCCAGTCGGGCCGCCAGAAACGCTGGAACAGGTGGTACTTGCGCGCCATCGGCAACCAGGCGGCATAGATCACCAGCAGCAGCAGCTGGAACACCTGCACCGTGACGCTGGCGATGGCGGCGCCCCGGACGCCCAGTTCCGGCGCACCCAGGTTGCCGAAGATCAGCACCCAGTTCAGCGCCAGGTTCAGCGGCAGGCCCGCCAGCGTGACCCACATCACCACCTGCGTCCGCTCCAGCGCCGCCAGATAGGAGGCCAGCGTCAGCTGTCCCAGCACGACGCCCAGGCCCCAGCCCGCGATGCGCAGGTAATCCTGCGACAGCGAGGCCACCGTCGCGGTCTGCCCCAAGGCCAAGAGGATCGGCTCGGAATACCACATCAGGGGCATCACGATCAGCGCAAAGGCCGAAGACAGCCACAGCGCCATGCGCGTCCCGCGCCGGACCTCGGTCTCGTCGCCCGAGGCGATGTTGCTGGCGATCAGCCCCATCACGCCGGTGCCGAAGCCCATGCC
This sequence comes from Paracoccus sp. T5, assembly GCF_048538155.2. Classification (GTDB taxonomy): domain Bacteria; phylum Pseudomonadota; class Alphaproteobacteria; order Rhodobacterales; family Rhodobacteraceae; genus Paracoccus. The sequence goes on from NZ_CM135809.1 coordinate 2,984,657, forward strand.
CAGGAAGAACAGGATGTGGAAGAAGGATGTCGCGATGACCAGCGCGGCCAGCGGCTCGACCCCGTACCAGCCGATCATCACCGTGTCGCCGATGCCGATGGCCATGCGCGCCAGGTGGCTGCCGATCAACGGCAGCCCCAACGACAGGGTCGCAAGGATGTGAGGGCGATACCGGCTCATTTGCATGATTGCGCCATAGCCTGCCACCCGCGACGCGGCAAGAGGAGGGTTGCATCACGTGCAGGAATCCGCACCCTTTTCCTTGGGGCTGCGCGCCATCGTCCTGCCGGCTTGCCGGATTCCCCGCCATCTGCGATAGAACCCCCGTCCCCCACCATGAGGCCGCACATGAGCTTTCGCGCCCGCCACCTTCTGGGCATCGACCATCTCAAGCCGGACGAGATCACGTCGCTGCTGGACCTGGCCGAAGATTACGTCGCCCTCAACCGCCGCACGGTCAAGCATTCCGACGCGCTGGAGGGGCTGACCCAGATCAACATGTTCTTCGAGAACTCGACCCGCACCCAGGCCAGCTTCGAACTGGCGGGAAAGCGGCTTGGGGCGGACGTGATGAACATGGCGGTCAGCCAGTCGTCGGTGAAGAAGGGCGAGACGCTGATCGACACGGCGCTGACGCTGAACGCGATGCAGCCCGACCTGCTGGTGGTGCGGCATCCCCATTCGGGCGCGGTGAACCTGCTGGCCGAAAAGGTGAACTGCGCGGTCATCAACGCGGGCGACGGGCGGCACGAACATCCCACGCAGGCGCTTTTGGATGCGCTGACGATCCGCCGGGCCAAGGGCCGGCTGCACCGCCTGACCATCGCCATCTGCGGCGACATCGCGCATAGCCGGGTTGCGCGGTCGAACCTTATCCTGCTGGGCAAGATGGAGAACCGCATCCGCCTTATCGGACCTGCGACCTTGATGCCCTCGGGCGTGGCCGAGATGGGCGTGGAACTGTACGAGGACATGCGCGAGGGGCTGAAGGGCGCGGATGTCGTCATGATGCTGCGGCTTCAGCGGGAGCGCATGGACGGCGGCTTCATCCCGTCCGAGCGCGAATATTTCCACCGGTGGGGACTGGATGCGGAAAAATTGGCACTGGCCGCGCCCGACGCGATCGTCATGCATCCCGGCCCGATGAACCGCGGTGTCGAGATCGACGGCACCATCGCCGACGACATCAACCGCAGCGTGATCCAGGACCAGGTCGAGATGGGCGTGGCCGTGCGCATGGCCGCGCTGGACCTGCTGGCCCGCAACCTGCGGGCCGAACGCGGCCGGGCCGCAACGGGCGAGGTGTGACCATGGACCTGATCTTTGCCAATGCGCGCCTGATCGACCCCGAGACGCAGCAGGACGCCCCCGGCAGTTTGCGCGTCACCGACGGCCGCATCAGCGGCCGGGGCGCGCCCGGCGAACCCGCGCCCGAAGGCGCCACCGTCATCAATTGCGGCGGACGGGCGCTGGCCCCCGGCCTGATCGACTGGGGCGTCAAGATCGGCGAGCCGGGCGAACGGCACAAGGAAAGCTTCCGCAGCGCGGGCCGCGCGGCTGCGGCCGGCGGCGTGACCACGATGATCGCCCGCCCCGACACGATCCCCCCCATCGACACGCCCGAGGCGCTGGAATTCGTGGCCCGGCGCGCGTTGGATGCACCCGTCAACATCCACCACATGGCCGCCCTGACCAAGGGCCGCGAAGGCCGGGAAATGGTCGAGATCGGGTTCCTGACCGACTTGGGCGCGGTGGCCTTCACCGATGGCGTGCGCGTGGTCCGCGACACCAAGCTTCTGTCGCGCTGCATGACCTATGCCCGGGGCCTGGATGCGCTGATCGTGGGCCACCCGCAGGACCCGGGCCTGTCGCAGGGCGCGGCCGCGACCAGCGGTAAGTTCGCGTCGCTTTACGGGATCCCTTCGGTCTCGCCCATGGCCGAGGTGATCGGCCTGGACCGTGACCTGGCGCTGGTGGCGATGACCCGCTGCCGCTACCATGCCGACCAGATCACCACCGCCGGCGCCCTGCCCGCCCTGGGCCGCGCCCGCCAGGCCGGGCTGGACGTCACCGCCGGGATCTCGATCCACCACCTGACGCTGAACGAGTTCGACGTTGGCGACTATCGCACCTTCTTCCGCTTCACCCCGCCCCTGCGGTCCGAGGATGACCGCCAGGCGATGGTGCAGGCGGTGGCGGACGGGCTGATCGACGTGATCGCCAGCTTCCACACGCCGCAGGACGAGGAATCCAAGCGCCTGCCCTTCGAGGCGGCCGCCCCCGGCGCCGTCGGGCTTCAGACCCTGCTGCCGGCGGCGCTGCGGCTCTATCACCAGGGCGGGCTGACCCTGCCGCAGCTGTGGCGGGCGATGTCGCTGAACCCGGCCCGGCGGATGAAGCTGCCCTCGGGCCGGCTGTCGACCGGGGCGCCCGCGGACCTGGTTCTGTTCGATCCGGACGCGCCCTTCCTGATGGACCGCTTCACGCTGCTGTCGAAATCCAAGAACACGCCCTTTGACGGCGCCCGCATGCAGGGGCGCGTGCTGGGCACCTGGGTCGCGGGCCGCCGTGTCCACGGAGAAGACGCATGAGCCTGATCCTCTGGACGCTGTTCGGCTATCTGCTGGGCTCGGTGCCCTTTGGCCTGGTGATCGCCCGTGCGGCGGGCCTGGGCGATCTGCGCAAGATCGGCTCGGGGAATATCGGGGCGACCAATGTGCTGCGGACCGGCAACAAGCCGGCCGCGCTGGCGACGCTGCTGCTGGATTCGGGCAAGGGCGCCATCGCCGTCCTGATCGCCCGCCAGTTCGGAGGCGAGGCCGCGGCCATCCTGGCGGGCGGCGCGGCCTTTCTGGGCCACTGCTTCCCGGTCTGGCTGGGCTTCAAGGGCGGCAAAGGGGTCGCGACCTTCCTCGGCACGCTGCTGGCGCTGCACTGGCCGCTCGGCCTGATCGCCTGCGCCACCTGGGGGCTGACCGCGCTGGTCAGCCGCATCAGCAGCCTCAGCGCGCTGCTGGCCGCGGCCCTGGCGCCGGTCTTTGCCTGGGGCATGGGCCGGACCGACATCGCGGCGGTCTCGGCCTTCATGGCGGTGCTGATCTTCATCCGGCACCATGCGAACATCCGCCGCCTTCTGGCGGGGACCGAGCCGCGCATCGGCCGCAAGCAGGCTTAGCGTTCGGCGACCAGGATGCGGCGCGAGGGGCGTGACGGGGCCACGGCGGCGCCCCGCAGCCCGTTGGGGGTAAAGGGCCCCTGCATCTCGGGCTGGGGCACGGCGGGTGCCGGAGCGTCGTCCTCTTCCGGCAGGAACTCGGCCGGCGCCTCGGGCGCGGACAGGCGCCGCAGCGCCTCCACCCCGCGACGGGCCGAAACGGCGATCGAGATCAGGGCAAGGCAGGCCCCCGCCAGCAGGATCAGGACCGCCAGCCCCAGCAGCCCCAGAAAGATCGGCATCGGCGGCACGCCCTCGGCCTGCCGCACCAGGGTCACCACCGCGCCCAGCACGGCCAGCACCCCCAGGCCAAAGACGGTCGCGACCAGCCGCCCGATCCACTGCATCACATCACCACGCATGACTCGTCCCCGCATGTTTTGCGCCTGGCCTGCCACCAGACGCGCGCCGGATCAAGCACTGCATCCTCACCTTCGCGTGCGGCCCCCAAAGGGGGCCGGCCTGCATCAGTAGGAATATTCGTCATAGATGCGGTTCAGATCGCCGCCCCAAGACCCGTGATATTTCTCCAGCAGTTCGTCCGCCGGGACCTTGCCGCTGTCCACGCTTTCCTTCAGCGCATTGAGGAAATGCGTCTCGTCCGGGACCAGCCCGTCATTGCCGGACCGCGCCCGGGCCTTCAGCCCGCCTTCGGCGATGGCCAGCACTTCGCGCGCCAGGTCGTGCATCCCGACGCCGCCCGCCTGCGCCTGCAGACCGTCGCGACCCGCCGCGACGCGCAGCCCTTCGCGCGTCTCCGCGTCCCAGTCCTTGACCAGATCCCAGGCCGCATCCAGCGCGCCCTGGTCATAGGTCAGCCCGACCCACAGTGCCGGCAGGGCGCAAAGCCGCCGCCAAGGGCCGCCATCGGCGCCGCGCATCTCGATGTACTTCTTGACGCGGGCTTCCGGAAAGACCGTCGTCATGTGGTCGGCCCAGTCCGACAGGGTCGGCACCTCGCCCGGCAGGGCGGGCAGGCGGCCGTCCAGGAAATCCTTGAAGCTCTGGCCCAGGGCGTCGATGTATTTCCCGTCGCGATAGACGAAATACATCGGCACGTTCAGCACATAATCGACCCAGGCCTCATAACCGAAGCCGTCCTCGAAGACAAAGGGCAGCATGCCCGTGCGCGCCGCATCCAGGTTCTGCCAGATATGCGCGCGCCAGGACTTCATCCCGTTGGGCTTGCCGTCCAGGAAGGGCGAATTGGCGAACAGCGCGGTCGCCACCGGCTGCAGCGCCAGCGCCACGCGCATCTTCTGGACCATGTCGGCTTCGCTGGCGAAATCCAGGTTCACCTGCACCGTGCAGGTCCGGTACATCATCTGCGTGCCAAGCGTGCCCACCCGGCCCATGTAATCGGTCATCAGCCGATAGCGCCCCTTGGGCATCATCGGCATGTCGTCCTGGCCCCAGATGGGCGCGGCGCCCAGCCCGATGAAGCCCGCGCCGATCTCCCTGGCGACGGTCTCGACCTCGGCCAGGTGCTGGTTCACCTCGTTGCAGGTCTGGTGGATCGTCTCCAGGGGCGCGCCGGACAGTTCCAGCTGGCCGCCGGGCTCCAGGCTGACATTGGCCCCGTCGCGCTCCAGCCCGATCAGCTTGCCGGCCTCCAGGACGGGGGACCAGTTGAACCGGTCGCGCAGCCCCTCCAGCATCGCGGTGACCGAGGCCGGTCCCTCGTAGGGCAGCGGCATGCGATTGGCCAGGTCATAGCCGAACTTTTCGTGCTCGGTGCCGATGCGCCAGTCCGCCTTGGGCTTTTCGCCGCTGGCGATATAGGCGGCAAGCTGGTCGCGATGCTCGATGGGGCCTCCGCCCTGCTGGGGTATGGACATGCGGTCGAGGCCTCTCAAGGTTTCAAGTCGATCACAGGTGGCAAGGCCGGCCAGCCGAGTCAAGCCGCCTCAGTCCTGTCTCCGCCAAACGGTGCGGATGGCGTCACGCTGATCGGCCACATGCGCCAGCGCCGCCGAGACGGCCCGCATGTCAAGCCCCGGCAGGGCCGTGAAGGCATCGGCCAGCGCCTCGGCCCCGGCGGCATCGGCCGGCACCAGCAGCGCCTCGCCGGTATGGCTGCGCAGCCGCCAATGGGCGCGGGCGCGCACGCGCAGCAGGCGGATTTCGGTCAGGTCGCGCAGGGCGATCTCTCCGCCCAGTTCGGTGGCGCCGTAATAGCGGATCGCCCCCTCGACCACCTCGACCACGCCGGGCGCGGCCACGGGACGGCGGAAGGCGCCGCGGCGCAGCGCTCCCAAGGCAAGGACTGCCCCGACCAGCACCACGGCGCCGCCGACCAGGGCCAGGAACCAGCCACCGCGAAAGGCCAGCCACAGGCCGAGGCCCGTCAGGCCGACGAAGATGATGAGTTCGGCATGCCGGCCGAAGCTTTGGCGCAGTTCGGGGCGGATCATCCGGCACCCCCCAGGGGCGACCGGGCGCAGGCGCGGCCTACCACCGCGACAACGCGTCCTCGTCGCTGTTCTTGGCCTCGACCCAGGTGGCGCTGCCGTCGCGGGCGATCTCCTGCTTCCAGAAGGGGGCGCGGGACTTCAGCCAGTCCATCAGATAGTCGGCCCCATCGAAGGCGGCGCGGCGGTGGCGGGCGGCGGTGGCGACCATCATGATCGGCGCGCCGACCTCGATCCGTCCATGACGGTGGATGATGCGCCAGTCGCTCAGCTGAAAGCGGCGGGCGGCCTCGGCGCCGTACTCGTTCAGGGCGCGTTCGGTCATGCCGGGATAATGCTCGATCTGCAGCGCTGCCATCAGGCCGGTATCGTCGCGCACGAGGCCGGTGAAGGTCACCACCGCGCCGGCCCCCGCGCCAAAGCCCGTCAGCTCGGCCGCAAGATCGAAGGGTTCGGCCTGGACACGCGCCGACATGGATCAGCCGCCCGTCATGGGCGGAAAGAACGCGACCTCGCGCACCCCCGCCAGCGGCGCGTCCAGCTCGGCCAGTTGCTGATCCACCGCGCAGCGCAGCGTGCCCAGGTCCGCGAATGCCGCGGCATGGCCGTCGGAACGGGCGACCAGCTGCGCGACCAGGTCGCGCACCGTGGCGGCGTCGGTGGTCACGGTTTCGCGCGGCTGGCCCACGCGTTCGCGCAGCCAGGCGAAATAGAGGATCTCAAGGGTCACGCGGCGGCTCCTTCAGGTAGGGCAGCGCCTTGACGAAATAGTCCCAGCCCGTCACGGCGGTCAGCACGGCGGCCAGCCAGATCAGCACCAGCCCGGCATGGGTGGCCAGCGCCGCCCAGCTGCCCGACCAGACCAGGCCGGTTTCGCCCACGCGGGGCGGCCGGCCGTCGGTGACATAGGCCAGCCCGGTGCCCAGGAACAGCACCGCGATGGCGACCATCTGCAAGGTCGTCTTCCACTTGGCCAGCTTGGTGACCGCCAGGGTGCGGGATTTGTCGCCCAGAAATTCCCGGAGCCCCGAGACAAAGACCTCGCGGAACAGGATCACCGTCACCGGCAGGATCAGCCAGGGGTTCATGCCCGAATAGCCGGTGATGACGACCAGCGCGATCACCACCATCGCCTTGTCGGCGATCGGGTCCATGGCGGCGCCAAAGCGGCTTTCCTGCTTCCAGGCGCGGGCCAGGTAGCCGTCGAACCAGTCGGTGATCGCCGCCAGCAGGAACAGCGTCAGCGCCGCCCAATCCGCCCAGGGACGATGGAAATACAGAAACATCAGCGGGACGGCGGGCGCCGCCAGAAGCCGAAGCAGGGTCAGGATATTGGGGAGGTTCCAGCGCATGAGGGCACGCTAGTCGCTGCCGCACCGGTTGGAAAGGGGCAAGGCGCCACGCCCCTGCCCCGGCCATGGCCCCCGGCGTCAGGCCGCCTTGTCGGTATTGTCATCCAGGTCGAAACTCTGCTGCCCGATGGTCAGGTGCAGGGCCTTGATGCGCGTCTCGCCCAGGTAATGCGTCGGGCGGCCGGTGACCCGGACCGCGTCCCCCGGCAAAAGCGCCAGCCCCTCCAGCCCCAGCGCGCGGTTGCGGGCATGGCTGCCCAGTTCGACCGTCCAGTTCATGCCGTCGGGCGCCCGCACCTGCAGCGTCGGGTCGCTGCCCTTGATGTTGATGTCGGTGATGGTCGCGTCGAGGCAGGTCAGGTCGTCGTCGTCCAGTGGCATCGGCGATGCGGCAGCGGCATCATGGGGCGCGCGCAGGACAATGCGATACGCGAGCGGTCCGAAGAACCCGGCAAAGGGCATGTCAGCCTCCTTTGTCATCTGTGAGCAAGATCGAAGCCTACTCCGAATCGCTCGCGTCTGGGTGGTATGGTGCTACCGGATACCCCGATCGGCCTCGGGCCGCTCATCCCTTGGGGTGGAAATGGTCATGGACCTTCTGCGCCATGGCGGCCGAAATCCCCTCGACCGCCTGAAGATCGGGCAATCCGGCGCGGCTGACGGCCTTGGCGCTTCCGAAATGCGTCAGCAGCGCCCGCTTGCGTGCGGCACCGATGCCGGCGATCTCGTCCAGGGGGTTCGACATCTGCGCCTTGGCTCGCTTGGCGCGATGCGTGCCGATGGCCCAGCGGTGCGCTTCGTCGCGCAGACGCTGGACGAAATACAGCACCGGGTCGTTCATGCGCAGCGCAAAGGGCCGGCGGCCGGGGCGGTGGAATTCCTCCTTGCCGTGATCGCGGTCCTGGCCCTTGGCGACGCCGATCATCGGGATGTCCTCAACCCCCAGCTCGGCCATGATGCTTTCGACTGCGCTGACCTGCCCCGCGCCGCCGTCGATCAGCAGCAGGTCCGGCCAGGCCTCGGTCTGGCGGTCGGGATCCTCCTTCAGCAGGCGGGTGAAGCGGCGGGTCAACACCTCCTTCATCATGCCGAAGTCGTCGCCCGGGGTGATCTCTGTCCCCTTGATGTTGAACTTGCGGTACTGGTTCTTGATCCAGCCGTCTGGCCCCGCGACGATCATCCCGCCGACGGCATTGGTGCCCATGATGTGGCTGTTGTCATAGACCTCGATCCGGCGCGGGGGAGCGGGCAGCTCAAAGGCCTCGGCCAGGCCCTCCAGCAGGCGCAGCTGGGTCGCGCTCTCCGACATGCGGCGCGCCAGGCTTTCACGTGCGTTGCGCAGGGCATTGGTGACCAGGTCGGACTTTTCGCCCCGCAGCGGCACGGCCACCTCGACCTTGCGATGGGCGCGTTCGGACAGGACCTCGGCGGCCAGGTCCGGGTCCTCGGGCGGGTGCGACAGCAGGATCTGCCGCGGCGGCGGCTTGTCGTCGTAGAACTGCAGCAGAAAGGCCTGCATGACCTCGTCCGGGCTCTCGGCCCCGCCAAGCCGGGGATAGAAGTCGCGGTTCCCCCAGCTCTGATTGCCGCGGATGAAGAAGACCTGCACGCAGGCCTGCCCGCTTTCCATATGCAGCGCCACGATATCGGCCTCGGCCACGCCCTTGGGGTTGATGGCCTGCACGGACTGAACCGCGGTCAGCGCCTTGATCCGGTCCCGCAGCGCTGCGGCGCGCTCGTATTCCATGTCCTCTGCGGCCTTGGCCATCTCTGCCGCGAGGTTCGACTGGATCGTCGTCGTCTTGCCCTGCAGGAAGCGCTCAGCATCGCTGACCAGAGTGCCGTAATCCTGTTCGCTGATCCGGCCCACGCAGGGCGCGCTGCAGCGCTTGATCTGGAACAGCAGGCAGGGGCGCGTGCGGGATTCAAAGGTGCTGTCGGTGCAGTTCCTCAGCAGGAAGACGCGCTGCAACTGCGTCAGCGTGCGGTTCACCGCGCCCGCGCTGGCGAAGGGGCCGTAATAGTCGCCCTTTTCCGACTTGGCACCGCGATGCTTCTTGATCTGCGGAAAGCCGTGGGACTTGGCCACCAGGATGTTCGGAAAGGATTTGTCGTCGCGCAGCAGCACGTTGTAGCGCGGCTTGAGCTGCTTGATCAGGTTCTGCTCCAGCAGCAGCGCCTCGGTTTCGGTGTTCGTCGTCAGGAACATCATGCTGGCCGTCTCGCGGATCATCCGCGCGATGCGGCCCGAATGGCCCGAAGGCCGGGCATAGTTCGACACCCGCGCCTTCAGGTCGCGGGCCTTGCCAACGTAAAGCACCTCCTGCTGGGCGTTCAGCATCCGGTAGACGCCGGGGCTGCCGTCAAGCGTGCGAAGGTAATCCTGGATCAGCGCGTGGCCGGTTTTCTGGGTCATGAGGTCAAAGTGGTGATTCTGAGGGCCGCTGCAAGTTCCGGAACCCGAGCGCAAGCACGAAGCTTTCCACGGAATCTGTGGATAATTCTGTGGGCGAGCTGTGAGGATGGATCGAAGGGACCAGCAATCGTTACACCTTCGTGAAGTTGCCGATAAAATAGGCAGTTTTCAACAGGCTTGAAATCATTGCCGAATTTAATCCCGCGCCCCACAACAAGGGAAAAAGCATGAAGATTCCAAGACATAGGTCCGGTTCCCTGACCGAAGTGGACAACAGGCCGCCACAGGTCCGGATCGGGCCTATTCCGGTCCTTGCACATCCGGTGTCCGCCAGCCCAGGTGCTGGCCGCCATCGACGCAGATCAGCTGCCCGGTGACGGCCCGCGCCTCCAGAAGAAAGGCCAGCGCCTGGGTGATGCCCTGGGGATCGGCGCCCCGGTTCAGGATCGTGCCGGCGCGCTGGCCCGCGAAATGCGCGGCCGACTGGCGGGCGCCGATCATGGTCGGGCCGGGCCCGATGGCATTGACCCGGATGTCGGGCGCCAGGGCCTGCGCCGCGGTGCGGGTCAGCGACCACAGCCCCGCCTTGGCAATAGAATAGGTCATGAACTCGGGCGTGGGCTTCAGGACGCGCTGGTCGACCATGTTGATGACCACGGCGCGGGCCTGCGGCTCTCCGTTCTCATCGGGAACGGCCTTGGGCGCCTGCGCCGCAAAGGCCTGGATCAGCTGAAAGGGCGCGCGCAGGTTCGACCCGATATGGCGGTCCCAGCCCTCCATCGTGGCGCTGTGGATGTTGTCATAGTCGAAGATCGAGGCGTTGTTCACCAGAACCGTCAGCGGCCCCATGGCCTGCCCCACGTCGGGAATCAGGCGCGCCGTCGCCTCGGGGTCCAGAAGGTCGGCCTGGAAGGTCTGGGCCCGCACGCCCAGGGCCCGGGCCTCGGCGGCGGTGTCCCGGGCTTCGGCTTCGGACCCGGCATAGTGGATCGCCACGTCATGGCCGTGCCGCGCCAGCTCCAGCACCATGGCGCGCCCCAGCCTGCGGGCGCCGCCGGTCACAAGCGCGACGCCCTTCACAGCAGCACCCAGGCATAGGCGGCATAGCCGACCAGAAGCGCCCCCCCGACCGGACGCGTCAGGCTGAGGCCCCGGAACAGGAACGGTGCCAGCAGCAGCGACGTGGCCAGCATCACCCAGAGGTCCAGGCGCAGCATCTCGGGCGGGACCGGGAGGGGCGACACGATCGAGGTGATCCCGAGGATCGCCAGGATGTTGAAGATGTTCGAGCCGACCACGTTCCCAAGCGCCATGTCCGCCCGCCCCCGCATCGCCGAGGCGACCGAGGCCGCCAGTTCCGGCAGCGAGGTTCCCACGGCCACCAGCGTCAGCCCGATGACCACTTCGCTGATGCCGAAGACGCGCGCGATGTCGGTGGCGCCGCTGACCAGCAGGTTCGCCCCGATGGGGAGCGCGATCAGGCCGCCGGCAAGCCACAGCACGATCTTGCCCCAAGTGGCGCCCAGTTCCGCGCCCTCGATTTCAGCCGCGTCGGCGCGGCCGGTGGACAGCTGGCGCCAGAGCACCGCGCCCAGGGCCAGCAGCAGGATGATCCCTTCTAGGCGGCCGATCTCTCCGGTGAAGGCCAGGGCGATCAGCAGGATCGAGGCGCCGATCATCATCGCCCAGCTTTCGCGCAGGTCATGCCCCTTGGTGACGATGACCGAGACCAGGGAGGTGAAGCCCAGGATGACCAGCACATTGGCGATGTTCGAGCCGACGACGTTGCCCATGGCGATGGCGCTGGACCCCTTCAGCGCAGCCGAGAGCGACACGATCAGTTCGGGGGCCGAGGTACCAAAGGCCACCACGGTCAGGCCGACGACCAAGGGAGTCATGCCAAGGCGCAGGGCCAGGTTGACCGCCCCCTTGACCAGCAGGTCGCCACCCAGAACAAGCAGGGCCAAGCCGCCCAGCACAAGCAGTATGTCAACGATCACGTCGTCCGATCCCCAGTAGGTTTTTCAATGTGCGGCGAAAGGCGGGGCCTTTGACCAAGGCCATCACCACCATGACAAGCAGGAACAGGACAACGACGCGCAGGCTCATCCGCGGGTCCCGAAGCGCTGAAAGGCGGCGCGATCCTCGGCGGCGTCGATCAGCGCCTCGGCTGACAGGCCAAGGCGGCGCAGCAGCGGGCGGCGCATTCCGTGTACCTCCAACCGCAGCCTGTCGCCGTAAAGCGCCTTCATCTTGGGGACCAGGTGCCCGATCCCGTCGGCCAGCCCAAGGCGCACGGCCTCGCGTCCGGCCCAGAATTCTCCGGTGAACAGGTCGCGCTCCTCGCTCAGGCGGGTGCCGCGACGTGCGCGCACGTGGTCCTTGAAGGCCTGGTGGATCGGCTCCAGGATCGTGTGAAGGCGGGCGACATCCTCGGGGTTTTCGGGGCGGAATGGGTCCATGGTCGATTTCGACCGACCGGCCGTGTGGACGCGACGCTCGATCCCCCAGCGGTCGATCAGCTGGTGAAAGCCGAAGCCCGCCGAAATCACGCCGATCGAGCCCAGGATCGAGCTTTCGTCGGCCCAGATCCGGTCGGCCGCGCAGGCCAGCCAGTACCCGCCCGAGGCCGCGACATCCTCGACAAAGGCATGGACCGGCACCTCGGTCTCGTCGGCCAGGCAGCGGATGCGGGCCGCGATCAGCGAGGACTGGACCGGAGATCCCCCGGGCGAATTCACAGCCAGGGCGACGGCCACCGGCTTGCCGCGGCGGAAGGCGCGTTCGATCAGCGGGGCCAGGGCCGCGTCGTTCAGCCCTCCGCCCCGGCCGGCCCCGCCGATGGTGCCCGTCAGGCGGATGACCGCGACGCGCGGCTTGCGGGACAAAAGGCGGTTGTTGAAGGCAATACCCATGGCCCCACAGATAGGCGCAAGTGGCACCACCCACAAGGCGGCCCCGGATGGCGCAAAAGGCTAGCCCGCGTCCGCGGCGCGGATCGTGTCGCCGGGCATGAAGGTGGGCGTCAGCGCGATGATCCGGTTGTCCGGGATCGGGTCCTTGCCCGAAACCAGGCGGGCGGCACGGCGACCGACATCGACCCGCCGGGCATCCGTGGTGGCCAGACGCACCGGCAGGCCGTCCAGCAGGTCCACCCCGTTGAAGCCCGCCAGCCCGATCCGGCCGGGAATGTCATAGCCCTTGTCGATGCAGTAGAGCAGCCCGCCCGCCCCGATCATGTCGTTCGAGAAGTAGAGGAAATCCAGATCGGGCGCCCGGGTCAGGATCCGCTCGGTCAGCTCGCGCCCCTTCAGCAGGCTTGATCCGCCCTGGTAATATTCGCGCGCCTCCAGCTGTACCCCGGCCAGGGCCAGGCCCTCCTCGAAGCCCAAGAGGCGCTTTCTGGCGCGGTGGTCTTCGGGCATGTGGGTGCCGACAAAGCCGATGCGCCGATAGCCGGCCGCCAGGATGCGCGCCGCCATCTCGCGCCCCGCGCGGATGTGGGAAATGCCGACCAGGGTGTCGATGCCCTCGCCGTCCACGTCCATGATCTCGACCACCGGGATGCCCGAGTTCTGCAGCATCGCCCGCGACGCCTTGCTGTGTTCCAGCCCCGCCAGGATCACGCCCGAGGGCCGCCAGGAGAGCATGTCGTACAAAACCATCTCCTCGCGCGCGGGAGAATAGTTGGTGACGCCGATGACCGGCTGCAGCCCCGTGTCGTCCAACTCGGCCGAGATGCCTCCCAGCACATCGGGAAAGACCAGGTTCGACAGCGAGGGGATCACCACCGCGACCAGGTTGACCCGCTGGCTGGCCAGACCGCCCGCGATCTTGTTGGGCACATAGCCCAGGGCCTTGGCGGCGGTCAGCACCTTTTCCCGCGTCGCCGCCGAGACATCGCCCCGGTTGCGCAACACGCGGCTGACGGTCATCTCGGAAACGCCCGACGCCTCGGACACGTCGCGAAGGGTCAGAGGGCGGCGGGGTCTTGTGGGGATCATGGGACGGGTTCTCGATCTGCGTCGGGCGATGTTAGCGAAGGACAGGAGTGCCGACAACTGCCCCTTGATCAGCCAAAGCTTGCCAAGGCGGGCGTGGCCCAGTTAAAGGTCAAGGCGTCGGCCCCGTGGCTCAACTGGATAGAGCAGCCCCCTCCTAAGGGGCAGGTTACAGGTTCAAGTCCTGTCGGGGTCACCAAACATCCTTGTGCCAATAAAGTACAAGAGTGCGCGATTGCGTGGTTTTGGTAAGCCGCTGTCCGAGGTCGATCTACTGATGTGGTTACTTATGTGGAAAGCGCCGCGTTCGTTTGGGGGCATCACCGCATGGGTCAACTCATTGCCTCACCCTCGCCCGCCTTCTCAGCAGCAGGAACTGCCGCGGCGGCTATTCGATCGCCCCGAACTCGCTCCGGCAGGCCTTGAAGCCATGATAGGACGTGTTGCCTGGCAGGGCATGGACGCGGATATTCCGCGCCCGGATGGCGGCGATGATCCGCCCCACGGAGACCTTGCTGTTGGCCTGCGCCGTCGGGATGGTTTCCCACTTGGCGGTCCGGGGTTCGTGTGGGCCAGCGCGTTCAACTCGTCGACGGGCACCTTTCCATCTGAGGTTCTCCTCATTCCCTGGACAGAATCTGACGCTTTCTAAGCTCTGACCTGCTCCTGCTGGTCCGTTTGCGTTGCTTCGATGTGCGGTGATGTAGACCACTGCTGGTGGTCGGGCGCCAAGGGCCTCGTGCCGGCGGCGGTGATTGTAGAAGTCGATGCCCGACCGGCGCAGCCGGTGCCTTGCCTCACCTCCCGCGCCAAGGCTTCAGCTTTTTTGCAGAAAAGAGTTGGCCACCGGCAGTTCTCCGATCTTGGCATGCAGCTCCCTGACCCGGTCTTCATCGATGACCGGCGTCTTGTGGCCACCGCGTTCAAACACACCGGACGCGCCGTCCAGCAGCGCACGTCCCCACTGCTTGATCATCGGCTGACGCACGCCGAACCGGCTCGCCACCTCGGACACGGCCTCCTCGCCTTTCAGCGCCTCAAGTGTCGCCTTCGCCTTGAACTCAGGGGCACTTCGCTTTCGTTTCGACCTCGTCGATCTCCCTCGCGGTGAAGATCAACAGACAGCAAAGCAGACGTTAACGTCAGTGCCCAATTTCGGGACCACCTCAATGGCAACATTTCTTATTTGGGCGCGCGCATCTATCCCAGGCCACGCTGTCTCAGTACGCGACCACTCGAATCAGTGAGAGGAAAAGCTGGCGCTGATTCTGCACGCAAGAGGAGGCCTGGGCACCTGCGGAGCATGCCCCCCGGGCGTAGAGTTCGCCGATGGTCTCCCGGTCCTTCACCTTGCGGAGCGATGTCCAGCCGCGGCTTCAAATCCTGCAAAGAACATGGTGGTACCCGCATCTTCCGGAGCGGATCACTGCACACCCTGCCCGTCGCCCCGCGGCTTCGAGAAGCTGATCGCGGGCGCCAGGCAGCGGTGCGTGCGACCGAGCCAGCGCCGCCAATGCGGCGAGCCGAAGTTCCGGGTGTTGGTGACGCCCGGATTGCGAGCGGTCTTCAAGACCGACGGGGGTGAGGGCATAATCCATAGCGCCTTGACCAGCTCCACCTGATCCTGGGCATCTTAGCAACCGTCTCTGATTGAGTTGCCCCTTGCACATCGTGCAGAACTGTCGTCCCATCGGTTGAACAGAAGGAGGAGGACGGCATGACCCCGAGCCCGATGTATCACACGCGCATCCTGCTGACCCTGGGCAGTCTCTGCCTGGCCTTGCCGGGCTTCGCGGCTGCGCAGGACTATCCACATGCGGACGAGCCCATCGGCACCGTCGAGGATGTCTATAATGGCCATCTGACGCCCGATCTGGCGGTCAGCACCTTCCGCAACATCGACCGCCTCTTCCCCACCCGGACCATCCCGGCAAGCGAGAACCCCCGCGAGCTGCCGCAGGCGCCCGTCGATCTGCCGAACATGGTGAGCTATCAGGTCGGGGACGCCACCTACGACCTCTATGACTTCCTGTCGCTGGACAATGTCACCGGGATGATCGTGCTGAAGGACGGCCAGGTCGTCTACGAGACCTATCAGCGCGGCAACACGCCCGAGACGCGCTGGATGTCGATGTCGGTGGCCAAATCCATCACCTCCACCCTGGTGGGCGCCGCCATCGTCGATGGCCATATCGGCGGCCTGGACGACATGGTGGTCGATTACGTTCCGGCGCTGGCCGGCAGCGCCTATGACGGGGTCAGCATCCGCGACATCCTGCTGATGGCGTCGGGCGTGGAATGGAACGAGACCTATACCGATCCACAGTCCGACCGCCGCGACCTGCTGCGCGCGCAGATCGAACAGCGCCCCGGTGCCGCCATGGAGGTGATGGCCGCCCTGCCCCGCGCCCATGAGCCCGGCACGCATCATACCTATTCCACCGGGGAGACGCAGGTTCTGGGTGAGCTGGTTCACGGCGCAGTCGGCATGCCGCTGGCGGACTATCTGGCCCAGAAGATCTGGCAGCCCTATGGGATGGAAGCCAATGCAAACTGGTGGCTGGACAGCCCCGACGGGGTCGAGATCGGCGGCAGCGGCCTGTCGGCCACCCTGCGGGATTTCGCGCGCTTCGGGCAGTTCTTCCTGGACGGCGGGATGATCGACGGCGAGGCTATCCTGCCCGAAGGCTGGACGGAAACTGCCGGGCAGCCGCAGGACCTGAAGGGCGGCGAGACGATCGAGTATGGCTACATGTGGTGGCCGGGCTGGACCGAACCGTCCATCGCCGACGGTGCCTTTGCCGCGATCGGCATCCAGGGGCAGAACATCTACATCAACCCGACGCGGAACGTCGTGATCGCCACCCACATGGCACAACCAAAGCCCGTGGGTCGGGAGCCTGTCGATCCGCTGGTCGTGTTCGACGCGATTGCCGCGGCGCTGGACTGAAGGAACCTCAGGCTTCCGCCGTTGATGCTGGGCCGTTGGACTAGAATCGATCAGTCACTGCTCATGAAAGCGGCACTGTCTTAAGATGGTTCGGCACATCGAACCGAAAGGAAGCCTCATGATCAACGATACAGATCGGCAGCATCTTCAGCGCTGCATCGAACTGGCAGCTCAGGCACTGCACAGCGGCAATCAACCATTCGGCGCGGTGCTTGTATCCTCCGAGGGTCAGGTTCTGTTCGAGGACCATAACCGCATCGGAGGTGGCGACCACACGCAGCACCCGGAATTCGCCATCGCCCGTTGGGCCGCGAACAACATGGATGTCCGGGAACGTGCCACGGCAACGGTCTATACCTCGGGCGAACACTGCCCCATGTGCGCGGCTGCCCATGGCTGGGTCGGACTTGGCCGGATCGTTTATGCAAGCTCGGCAGCTCAGATGACGGAATGGCTTGCCGAGCTGGGCGTTCCTGCCTTCCGCGTCAAGCCGCTGCCAATCAGCGACGTGATCAGCGACACGGTCGTCCATGGCCCTTTCGAGGAGTTTGCGATGCAGGTCCGCGCCCTCCATGTCCGGTCGCATTCAGGCTAAAGCACCCAGGGAGAGCTGATCAAGCTGCTGCCTGTCGCGAATAGGCAGACCAACCCGGCAAGGCCTCGGCCCAAAACATTGCTTTGTCATCGGCAGCCAAGGAGTGAGCCGACTGCCTTGGCTGGGTGTGGGCTTGCCTTTCGGTCATGTGGGATCGGTCCCTCCGGACCCAGGCTATAGCAGAGAATGGCAGAGGCAAGTTCGTGCATCCGCCGCCACCCTGATCAATCCGCGGTGACGCCTTTGGCGAACCGGTCCCAGTCTTCGATGATCATCGACGCGAATGCATTCCCGACGCGGAAAGCATTCTCCGTGGCCGGTCCGAAGCCCCCCGACGTCGCCGACAATGATGCGGCGGTGTCCTGGCCCTCATGCGCACGGTCAAAGTTTGAAGCTGTCCGCAAGATCGCCACGCGGTCCATGTCCAGCCGTCCCGCCTCGGACGCGCGTGTGAGAGCGGTCAGGGTAGCGTTGTCCTCCATCTGGCTCATGCAGTAGCCGGCTGCCCCGTCGGTCAGCAGGGGCGCGTGGTCGGCGACCTCCTGCGCGATCGTCTCGCCATGCCAGTAGGTGTCGGCCGAGACAGAGGCGCAAACCATCACCTGTGGTGCCCCTCGTGCAGTATCCTGGGTATAGTTCGCCCGATAGGCAGCGGCTTCGTCGCTGTCGGCCAGTTCGACCTCGCCCGTGGCATCGAAGGCGGCAGAGACGAGGGCCGGGTTCAGGGTGAAGACCTCGCTGCCCGCAGCCCAGCCCGGCTTCTCGCCCGGCGCCTTGGCACCAAGCTCCACGATCTGACTGGTCCAGTCGGCTGGCGCGTCACGGCTGTCGATACGATGAACCAGACCCGCATCCACCACATGATCCGCCCATGCCGCCGAACCCAGCGTGCCGTTTTCCGGATCGACACCGGCAATGCCCGCGATCAGCACATAGGCCTGCGACAGATCGAGCTGATCCGAAAACCCGATTGCCATGGCCGAACTGGCCGCATTGGCATAGCCCATCGTCGTCGTCATCACGCACAGATCCGCGTTGCAGGACAGCGCGTCGTGGTCCTTTGGCAGACCTGGGATAGTGATGGTGTGGGGCAGGTCCAGGTTCTTCAGCCACGGCTCTGCTTCCGCCTTGAACATTGCCATCACCAGAACCTTCGGGGCGAACGTCTCGGCGGCGGCCAATGTGGGGACGGCGGACAAGGTCGCCACGATGGCAGCGCTGCAGGTGAGGGTGGTCGGCGTCATGGCTTATCTCCTGGTCCTGATCTCGAACTGGCCTAGCGCTGTTTGGCCGGCCCCGCCAGAACATGCAGTCGCCCCGATTGCCCCCTATCATGCTGATGCCCATCAAAGCTGCATTTTGCGCAATTTTATGTCGGCCTCTGCGTTGGAGGTGAACTCGGCTCGCAACTTGATGTCGGATGACGAGTGGGCATTCTTTGAGGGCTTCATCCGGGGTGTCCGGCATGCGAACGGACGAAAGCCTGTCGATAATCGTCTTGTTTTGGAAGGTGTTTTCTGAATCGCACGAACTGGTGCGCCTTGGCGGGATCTGCCCGAGGAGTTCGGCAAGTGGTTCTCGGTCTATCGCCAGTTCCGACGCTGGACGCTGGCCGGGCTGTGGGAAGATGTCCTGGACGCGCTGAACCATGCCGGGTTCGTCCCGGACAAGCTCCAGATGATCGACAGCACAGTCATCAGGGCCCGCCATCATGCGGCCGGCGCAAAAGGGGGGCTTCGAAAGAGGCTCTTGGCCGTTCAAGAGGTGGTTTTTCGACCAAGATCCACCTCCGCGTCAACAGCGCTGGCCTCCCTATGAGGACCGAGATCACGCCGGGTCAGGATTCAGACTATGCCGGCTATGATCTGGTGATGGCCGACAACCTGCCGTCGCCTGCTGTTTTGGTGGCTGACAGAGGCTACGACTCTGACAAAATCCGAGAAGATGTTGAGAAACGCGACGCCGTCTCGATGATCCCGATGCGCAAGAACCGCAAGGTCCGAAAGACCGTGGAGATGACCCTCTACACCCTGCGCAACATGGTCGAACGCTGCTTCAACAAGCTGAAGAACACCCGCAGGCTCGCGACACGTTACGACAAAACCGCAAGCAGCTTTCTTGGCTTCATTGACATCGCCTGTGTCAGAAAGGGGCTCCGCTATTTGTCAACATGACCTGGTGTGACAGGAACACCTCGCTCCTCTCGCTGCCCGTCAGATGATCCGGACCTGGGTGCCGACGGGGCACATGCCGAACAACTCCTCGATCTTCTCGTTGTAGAGACCGATGCAGCCGTCCGAGGACAGGCGCCCGATCTTGCGCGTGTCATGGGTGCCGTGGATCAGGTAGGCGGGCCAGGACAGATACATGGCATGCGTGCCCAGCGGATTGTCCGGCCCGGGGCCCATCGGGCGGTAATGGGGGAACCGCTCCATCATCGAGGCGGTGGGCGTCCAGCTGGGACCCTCCTTCTTGCGCACGATCTTGGTATGACCGCGCTTGGTCAACTCATCCGAGATGGGGACCGAGGTGGGATAGGTCCGGTAGGTCTGTGCGTCCCCCGACCAGAAATGCAGGGCACGGGAACGGGTGTCGGCGACAATGGCGCCAAGGCCCAGGTCGTCGAAATGATCCTGCCAGCGCTGCATGGTGAAACTGCTGATGTTGCGATCAGCTGCGGATTGCGCCCGCGCCAGAACCGGTGCGGCCAATCCGCCGGCCGTGATCAGCCCGATCATCCGCCGGCGTGAAACCATGGTCATCTTCTGCTCCTTCTTGGTTTTGGAAATGGGTTCAGGCGCCGTTGCGGGCAGCGGCGATGGCCGCGCGCAGGCGATCCCGGTCCAGCGCACCGGCATGGATGGTGTGACCGATGATGAAGGCCGGTGTGCCCTGCAGGCCAAGGGCGGCCGCCTGCCGGGCGTTGCGGCTCATCAGCCCGTCCCATCGCGGCCGCTCTCGAAGATAGCCCTCCATCATTCGGTCAGGGTTATGACCCGCTGCGGTCAGGGTGGCGCGGACGTCTTTCTCGGTCAGGCGTGCGGGCGTGGCCATCAGCGCGGATTGCGCGGCCGCATAGCGGTCGTGATCCGCCGCCCCCAGCACCATCTGCGCGGCAAGAACCGAGGCGCCTCCGAAGATCGGCCAGTCCTTCATCACCAGGCGGATGTTCCCGTCGGCTTCGACCTCTGCCATCAGATCGGGATGGCCGCGCTTGCAGAACGGGCATTGGTAATCGAAGAATTCGGCAATGGTCAGATCCCCCTGCAGGTTGCCCAGAACGGGCTGATCGGGATCATGAAGCACGTCGTCGACGCTCGGCTCGCCCGCGCGGCCGGGCTGACGCAGCAGCGTCCATGCCCCGCCACCAAGCGCCACGAGGCCGGCACCCGCCCCGGCGGCCAAAAGGGTTCTGCGGTCAAGGGTCATGCCGGTCCTCCGGGCGTCGGTGCGGCGGGAGGTACCGTTCCTTGTCCCGACTGCGCTTGGGTCAGAACCACGACCTTGCTCATGCTGCGGGTGTTCTCGGCCAGGTGGATGATGTCCTGGTTGAACAGGCGGATGCACCCGGCCGAACTGGCTGTGCCGATCGACTGCGGGTCGGGCGTGCCGTGGATGCGGTAGAAGGTGTCGCCGCCGCTGTTGTGGATATAGAGCGCGCGCGCGCCCATCGGGTTCGACAGCCCGCCCTCGACCCCTGCCGCCGAGGGCCCATACTGCTCGGGCTTTTCGGCCAGCATGCTGTCGGTCGGCGTCCAGCGGGGCCAGGCGCGCTGGTAGGGTGTATGCGCCTCGCCGGTGAAGCCGTATCCCGCGGCACCGACACCCACGGTGTAGCGCATGGCCCTGTTGCCCGGCTGCACGTGATAAAGCCGCCTGGCATGAGGATCGACGATGATGGTGCCGACAGGTTCATCGGTCCAGTAGTCCACCACCTGCCTGGCCTTGTCTTCCGTCAGCAGGTTGGGGGGGATGGCGGGAACGCTGATCTCTCCGTCGTCCTGTGCGTCATACAGGGCCGCGGTTTCCGGTCGGACCGGGAGCGGCGCAGGGATGGCGGGCGGTGGCTCAGTCACATGAGAGGCCGTTTCGCAGGCCGCCACCGTCAGCAAAGCCGCTCCGGCCAGAAACGCCTTCAGAAGTCGTGTCATCATCATTCCTTTGCAGTCTTGATCAGGGCGCGAAGCGCGGGGCGGGAGATCTCGCCGGTATGGGCTGCGACCAGTTGATCCTGAGCATCGAAGACCAGGGTGCTGGGGAGGCCCACGGCACCCAGCCGGCCCATCAGGTGCCCCTGCGGATCGCGCAGCATCCCGGTCAGGGGCAGGTTCCCCGTCGCAAGAAAGGCCAGGATCTGGACCGCGCCCTCGCCCTGGTTGGCGAAGACGAAGCTGATCTCGGGCATCTCGGCAGCCAGTTCGGTCATCATTGGCATCTCCCTTCGGCAGGGCGGACACCACGTGGCCCAGAGGTTCAGCACGGTCACCTGGCCGCGCCCGGCGAGCTGGACAGGCGTGCCGTCCAGGGCAAGAAGCTCCATCGGCGGCAGGCGCATCTGCGGAGGGGGCAGCGACGCGGTCATCGCCTGATGCGCGACGATCGCCACTGCGGCGGCGATCAGGACCGGTCGCAGGGCCGCGCTCCGCCCTTTCAGCAGGGCCCACAGCACCACGATGCCCGCGGCCGCCCAGCCTGCCCCGGCAGAAAAGCCCCCCTGCCAGAGCTTGAGTGTATCGAGCGGCGATGCGGCGAAGTCGTTCAGGTTGGACAGCACGAAGCCTGAGCGCGCCCCCAGGATCCAGGCCATCACGAGCCACCCCGCCAAAGGCCCAGGCGTCCGCCGTGACCGGCGGCCATATCTGGCGGCGAGTTCCGCAGCGGTCAGGAACAGCAGGATCGACGCGACGGCTGCCAGCCGGGATGCGTCAAAGGCAAAGGGCCCAATCGAGATCGCGTTCATTCGGAGATCCTGGCGATCGAGGCGATGAGATCGCCGGTTTCCACGTCGCCGACCAGACGGCTGTTCTGCGGCTCAACCCGGCCCCCATCGACAAAGATCATCGTCGGCGGACCGGCGGCGGACAGGCTGCTCATTACTGCCTGCGCTTCGGCAGTGAAGTCCGTCACGTCCACCTTGATGCGGACAAGGTCGCTCAGGGCGTCCCTGACCTGCGGATCCGACATCGGCCCCCGCTCGATGGTCCGACAGGTGACGCACCAGTCGGCGGTGACGTAGATCAGGGCCGGTTGCGATCCTTGCAGCGCGGCATCCAGCGCGGCCTGGGTTGTCACGGTCTGAAACTCCGGCTGCTCCGGCGACACCTGTGCCGTTCGGCCCGCCAGCGGTGCCAAGGGCCGTATCGGATCCTCGGCACCAGCGGCCGCACCGATGGCCTGCATCAGCCCGGCGAAGACCAGCAGCAGACCCGCGGCCGAGGCGATGCGCGAGCCGCGCGCCGCTTCCGGAGCCAGCCGGTCCAAGGCGCCAAGCGCCACCCCGCAGCCCGTCAGCAGCACCGCCCAAAGCGCCAGAACCGCAGGCCCGGGCAGGATGCGCCCACCGAGCCAGATCGCCATTCCCAGGAAGACCGCACCAAAGGCGAACTTCACCCGCTCCATCCATGCCCCGCGGCGCGGCAGGATCTGCGGACCGAAGGCGCCGACTGCCAGCAGCGGCACCCCCTGCCCAAGCCCGAGGGCGAAGAGGGCTGCCGCACCCAAGGCCAGGTCGCCCGTCTGCGCGATGTAGATCAGCGCGCCCGCCAGCGGGGCCGTCACGCAGGGCCCGACGATGAGGGCCGAGCCGAAACCGAGGACTGCCGCTCCTCCCAACGATCCGGCAGAGCCTGGACGCCGTGCCAGACGGGCCTGCCAGCGTGCCGGCATCTGCAGCTCGAACAGGCCGAACATCGACAGCGCCAGCGCCACGAAGACCAATGCGATCACGCTGATCGCCCAAGGCGATTGCAGGGTGGCCTGCAGATTGGCGCCCCACCAGGCCGCCGCCACCCCCAAAAGCCCGAAGGCAGTCGCCATCGCGACGACATAGGCTCCGGTCAGCGCCAGCCCGCGCCCTGCCGTCATCCCGCTGCCCTGGCGCGTCAGCATTCCGGCAACGATGGGCACCATCGGCAACACACAGGGCGTCAGCGACAGCAACAGCCCGAAGCCGAAAAAGCCCATCAGAACCAAAGCAACTCCGCCGCGGCTGGCCAGATCGGCCACAAGGCCATCCTCGCCGGCGAGCTTCAGCCCCTTCTGCGCTCCAGATGTCGCGCCGTCAGCCGAAGTGGGTTGTGCAGCACCGCCGCCCGCACGCCAGGATGCGAAAGGTCCGGCTTCCGCGGCTTTCTCGGCCCGAACCGTCCCGTCCGCCTCCAGCACCACCTGCTGGGGCGCATAGCAGATGCCGTCCTGCTGGCAGCCCTGCCAGTGCAGGGTCACCGCGCCCCGGGTATCGGGGAGCGCTGTCGAAACCGGAGCGCGATAGATCTCGTCGCGCCCCATCCAAGGGTCGTCATAGACCTCGCCTTCGGGCAGGAGGAGGGGAAGGGCCGCCCCATCGGGTCCATAGGCTTCGATCTTGCTGCGATAGAGGTAATATCCCGGCTGCACGTCCCAGATGACCTGCAGGCCGCCCGCCGCGTCGGATGTCACGCTCAAGGCGAATGCGTCGGAGGGATCGAGGGGCGGAGCAGGCTGTGCAAGTGCCGCACTGCTCCAGAATGTCAACGCGGCCAACGCCGCTGATAGGATTCGCATCATCATGGTGCTGCGGCTAAGGAGCCCAGCTTAAGCGAGGCTTAAGCTGGGCAAGCCAACCGCCGGATGAGAAGGACAGGAAGGAACCTGTGATGCGATTGCTGATCGTCGAGGATGATCCGGTGCTGTCGGAAGGGCTGTCTGTCGGGCTGGGGCTGTCAGGCTTCACGGCCGACACCGTGGGAAGCCTGGCGGATGCACGCGCCGCACTGGCCCATAGCGAGTTTGCCGGCCTCGTTCTGGACATCATGCTCCCTGACGGAATGGGCACCGACCTGTTGGGAGAGATGCGATCCCAAGGGAACATGCTGCCGGTCCTGCTGCTGACGGCGCGTGACCAGGTTCGCGATCGGGTCTCCGGCTTGGACAGCGGGGCCGACGACTATCTTGGGAAGCCCTTCGATCTTGACGAGCTGGCGGCCCGGATCCGCGCCATGCTGCGCCGGCAGGGTGGCCGGGCCAATCCTGTCCTGCGCTGGAGCGGGCTGGAGCTGGACCCGGCCGCGATGACCGCCAGCCGGGACGGCAGCCGCCTGCGCCTGTCGCGGCGCGAGTTTGCCATCCTGCACGCGCTGGTGGAGCATCCCGGCCGCATCCTGTCGCGGGCGCAGCTGGAAGAGCGTCTTTATGGATGGCAGGAAGATGTCGAAAGCAACACGGTCGAGGTGCATGTCCATCATCTGCGCGCCAAGCTGGGCCGCGAGGTGATCCAGACGGTGCGCGGCCTTGGCTACTGCGTCCCCGCGAGCGAAAGGGGGGCGGACTGATGTCGATCCGCCTGCGCCTCATTCTCGTTCTGACGCTTGCCACCAGCGCGATCTGGCTTTCGGCGGCATGGTGGATCAACGTCTCGACACGCGCGCAGGTCGAACAGGTGCTGGATGCCCGGCTGGCGGAGGCGGCGAACATGGTCAGCTCGCTCATGGCGGACCGGCGCATCGCGCTGGATGGGGCCGGAGCGGAGACCAGCATCGCGCTGCCGGGGACGGCAGAGTATTCGCGCCAGCTGTCCTGCCAGATCTGGTCGCTCCGGGGAAACCTGCTGGGGGCATCTTCCGGAGCGCCAGATGCGAAGCTTTCCGAGGACGAAGGCTTTACCACGACCCTGATCGATGGCGAACCCTGGCGTGTCTTCACCGTGGTCAATCCCGAGGTGGGGGTGCGGGTCATGGTGGGCGACCGCATCCAGGTGCGCGATCGCCTGGTGGGGGATGTGGTGCAGGGGCTTCTCTGGCCACTGGCCGTGGTCTTTCCCGCGCTCGCGCTGCTGATCCGGATCAGCGTCGGCCGGGGGCTGGCACCTTTGGCGCATCTGGAAACCGCTCTGCGAAACCGCAAGCCGGATGACCTGAGCCCTTTGGCAGGAGCCGGCGATCCACGCGAGATCCGGCCGGTGCGCCGGGCGCTGAACAGTCTGTTCCAGCGCCTCGACCATCTTCGCCAGACCGAGAGGGACTTTACGGCCTTTGCGGCCCACGAGCTGAAGACGCCCCTGGCGGGACTGCGGACTCATGCGCAGATCGCCCGGATGGCCTCCGATCCGGCGGTGCGCGACCGGGCGCTGGCGACGATCACGACCTCCGTCGACCGCACAGACCGGATGGTGCGCCAGCTTTTGGACCTGACGGCCATCGACCAGGACGCGGCCTCGGCCGAGCGTCTGGACGCGGCCGCCCTGCTTTCCGAGATCGCCCGCCAGGCCGAGGATCAGGCCCGCCCGCGCCAGGTGCGCCTGGACATGCAGGCTGAGGACCTTCCGCCACTCCATGCGCCGCGCATCCTGGTCCACAGCGCCCTGCGCAACCTAGTCGAGAACGCGATCCAGCACTCGCCACAAGGCGGGACGGTCAGGCTGACTGCCTCCGGCGATGGGCCTTTCATGGTCTTCCAGGTCCGCGACCAGGGCCCCGGGATCCGGCCCCAGGACCGCGACCGGGTCACGGACCGGTTCTGGCGTGGTCCGGGCCGGGATGTCCAAGGCAGCGGGTTGGGTCTGGCGATCGTTGCGGCCGCCGTCCAGCGCATGGGCGGACGGATGGAGCTGGGCAGCGGCAGTGGCAGTGGCGGTCAGGAGGTGACGATCTCTCTGCCCCTGTCACCCCGCTGATCACCGCACCCCTTAAGCCAGCCTTAAGCTTGGGCGGCCAGCCTCTGACGATCCTGCGCAAGAGCGCGTCGAACTGTCCGAGGATAAAGCATGCAACGCCGGAACTTCCTGATCGCCAGCACGGGTCTGCTGGTCCTGCCCACCACGGCCCTTTCGGCACGGAACAATCCCATGCCAGAGGAACTGAGACAGGTGCTGGAGCACGATCCGACCGCCCCTGTCCTGGGAAATCCGGACGGCGATGTGACGTTGACGGAATTCTTCGACTACAACTGCCCCTTTTGCCGCAAGATGGTCGACCCGATCCATCGCCTGATCCTGTCGGACCCAAAGCTGCGCGTCGTCTTTCACGAATGGCCTGTCTTTGGGGCGGATTCCGAGGCGGCGGCGCGCGCCTCGCTCGCCTCGCTGCAGCAGGGCCGGTATTGGCAGATGCACCGGGCCATGTTCGCCCTCCGTGGCCGCGCCGGTGCCGATAGCGCCATGCAGGCCGCCAAAGAGGCTGGCCTCGACCTTGCACGTCTTCAGCAGGACATGCAGTCCGAACAGGTGGAGCGCCATATCACCAACAGCTTTCTTCTTGCCGATCACATGGGCCTGATGGGCACGCCCAGCTTCATCGCCGGCGACGAAGGAGCCTTTGGCGAATACAGCTTGGATGACATGCGTCGCCTGATCAGCCGCGCCCGCGAGACCTTGGCATAGCGATGATGCCGGGCGCCGACGTCATTTTGATGCCGCTGGCCAACAGGCCTCCCGAAGGCTGGCACCGAGGCATGTGGGCACAAGGAAGAAGATTGCTGCGGCAAATGGCAAGAAGGTCCCGCATAGCAGAGGCCGTACAATCAATCTTGCTGCGCCGGACACCAGCGGCCGCTCTAGGGAAGCTCCACTGCAGCAACTGCCGAGAGCCGAAGGGCAGCTATGGGCCGAAGTGTTCGCGGGTTCATTTCGACGCCGAAAAGTACGTTGCGTCACAGTCCCTTTCTGACGGGTTCGGAATGCCGCTTTTCAGCGTGTACTCCACCGGCAAAAATTTTGCGGCTCCGAGCAGGAACGCGATGTTTCGTTGCCGGCTGTCAAGAACGCCCCGGAACCAAACCTGCTCAAGCTGGCGCTCCTGCATGTCTTCAAGTTCTGAAATGATGTAGGCTCTTGCTGACGGGTTCCGCCGGAGCAACCATTCGACGGACTGGCAGCTGTGGGCGCAGATCTCGACACATGTTGCCGCCTCGACCGAAAATTCGGCCGCCAGTGGCACCCAGTCACCGAAAAGGTCACCGGGATGATAGAGGTCGACAATGCTTCGACGCCCACGACGGGCAGATGTTCGATCCGCAGCAACCCTGACCCTAAGATGCCTGCGATCTGCGCCCGTGCGCCGACGCCGCTGACCAAGCCTCCAGGCAGGAAAGTTTTGCGCGATACGCCGCTGGATGATTTCCCCTTGGCCGCCAGCAGAGCACAAAGCCTCGCAGGCTCACCGACATGTGGATGTCGGCACAGACTACGCTGCCATCTTTCCGGACAGCCCGCAGCGCGAGAGGGACAAGGCTGCCGTCCGGGGCGAAGATGATGGCAGCATCCAGTGCTTCAGGCACGGAATCATCAGTTCCTCCGGCCCATATCGCACCAAGCCGAACTGCAAAGTCCTGCGTTGGCTTGTCTTCGGGCCGTGTCAGGGCGAAGATGCGCCTGTTCTGGCGTACAGCGATCTGCGTGATGATATGTGCGGGGCACCGAAGCTATAGATGCCGATGCTTTTACCAAGGCCGGCGACCTTTAGCGCGCGATAGCCGATCAAGCCCGCACACAGCAGCGGCGCAATCTGCGGCGCCGGGACATCTTCGTCCAGCGCAACGATGAGCGGGCTTCGGCGAGGCAGGCCTCTGCATAGCCGCCATTGACGGTGAAGCCTGTGAAGTCCGCAGCGTCGCAAAGGTTCTCGCATCCCGCGCGGCAATAGGGGCAGGTACCGCATGATCTGGACAGCCAAGGCACCCCGACCCGCTGCCCGAGGCGCAGGCCATGCATATCGCCGCCCATCCGCTCGATCCGCCCGACGAGTTCGTGGCCCGGTACCAGCGGAAGACGGCTTTCCCGCAGCTCGCCGTCGATGATGTGCAGGTCGGTGCGGCAAACGCCGCAGGCTTCGACCCGCAGCCGGATCTGGCCGCGGTCAGGCTCTGGCAGAGGAAGCTCCGCATACTCCAGCGGGCCCCCGATGCTCTCAGGATCATCGCGCGCATTGTCTTCGGGCCTGCCGCCGCGCCGATCATGATCTACGGCACGTCCCGCGGCGGCGGCGCCAGCCGCTCTGCCAGCACAAGCGCCACGGCCCCGAGGCCGAGAATGCCCAGAAGCATGTTGGCCATCCATCCGAGCAGCGGCACGAAGTTCAGCAGCGCCGCCAGAAGAAGCGCGAGGGCCAGTCCAAGAACGGACCAGCCGAACCCGGCAGGTGCCGCATGACCCCGCAGCCCCGCCAGAACGGCCTGCGCGGCGACATGCAGCCCCAGAAGGTAGCCGAGGGTCCAGAGCAGGATCAGGGCAAGGATCGCGATCGGCACAAGCGGCAGCCCGATCAGCGATGCGGCCGCCACCGGGATCGCGCCGACAAGGGCGCTGAGCCCGAGGGCGCCCAGCAGCAGCGCGCGCCACGGCCGCAGGCTCGCCTGCCGCCGCAGGCGCTCGACCAGAACCGGCGCCGAGGCCAGGAATGCCGCACCGGCCGCGAGCAGGAACAGAAGTGTCAGGACGGCGGCCAGCGAAAGGCCGAGGGCGCCGGGAATGCCCCATTCCTCATGATGCGCCAGCATCCAGTCGCGGCGCCATTCGCGCCCCGGGTCGAACCTGCCCGCCTCGGACATGGGCCGGCGGGTGATCCGATCTGCAGGAACAACGGCGCCCGGCACCTCGACTTCGTCGGGTGCCGTCAGGTGCAATTGCCCGGCAATGCGGGCGGCGGGTCCGAACTTCAGATGGTCAGCCGCGATCCAGGCATCACCTCCGACGGGCGCGTCCAGTGTCACGGCACCACCGGAAACGGTCAGCGCCCCGCGGACCGGAGCCGCGATGCTGACGCTGCCCCCTGCCAGTCGCGCATTGCCCTCCACGGAGGCGCCCGGGCCGACGGACAGCGAAAATCCTCCTGCTGTCAGGTCGCCGCCGACGGCACCATCGAGCGTGATGTCGCCGCCCATGGCATAAAGATCGCCACCCGTCGCGCCGCTGGCGTGAACGCTGAAGCCGGCCAGATGCGCATCCCGTCCAATGGGGGAGTCCACCCGCACGGCTGGCCCGGCGGCAAACAGGCTTCGCGGCGCGGAGGCGATGCCGCTGGCACCCTCACCGCCTGCATAGACGTCCGTTCCGAAGGACAAAGTTTGCCCGCTCGCGCCCGAGACGAACAGCAGAAGCGGCAAGAGCAACACAGACATTTGCGTTACGCGCATCGGAAGACCCTCGTGATCCAGTAAGGACCCCAATCTCTGCCGGTCGGCTGACTTCCGCATTGATGCGGATCAAGGTCGCGGCGCCTCGGATCGCCGATGCTCGGGTCAGATTGAGAGCGCGGAGTGGCTAGCAGGATGAGTACCGCAAGGAGCGCAGGATCTGGTCACGTGCCATGAAGATCAAAGGCAGGTACATCGCGGTAATGCTTGTCTTGGCCGCGATCTTGGCGGCTGCGGCAGCCGTGTGGTGGTGGCTGCGTCCGCCGCTGGTCGAGGTGGCGCCGGTGACGCGGGGCGATGCTGCCGAGATCGTCTACGCGACGGGCACGGTCGAACCCCGGCACTGGGCCAAGGTCGCGCCGCTGATGCGTGAGAGGATCGTCTGGCTCTGCAACTGCGAGAGCCAGGAGGTTGCCCAAGGCGCGGAACTTGCAAGGCTGGATGACAGGGAGGCGCGCGCCGCACTGGATGAACTGCGCGCCCGGCAGGCCTTTACGGCGCGCGAGCTTCAGCGGCTGCGGGATCTGGCGGACCGCAACGTGGCCAGCCGGCAGGACCTGGAGCGGAGCGAAAGCGAAGAGGCACGGATCGAGGCGCAGATCGCGGCACAGCAGGCCCGGCTGGAGGGCTATATACTCCGGTCCCCGATGGGCGGCACGGTGCTGCGCCAGGATGGCGAGGTCGGCGAGATCGCCGAGCCCGGCGCCCCGCTGTTCCACGTCGGCCAACCGCAGCCCTTGCGCATTCTCGCCGAGATCAACGAGGAAGACATCCCGCGGCTCTCGGTCGGCCAGCGGGCGCTGCTCCGCTCGGATGCCTTCCCGTCTGCGGCACTGGAAGCCAGGTTGGACAGCATCACGCCGATGGGCGACCCGGCCGCACGCACGTATCGCGTGCGGCTGGCACTTCCTGGCGACACGCCGCTGCTGATCGGGATGACCGTCGAGGTGAACATCGTCACGCGCCTGCACAAGGATGCGCTTCTTGTTCCGGCCGAGGCCGTGTCGGCGGATGGCATGGTCTGGGTGCTGGAGGCCGCCAAAACCCGGCGCGTTCCTGTGGTGCTGGGGATCCGCGGCGCAGACATGGCAGAAGTCCTCGACGGGTTGACGCCTGGTCAGCAGCTGATCGTCCCGGTCCCTGAAGGACTGAGCGACGGCGCCGCCGTCAGGACCGGGGCCGCGCCATGAGTCTTCTGCTGATGCTCGCCCTTGCCCATATTCGTGGCCGCGTCCGCCAGATGCTGGTCGCGGGACTGGGCGTCGCCTTGGGCGTCGGCTTTTCCATCGCGATGGCGGCCCTGATGCAGGGCTCGCAGCAGGACTTCATCCGCCAGCTTGTCGATACGATCCCGCATGTCGAGATCACGGACGAGCTGCGCGCCCCGGTTCTGCAACCGGCCGAAGGTGTCTTCGCAGCCACCCGGTTCTTCGGCCTGCGCCCGCGCGAGGACAGCCGCGGCATCCGCAACCCCTCTGCCGTCCAGGCGGCGCTTCGTGCCTGGGTGCCGGGGCGGCTTGCTCCGGCGCTTCGCACGCAGGCGGTGGTGCAGTTCGCTGGACGTGAGGCTGGCGTTGCGCTTTTCGGCGTTGTTCCCGACGAAGAGGCGGCCGTGTCCTCCATCGCGCACGACTTCACTCTGGGCAGCTTTGCTGCCCTGCTGGCGGGCGGTAACAACATCATCATCGGGCGCGCCTTGGCCGAGAAGCTGGGCGCGGCGGGGGGCAGCACGGTGGGCCTTGTTACCGGCGACGGCCGGCGGCGCGATTTCCGCATCGTGGGCCTGTTTCACACGGGAACGCGTCCGCGCGACGAGGGCGAGGTCTATGTCGCGCTGAAGGCGGCACAGACGCTGTCAGGGCGGACGAGCGCGATCAACACGATCCGCATCCGCCTTGACGATCCCTCGCAGTCGCGGGCGGTCGCGGCGCGCGCCGAGGCCCTGATCGGACAGAAGGCGGTCTCCTGGGAAGAGGCGAACCAGCCGATCCTCGAGGCGCTGACCGTCCGCAACATCATCATGTATACGGTCGTCGCTGCGATCATGCTGGTGGCGGGCTTCGGGATCTTCAACATCGTCTCGACCATCACCCATGAGAAGGCGCGTGATATCGCGATCCTCAAATCGCTTGGCTTTCCGGCACGCGACATGCGCCGCCTGTTTCTTCTGGAGGGGCTGATGATCGGCGCCGCGGGATCGATCCTTGGCTGGATCACGGGCTATGGGCTGTGCCTGGCGCTGCAGAGCATCCCCATCGACCTTGAGGAACTGGGCGGCGCCACGCGCCTGCCCCTGGCCTGGAGCCCCCTGCACTACATCCTGGCCACTGTTTTCGCCCTGCTGGCGGCAGGGGTGGCGGGCTACCTGCCGGCGCGGCGCGCGGCGGCCGTCAACCCGGTGGACATCATCCGGGGTGCCACGTGACCGCGATGATCGACGCCGCCCACCTGACGCGCACGCTGCCCGCCGTCGTTCCTGTCACGCTGGTGCGGGACGTCTCTCTGTCGATCGCCGAGGGCGAGTTTGTTGCGCTGACGGGGCCGTCGGGTTCCGGCAAGTCCTCGCTTCTCTACCTGCTGGGTCTGCTGGATCGCCCTTCCGCCGGGACGCTGAGGATCCGGGGTAAGGATACGGGGCCGCTTGACGAGGACACGCGGGCGCGTGTCCGGCTGCAGGAGATCGGCTTCGTCTTCCAGTTCCACTTTCTGCTGCCCGAATTCACCTTGCGCGAGAATGTCGAACTGCCCATGCGGCGGCTCGCGCGGCTATCTCCTGCCGCGATCCGGCATCGCGCCACCGATCTTCTCGAGCAGCTGGGGCTGGCGGGGCACGTCGAGAAGCGGCCCGACCAGATCTCGGGCGGGCAGAGGCAGCGCGTGGCCGTCGCGCGCGCCCTCGCCAACGATCCTCCGCTGATCCTGGCGGACGAGCCCACCGGCAGCCTTGACCGCAAGAGCTCGAGCCAGGTGTTCGAGATCCTCCGGACACTCTCAGGCGCCGGCGGCAAGACCGTTGTTGCGGTGACGCATGATCTGGGACTCGCCGCGCAGACGGACCGGCGGCTCGAGCTTGTGGATGGGGCGTTGACAGATCCTAAGCCTGCGCCGCAGCAGGGTTGACCTTGCAGTTCCGCAGCTTATGACACGCTTCAACTTCAGAGCCCTGCTTCCGCAGAGAAACCGGGTGGTGCCATGGGTTGTCTCGACCGAATTGACAGCGTCAACCGCCGCGGCCGACTTCAAGAAAGCGGCGATGTCCGCCTGCGTCATGTCAGCACCACATCCGGTTCGGGAGTGAATTGAGGCTGCCCATTTTTCGGCGGGGCCGAATGGCCGCATGGCAAGGGTACCGTTCAGCTTGCTGCTGTCGCGCACAGGGGCATTGAGGAAAAGATCAAAGCCGCCGGGCTGCGAGACCTCGATCTGAGTGCGCGGGCGCAGGGACAGCCACTCTCTCCATCCCCCTCGGAGCCTCCCGCGAGACACGCTCCTGCGCAATCCAGTTTTCGGGCTGTCGCAGCGGCGGCCCGGCGGTAGCTGCACCGAACAAGCCTCGAAAGCGATGGCTGGCAGATGGGCGTGGCGCCCTGAGACGGCGACCCAGATGCTGCACGGGACCCGCGCAGGATGAGGCTGAAAGAGGCGCATGTCGCGCGCAATCATCAGCTGCTCTGCCGTCTCGGTCACGATCACCGTGACCCGGCTCCCTGTACTTGGATCTGCGGTGCGGCCGGTAGGGCGGGCGCGGAGGGCAGGTTCAGGCCCTGTCCAAAAAGCCCAGCAAGTCGCAGAGGTGCTGCCGCATCAATGTTGGTGTCTCGCCCATCCCGCCGGTGAGGAAAGTTCATCACGCCTACTCATCGCGGCCGCACCGGAGCCGCCATACTCCCGCGCCAGACGTACCACGTGCAGCGTCGCCAAGCGATGTAGGGGCGCCAGCGGCGTCAGGGTGCCGATGAGAACAGTCTTCGCTATCGATCCGCACTGGGCCGAAGCTGAGCGCCAGATGTTGTCCGACAGAGTCGATTTCTTGAATGCAGTTCGGGTCCCTAAGCGCCGAAACAGCGGCGGGAACCGGCTGTGGAGTGTAACTCCACTCGCCGCCGATCTTCAGATCGGGCTCTCACGAAGCGGCCAAAGCTCGCCTTAAAGACCTGCCGCTCGCCGTCACGCAGTGTCTCCTTTCGGATCGCGCTTCCAGAACGCGGCGACGCGCTTGTCGACATCCAGCACCGCCAGAAGCAGCACGCCTGCAGCCGCGCAGGAGGCCAGTTGCCAGAGGGACAGTGCAGCGGTCTCGAACAGCGCGTGAAGTGGCGGGGCATAGGTCAGCAGCGCCTGCAAGGCCAGCACGACGGCCAGGGCGATCAGGACGGCAGGCGTTCCCCGGGTGCCTTCCGCTGTGGCCGAGGCGCCGTATCGGTACCGGACCGAGAAGAGATAGAACACCTCCATCGCCACCAGCGTGTTGACCGCCATCGTGCGCGCCACATCCAGATCCGCGCCCAAGGCCAGCGCCATTTCGAACTGCCCGAAGATGCCGATGGTGAAGAGGACCGAGACAAGCATGACGCGCCAGAGAACAAAGCGCGACATGATCGGCGCCGAGGCCGGGCGCGGCGGGCGCGCCATCACGCCCTTCTCGGGCGGCTCGAAGGCCAGCGCCATCGCCAGCGCGACCGAGCTGAGCATGTTCACCCACAGGATCTGCAGGGGCGTGATCGGCAGGACAAGTCCGAAAAGAACGGCGATGATCAGGCTCATGCTTTCGCCGCCATTCACCGGCAGCAGGAAGGTGATGACCTTCTTGAGGTTCGCATAGACCGTGCGTCCCTGTCGCACGGCCTCGGCGATCGAGGCGAAGTTGTCGTCGGCCAGCACCAGATCGCTGGCCTCGCGCGCTGCCTGCGATCCCTTCTGGCCCATCGCAATCCCGGCATCGGCGCGCTTCAGCGCAGGGGCGTCGTTGACCCCGTCGCCGGTCATGGCGACCACGGCGCCCGGCGCCTGCAACGCCATCACAAGGCGCAGCTTGTGCGCGGGGCTGGTGCGGGCGAAGATGTCGGTGCCTGCCGCTGCCCCGATCAGCGCCTCGTCGTCCAGGTCGTCGATCTGCGCCCCGGTCAGCACGCGGTCCGGGCGCGCCAGCCCGATCTGCCGGCCGATGGCGGCGGCGGTGCCGGCGTGATCGCCGGTGATCATCTTGACCGCAATGCCGGCGCGGCGGCAGTCGGCCACGGCGGTGATCGCCTCGGAACGCGGCGGGTCGATCAGGCCGACGAGGCCCACCAGGATCAGCCCGCCCTCGACATCCGCGTGATCCAGCGCCGGTCCGTCATGCGGCTTCCGGGCCAGCGCCAGGACGCGCATCCCGTCGGCCGCGATGGACGCGGCCCGTTCCTCCCAGAGGGCGCGGTCCAGCGGCCCTGCGGCGCCAAGGGCACCGTCGCAACGCGCCAGAACGGCCTCGGGCGCACCCTTGAGCAGGATCATTCCGTCTTGCAGCACCGCCATGTAGCGGTAGCGCGCATCAAAGGGGATCGTCGCTTGGGGCGCGGGGCGATCCTGCCAGGGCGTGTCCAGCTTGCCCGCCAATGCCAGCAGTGCCCCTTCCATCGGATCGCCTTCCACCCGCCAGGTGCCGGCGTGGCGCAGATGCGCGGTGTTGCAGTGCGCCGCGATCCGTCCCAATACCCGCAGCGCCGCGCCGCCTGCGCCGGTGATGTCGCCTTCGGGCGCATAGCCCGCACCGCCGACCTCGGCGTCGCCTTCGGCGGTGGCGATGCGGGTGACGACCATCTCGTTCCGGGTCAGCGTCCCGGTCTTGTCCGAGCAAATGACCGAGACCGCGCCGAGCGTCTCGATGGACGGAAGGCGGCGGATGATGGCATTGCGGGCGGCCATCCGCTGAACCCCGATGGCCAGGGTAATGGTCAGCGCGGCGGGCAGGCCTTCGGGGATGGCTGCAACGATCAGGCCCACGACAACGATAAAGCCTTCCGCAAAGGGCGTGTCGCGGGCCAGCGTGGTGAAGGCGAGGACCAGGGCCGCAACAGACAGGACGAAGCCGGTCAGGACCTTTGCAAAGCGGCTCATCTGGGCGATCAGCGGCGTGGTCAGCACCTCGACCGAGCTCATCATGTCGCTGATGCGGCCGATCTGCGTCGCCGCTCCCGTGGCCGTGACGACGCCGGTGCCGGTGCCTTCTGCGATCATCGTGCCGCTGAAGGCCATCGGATTGCGGTCGCCCAGCGGCGCTTCGGCCGCGACCGGGGCCAGCGCCTTGCGGACCGGCAGGGATTCGCCCGTGAGCATCGCCTCTTCCGCTGTCAGGTTCGCCATCTCGATCAGACGCAGGTCTGCGGGCACCCGGTCGCCGGCCTCGATCAGCACGACGTCGCCCGGCACAAGCTCCGCCGCGTCCACCTCCTGCCGCTGCCCGCCCCGCAGGACCGAGGCCCGCGGAGCCAGCATGTCCCGCAGCGCCTCCAGCGCCTGCTCGGCCCGCCCTTCCTGCACGAAGCCGATCACCGTGTTCACGATCACCACGGCCAGGATCACACCCGTGTCGACCCAGTGCCCCAGCAACGCCATGATCACGGCTGCCAGGATCAGGACCACGATCATCAGGTTGGCGAACTGCCGCGCCAGCCGCGCCAGCGCCGAGGGGCGTGTCGGTTCGGGCAGCCTGTTCGGGCCATGCCGCTCCAGCCGCACGGCGGCCTCGGCGGGGGCAAGCCCCGCAGGAGTGGTGTCCAGCGCCTCAAGTACCTCGTCTGCGGGCATGGCCCAGGAGGGCAGGTGGCCTGCTGCGGCTGCGTCCCTCACGGCGCGGTATATCCGCCATCGACAAGGTGGTAGCTGCCGGTGATGAAACTGGCGCGCGAGGACAGCAGAAAGCAGGTCAGCGCCGAGACCTCGGCCGGCGCGCCGATCCGCCCCATCGGGTGCAGTGCGGCCAGCCCCGCCATGACCTCGTCCGAGAGGTTTGCCGACAGAAGCGGCGTGTCGATGAAGGCGGGCCCGACGGCGTTCACGCGCACGGCCTTTGCCGCATATTCCATCGCGGCCGTTCGTGTCAGCCCCAGCAGCGCGTGCTTGGCCGCCACATAGGGCGCGGCATTGGCAAAGCCCACCGAGCCGAGGATCGACGACATGTTCACGATCGCCCCGCCGCCCGCGCGCTCCATCGCCGGGATCTGCCAGCGCATGCCATAGAAGACGCCGTTCAGGTTGATGTCGATTACCCGGCGCCAGTCCTCGGCAGGGTATTCACCCGTCGGCAGGCTGGGCCCGCCGACGCCTGCGTTGTTCACCGCGATGTGCAGCCCACCGCCCTCGGTTTCTGCAAAGGCAACAAGGTCCTTCATCGCCGCCTCATCCGTCACATCCGCGGCGAAGGCGTGCGCCCGTCCCCCGGCTGCGGTGATCTTATCGACGACATGCTGGCAGCCGTCCTTCTTGAGGTCACTGACGACGACAAGCGCCCCTGAGCGCCCCAGCTCCAGCGCTATCTCGCGGCCTATCCCCGAGGCTGCACCCGTGATGATGGCAGTGCGGCCGGAGAAGTCAAAGCGAAGGTCGGTCATGATCGTGCTCCTGTAAGATCGCTCATGGTGCAGGATCCCATGGCCGAGGTGTCCGCACATTGACCTGAATCAGGCGGCATCCACCTTTCGGTTCTCTTCGGGCGCCGGGTTGCCGTCAGGCTCGACGTTGAGATGGCTGGTGTTCCGCAAGATGGCGTTCAGTCGTGCCGCCTCCTGCTGGTATTCGTCCACGGCACGCTGGAAGAAAGCAGACTGGATCTTCTGCACTTGCGCGGGATCCCTTGAATGCAGCATTTCGTGCATTATCCGCGCATCCTGCCGCACGCGCCGCGCGATGAAGGACGTCCACTCCTCCATCAGGTCCATGTATGCGTCCACCATCGCGGTGTTGAACGCGCCAAGCGGGCGGATGAACGCCAGTTCAATCTCGCTCGTCTGGTTCAGAACGGTGCGCCTTGAGGTGGGTTGCGTCGATCATGACGACCTTCTCCACGCCGCCTCTTGAGGCCGGCTCCTCCACCATCCGGACAAAGACCCCCATGCCGCCCCGCGCTTGCACCGGTCGTGAGGGGTCTTGTGCGGACCATAATCCTGGGGCGCATCGCACCACTGCAACCATTACGATTTAATGATATTATCCCGATGAGCACACGCCGATCATCTACTCGCGGCTTGCCATTGTTGTTAAGTTAGAACGGCCTCAGCCGCTCCATCTCATCTTCAGCCAAAAAAGGTTGCTTATCATCACCCGCGCAAGTTTGGGAGCTTGAGTCACGCGGGCCGGACGGCCTCAAGCAGATCAATGGGTCCTGATCCAGCCCGCAGGAAAATTTCTGAATAACCCAAGACGCTTTATCGATTTCCCGACAAAACACCTAATGCATACATATTAAACTTTATTTTGATTAATTGACAGAAAGCTAGGTCAGGCCGTATATATTATATATCTCGGAGGAGATATCAAATGCGTCACACGAATCAAGGCCCCGACTCCGCTGTCGGTGGCGACGTGGATCTTGACCGCCGTGAAGTCTTGGCGGCACTTACAAAGTATTCGGCCGTTGTCGCTGGTGCATCGACCGTCGTGCTTACGGCGTCGGCATCTGTTTCTCTGGCCAGTGTAAGTGGCAGCGGGAGCAGCCGAGGTCCGCAGAACCCCGGAAACAGCAAAGGGGTCGGAAGGTCGCCGTTTGGGGGCACTCGGGGTCAGGTTCCTTCAGGAAAAGTCAAGTAGCTGACCAGCGATGGGGCACTCCCTCGTGGATCGATCAGGGCTGTCGGTTATCGCGAAAGGTTTGCCCCTCTCGCAGCCTTGGCTCAAGGCCCTCGCAGAGCGCATCGATGCTATAGAGCGAGTGCGCTTGGGGAGCCGTCATGTTCTATATTCTCCGGCGTCGGGGGCCATCCTTATGACGGATGAACTCGGCTTGGCGGTTTTGTCGGATCCCATGACACCTAAGGTGGGTGCGGACCTGCCCCGTGCAGTTCTCGATGAGATCCTTCGGGAGTGGAAAAGAGCCGGGCTCTTCGATGAAGCGCAGTTGCCCTTTCCTGATCCCGTGTTGGATTGCCTGAAGACAGGCTTGTACAATCGGCGCTTCGTCAGCACCTGGGGGACAGTCACAGTTGAGACAGATGACCCAGCTCTTCTGAGAGAGCTCGATGAACTTCTCTGGGCATTTTCCGCGTCGCAAGAAAGCCGCGTATCTCACGGTCCATCGATTCGCTGCATTTCTTGTGCCGAGGGAGGCTTTGGCGTCTTTATTGAGGGTCGTGCTCACTGGGGTCGAGCAACAACCGACGTGGCGCGATATCTTATTATAAGAGAGGCTGCCGAAGCGCTCGCAGGCGCAGACCGTGTGGGGGCGGTCCTCCATGGCGCTGCAGTGCTCCATCAGGGCAGCGCTCTTCTCATCTTGGGTGAGAGCGGCAGGGGTAAATCGACGCTGGCACAGGGGATGGTCGACGCTGGTTGCGGCTTTTTGGCCGATGATCACCTGCCACTCCACGTTGATGGGCGACAGCTTCTTGCTTTCCCGAGCGGCAGCGCGGTCAAGGAGGGAGCTCGAAACCTCAGTGAAGTGCGCCGCCTGAGTGCCCTTCATGGTCAATTTGGCAGTAGCCGCGACGGTGTCTGCTATCTTCCCATCGAACCAGCGGTGGCGCCAGGAACTGCGGTCCCGATTACTGCCATCGTATTTCCAGTGCAGATGCCGGGGGCAGAACTGACAATGACCCGAATGGCTCCCGAAGAGGCTTTCGTCGCCGCCATTGGTTCGGGCAGTCGTCCTTCACGACAACGAAAGCAGATAACTTCCTTGGCTAGACTGTTCGATGACGTACCTGCATTCACATTGCGCTACGGTACCTCGGCCCAGTCTGTTCCAGCATGCCTAGATGTCTTCGCAGGATGACCCTTTCGGCGTTGCTTGGCCCGCTGAACGGCGTGCGCTCTTCGGTTTCGCCGCAGTTGCGGTTTCAGGAAAAGTTCCGCGATACCTTCAGCCTGCGTTGGCGCAGAGCGATCCCCTGACGGTTGCCAGAGAGGCGCAGCGCCTGCAGGTGCATACCATGATCGGAGCGATCCTGACCCGCGATGATGATCTCGCGAAGCAGATGCCCGCAGATCTCGCTCTATTTTTTCGTGCAATGTACCAAGCGAACCGGCAGAGGGTCCGGGATGCCTTGGTTCAGCTTGCGGAAATCGGTGCAGCGCTCAGCGCAGCTGCTATCCCCGCAGTGGTTCTCAAGGGCGGCAGTGATATTCTCTCGCCGATCCATGTCGATCCCGCCATGCGCTATGTGGGCGATCTGGACGTGCTCGTGCCTGCAAATCGCGCCCAAGACGCTGCCGCCGCGCTGTGTGCTCTTGGCGCTGCGCCTGCTGCACCGCCTGCCTACCATGGCTCAAGCTTTGACTGGCGGGGCCAGCGCTTGTCAAAGCACCACTTGCCTCGGCTCGTTCGACCGGACTGGACTTTCCCAGTGGAGATCCATGTTCAGGCAGGGCCAGGTGCAGTCGCCGCAGTGCTTGATCCAGATAAGGTATTTGGCGGCTGTGTCCCAAGCAGGATCCAGGGACTGTCAGTCGCCTCCCACGAAGACAGGGCTTGCCATCTCTTGACCCACACGACGCGGCACAATGGTGCCGTAGGCCTTCGCGCATGGATTGATTGGTCCACGCTGCGCCGGCAGTGTGACCAGAATGTGGTCGCCTCACGCCTTCACCATGCCGGCTTCGATCAAACCTTCGAAAGCTGCGGTCTGATGGCCGATCTGCTTGAAGCGGAAGACGTTTCGCTGATTTGTGCAGGCAAGGCTGCAGTGTCCTCCGCTTCTCTTACTACTTTTGGCGCCTCTGGAGATCGATCATTGGCGGCCCTGCCGCCGTTCATATTTCGCCGTTTGCGGGCACTGATATTTTCTCAACTTTATCGAGACCATATAGGCGCTCGTCTCGCGCAGGGGGAATTTCTTCATGAAGTCTTGGCAAAAATACGGGCGCATGTATTTTGTCCGACAGTTGCAAAGAAAATGAGACGGCGCCCCAAATAATAGCCAATGACGCGAACATTTAACTCTAGGCTGTGATGACAAAAGGGCTTCGCTGGGGGCGCCGAGCGCGATTCAGGCTGGAACTGGCGACGGAGACAAAGTTGGCACGAGAGGTCATGTGGGGTGAAGAATGGTCGTTTCCATGAACGCTTCATCCTGCCGATCCGCGCCCCGACCGGGCGCAGGCCCCTGAACCATCGGGCTCTGTATTGGCCCAGCTGAATCTGCTCAGGTTACAAGGGAGAACGTAGCTGTCCGATCCCGGATATCCACATAGATCGCCGGACCGCGCTCTTCGTGGCAAGATCTATCCTTGGCGAGGTTCGTGACGGGAGGCGAGGATGCTGATCTCTCTTCACAAGCAGGCGACGACGACACCAAGGATAAGGGGCGCGATCCAGGCGAGCACGGAACCGGCCTGGATGGTGGCGGAGCGCTTCGGCATCTCCGAGCGGACCGTGTGGAAGTGGCGAAATCGCGACAGCGTCCATGACCGGAGCCATACGGCGCACAGGCTTCAGACAACGCTCACGCCGACACAGAAAGCTGTGGCGGTGGCGCTGCGCAAGTCCCTGCTGCTGCCGCTGGACGACCTGCTGTCGGTGGTCAAGGAGTTCCTGAACCCTCACGTCTCGCGCTCTGGCCTGGACCGCTGCCTGCGCCGGCATGGCGTGGGCAACCTGCGCGCGTTGCAGCCCCGGGCGCCACGGCCTGCGCACAAGCCCTTCAAGGCCTACGAGCCGGGCGATCTCCATGTTGACGTGAAGTACCTGCCGCAGAGGGCCGACGGGAACCGCCGCCGGTATCTGTTCGTCGCAATCGACCGCGCCACGCGATGGGTCTTCGTGCGCATCTACCCGGCCAAGTCTGCCGCCAACGCCCGTCGCCTTCTCCGGGATCTGGAGCGCGCCGCGCCGATGACGATCACCAGGGTGCTCACCGACAACGGCACGGAGTTCACCGATCGTCTGTTCGGCCTTCGCCGCCGGGGGGCGACCGGCAACCATGATTTCGACCGCCTCTGTGCCGACCTCGGCATCGAGCATCGCTTGGCCCCACCGATGCATTCGCAAACCAATGGCATGGTCGAGCGCTTCAACGGCCGGATCGAGGACGTCCTGCAAAGCCACCGCTTCCGCAGGGGCGAGGATCTTGAACAGGCTATTCTTCGATATGTCCGGCTTTACAACGGCCAGCTCCCGCAATCAGTGTTGAAGGGGCAAACGCCCATCAACGCGCTCAAGGACTGGCAAAGGCAAAGGCCGGACCTCTTCAAGAAGCGGCCGTACAATCATGCGGGATGTGGCAGGTAGCTTACAACATGCGCCGCCTCGGCCAGCTGCGCCGCCTGACCTTGGGGCGCGGCAATCACGCCATTAGGCCGAAACGCCCCGCGTGACTAGCGCAGCACCAAAGCCCCCATAGCGAGCAAGGACGCCGGCTGGCGGTATCATCACCGTCTCAAGCCCCAGCCCGCTATCCGAAGCCGGAAAACTCAAAAATCGAGGTGCCCACGAGCGAAAGGCGGAGAATTCGATCTCCCGTCTCGTGGACGCCGGCTGGATTGTCCGGACGGACAAGACGCTGTCCATCATCGGGTATGGGAGCAGCATGGCACCAGACTACGCCCGCAAGACGCCGGATTGAAAGTGGCGCTGGAACGCCCTCGGCTTTTGAACATGAAGTCGTGCCTCAGTGCGCGGCTTCACTCGCTCCACCCGTTCGCCCTCTGCATAGCCCAGATCGGCTCAGGAGGCACTATTCGGGTGCTTCGAACCTCGGCGTGGCTCAGTTGGCATCCTTTGCTCTGCTCTGGCCAGCCGGTCCCTGCCGGGAACGAGGAGCAAGAGTGGGACAGAAGGCTCCTGGCTGGGGCTCCGACTTCGGCGCCTCCAGTTCGGCCGCTGGCAACATGTGCGGTGGCGGGCTCCGGCTGATCCGAATGGCACCCGGACAGACCACGATGCCGGGGACCTTCTTCTTCGACTACGAGGCACAGAAGACGCTGACGGTAGCTAGCCAACCGCGCGCTGCTGAAGTGTGTAGAAGGCCGTTTCATGGGCGCGCTCAAGCGGGTGCTGGACACAGTCCAGTGCACGAGCGGCGCCAGATCCTGAAGGAGCGAATGACCTTCGTGGAGATCATTGGCCCCCTCCTGAAACAGATCAAGATACGCGCCGCCGCGGAGGCCGGGGTGACGTCCGACCAGGTGCTGTCGGGCAGTCCATCGTCTTCTACGGCCGGATGATCCCCGAAAGGGACAGGCCAAGGCCCATCTTCACACCTGCTATGTGGCCGCACTCTTTCTGGAGCTCGAGTTCATGCCCGAGCCGGAGGCCGCCGCCATCGCCAGCGGGCGCTGGAGCAACTAAGAGAGATTGGCCTCAGCTGGTGCGCTATTCTCCGCCACCGGCCGCCGTCGTTTTGCTGACACCCTGTTGACATGGTTGCGGAACGCAAAAAGTCTCCCGCAAGGGAGGCTCTTAAGGTGCTGACCTAACGCGAGTATTTGGTTGCGGGGGCAGGATTTGAACCTGCGGCCTTCAGGTTATGAGCCTGACGAGCTACCGGGCTGCTCTACCCCGCGCCAGTTTTGTCCTGATCGGGTTTTCATCGTTATCAGAGAGATATTTGCGTGTCTTACCAGGTCTGGCGGTGACCTACTCTCCCACGTCTTGAGACGCAGTACCATTGGCGCAGCGGCACTTAACGGCCGAGTTCGGGATGGGATCGGGTGTTTTGCTCGCGCTAGGGCCACCAGACCGGGAAAGACACGCTCAGCGTCGCCCCTTTCGGGGTTTTTGTTGTCCAAGGATGCATGGGAGGAAGACAGTCTGTCTTCTTCCGGATCAAATCAAGCCTATCGAGCCATTAGTACCGGTCAACTGAATGCATTGCTGCACTTACATCTCCGGCCTATCGACGTGGTGGTCTTCCACGGCTCTCAAGGGAGACCTTGTTTTGAGGGGGGCTTCACGCTTAGATGCCTTCAGCGTTTATCCTGTCCGTTCATAGCTACCCAGCACTGCCGTTGGCACGACAACTGGTCCACCAGTGGAACGTCCACCCCGGTCCTCTCGTACTAGGGGCAGCTCCTCTCAAGTCTCCAACACCCACGGCAGATAGGGACCGAACTGTCTCACGACGTTCTAAACCCAGCTCACGTACCTCTTTAAATGGCGAACAGCCATACCCTTGGGACCTGCTCCAGCCCCAGGATGAGATGAGCCGACATCGAGGTGCCAAACGATGCCGTCGATATGGACTCTTGGGC
The DNA here is from genome assembly GCF_048538155.2 of Paracoccus sp. T5. Lineage (GTDB taxonomy): Bacteria > Pseudomonadota > Alphaproteobacteria > Rhodobacterales > Rhodobacteraceae > Paracoccus. The sequence continues at coordinate 3,028,299 of NZ_CM135809.1, forward strand.
ATCATCAGCCTGTTATCCCCAGCGTACCTTTTATCCGTTGAGCGATGGCCCTTCCACTCGGGACCACCGGATCACTATGGCCGACTTTCGTCTCTGCTCGACTTGTCAGTCTTGCAGTCAGGCTGGCTTCTGCCATTGCACTCAACGACCGATTTCCGACCGGTCTGAGCCAACCTTCGCGCGCCTCCGTTACTGTTTGGGAGGCGACCGCCCCAGTCAAACTACCCACCACGCAGGGTCCCGGACCCGGATAACGGGCCGCGGTTAGACATCAAGAGTGCGAAGGGCGGTATCTCAAGGATGGCTCCACGAGGACTAGCGTCCCCGCTTCAAAGCCTACCGCCTATCCTGCACATCGCAATCCTGATGCCAGTGCGAAGTTGTAGTAAAGGTGCATGGGGTCTTTCCGTCTAACCGCGGGAAGTCTGCATCTTCACAGACAATTCAATTTCGCTGAGTCCACATTTGAGACAGCGGGGAAGTCGTTACGCCATTCGTGCAGGTCGGAACTTACCCGACAAGGAATTTCGCTACCTTAGGACCGTTATAGTTACGGCCGCCGTTTACCGGGGCTTCAATTCAATGCTTGCACATCTCCTTTTAACCTTCCGGCACCGGGCAGGCGTCAGACCCTATACGTCGCCTTACGGCTTCGCAGAGCCCTGTGTTTTTAGTAAACAGTCGCCACCCCCTGGTTTGTGCCCCCGGCCTCTGCTTGCGCAAAAACCGGGCCTCCTTCTCGCGAACTTACGGAGGTATTTTGCCGAGTTCCTTAAATGTGGTTCTCTCAAGCGCCTTGGTATTCTCTACCAGTCCACCTGTGTCGGTTTCGGGTACGGTCTTGTGGAGGGCTATTTCCAGGGACCCCTAAGCAGCCCGATCAATCCGTTAAGATCGAACTACCCTCGGGATCCGTCACCATCTCCTGGCCCAGGAATATTAACCTGGTTCCCATCGACTACGCCTTTCGGCCTCGCCTTAGGGGCCGGCTTACCCTGCTCAGATTAGCTTTAAGCAGGAACCCTTGGACTTTCGGCGACAGGGTCTCTCACCCTGTTTGTCGCTACTCATGTCAACATTCTCACTTCTGATCACTCCACCGGATGCCTCACGGCCCGGCTTCACAGTCAGAACATTGCCTCCGTTGATCCGTGAGGATCAAAAGAGGCAGCGTTCTATATCACAGAACGCTCCGCTACCACGCACCCTAAGGTGCATCCAAAGCTTCGGCTCGTGGCTTGAGCCCCGTTACATCTTCGCCGCAAGACCTCTTGATTAGACCAGTGAGCTGTTACGCTATCTTTAAAGGATGGCTGCTTCTAAGCCAACCTCCTGGTTGTTTTGGAAGTCTCACATGCTTTCCCACTTAGCCACGAATTGGGGGCCTTAGCTGTTGGTCAGGGTTGTTTCCCTCTCCACGACGGACGTTAGCACCCGCCGTGTGTCTCCCGGACAGTTCTCTTGGGTATTCGGAGTTTGCTTAGACTCAGTAAGGCTGTGGGCCCCCATCATCCATGCAGTGCTCTACCCCCCAAGGAATACATCCGAGGCGCTACCTAAATAGCTTTCGCGGAGAACCAGCTATCTCCGAGTTTGATTGGCCTTTCACCCCTAGGCACAAGTCATCCCGACCTTTTTCAACAGGTGTGGGTTCGGACCTCCAGTACGTGTTACCGTACCTTCATCCTGCTCATGCCTAGAT